>JAFUAH010000036.1 GCA_017464345.1 Bacteroidaceae bacterium
ATCTTTGCAGCGTGAACCGGACACGTGAGGCCGAGAACACGCTTTCTGCAGGAGCGCGTACAAGGCCGGAGAACAGAAAATTATTCTTTAACAAGTAAAATGAAAGTAAACAATGGAAGAAAAAAGCAATATGACTGCCGAGCGCAGTCTGGAAATCATCACGCAACAGTTAGAGCGCAGTCGCCAGGATGTGACCAAGGACACAGGGCTGTCGCTCTATGTGTCTGGCCTTTGTGTCATGGGTATAGCACTTCTTATCGGGATATGTGTCTATTTTACGAATAACGCGGCATTCTATCTGCTGTACGCAACGTTACCAATCCTTATCTACTTTGCCGACCGTTATGCCAAGCGAAACAAGCCCAAGGTCCCAGCCAGTTTTGTTGGCACGATGGTAGATAAGACCTGGGCTACATTCGGAATCTTCGCAATCGCGTTTTTCGTGTTTACCTTTTTCTACGATTCCTTGATGGTGCGAACGGAAAGTTACGAGGTCTTCCAACGTCTGAAGATCGAGCCCTTCCGAGTCATCCTTCTGCTCATGGGTATGGCCATCACCATCAATGGCTATATACTCAAGAGCCGCTGGCTGATATGGTGTGGCATTATCGGCGGCATCGGAGGCTTCGCGTGGGAGTCGTTTTATATGACGGAGACAATAGTAGCCAAGTTCTTTCCTATCCAGACCGCCACAGGAATATCACATCTATTGGCAGGCATCATCATCGCGCTCTTTTCCTTTATCGGCCTGACGCTCCCAGGCATGAAACTTAAAAACAAGTAAGCCGATGATGTTCCCAACGTTAGACCCACTGCTGCACGCCGAGTTGCGACTGGCCGTCATGTCGCTGCTCATCAGTGCCGAGGAAGCCGAGTTTCCCTACATCAAGGAGCAGACGGGAGCCACGGCGGGCAACCTTAGCGTGCAGATAGACAAACTCTCGGCGGCGGGCTACATCGAAGTAGAGAAGACCTTCAAGGGCAAGAAGCCCTGTACCGTCTGTCGCATCACGCCCGCTGGATTGAAAGCGTTCGAGGAATACGTGGAGGCACTGCGTAGTTATCTCGATGTGAAGTAGTAACGACAAGTGACTTTCTTGAAAAAATCGTCGACATTTGTGGGCATTCGTGGAAATTCATGTCAGAAGGCCAGCGGCAGCGAATACAAATGTCCCGATTTGAGAGCGAATCATTGTCGAAACAGGATATTTTCTATTAAATAAGCATAAAATCGCATACGGATGATACGCCCGTATGCGATTTATTGTTTTGCGACCTCCAGCCAGTCCCGAATCAGTTGCAGTATCTTGTCGGCCACTTCCTGGTGCTTCTGCTGGTAGGTGTGGCCGGTGCGCTCGATGAAGAGCAGGCGGTTATGGGCGGCGGTGGGTATGTGCGAGTTGATATTGCGGAGAAAACCGGAGGGGTCGCCGTCGGTGAAGTTGTCGTAAGTGCCGATGAGCAGGGCGCCGGTGTGGGTGATTTGCGAGACTTGGCCGAAGTCGCCGTCGGGCGAGGTGTGGACGTTGTTGAGCAGTCCGCTGTGTACCCAGTCATAGGCGGTGCCGACGGTACACTCCACCCAGCCCATCAGCAGGAAGGGCAGCATTTCGGCAGCATGGCCTCGGTCGTAGAGTTGGCGGATGATTTCGCGCTGCTGCGGTGTGACACTGGCGGTCATGTAGTCGAGATTAGCGGGCGAGAGCAGCAGGAAGTGTTCTACTCGGGGTGTGTGGTGGCGCGAGAGGTAGTAGATGACCTTGTTGGCTCCCAGCGAGTGACCAGCCAGGATAATGTGGCGGTAGCCCTGCTGAGCGGCATAGTCGAGGTAGGCCTCGATGTCCTCGTCGGCCAGTCGGAAACGCTCGTTCCACGAGCCGATGATTTCTTCGCGGCCGGTGTGGGTGTTCATCGTTCGGATGGCTCCGAAGGCATCGTTGGTCTGGGCGTAGATGAAGTCGATGCCCGCAGCGGAGAGCGTGTCGCCGATGTTGTAGTAGAAGGGGTTCGAGTAGAAGTTGCCGTGGATGCCGGTGATGCAGATGAGCACCGTGTCGGCACCTCCGTCGGCTGCGAACAGCACGCCGTCGAGCAGTACGCCTCGCTTTGTTTCTATCTTCAGTTCTTTCATATCGGATGCAATGATGCGATTAAGTGAGTGCAAAGAAAACTCGTTTTCGTTTGCCGAACGAGAGCATCTTCGCGGTTTTCAACCGCAAAATTACAACGATTCCGCGAAGCCGCCAAACGACGGAATACTGATAATTTTCGCAGTATTCAGGGAGAAGTGGCGATAATCTGCGAGAATTTTTGTACCTTTGCAGCCGATTAGTGAAACAGATAAATCGGAATTTATGGAAATCAATAATAGACCCAACCCCAATGAGGCTTTCCCGAATCCTAAGATTCCAAGCCTCTGCTTCATCAAGAACGTGGTGAAGAACCCGCGTATCATCATCGGCGACTATACCTACTACGATGATGTGGATGGTGCTGACCAGTTCGAGAAGCATGTCACTCATTTCTACGACTTCATAGGTGAC
>JAFUAH010000037.1 GCA_017464345.1 Bacteroidaceae bacterium
ACTTTGCCCCGTTATTACCGCTCGAATTTATTCGCTTTTATAAAAAAAGAACATTGTTTAAGAGATTTGGCTCATGATTGAGATAAGAAAATACGAAAAGAACGACGAACAGGAGTCAATGGCGATATGGAATGCCGTCGTAGCTACGAATACCCACGCCCTGCACCTGTATGAGCGTCTGGGATTCACCCAACTCGGCGTAATCCCACAGGGCTTCCGCATGAAGGATGGACATTACGAAGATATTATTCCGCACTATATAGAGTTGAACTAAATCATATTAGAATAGATGCAGGTTCACTAATTATCAGAAAATTAATTGAGACAATGGAATATACGACATTAGGAAAGACGGACATTTCGCCCGCTTTTGCCTTAATATTATTAAAAAAGTGGGGGCGATTGAACAATAAATCTGAATAAAAAGTTGTAACTTTGCAGCAAATTTCTACGAATCATGCCCCCACAGAGAGTTAAAGCAGCACCTAAATGCTGCAGAGGAACGAGAGAATGTCACCAAGGAGCAACGCGCAGAATATGCCCCCTATGCCTGGCGTCTGGAATGTGAGAACAAGACCTCGATGCCACTCAACTGGAGAACCTCAATGAGCGAGTTCGTGGAGCGGGATTTGCTGAACGGATACGACCCCGATTATGAGCCTTCGAGAAAAGGGTTGGACCAGTTGAAAGCAAGTGCCAGTTCCGATTTCAGCGATCTTCAGTTGGATACCCTCGTCAAAGAAATCAGGAAACTGCACTCCGGCCCGATAACCATCGTTGACCTCCGCAATGAGACGCATGGCCTGATAAACGGCTATCACGTGTCAATCTATGGTAAGCAGAATTGGGCCGACATCGGCCTGAGCCGTGAGACAATCCTTGCCGAGGAGGCTGATCTGATCCACAACACCGTGGGGCAGCAGCTATCGGCAGTAGTTCTGGACAAAGCCAACAACTATCAGTCCTCTGATGCCATCAAATTTGACGTTACGATGGCCGAAACCGAGGCCGAAGCCTGTGCCAAACGCGGTCTGGGATATGTGCGACTGACGGTGCTTGACCACTGTTTTACCGACCCTCGCAGCCTTGATGACTTTATAGTCTTCGTCCAGCAATTGCCTGCGGACACCTGGCTGCACTTCCACTGCAAGGCTGGCAAGGGGCGGACAACAATGTATATGGTGTTCTACGATTTTTTGCGCAACCCCGACGTATCGGAGAAGGATGTCATCTACCGCCAGTACAAACTGAGTGGCAGCTTCATGTACTATCAGGGCGATAAACCCAAGGAGGAACCCTTCAAGGTGCCCCTTGTCAAGGAGAAAGCCGAGATGATCCCCCTCGTCTATAAATACATTCAGGAAAACCAACCCAAGGGCTTCCGAATCTCCTGGGCGCAGTGGAAGGCGCAGTTTTGATGGCCCCTTAAACCTTACATCGCCTCTCTCCGCACGGGAATGTTCAAACTGCAGGGGTAGACATTTGAGGTCAGCGCAGTCATCGAGTTCATTTTGGACTAAACGGAAAGAAAACTTCTGCCATATCCATCTCGGTGTGGCAGATTTTTTGTATCTTTACACCCGAAATGAAACTCGACCTGTATATCAACGAGGCTAACGACTACGCACGCGACATCGGTGTGCCGGTCCTGCACCCCCACGTCGCCATCATCCACTACGACGAGGCGGGCGAGATACGCCATTCGCTGAACCGCATCGACTGCTACGGCATCTTCCTGCAGCGGGAGTTCCCGGAGAACCTGACCTATGGCATCGGCACTTACCACGATGGCGACGGGTCGCTGATAGCCTTTGCACCAGGCCAGATTGGTGGCAAACGCGACGACGGCACACGACGAAAGTATCACGGTTGGGTGCTGCTGTTCGACCCTGTGTTCATCCACGGCACGGAGATTGAGCGACGGATGAAGGACTATTATTTCTTCTCGTACAACAGCAATGAGGCACTCTTCCTCAATACCGAAGAGAAGAACACGCTTTCAGGGCTGATGTCGAATATACGGGCAGAGTTGCTATCGTCAAATGCTGACGACGTGCAGGATGACATCGTGCGAGACTACATACGGCTGATTCTTGATTACTGCAACCGCTTCTATGCCCGCCAGTTCAAGGAAATGACGGCTGGGAGTAGCGACATCCTGGCCCGATTCCAGCAAGTACTCATCGACTACTACGAAAAGGGCCGTCAGCTCACCGATGGACTTCCCAGCGTGAAATACTGCGCCAGCGAACTATGCCTGTCGCCTGGCTATTTTGGCGACATCGTGCGTGGCGCTTTGGGCGAGAGTCCCAAGGACTATATCCGTAGTTTCGTCATCCATCGCGCCAAGAACCAGATTCTCAGCGGCCGAAGCATCGCTCAGGTGGCCGACGACCTCGGCTTCGAATATTCGCAGCACTTCACCCGTATGTTCAAGAACGTCACAGGCCAGACCCCATCAGAATTCTTTGCAGAGAACTCCGCAAAGCGCCTGAGCACCAAAGGAGCGCAAGAAAGCGGCAGAGCCGAGCGTCTCGCCGAACAGCGGAAGAAATAAAGAATCCGTAATTTTGGTAGTTTTATCCGCAATCTGTCTATCTGGGTTGCGGATCTTTTGTCGTACCTTTGCAGCATCAACGGCTCGCTGCTCGACCTGGGGCTGATTGACGAGGTGAGCATGATGTACGGCTACGGCATCGATGGGCGCGAGGGCATGGCAGCAGCCTTCGACGGCAGGCCGATGGAGCGCAAACAAGAGCCTATACCCTACAAGGCACATTGGCTCATGCAGGTCATAAAGGAATCGTCATTAAGAATGGCAAAAAGTATATAAAATGAAGAAGGTAATATTCATGACATTGCTCATGGCTGGGATGCTCACGGCATGCAACAACAAAGAGACAACAAATCAAAACGAAGAAAGTATGACAACACTGAATCTGACAACAGAGTGGGACAAGACATTCCCCAAGAGCGACAAGGTGGAGCACAAGAAAGTGACGTTCCACAACCGCTACGGCATCGAACTGGCTGCCGACATGTACACACCGAAGACGGCCCCTGAGGGCGGCAAGTATGCAGCCATCGCCGTCTCAGGTCCGTTCGGAGCTGTGAAGGAGCAGTCGAGCGGACTCTATGCCCAGCACATGGCCGAGCGTGGTTTCCTGACCATCGCCTTCGACCCCTCTTACACGGGCGAAAGTGGCGGTGAACCCCGTCGCACGGCTTCGCCCGACATCAACACCGAGGACTTCCTCGCGGCTGTCGATTTCCTCTCCAACCTCGACAACGTTGACGCTGAGCGCATCGGCATCATCGGCATCTGCGGCTTCGGCGGAATGGCCGTCAACGCCGCTGCCATCGACCCGCGCATAAAAGCCACCGTCGCCGCCACGATGTACGACATGAGCAAGGTGAACGTGGAGGGCTATTTCAAGAGCGAGGACACGCAGGCTCAGC
>JAFUAH010000032.1 GCA_017464345.1 Bacteroidaceae bacterium
CGTCGTATCGTATTAAAGAAACAAAAAAATATATCAGCAATAAGTAATGTATAACAAACTTTTTGTACCTTTGCAGCACTCAGTCGAAGTGGTATACTTTTGAATTATTTTTTGGTATACTTTTACGTTATCATTTACATCAAACCTTCTAAGGCGCTGCAAAGGTACAAAAAATCTCGCAGATTATTGCCACTTTCCCCTGAATACTGCGAAAATTATCAGTATTCCGTCGTTTGGCGGCTTCGCGGAATCGTTGTAATTTTGCAGTCGCAATGAAACAGTTAAAGATAGAAACAAAGCGAGGCGTACTGCTCGACGGCGTGCTGTTCGCTGCCGACGGAGGGGCCGACACTGTGCTGATAGCCATCACTGGCATCCACGGTCGCTCGGCTATGCCGCTTTGCTCGCAAAGAACTTCTACTCGAACCCCTTCTACTACAACATCGGCGACACGCTCTCCGCCGCGGGCATCGACTTCATCTACGCCCAGACCAACGATGCCTTCGGGGCCATCCGAACGATGAACACCCACACGGGCCGCGAGGAAATCATCGGCTCATGGAACGAGCGTTTCGCGCTGGCCGACGAGGACATCGAGGCCTACCTCGACTACGCCACTCAGCAAGGCTACCGCCACATCATCCTGGCCGGTCACTCGCTGGGGGCTAACAAGGTCATCTACTACCTCTCGCGCCACCACGCCCCTCGCGTAGAGCACTTCTTGTTGCTCTCGCCCGCCCGCTCGGCTATGCCGCTTTCATAAAGCGAAGCGACTGAAAGAACCTCGACTACATGACCGCCAGCGTCACGCCCCAGCAACGCGAGATTATCCGCCAACTCTACGACAGTGGCCATGCTGCCGAGATGCTGCCCTTCCTGCTGATGGGTTGGGTGGAGTGTACCGTTGGCACCGCCTACGACTGGGTTCACAGCGGACTGCTCAACAACGTCCACACCTCGCCCGACGGCGAACTGACGGAGCAGCGAGAGCAGAGCCATGCTGGCATGGGCTCTGCCGAGTCGCGACGGAAGAAGACCGAAGGTCAATTCAGCCAAGTCTCGCAAATCACCCACACCGGCGCCCTGCTCATCGGCACCTACGACCGCTCGGCTATGCCGCTTCGCTCTGCGAAGAACTTCACCGACGGCGACCCCTCCGGCTTCCTCCGTAACATCAACTCGCACATGCCCACCGCCGCCCAGAACCGCCTGCTCTTCATCGAGCGCACCGGCCATACCTACCAGCAGAAGCATCAGGAAGTGGCCGACAAGATACTGCAACTGATTCGGGACTGGCAGGAGCTTGCAAAAAAATAAATCGCATACAGCGTATCATCCGTATGCAATTTTTATGGTTATTTTTTTCCCCCTACCTGCCGTTGACGAACTCGTCTATGTCCTTGATGGCCTTGTTCAGCGAGCGCATTTCGCGGTAGAAAATATAGGGAAATACAACTAATATGCCGGCAATGGCAGCAAAATCAAAAATCAGTCTGGCTGTGCTTGGGAATGGGATGTCTTTGCCACTATATACATCGAACAAAAGCCATACTGCCCAGAGAAGACCAAAAGGAACAGCAATGTAAGTGTAAAGTTTCTCCCTGCGTTTGAAAGTCCTCAGCCTTTGTTGTGTGTTGATTACATCGTTAGCAAGCAGATACTTGTCGCGGATAGTGCTGACATTCCAGAAATTGAAAAAGGCCTCTAAAACCATGACTATACATACGGCAATGATTGGCAGCCACGAAATACCGACAATACTTTTTGAGAGATAAACGACCAACGGCACCAATGCCAAGTCAACGAAGCCACCCCAGACACTCATTTGCTTAATCCACGACACATGGCCCTTCATCGCTTCTTCCAGCATCTGACGGCTGACAATTTCCTGCAGCTCCAGACGGTTCTTAAACTCTGCGACCTGACTGCGCAACTGCTCCAATTCCTGTAGGTTGTTGTTCTGATTCTCCATGATTCTTGTAGTTTAATCGTTTGACATGTTCTTTAGTTCCTCCTTGATGCGATAGAGGCGCACGCTGACGTTCTTCACCGTGATGCCCATGATGGCGGCAATCTCCTCGTAGGTCATGTTCTCCAGCCAGAGCAGGATGATGGCGCGGTCGAACTGCCCAAGCCGTGCGATGCGCTGACGGAGCATTTCCATCTGTCGCGAGTTCTGGTTGGTTTCCGCCTCCTCGTAGGGGTCGATGTCCATCGTCAGCGGCACGGTCTTGTGCCGTTGCTTCTTGCGGTCGAGTGAGATACACACATTCAGGCTGACGCGGTAAATCCAGGAGCGCACGTCACTGCGTCCCTCAAACGAGGGCAGGCTCTTCCACAGGTTGATAAGCACCTCTTGGAACAGGTCGGCCACCTCGTCCTGGTCGTTGGAGAACATGTAGCAGACGGTGTAAATCGTGCTGCGGTTCTCCCTGACCATTCGTTCAAATTCACTTTGTAAGTCTTTCATTGATTCATTGTTTAATTGACTCGTTCTGATAAGAAATCGAACGAAGGTGGCAAAAAACTACAAAATATTGGAACTTTTTTCAAATTCTCTGCATTTTACAATAGAATCGGGGTATTAGCCTATGTTTTTGCTGGCCAATGCCCCGATTACTTTGTCGCTTCTATGCCTGTCGACCTCACCGCCCATTTTACAGATAGGAAAGTACGTAGCGCGGTGATTGGAAGTAGAGGCCGGTGTTGGCATCGGACAATTTCTCGTAGATGGGCGAGGTGTAGACACGGTCGATGGCTTCCTCCAGCGTGTAGCCCTGCTCCTCGGTGAGTATCTGAATCATGCGGGCGGTCACCTGCTCCTTCAGACGCTTGAATTCCTGTGGCGTTACGTTTGGCTGTGTCATAACTTCGTGAGTCAGCATAACTCGCCTCCTTTCCTGTGGCAGTAGGTGCTCATGCTCTGCACCATGTCGTCCATGGGCTGGGTGTGCATCACGTCGTAGAAGTCGTGTGCCACCTTGATGGCTCCGTAGCGGCTCAGGTAGCGGTAGGCCTCGGCATCAGTCATCGAATAATGACTGGCGAAGGCAGCAATGAGCAGCACGATGTACTCCGATATGTCCTTGATGCTAAACATAACCTATTTATTGTTTCTGGTTGCAAAATTACAAATTCTTTTTGAATTATGGCGC
>JAFUAH010000004.1 GCA_017464345.1 Bacteroidaceae bacterium
ACGGTGTGCGTCATCTTTGCCCAAGCCAATTTCCTCTACAGCATCCCCGATGCCTTCTGCTGCGCCGAGAACATGGTGCTGGCAGCCACCGAACTCGGCATCAGCAGCTGCATCATAGCCCGTGGCGAAGAGACCTTCGACAGCGACTACGGCCACCAGTTGATGTACCAGTGGGGCGTACCCTTCGGCTACGTCGCCCGCTGCTTCGTGCTGCTGGGCTATTGCAAAGGCGACTACCCGAAAGAGAAGCCTCGCAGACCAGGAAGATACAACATCATAGACTGACCATCATGGATATAAATAACAAAATACTTGACGCCCATTTCCCAGAGTGCCCCATCCGCAACGTCATCGCCCGTATTGGCGACCGCTGGAGCATCCTTATCCTCCTGACCCTTGAACCGGCCAAGCAACCCATGCGCTTCAAGGAGATAGAACAGGCCATACCTGACATCTCGCAGAAGATGCTGACCCGCACCTTGCGCGACCTCGAAGCGGACGGACTTGTCACTCGTCACGCTTACGCCGAAGTGCCGCCGCGCGTCGAATATGAACTGACAGACAGGGCAAGGACGCTGACACCTCTCCTCAATGAACTTGTCAATTGGGCAGCCTCGAACCTCGCAGGCATCATAAATGACCGAAAGGCGTATAACAATAGAAGTGTATAGAAGTGGCTACTCCACAGATATATTAACCTCATCTAAGTCGGATAAAATCTTGCTCCTGCACAGAAAATATGTCCGGGAAGCACGACCTTTGCAGATAATTTATTATCTTTGCCACGAAATAAGTGATTGCATGGCAGAAGAGACACGAAACAAGGCTGAATACTTCATCGCATTCATCAATGAGTTTGGCAAGGCCAATCACTTGAGCGATATTCAGGCCTATCGTTACCTGAACCGCTATAAGGGGGTGGAAATGATAGACCGTTTCTACGATGTGGCTCATACGCAGAGTTTCAGGGATATGGTGACCGATGTGGCTGCCTACTGCCGACGACAGGGAGGAGGGCTGTAACATGCTTCTCTATCACGGTTCCACAATAGACATACGGGAGATAGACCTCCGACAGTCCAAACCGAACAAGGACTTCGGTTGCGGATTCTATCTGAGTGACGACCGCCGTCAGGCGATGGATATGGCAGAGTTCAAGGCCTTCCAGATAGGAGGGACACCCGTCCTCAACGTGTATGAGTTTGACGAGAATCTGCTCCATGCGGTCACGTTCAAGGTCAAGACCTTCGAGGGCTACAGCAAGGAGTGGGCACAATTCGTGTTTGAGAACAGAAACGCCCCGAATGGCGACAGTGTGCATGATTATGACATCGTGTATGGGCCGATAGCCAACGACCGTGTAGGTTTGCAGATACGCAGGTATATGGAGAAGGAAATCACCTTCGACACGTTCCTTGAACGGTTAAAGTACATGAAGGGCGTTACATATCAGTATTTCTTCGGTACCGAAAGGGCCATAACGCAGTTGCGGAAACTATGACGGACTTTGACTTTCAGGTGGAACTGATGGCACGCGACTTGGTGCTGTTGCTGATGGAGCGGCGCGGAGTCACGATGCCCGAGGCGCTGGACACCCTGTATAACTCCGATACGTACAGCCGACTGAAGGACAGGCGTTCGGGCTTATACTTCCAGAGTCCAGGCTATGTCTATGATTTCCTAGAAAAGGAAATCTCCACGGGGCGGATGGGCTGACCTGTTTTCTCCTTTTCAATTACAGCATCCGCGTACACACGTACTTCTTTAGGAGTCATTCCACGTCTATGCAGTACCGTTCGGCGATGAAGCGGACGACGTTCGGGGGCAGGACGCGGGCCTTCGGTTGCAGGCCCATGGCCTCGAGGTCGGTGCGGTAGCGTTCGCACCAGGCCATCAGCGTCTTCACGCTCACACCGGCACGGTCGGCCAATTGTTGTTTCGACATTGCTTTCATAGTTCGTAGGTTTTTTCCATACACATACACATCTTACACGGGTATTTGCAATCTCTCTCACACGTACGCAGGAACTCTCGGAGCGGCGAAAAGTTCCTGCGTACGCGCGAAGGACTCTTAAGAAACATCTGTATCATCTGTATGTGTATCGGTTTTGTTCTCTGTTTCGGCAGTGGATTCATGTGCCATGTAGTGGCGAATCTGGTGCATCTCATCGCCTGTGCGGCGCACAACGATGTAGCCGCGCGTGTTGCAGTAGGTGCGACGTTCGTAGCCCTGCTCTACGAAGGCACGTCCCAGGGCCACGGTGGAGAGTTTCTGTGTGATGCCCATGCCCACGATTTGCAGGGCCAGTGCCACGGACATAAACTCGCCGCCCTCACGCTCACTGGGTCGGCGGAAGTACATCTGCACCAGTTCGTGTTCCAGCCGTGGCGTCTCGAACTGGCGGTTGTGGGCCGAGAGGCGCAGGATTTCCTCGCGGGAGAACCAGTAGCGGAAGCCCTGGCGATAGAGGGCGTAGGCCTGACGGTAGATGGCCTCGTAGTCGAAGGGCGTTTCGCGGGGCGAACGGATGTGCTCCACCTCGAACGGCAGCCAGCGGCGGTTGCCCGTGGGGTCGGAGAGGAACTGGACGTTGTTGCCCGTGCCGCAGAACGAGGCGATGTGCTTGCGGTGCTCGTGGAAGTGGGCGTAGGCGGCGCGCTCGTCGATGGAGGGCATCGTCACGGCGGCCTTCAGTTGGTTGAGGTCGCGGGGCGACATGGTGTCCAGTTCCTCGCAGCATACGAGGCCGTACTGCGCCAGGGTCAGCAGGTCGTCGCGCCCCATGCGGTTGGCGTTGGTCTTGGTGTAGAAATATCTTGACAGTTCGGGCGGCAGGAGGTAGTTGAACCACGTGGTCTTGTACGACCCCTGTTCGCCGATGAGCACCAGTATGACGTTGTTTACCACCGCATCGTCCACCCACGCGGCCACCATGCCCACGAGCCACTTCCGCAGGTACAGGCAGAACAGCCGTTGCTCCGCCTCGCCGCCCTTCACCGTTACCGTCTCGGCCAGGGTGCGGATGGGGTCAGGACCAGACCCACCCCCCGCCCTCCCTGTGAGGGAGGGAGTGGGGAGGGTCTCCAGATATTCCCTGAACGGATGGAATTCGGGCACGAAGTCGCTCTCTATCACGCGGTAGATGTCCTGTGCCCTGACGGCCTTGCGCTTCGACAGTTCCGCCCACAGCGAATTGACCACGCGGTCGGTGATAGGTTGCCAGTCTGGCCCGTACTCCACCCGCCCCGTTATCACATTGTGCCGTAATCGGATATGTTCCTTTAGGAACGCCTGTATCTCCTCCACCGTGGCCAGGCCGCCGTTGTCCCCACCGTGTCCGTGAGGGTGCTTCTGTCCGCCCCGTGTACCATGTTCCTCCGTCTTCTCGTAGCACGATGCCACCACTTCGGCCGCCTTGTCGTAGTCGGGAAATTCCTTGACAGCCCACTCCATGGCCGCCTCCCTTGTACACCCGAACTGGTTCAACCGGTAGCCCACGCGCATCACGTAGTCGTTGTGCGAGCCGGGCGCATACACCGCCCCCTCGCTCTCCACCTCCGGCCTGATGGTCTTCGCGTAGAGCGCGCGGATGCGGGCCAGTTCGCGGTTGCGCTTGCGGCTCTCCTTCATCGGCTGCTGCATCCGTTCCCATTCGCCCTCTATCCATTCTCGGCTGAACGCCTCGGCCTCGGGGTTGTAATAGACCTCGCTGTCGTGCGCCACCACGGACAGGCGCGTCACGTTCTTGCAATGGCCGTCCGCCTCGGCCCCCAGGAGCCGCTCGTAGTAGGCATTGCCCGCCGCGAACGCCTTCCGGTAGAACTGCACCTGCTGCCGGAGTTCGAACCCCTCATCCAGTTCGTAGCGGTACAGCACCCGCAGCCCCTCCCCGCTGATGGTCGTATAGCACAACAGCGTATGCGGGTCGGCCATAATTAAGGATTTCAATCCTTCCATTTTTCCATTTTTCAATGTTTCAATTTTATCAATATCGACCATCGCCATGCCCGTCAGCCTCACGACATGCTTCTGTGCCTTGCCGCCCTCGAAGATGCACGGCACGGCGAAGAGCATACTCTCGTTCTTCAGCGAGTCCTGCCTGTCCTGCCGATACCCTTCGGTCAGTTCCCGCGTCCGCCGGTCAGAGCGAATCGCCTCCACCATCGCCTCCAGCGTACTGCTCCGAGGCACCGTGTCCCAGAAGTTCCGAAATACTGATACTTCCACCATAATCTTTTCATCCTTTAAGTAACTAATCAAAAACGACTTTATTTTTAACACAGAGAATATCTTTTTTAGTGGAATTATACAAGAGGCATCGAAGATGCTGCACAGAGAGGCTACGCCCTTCTTGGACGAGCGGTGTCTCGCCGTAGGCCTCTGTGTAAGACCTTTGGTCTCTCTTGCGTCCTCTCATAAAATGATAATCTCTGTGTTGAATGCTTAGGCAAAGTTACGGCAATTCGCAGAGAGCAACAAGCATCTGCACGGCGATGTTCGTTCGCCGTGCGATTATTCAACCCATAGGTTACAAACTCAGTCCCGGAAAAGGTCGCGGACGCGCACATCGAGCGCATCCGCTATCTGGTGCAACCGTTCCAGCGAAGGGTCGCACCGCCCACTTATGAACTTGCTCATGGCCTGGGGCGAGATGCCAATCCGCCGGGCCAAGGCCGTTGCACTTACGTTTTTTCCCACATCACACGCAGCAGTTGCAACTGCGAGTCGTACTGTCTTGTTTTTGCTTTCATTGCTTTTGTTACGATTAAAAAATTAGACAAAATAAGTTGGGGAGTGCAAAGGTACTCTATTTCCTTATGCACCCAAAACTATTAACGATATTTGTGCTACGGATTCACGACTATTACAAATTGAATATGCATTGTGGCAGAAGAAACGAGTAGGGGAGAATGGTTCGATTCTTAAATTGCATATCCTGCATCCCAGGTTGCACGGTACAAATACATTGACCATAGGGATGAGCAAGGACGATAGGCTTTGGCCAAATCTTAATATATATGCACTTTCTGTTTGCAAATATGAGAATTATTTGTAATTTTGCAGAAATATTTTCAATTATGGAGAAACAAGCAGATAATAGCATTGCTAAGCGTTTCCTCAAAATGGAGATGCTTCGCCGTGGTATCAGTACAGAAGATTTACAAATGTTGTTATCCAAACGGGGGCACACCTATACTCTGTCAAGCATCAACAGCAAAATAAGCCGTGGCACATTCAGTGCCTCCTTCATGATAGAGTGTCTTGAGGCAATGAAATGCGACAAAATAGAACTCAATAATATCGTTGTAGACAATGAGTAGTTGTATCAACAAATTAGTTCAATATGTCAATACCTCGCTTAGATATCATGACAAAGCGGGAATGGATGAGATATGTGCATCCATTGCCATCATGTATACCATCAAAAGACTTTCAGAATCAGGTCTAAATGGAAATCCATTCCAAGATGAATATACGGTATTGAAACTCCACTTTAATGATTTGGTTGAAAGTTACGACCACTATACAAGCCAACTACCTTCTGAGCAACTGCAACAAATTAGCAGCCTTCTTGATGACATACTCAAAGCCAATGCCAAAGATGACAATATGGTCTCATGGATATATCAGGAACTGAAATCGACTTTAGCCAAGGATGCCTTGAAGAAAATTGGAAGCGGTAAGAACAAACTGACAGGTAACGAGATTCTCGTCCAAACCCAGTTCTTTACTGACAGTTATATGGTTAGGTACCTTGTTGACGAAACTTTCGACCTATGTGAAAAAAATCTTCCGCAGGTCGTGTTTATCGACCCGGCCTGTGGCGGTGGCAATTTCCTGACGTACATCTACACCAAATTGTTCAACTGGTACTCCGCCCACACTGATAATGACGCAGAGGTTATTAACTCACTAATTCTCAAAAACAATATCATCGGTTACGACCTTGACAAAAAGCTGTCAAGAATAGCAGCATTATCATTATATACGTGTAGCAGACTTCACTCCAGCATCCCAAATACAACAGAAGTATTTGTTTACGGAGGTCTCAATGATGACCCTAAAGGCTTCCTTGCGAATCATGTCAAATCCAACGCCATTGGGGGAATAGACCTATCGCAGAGGCTGGCATCCATACGTGAGCAGGAAGCCCCCATCGTTTATGTCACCAACCCACCATTTATGGGAAAAAGAGACATGGATACCAGTTTGAAAGAATACCTGCAAAGCTATTATTCCAGGTCAAAAGGTGACTTGTGCTTTACCTTCATGGAGCAGATTATGCGCAGTATGCGAGAGCAAGACATTTTTGCCGCAGTTACTCAAAACGGTTGGATGTCTTTGTCATCCATGAAGGATTTCCGTAGAATGTTACTTGATAAATATTATCTCCGTACATGTATTGATATGGGGCCTAATGCCTTTGAGAATATCAATGGCGAGAAAACCAACATCGTTCTGTCTGTTATCACAGGTAAGAAGCCAAAGGATGGGCTACATAGTTCCTTTGTCAATCTGAGAGGGCATAATATGGTCGATAAACGAACGGCCTTGTCTAAACGCAACTATGAAGTATATTCCGTATGCCAGGATAATTTCTGGCACAATTCCAATCTTGAATTTTGCTATCAATTAGGCAATGACTTCGAACTATTCAAGTCAATGCACCGATATAGCGTATTGGGGAAGTGCATGCAGGGTTCTTCGACTGGTGACAACAAATTGATGGTGAAATATATATGGGAAACCGACGAGGAGGGATGGGTGCTTGCCAGCAAGGGCGGAGGTTACAGCAAGTGGGGAGGCCTTAACTTCTACAAAGTAAAGTGGGGCAAGCGGGGAGAACTACTTAAAGGCAACAAAGGAAGTGCCCTGAGGAATTCTAGCGAGATAGACAATACGGCCATTGTATATAGCGACACAGGCACATTAGGATTAAGTACCAGAGAACGGCTTGACGGTCAAGTATTCATTGCTTCTGGGCCTGGCATCAAGGTGTTGAAAGGAGATCCTCTTTGTCATCTTGCTTTCCTGAACTCAAAGTTGGCCACCTATTTCCTAAAGGTCTTGAATCCTAAGTTTACGGTGAGTGCTGGCTACATTGGAAAGATACCCGTAGCCGACGGAATCCTAGACAGCCCTTTCATATCATCACTGGCAGCCAAGTGTATCAGGCTCAAGCAGGAATATTTAAGCAGAAAACTTCCAAACTTCGAATTCGTACATGTGGACTATAAGGCCATATTAGACGTGGACTGCTATGTGGAGGCATGTATTAAAGAGGATGTATTTAACCAATATCGCCGCTATGTGTATGAGCAAGCCATTGATATGTTTATTTTGGATAAATACCAACTCTCTGATACACAGGAAAAAGAGTATGAAAAGATGACTGGCAGCAATATGACCTACACTGGAGACCTGCTGAACATGCGAAAAATTGACAAAATGCTTGCATCCACGATGAATGGCTGCTGCCAGTCTGTAAGTCGGAAGTTGAACGGATACATCATAGGAACAGAAAATTGCATCGACATGATTTCTTATATGTATTCACTGCGCCCCAAGGACATTGCCAGATACCTCATAGAGAACGTATCGTCTTTGTCTATTACCAAACGACTGTATAAAAGAGACTTGATACACAAATTGATATTGCAGACTTCAGGAATATATTCTTTGTCACACGTCCAGCCAGTATTATCCTTGACGGTGGATGACATCCATGCACAACTCATGGAAAACTATCCTGAATTGTATCGGCTACTGCAAATCACACCAGAGACGATAAGGGAGATTATTAGTGTAGTTCATCAGAAATGCTTCTTCAATCATCCCATTCTTAAATTATGAATTACCTCCAATTATATAGGGATACCTTGTCAGCCGTTTTGGCAACTCGACAAAAGGATGGTGCAATCATTGACCCTGCCCAGACACACAGACTGATGGTCACCGCCCGTGCTTATTTTGTAGTTTATTGTTATGTGGTGTCCCATGCTTATAAATGGGGCAGTGCTATGAGCACGCTTGAAGATTGCATCAACTGGATAAAGAAGAATCTTTCACCAGAAAATCCATTCCTGCTTGTATACGAACAAACAGATGGACAAATCAACTCATGCATAGAATATTATTTGCGACAGATAGACTCTGAAAGCCTTTCCTGTAATGTGGGTATCATCTATGAAACGCTGCTGCAAATTGATGTCAGTGGAAGTTCTGTAATTGACGGAGATACTTCAAGGAACAGTCAAGGTAGTTACTATACTCCAAGTAAACTTGCATCATACGTAACAGAATCTGTCATCGCCAACTATGTAGAAAATAATGGTTTTGAGGCATTGGGCAAGGCTCGCATTCTTGATTTTTCATGCGGATCAGGTGTTTTCCTGACAGAAGCACTTCGCAGCATAGGTAAAACCATGAGGATGTCGAAGGCTGGACTATCGGAGTTTGTAGAGAATCTATATGCCTGTGATGTGGATTTCATTGCTTTAGAGATATGCAAGTTCAACATCATGGACTTTATCGAAGACATAGGCATATACGCTAAGTTATCCAAAAATTTCAAGCATGCAAATTTCCTTTTGGACACGATGAATGAGAAGGATAACATTGAAAAGATAAACTCCTATCTTGATGGCTTTCTGTATCACAAGGACCTTGCCATAGGCATTGACTTCTTGTCAGAATATGACATTATTCTTGGCAACCCGCCATGGGAGAAAATAAGGTTTGAGGAAAAGAGTTTCTATGCACAATACGAATCATCCATCGGCAAGTTGAACTTCAAACCCAATTTGCAGACAGGCATAGAGAGTGCAGAGGTTTCGAATCTGCTACTAAAGAACTATTGTCAACAATACAGGCAACAAATAATAGACACCAAGGCATTTATCAAAGTCTCGCCACGTTTCGCAGCCTCTTGCGCTGGAGAACTCAATACGAGCAACCTGTTTACAGAGGCTGCATACAACCTCATGTCAGGAAAAGCATGTGTAGGGATTATCATCAAGAGTTCCACTATTGCCACTAAGGCCAGTAAGCCCTTGTTCGTGAAAATCTGTGATAGGATTGATACTGTCTTTGACTTTATCAACCGAAAAAGATACTTCAATATTGACAATAGGGAGAGGTTTACGCTATTGATGATGGATAACAAGCCACACCAAGGCTTTAGACTGGCTATGAACGTTCATGATGTTGACAGTATAGAGGAGAACATTGTTAAAATTACGAAAGAGGAACTGCACCTCCTTAATCCCGAGACAGAAATGATTCCCAATCTCTCTTCCTCGAAGGATTTGCCTATCATGCTGTCCATCTATAAGACTTTTAATACTATTGCTGACGAATTCCCGAAGTTAAAGTACGGCAGACTAGTTCATTTTACGAATCACGCTACAGACATAGAGCGAGAACAAGGGCCGAACAACATCCCTGTCTATGAAGGGAAATTCTTTTCTGCTTTTGATGGGATGTACGCAGGTTTTAACCATATTCCTGAAACCGACAGATACAAAGCAAAAGCCCATGCGCGAAAGTTGTCTGATAAAGAAAAGCGGAATCATTGTTATCCCGAGTCGAGATTCTTTATCAAGAAGAGGAAATGGAAAGCATTGTCAGCAACCTATAAAGACGATTATATGTTGGCCTGGCATAGCCTGACATCGGCCACCAACGAACGCGCTTGCATAGCAACGATACTGCCTTTCATGCCAGCCTCACAGTCTGTTCAGTTTCTGACAACTGGCTCCACTGATGCGCTGGTCTATTTGTGTTGCCTATTCAACTCGGTAGTGTTTGACTATATTGTGAAGAACAAATTGACAGGCATCGACCTGACCCAAAGTTTCATCAAGCAGATCGCAATCCCCAGCATTGACGAGGTGAAAACATACGTTGTTAATTACTGCGGGAAAGCCACCAATGTCTTTTCGCTCCTTCACGATATTTGCAGGACGATACTTAAAGACGACGAGCGTTTGACAGCCCTATGGCCACAAAACAAGGACTTGGGTCACATTTTACCGTCAGGCAGAAGGGATTTACTTGTCCTAATGGATGCGCTGATTTCCCTTGTATATCAGATTCCCGAGGATGATTTGAAATACATCTTCACATCATATTCAAACTATTCAGCAAGTGAGACTGAAAGTATAATTGCACAAATTACTCGTCTAAAGGCTTAATGAAACCGTATGCACGGCCCGTTCCGTTTCCACCTCTTGCCCAGTCAGAGGACTGTGATACCAACGTGTCATATTCGGATTCTTCAAGAATGTACAACTTGTATTTATCGGCTCGACCAATCCTCTCGAATACGAGAATCTTATGCATGAATCCACCGGGCAGCCCCAATCTAGGCTTGGAAATATCTGTCAGTTTCTCTTTTCCTATAGTTTCCCCCTTTAGTTGTATTCGCCAATTACTATTGTCAGTAGCATATAGAATCGTATTATTCTTGTAGGCCTTCCCATTATAGACTAAAGTGATGTCCTTGGTCTGGGCATGATTATCCTTGTCGATACCAAAGAACTCCACAGAGCCAGGTTTCTTCACACCATTAAGTTTTCCTTTTGCCGAAAGGTCAAGTATGTTTCTTGAGCCTCCTGTCATCCTTTTTGTCTCTATCCACATACTTTCTCCCGCCAACTCTATGGATGCCGTATGATATTTGATGTCGCTATTGGTTGGCTCCAACACTTCTGCCCTTACTCTCTTATTGGTACTTTTCCTAAGTCCTCTTCTTTTAATTTCTCCAAATGTATCTTTCAGTTTCTTAATATCAGAAAGAGACGTGGTAGTCAGTTTTCTTAATTGTTCATTAGTGAATACTCTTGTTGTTTTCTCTGGAAGTACAATTTTTGCATTGACAAGCGTGAGCAGAACTTTCTCTGTCAGTTCTTTGCATGAAGTAGCCTCTCCATTAAGGAAACTATTGTAATAGTCGAAGATATCCGATAATAGTTCCCGCCCATTTGTATCGTCTTTTTCATAAATATTTTCCACACAGATGGAGGCTTCCACATTTTGGAACAGACCTGATGTCGTGAGATTGGAAGAGCCAACAATAATGAAGTATTGTGCATTTCCCTCAAACGTGTATATTTTAGGATGATAAACAACCTTGTTGGGGGAATATACGATATAGGTAGGGATGCGTTCTGCCATCAGCAATTCAAGCGCCTCCTTGGATGTGGCATGCAAATTGACACCTATATATAATCGAACCTTACCGCCACGCTGAATGAACTTCTTCAAATTAGGAAGAATCTGCTTGACACCACCAGCACTGACAAAAGCCACAAATGCAGAAAAGTCCAGGTAGTCTGCACGCTCAAGAATCTCATTGATAACATCCCCAGCAGGTTTATCACCTGGTAAAGACAAACCTTGTCCAATGAATTTAACATCCATACTCTATCACTTTCTCCAATAATATAAACATATTGATTCTTATGTGCAAAAATACAAAAAAAATTGGATAGTAAAGAATGTGCTATGCAGAAATGCAAAATACTATCTAAAAATGTGCAATCAGAGGCGCGTCATGGTCGCACCGCCCACTTATGAACTTGCTCATGGCCTGGGGCGAGACACCAATCCGCCGGGCCAAAGCCGTTGCACTTACGTTTTTTCCCACATCACGCTCAGCAGTTGTAACTGCGATTCGTACTGTCTTGTTTTTGCTTTCATTACTTTTGTTACGATTAAAAAATTAGACAAAATAGGTATGGAAATGCCTGTGCAAGCACAGACATTATGATTGAAATAATTTGGGAGTGCAAAGATTTTGAAAATCTCGGCACTCCCAAGCGATTCCTAATAGTTTTATTCCTCACAGAAGTCTTCCTTGCCAACACCGTAAGGGGGAATGTGTTAATAATTATGCTATTGCCTTGGCAAATTCCCATCCGTAATCCCTGTAGTCATCAAGTGTAGTAGTATCAGGCACCCAGAGTTTGCCAATGCCGTCGTTCACCAGTTCAAAGCCAGCCTCGGCGAGTTTGAGGCTAATCTGCTTTGCCATTATGCTTTCTCGAATTTAACTTTCTGGCTGATGTCGTCTTTTATCATCGTGATAATCATCTTGAACGGCTCCACGGCATTGACGGCATGAGGCGCATTGGCGGGGATGATGAATGTCTGGCCTGCTTCCAGAGTGTGGGCCGTGCCGCTGACGGAAATCTCCATCAGTCCGTCGATGATTTGCAGCACAGCATCAAACGGAGCCGAGTGCTCAGATAGTTGCTGACCCTTGTCGAAGGAGAACAGCGTGACGCTGCCACCCTCGGTGTGAATGAACTCTTTTGAAACGATGCCACCCTCGGCATAGTCAATTGCTTCGTTGGCTATGAAAGCCTTTCCTTTTTCTATTGTTGCCATAGTCTTCAGTATTTATACCTTGTCATCAACAAACCCGCAAAGACCGTGCCAGACGAAAAGTTGGAAACATTTGTGTCCACTCTGAAGAATCATGTAGGCTGAGCAGGCGATAATTTGGCAGAATTTTGTATCTTTGCGGCAAAATTCAACTGACAAGATGGAAACAAAAGTGACCAAGGCATTGTTGCTATGCCCTCTTTTCGAGGGGTTGACGGCAGACGAGATAGAACAGGCGATGTCAGCCGTCAACTATCGACTGGTACATTTCGACAAGAACGATGTCTATGTGCTGGCAGGCTTTCCTTGTCGCTATGCGGATATTATCGTGGAGGGCGAGTTGACTGCCCGTATGGTAGGCCCTTCCGGTAAGTTTGTACAGATGGCGACTCGCACCATGGGCAACCTATTGGCACCCGCTTTTATCTTCTCGAAAGACAATAGGATGCCCGTGAGCATTGAGACCAATTCGTCCACCATCGTTCTGCGCATGTCTCCCGATGAATTACTGCAACTGATGAAGTCAGACGACCGCATCCATCTGAATTTCATTCGCCAGCTGTCGGCTGTAGGCCAGTTCCTTGCCAGGAAAGTGCGGATGCTTACCCTCCACACCGTTCGGGAAAAGGTGGCCATCTTCCTGCTTGAAGAAGCCAAGAAGTGCGGTTCCGATAGTTTCACCCTGAAGAAATCCCGTCAGGAGATTGCTGACAGTTTTGCCATTCAGAAGTTCTCCCTGCAGCGTTGCCTTAATGAGTTGGTAGCAGAGGGAACCATCTTGTTAGATGGCAAGCATATAATCATTATAGACAAACAGAAATTAATGTCATTTGGGGCGGTTCCCTAATGCACATTATATCACGGCCAACCTCGAAGAAGTTGCTGGCACCTATCTCTCCCGGCAGGGAATATATCATTGTTTTCTGATAAACCGCTATAATCCACAAATATTTGACCCAAAGAACGCAACATTCCTGCGAATTATTTGGTTTATAACATAAACTTCTTTATCTTTGCATGGTAATAATTCATCATATACGATATGGCAATGGAAGATAAGGAAAAAGAGTTGACTCCGCAGGAGTCGATAGAGGTTATGCAGCGCATGGTGCGCCAGGCAGAAGCGACGGCACACTTCACGGGACAGCCGTTCCTGACGGCCGGTGTTTGCTTCGTCGTCACGTTTCTCACGATGGCTGTGCTTTATGCGGTGTGGCCCGAACGAAACTGGACGTGGGTTTTGTTTCTGTACGTCGTCCTGCACTTCGTCTTTTGGCATCGTTCCCTGCCCAAAAAGGGCTCCCCACAGACGCTGGCCGAGCGGGTGATTGGCGAAGTGTGGAGTACAGGCGAGGGCATGATATTTGGCACCATCCTGTTTGGCTGCCTTGGTATCAATGAGCATAACTGGCTTGTGCCGCCCATCCTCCTGCTGTTTGTGACCACCATTGTCTGCAATTCCAGTTACACCAACGATGACGAGTGGGGCTATCGCCTATCTACCATCGGCATAATTGGTGCCTTGGGTATCATCTTCAACGGAACGCGCTGGACGGTAATGACTTGGGGTGCTTGCCTCTACTATGCCGTGCTGTTTGCCGTCGTCCTCTTGGGCACGGGCTGGCGCTGGACGTATCTGGCCAAGCATCCCGAGAAACGGAAAACTATGGTGATAGACGTGGACGACGATGAGTGACCAGCCAAGAACATTCCAACCGCTCGACCCGTTGCTGCACGCCGAACTCCGGCTGGCCGTCGTGTCGCTGCTCATCAGCGTGGGAGAGGCCGAATTCCCCTATATAAAGGAGAAGACGGGAGCCACGGCGGGCAACCTCAGCGTGCAGATAGACAAACTCTCGGCGGCAGGTTACATCGAGGTCGAAAAGACCTTCAAGGGCAAGAAGCCCTGCACCCGTTGCCGCATTACGCCCACAGGGCTGAAAGCCTTTGAGGCATACGTCGATGCACTGAAAACTTACCTTGAAGTAAACGAGGTCGAAAAGACCTTCAAGGGCAAGAAGCCCTGCACCCGTTGCCGCATTACGCCCACAGGGCTGAAAGCCTTTGAGGCATACGTCGATGCACTGAAAACTTACCTTGAAGTAAAGTAATATGAAAAGTTTTTAGTACCTTTGTAACGAATAATCAGATAAACCATGAAAAGACTATTTACATTGATTATGCTGTTGTGTGCCATGAGCATGCAGGCAGAGACGGCGAAGCCCCGACTGGTGGTGGGCATTATGGTGGACCAGATGCGATGGGACTACCTGGAGCGGTACAAGGACCGTTACTGCGAGGGCGGATTCCGACGGATGATGGACGAGGGATACAACTGTACGCGCTGCCTGATAAACTACATCCCGGCCGTGACGGCAGTGGGCCATACGTCGGTCTATACGGGTTCGGTGCCCGCCTTCCACGGCATCACGAACAACTATTTCTATGTAGATGGGAAGGGCACATCGGCCCCCTACGACGAAGATATGGCAACCGTGGGCAGCGAGACGAAGGCTGGCAAGCGGTCGCCCCACCTGATGATGGGCACGACGATGGGCGACGAACTGCGCATGGCCACAAACTTCCGTTCGAAGGTCATCGGTGTGGCCATCAAGGACCGGGCCTCCATCCTGCCCGCCGGCCATTCGGCAAATGCCGCTTACTGGCTCGACGACACGGACGACCGTTTCATCACCAGCACATACTACATGAAGGAACTGCCCCAGTGGGTGGTGGATTTCAACAAACACAACAAGAGCAAGGAATACATGAAGCGCGACTGGCCCGCGAAGATGATGTACCCCGAGGACACCTACGTGCAGAGCCATCCACGCGACACGCGCATTGAGCACACCGTGGGCAAGGACATCCGCTCAACGCCCTGGGGAGCCACATTGACGCTGGACATGGCCCGTGCTGCCGTGGAGGGCGAACAACTGGGCAGCGACGAGTTCACCGACATGCTCTGCGTCAGCATCTCCTCCACCGATGCCATTGCCCACCGCGTGGGATGCAACTCGCAGTACATCGAGGATGCCATGCTCTGGCTCGACCACGACCTGGAGGCCTTCTTCACCTTCCTCGACAAGCAGGTGGGCAAGGGACAGTGGACGGCCTTCCTGACCGCCGACCACGCCGGTAGCCACAACCTGCAGTGGCGCATGGACCACAAGATACCCGCCCAGGTGTGGGAATCGACACAAGTCGTAAAGGACCTGAACCAGAAAATCGCCGATGAAACGGGCGTTACGGAAAACGTCGTGAAGAACATCGCCAGTTTCAAGGTGCTGCTGGATGAGGCCATTATCCGTGAGAAAGGTCTCGACCGCAATCGCGTGGCCGACATCGTCACCGGACACCTGCGCCAATTGTCGTGGGTAGAGTACGCCTACGACGTGGAGCGCATTCCCGACTACATCCCCGAGCCTCTGCGCACGATGACGCGCAACGGATATTACCCCGGCCGCACGGGGCAGATACAGATTATCCCCACGGGCGGCGTGATGGAAGCCTTCAGTTACGGAGAGGGACAGAACCTGAAGGGTGCCAGCCACATGCTCTGGGGCCCCGACGACACGCACATACCCCTCGTATTCGTGGGCTGCGGCGTGCCGAAGGGCGAGAACCACCACACGGTGCACATTACCGACATCGCCGCCACCATCTGCTCACTGCTGCGCATCCAACAGCCTTCGGCCTGCGTCGGCGAACCGATATTCTGAGGATATTTTCTTTAACCACGAATTACAGGAATCATATTTTCTTTCTTAACTACGAATTACACGAATTTTACGAATTATTGCCTTCGGCGTTATTTGAGGGCGTAGCCAATTCGTAAAATTCGTGTAATTCGTAGTTAAAAATATTATTAATTAATGTCTATTTCAGTATCTCCGTCAGCAGTGCCTTGACGTGTCCGGGCACCACGATGTGGTGGTTGCCAATCGGGTCGGTCAGGAAGTACTGCATCAGTGACGGGTCGTCCAACCGTATCACCTGTTGCGTACGGCAGAGGTTCGGGCGCGCCTCGTTTCGGAGCAGGGTGCCCTCGGCGACGAAGTGCCGACGGAGGTCGCCCGAGACCTTGAAGAGCGTGACGTCGCCCTCGCGCATGTAGCCCCGTATGCCCACGCCGATGCCCGACTCGAAGTGCGTGTCCAATTCGTAGCGCTCCACCATGTCGAGGGGGATGGTGCAGTGGGCGAGCGTCATCTCTCCCTGCTCGGGGTCGATGCGGGCCGGATTGGCCTGGAAGCCCGATACGCCCGTCAGCGAGCGGACAATCATCATCGACAGCATGGCGGGCACGTCGCCCTCGCATCCGGCCACCAGCCCCATTCCCGAACTTTGTTCGCCTACCCGTAGCCCCTGGCTGTTCAGTCGGGCCAAGGCCAGGCACCCCGTATTGTGGACAGCCGACAGGAGGTCGAAGCACCGAATCGTGAAGCCCTGTAGGCGGTTGTCCTCGGTCACGCGCTTCAGCGCCTCGTATATCTTTTCGGCGCCCGGCAGACCAGCCTCCACCTCGCCCGGCAGGGCTTGCAGCACCTCGTCCATCGGTATGTCGATGAGTTCTATGCCCAAGCGTCGGCGCACCTCGTCGCGGTCGGCATGGCTCGATATCAGCCAGTCGCTGGGCTGCCCGATGATGCCCAGCCGTGCGCCCCGGAGTTGCCGTTTGGCCAGTGCCACGCGCTCCAGCACGTCGATGCGCCGACGGACGTACTCGGCCGTTCCGTGCAGAATCTCCCCTTGCAGCCCCTGCTGGCGCAGATAGGAAAGAATCTCCATCGAAGCCGCCAGCGAATTGCTGGTGCCCGACGTGAGCAGGTAGAACGGCCCGCCCGCCTTCTGCAACTGGGGCAGCAAGGTCTTGAAAATGCCCTCCGTACCGCCCGTGCGCACATAAATCAGACTCAGCACCGACTGCCCGTAATCGGCATAGTCGGCACCCTTCATTTCATACTCGATGCCCAGCGAACTCAGGAACTCGCGGGTACTGGCAGCCACGGCCTCCTCGTCGTGCAACTGCGATGTCAGTGTATAGATAGCAATATTCATGCTCCAAAGGTACGAATAAGCGAGCGATTTCCCAAATATATTTGAGGAAATCCGTAATCGGACGGCCAAAGGCCTACGCTTGCGTAGTTTACGGAGCAAGAACGGCAGTACCTAAGACCGAAGGTCAAAGGTACGAATATTTTTTTTATATCCTCACCCTTCTTCTTGAAAACTTTTGTTACCTTTGCCTTATAAATGCTACTAACGAGTGAAGAAACTCTGTACAATACTGGCTATAGTTCTTTTGTGCTTTCAAGGAACAGCGCAAAATATCTACACGTGGCAAGATTTTGTGAACGAGATATCTGACGACGCGTATGCCGAGGAGCAGGGCTGGACGGAGCAGATGGAGGAACTGGCCCTGCTGGCGGCGCATCCCATGGACATTAACACGGCCACACAAGAGCAGTTGAGACAGTTACCCTTCCTTACAGATAAACAGATAGAGGAGATACACGAATATGTGTTCCTGCACCGAGGTATGCGCTCGATAAGTGAATTAATGGCCATTTCATCGATAGATTTTCGCACCCGGCGGTTCCTTTCGCTCTTCCTTTATGCCGACCAAGCGGCGTTTGCCCGTCGAGATACACTGACACTGAAAAGCCTGCTGCACAATAGCCGACACGAGGCTGCCGTGCGCATGGACATCCCATTATATTATCGCGATGGATATAGTTATCCCCCCCAACAGGGAGGTTACAATGGCAGTGCCCTGTACAACAACGTACGCTATCGGATGAAGAGTCAGCAGCACTTGGACCTCGGGCTATTGGCTGAGAAGGACCAGGGCGAACCCTTTCGCAAAAACAGCGGATGGGACCACTACGGACTGCACGTGATGGTGCGTGACATAGGCATACTGCGCACGGCCATCGTGGGCGACTACAAGATGGGGTTCGGCGAGGGACTGGTGGTGAACACGGGCTTCACGACGGGAAAATCCAGTCTGATGGGACGTCCCAGCCAGGGCATCCGTGCCCATCAGGGACTGGACGAAGTGAACTTTTTCCGAGGTGGGGCCGCCACATTCCGAGTGAAGAAAGCGGAGCTAACGGCCTGGGTGTCGCACCGAAAACTGGATGCCACACTGAACAGCGACGGCACCGCACGGACGCTACTCACCTCAGGACTGCACCGCACGGACAGCGAACTGGACAAGAAGGGTAACCTGGGCAGTACCCTGGCCGGAGGCAACGTGGCGTGGCAGCATAAGGGTGTACACCTCGGTGCTACGGGCTATTTTCAGCGGTTTCATCCGAATTTGTCGCCTGGCACAGCCCTCTATCGACGCATCTATCCAATGGGGCGAAACTTCGGTGTGGTGAGCATGAACTACGGCTACACCCACCTCTGGTTTTCCGTATCGGGCGAGACGGCCTACAGCACTAATCAGGGTGGATGGGCCACGCTGGAACGTGCGAGTTGGAAAATCAGTCCCCGATATACCCTGAGCGGGTCGTATCGCTTCTATTCATACAAATACTACTCTTTCTATGCCTCTGCCATCGCGGAAAACAGCCACGTTCAGAACGAAAGCGGTGCCACGCTACGACTGGATGCCACGCCCGTGGGGCGTTTGTCGACGACCGTCTACGTCGACTTCTTCTATAATCCCTGGCCGACCTACACGACACCCCGCAGCAGTAGTGGACAGGAACTGACGGCCACGATCCAATATCAGTGGCGACAGCATCATACACTGTCGGTACGCTATCAGTTAAAACACAAGGAACAATACGACCTCATGCGCTGGCACAACCGACTGCGACTGCAATACGTCTGGGCCAAAGCATCCTGGAGCCTACGGAGTCTGCTGAACCTGCACGCCATGGACGGCGACCGGCCGGGCTACGCTCTCTCGCAGCTGGTTCGCTACAAGCATACCACAGGGGACGTAGCCGTCATGGCCAGCTACTTCGACACGCCCAACTACGACACTCGGGTCTTCGTCTATGAGCCCACGCTGAGCAACATGTTCCGCTATCCGTCGCTCTACGGAAGGGGAATCAGGTTGTCCGCCGTGGGCCGTTATTTTGTCTGGCACCGCCGCCTCTGTCTGGAAGTGCTCATCGGCAGCACCCGCTTCACCGACCGCAAAGTCCAAGGGTCGGGAATGCAAAAAATCCGTAGTCCCTGGAAGAGTGACATCTCTGCCCAGATAGGACTACGGATATAAGGGAAAAGTAAAACTGTGTATACAATCGTTTTTTTAGTTTTATCAGAATTTAGCTATTTTCGTTTTTAATAAATCCCTTCACCTTATCCTTCCAGTTCTTCTTATCCTGATTCACGATAATTTGTGCCACCTTGTCGCCTGCTCGTACGGTAATGAGCCCTGAACGATTCTCGCTACCGTCGTTACTACTGGCTTCAACGGCTATTTTACCATTTGCCGTGTAGACGGTAATCCAATCAGGCTGTGAGACTACGGACCACTCCTCAACATTGCAGGTGACCTTTACGTCCTGCTTGAATCCGCTCTTAGGCTTGGCCTTGAAGTCAAGTCTCGACGGTTCGACAAAAAGCTGTATTTCTACACGTTTTTCCTCCTTCTGCCTTTCTTTTACTTCCTTCTGGGACTGGACAGATACAGCAGTATCAGCCATTTTCTTATCGGTAGATACTGGCTGTAATCGCTTGATAGTCTGCTCACATTTCTTTATTTGCTTGTCGCACTTGGCAGTGTTTTCTTCCACATTCTCCTTTGTCTTGGCATACGCCACTTTGGCTGCCTTGAACTTTAGAATGGCTGCTTGCTGCTTACTCTTTCCGTACTGTTTTTGCAAAGCCAAACCCTCGTTGTACAATTTGTCTCCCACTGTTTTTTGGCCGAATAACATCATTGGAGAGAGAAACATAAGGATGTAAAGTAATAATCTTAAATTCTTCATTTTTGCAATATATTTTATTCTGAAATAATGTCAGCATTTGCTGAAAGATATGTATCTATGTGGCGGGCACGCTCGGCATAGGCCTGTGCCAGTTCAGTTTCGCCCAGCCCAGCAAAATCCTCAGCTTGTAGGGCCAAGCTCTGTCGGGCAGCATCCAGCTGTGCACCCACGTTTCTAAGGTCCGACTCCACCTTGAGGGCGAGGTCCTGCATGTCCTCTACCCGAGCTACTTCCAGAGCCTCGGCATAGAGGCGATGGGAGGTTATCAGATAGTTTTCGTAGTTTTCCATATCCTGGTCAGATCCCACGGTCTTGGCCGAATCGGCTATGCAGACAAGCGAATCTATCTGATTCTGTATCATCTCATGGTGAATCATGGCCAGTTGTTCAGTTTCCTGACGGCGAACGGCAGACAGGTGATTGGAGACCGCTACGCAGATGCCGACGATGAGCAGCAGTGCCGCCAGTGTGCCCCCTGCAGCGATGACCAGTGGTTTAGGAATGTGTGGTCTGCCTCCTCCCTCACGGGTCTGCATTGTCTCCAAGGCGACGCGCATCTGGGCCGAACTCTGGTAACGCTGTTCCTGCCGTTTGGCACAGGCCTTGGCGATGATGTCCCGTAGGGCTTTGTTCTTGATTACGCCCAGTGGCAGTTTGGCCTTGAGCTGCTTCTCCAGAATTTCATGGCGAGCTCCGTCAAAAGGTGTGTGTCCTACAAGACACTGATACAACAGAATGCCCATGGCATAGATATCGGTAGTCTGGTTTTGGTTCTTCACGTCTCCCAGAGCCAGTTCAGGTGCCGCGTACTCGGGTTTCCCCATGAAGGCACCAGCCACGGTCAGCCCCTTGTCATTGGTCGTCAGGTTGTTCATCTGCTTGGCAATGCCAAAGTCGATGAGTTTGATGTGGCGGTCTGTCGTGAGCATGATGTTCGAAGGATCAATGTCACGATGGATGTAGCCTGCATCGTGCAGGGCCATGAGTCCAGAAAGCACGTTCTTCACCACGATGCGTGCAAAATATTCAGGATCGTTCCTGTAGTAGCCTAGCATCTCCACAGCGTATGGGACATCCTGTCCGTCCCGGTCTTTCACCTTCCCCTCAAGCACATCGGAGAGCGAGACACCCGTCAGCAGTTCGCTCACCACGTGGTAGTGTTTGCGTACTTCCCCCGTTACGCTTGTTTCCTCAAGTTCGATGAAGCCCAGCATCTCCACTAGATTATCGTTACGGAGCTGTATGGCGGCCTCGCGGCGGGCACGCTCTATAGCATGGGCTGGAAGGTCGGCATACATGAACTTGATGGCTACGGGCCTACTGCTGCCAGTGCGCTCATCTACGCAGATGCCCTTGTATACCTGGCCCATACCTCCGACACCGATGGGCTGGTCATCGGAATTCACTTGATAGTAGACACCTCGCTGTCTTTCTTCTCTTCCTTGTATCTTTACGTATGGCATTATTTCGATTTCTTTTTCAGTTTGTCTATTTCCGTTCTCAGCAATACCGATTCTTTCCGGAGCGAGTCGTTTTGCTCTTGCAGCGAATCCACCTTTCCTTGCAGGCAGACCTCATTCTCCCTAAGCGACTCGTTTTCTGTCAGTTGCTGCTTGTAGGTCTGATCACTGGAGGCAGTACGTGCCACCAAACTTTGTCGCAGTTCGTCACACTGCCGTGTCAGTTTCTCGACTTGGGCAGAGAGTTGTTGAACCTCTCCTGACTTATCGTCTCTGAACAGCAGTGCACCATTACACAGAATGCTTAGCAGGAGTAAGCCTGCCAGTGTAGCGAATATAGTCTTGGTCTTCATATTCCATTTATCTTTTAATGTAGAGTCTATCCCCATCTCTATCACAGCCAGTGTGTGATTGTCATAGTGCCCACCAGATGTCGTGCCTATGTTGTCAATTTCTCTTTGCAAGTTCTCCACCAGGTTGTCCATCGCCACTCCATTGCCTAGGCGTTGGAGCAAGTCGGGATGTGGCATCTCCCCCCATACACCGTCCGTGCACAAGAAGAAACGATCACCCTTCTGGTAGGGCACGAATGTTATCTCTGCCACATGATTGCTCGTATTGCCTAGTGCCCGCGTGATAACGTTCGACTGTGGGGAAAGGCGTGCCTGCTCCTCATTCAGAGCCTTGGCCATGACCAATTCGGCCACAAGGGAGTGATCCCGCGTACGAAAGGCTAGTTTGCTCCCATTCATCCGGTAGCAACGGCTGTCACCAAGGTGTGCAACGGCTGCGGAATCCTCATTTACAAGTACGGCCACCAACGTGGATCCCATACCACGCAGGTGGGGCTCTTCGTCCATCTTGCGGTATAGAACATCATTGGCTCGCGACGTTGCCAACTTGATTACATCCTCGCGCGATGCTTGTGGTGAACTTTCGTAGATGGTCTGCATGAATACTTGTTTGGCCAGGTATGAAGCCATCTTTCCACCAGGACCTCCGCCCATGCCGTCGCAGACAACGAGCAGGAAGCCATGCGGTGTATCAGTCCAGCCCACATCATCCTGATTTTCGGGCCGTCCACCAATCAGCGACGATGCATAGCCTGTAATGGGGTATTTTTTGGATTCTATCTGCATGTATCAACTTTTTCTCATAAGTTGGCAAAGATAACCATGACGGAAAAGACAATAATTGCAATGGAGAGGAAAAAGAAAGCCATCCCCCAACCATCCCACGTATCCTGTGCTTCGTTAAATGCCTCCGCATTCTGCCATCTGCGGTTCTCCCATGCCAGTCTCCGTCCTTGTACGCCGAAAATGATGCTGGGGATGAGTGTCCAGCCCACTGCTATATTGACAAGAAAGGCCCACCAGCAACCATTAAAAAAGCCCCACAGAGGATAGAACATGAAAGCTCCCCAGCTCCACTCGTCAATCTCGGGCTGAACTTCGGGCATGGGAGGGGTGATGGGCTGGACTACTACGGGTGGGGTGAAGACAGGTTCGGGTCGACGTGGCGGAAAAAATTGGTCTATCTGGTTCCATGTGACGGGATATTGCCCCGCCACCATGATAGTGTCACCGTGGTGGATGGGCACGGCTCTGTTCTTCACATTGATGTTATTTATCAACGTGCCGTTAGTACTGGTGTCACGATACATCAGCTGGCTACCGTCGTAGTAGAGCGTGGCATGGTACTTGCTGGCATATTGGCAATGGTCATCCAGATAGATATCGCTGTTCTTCGAGCGACCGATGGTTACCTCTCTTATTGTCATGTTTGCTCTCTCCTATTGTGATATGTTAAGAATGATTGCACGCTTGTTTTTGGTATCGTACAGGGCAAATGTACCCGCACCGCCGACCATGTATTCTGCCTTCGTGGTGCCATTTATGCTTGTCTCCACATTGTAGGCACGGACTACTGAGTTTGCCAGGTCCTTGTAGGTAAAACCGTAGGTCTTTACTTTTTTCTTCTCGGACAGCAGTTTTACTTTCACTAGCTGATAAGCCTCTGCATTATTGCCCACCCCCGCCAAGTGGTATTCCACGCTGACTTTGGTGCTGCCTGTGCCTGTCGGGGATATACTGAGAGGGATGCTGAGACTGTCCAGCGCCAGTTGCTCATCCACCTCCTTTACTCCGACGAAGGTGGCTGGCTGGCGGTTCACCATCGCCTCGCCTTCTGCCAGTATGACATCGAAAAGAGGGTTGAACTTGGGATTCTTCTCACGTCTCAGGCTGACGAATTCAGACATGCTTACCTTGCGCATGTCGCCAGAAACAGTTCTGACCAGAAGGTAGTTCTCCGAGTCCTTCTGGCTCATATAGCTCTGTTCCAAGACTATGCCACGTACTTCATCGTTGTATGTAGTATGTACTATATCCAGCAGTTCGCTCTGCTCGAAAATGTCTTGTGAGGCATTCACGGGATGGTATGTGTACTTGACAATGTCGTTTACCTTGAATGTCTCTGTCAGCCCTCCCCTTACATACAGGCTTTGGGTGTACTTGGTTTCGTCAGCAGGCTGTCCATCCACGCTTTCCCCTGACTGTAGACGGTAGGTACAGTCAATGCCGGAAAGGGCGTTCTTAGCTCGACGATTGGTCTTGATGACGGCCACGTCATCCCAGGAGAGGATGTATGTATTTGGGGAGAGTTCCAAGTATTTCACCTTGATACCCTTCTCCAAGACTTTCACCTTGGGAATGTTGCGCTTCTGCTGAAGATAATAGGAGAAGCGATGGACTTTGGCAGGCTTCGCATCATCAGCACTCTTATCAACGTATGTGGAGTCGTCGCCCTCATTGTCTGACCATTCGGCAACAGAGTCGACTTCTGCCTGAAAGCCTGTGAATGTAATGCTATTAAGCGTCAGTGTCTTTTTGCTACCAACTCTGTCATAAGCATCATTCTCACTGGCCCATTTTGCCCAAGCCTCATCCAGACTGTTCTCATCATATACATGGAAACCGATATCAACCTTTGCACCGTCTATCATAATGGTAGCATTTTCGGAACAGAATATCAACCGGCCATCCCCTGACTGCTGGACATAACCATTTAGGAGAGAACCATTCTTAAGGTACAGGTGCTGAACGACCTGCGCCTTAGCCACCATAGCCATTGCCAAGGCAGAAATGAGGATGAAAATATTCTTTTTCATGGATTTATTCTATTTTCTGTGTGGATTACTTAACAATTCTTGGATATATTTTGCCTGTACACCGTAGTTGTAGCCTTGTGTTTCAGGATTCCCCGAGTTGAGCACACCTATCAGCATACCCTGTTCATTGAATATGGGTGAACCGCTGGCACCATGTGTAGAGATGGCATTGAATCCAAAGGTATACTCTGAGGCTGCCTGTGTGATGTTACCACCATTGCTGACAGCCTGGATGCCCTTTTCGTTGTCACGCTTCTGAATGATTTCCCAAGTATCGTCCATACCCAAGGGGAATCCCATCGTGACCAGATGATTACCTACTTTCAAGGCCTCTTCGCTGATGTCCATGGAATCTTTGACATTGACGTAAGTGCACTTTGATGTGGGAAGTCGCATCGAAACGGTCTGAACCAGGGCTACATCCTTCTCTTTCTCATCGCCTGCAGACAGGACACGACACTTAATCATATTGTCCGGGTCAAAAATCTCACCTTGGGGAACTAACGCTATATAGTCCAGTTCACCATCTACCTTTACCTGAGATATGTAGGCCGAGAGACTGGTGGCGTTGCCTCTAAAGTATGTACGCTTCACATCTATTGTGGCAATACTCTGGGCTAAACTCTTGGATATGAGATTTTGCAACACTTCTCTTGCGTTGGTGTACAACCATGGCTTGACCACATGCAGGTTGGTTATGGCCATTCCGTCCTCTGAAATAAAGAATCCAGTACCGGAATATGCTCCGGAATTCATAGTTATCTCATTTATCCAGTTTACAAGGTCTTTGGAAGATAGGCTACTTACGTCCAGCAATTTGTCACCCGCAAGTAATACCTTGGTAGGAATTTCGAACAAAGCCATTTGCTCAGGTGTCATGTCTCCCACCGTGACATTGTAGTGATAGACACCTATCATCATGACTAAAGAACGATTGTAGCGTGCGAAAAGTTCACCGTCATCATATTTTTTATCATGAGTACCTATCAATGTCTTCACGCCCAGTCCAAGCCCGGCAACTACTATCAGACTGGCAGCTATCTTGAGAAGCGTGGAGAGGGTATCGGCAGGCCATGATATCTGATTCCTTAGGTTTACGGGCACTCCGCCACAGACGACTGCGCTCGATTTTTTTATGCGGAAGGGGGTGTTTGATGGAATTTTCTTTCCGTCCACGGTTGTGCCGTTCTTGCTATGGTCCACAATGTAGACTTTGTTGTCACGCCCAACCTTTATGGTAGCATGGTACCGACTCACGGTAGCACCGGATATCTGTATGTCGTTCTGAAAGTTGGAACCTACACCGTAAATGGCCTTATAGGCTGAATTATCCTCGGACATGGGCACCTGGCTCCATTGCAGTTCTACATCAGCAAAGCGTATGGCATCGCCCCGACGAACATTTACGGGCTTTCCCGGCTGTATGGGCTGGTTCATGATGAACGTTCCGTTGCGGCTGTTCTTATCTTCAATCTGCATGTCCCCGTTATCCAGCATCACCAGTTCGGCATGTAGCGAACTTACCCTGTCACTATGCAGCACAATATCACAGGTCTGTGCCCGGCCTATCTTCAGCAGTCTCATAGTAGTCTTTCTTTTTTATATTGATTACGTGTGTCATTAATTTCACCTATCGGCTCGCTTTACGTTTTTGCCCTCTTCATTTATTTTCTTTTCAGGCTCTTTTTTCTTTTTATCCTTGCTATCCGTCGGCTTGTTCTCCTTCTTATTGGTTGTCTGGGCAGGTCTCAGTTTGGCCAACGAGTCCTTTACAGCTTTCTCAATGGAGTCCTTTCTTTGCTTCTCCTGCTTTTGCAGTTCTTCGGCCTTGCGTAACCGTTCCAGACTGTCAAGTGCCATTTCTGCCGGAGTGGGAACTGGAGCCTCTTCCTTGCTCATCCGCTTAATACCAAATACTGCCCCGGCGACAATGACCAGCACTCCAAGGGCTATGATTGCCCAGCGCAGGTAGCCAGCCCCTCCTCTGGGTATCAGATTCCAGTCGAGCCGGGCCACGTGGGCAAAGGATATATTGTCTTTGCGTGTCACTGGTACGGGCACGTTAGGTGAAATGCGGATGCCATTGACATAGGTACCGTTGGTGCTCTGGTCCACAATGGTCATCTTTCCAAAACTCTCTACGCTCAGCGTGGCATGGCGGCGACTTATGATATCCGTACGGTCGTTGATGACAATGTCACAGCCTTGTTCTCTCCCGATAGAATAAACTTTCATGTGTATTTACTTTTTAGTGGTTCCTTGTATTAAATCACCTATAGCCTTGAGCTGGCCGCTCACTTTCTCGAGCGAATCGTTCAGGTGCCTGACACTATCCTGCAGCACTGATTCACGGTGTTGCAGACTGTCCATTTCTACCAGAAAATCCTCGGGGGTCTTCTTCGAGCGATATTGATACATGTTGGCTGCGATACTGAATGTGCAAAGCAGCAGTAAAGTGAGTAATAGATATTTCGTAAATTGTGTCATCTTAGGTTGTAGTTTAGAGTTTTTCTTTGTTTCCACAATGGCTAATGTAAGGTTGTCGTGACCGCCTCCGTTTTCGCGCCCGTTATTGTCGATGGTGGTGGCTATGTCGTCTACCACGGCTCCCAAGGCAGTCTTATGATTTGCCACCATTCTCACTAACTCGGGCTCGGGCATAGTGCCATGAACGCCGTCCGTCGAGAGCAAGAAGCGGTCTCCCCTCTGATACGGAAGTTCTGCAATATCCACTTCCACGTCTGGTTTCATGCCGAGTGCACGGGTGATGACATTGGACTGGGCCGAAAGACGGGCCTGTTCTTCTGTGATGACACCCTGGCGCACAAGGTCGAAGACCATGGAGTGGTCGGAAGTGCGAAAGACCTTCCGGTGTCCCCTCACCTGATACACACGGGTGTCTCCTACATGGGCCACATAGGCAGCACGGTCTGTAAGCAAAAGCACCGTGGCCGTAGTGCCCATTCCGCGCAATGACGGCTGTTCGTTCCCTGCGGTGATGATGGCCATGTTGGCGCGGCGTATGGCTTTGATAAGTATATTTTTGCTCTCCTCCTGAATGCCTGCCTCACTGATACTTGCAATAATTTCATGTACAGCGATGGATGAGGCTGTCTTCCCGCCAGGCCCTCCGCCCATACCGTCACAGACGGTCACAACAAACCCAAACTCTGTATGCTGTGCTCCGAAAGTGTCCTGATTGTCTTTCCGACCGCCTATCCGAGATTCGCCAAAGGCTGTGAACTGGTCTTCGTCATTGCGGTGTAAGGTGATTAATTCCATGATAATCGTCTCCTTTTTCTTTATTTTATCTCGAACTTCTTATCCTGTCCAGAACTTCCACCAGGGTGCAGGTTCGGGTAGCAGAGCGTTTTTTATTGCCTCTTTGAAGTCTCTGGCCGTCTGGTATCGGCGTATCTGTTCTTTTTCCGTAGCCCTGCGGATGACAGAGAGTAGGCGACTGGGGATGCGGTCGGGACAGGGGGGAAGGGGTTCTTTCATCTGCCGGGTCAGTGTCTCCGCCTCTGTCTTGCAGGCCATGGGATTCTTGCCTGCCAGAAGTTCGTAGAATGTGATGCCCAGTTCGTAGATGTCGGTGGTTGCATTTATCTGTACGGAAGCTCCGTTCTGTTCACGCAGTATCTGCTCTGGGGCGGAATATTCCGGCGTACCGATAAATCCGAAGGAGGAAAACTTGTTACCACCGTTCATGCGTGCTATGCCCAGATCCATGAGGCGCACATTACTGTCCTGTTCGACCATGATGTTTGAGGGTTTTATGTCACGGTGGATGACCCCCCGGGAATGTACATAGTCCAGTGCGTCAAGCACGGACACAATGGCATGGCAGATTTTCTCAATACGTGTCGGCGAACTATCGAATTTTCGCACATACTTGTCGATGTCCTCTCCCTGTACGAAGTTGCTTAGTATGAATATGGGGCCATATTCGGGAGCATACTCACAATAGCCTATCATCTCCACCAGGTTAGGGTGGCGGAAAGCCAGGGATGCCTCTTGCTGGGCACGTTCTCGTATCATCTTGTTGTTGGCATAGAAATCCTTGACACGCTTGACCGCTATCCTGCTGCCCGTACGACACCGGTAGCCGATATAGACATCGCCCATGGCACCGCTACCGACAGGTTTGTCCATCGGATTATAGCAGTACCATTCGCCCATAACCTGCAGATAGAGGTAGGGGTCGCCACGTCGCTGACGTACGGTCTGGGATTGGTATGCAGGACTCATGCTTGCTCCTTCTTCCCTACATACCTACGGTGCCCCCGTGCTGATTTCCAGAAGAACCATCAAACCCTACAGTACCTCCTTCGGGTTGGAAGTTTCCACCCCATGGGCCTGATGCCGCAGGATCGAAGGGCTGGAAACCACTGCGTGTACGGTTGTCGCCAAAGGGGTTGAAGTCGTCCACTGGCTCTTCTTCTTCCTGCTGCTGCAAAGGAACGAAGTTTTCAGCCACTTTCAGCCCCATGGTGACAGGGTCAAGCAGGATCAGGTAGAGTTCGTAGTTGTCGCCCACGGTGATGATGTCACCGTTCTTGCATTGTACTGCTTCCAAGAAGAGACTCTCACCGTTGAGCAGCGTACCGTTGGTAGACTGCCCGTCGGCAATGGATGCCAAAACGCGCTCGGGATTCTTCATTTTGCGCACCACAAGCACGGCATGTTCGCCCGATACGGTTCCCTCTGGAAGCACTATGTCACACTGCGTGGATTTTCCGATGACGTTCTTACCCACATGCAGTGGCCAGAACTCTCCGGCCATGGTGCGAGACACACTATACAGGAATCCCACCACGGGTTTGCCAGAGAGCACGGTATTGTTAGCAGGCTGGTGAGGATTGCTTCTGTCTGGCTGAACGTTTACGGATGGCCGCTGTCCACCCATCATGCCAGGCACCACGGTCCCACGGCCTCCACCCTGTGCCTGGGCATCTGTGCTGCGCGTATAGAAACTCGGAGAACCACCAGGGCGGGCGCCATCCATCGGTTCAAGACCCTGAATCACTGTTTTGTTTGCCATATTGTTTTGTATTATGTGTTGAATGACTATTCATTAAGTTTCCATCTTCAGCGCATATACAAAAAAGCGTGGGAACCACTGCTTGTTGCCCGTCCCACTCTTAGAGGCTTCTCGCATTGCCCGATATTGTGAACGAGCAACGCCGAAGCCCACGCCGATATGCAATCCTCACTACCATGTCTGTGTGGTATGGCAGGAGTGTATCTGCACATCCCGAGGACATCTACCGTTGCTTCATCCTTGACAATATCTGAGAATTTTGCGAGAATTCCTAAGAGCCAAAGACAAAGCGTCATGAGTAAACGCCTTTCATATATGTCATGTTCCTCTGCCCCATCCTTGTGTGATATGCCCGCCACTCTTGGCTCGGCGTGAGCTTGCACCTGCAGGGACGCAGGATACACCTGAGGAACAGCGCAAAGTTACGAATAATATCTCTATATAAAAAAGAAAAAACAAAAAAACTTTTGTATATTGTATAAGTGAGTATAAAGGAAAAAACGTTGGCAGAATTAATAAATGGATAAAAAAGACTACGGTGCCTGACCAAAATCCAGGTTTGGAATGCACGTTCCAAACCTATGAACGCACGTACCAAACCTTGGAACGTGCGTTCATAACCTTGGGAACTTCTATGCAGTGTAGTACTTTTCCTATCCCGCGATACCTTTATTCATAATATATAAGGGAAAAGAACATGTATGTTGTTGCTACTGCTGCAACTGAGGTATCATGAAGTAGACGGGTTGTCCATTAAACTCAATGTTGTCCGACCCGTTCCAGAGATTGAAGCTGGAACCGATAATCTTCGCAACATAGAGTTTGGTGTCCAGATGATAGAATTGCGTGTTGTCTTCACTGAAGGAATAGGTGAGTTTAAAACCGAAGTCGATAGTGGACTCACCGGGCTGCAGTTCGCGCACCTCGCCCTTGCGCAGCATATTAGACTTGCTGTCCGTCCAGTAGAACTGATACCACTGCTTCGTCGTGGCACCGATGCCAAAGAGTCCGCCACCCTGTACAGAGGAGAGCTGCTTCAGTTCGATATTGCCACCAAAGGGATTCTTGCCGTCTGTAGGGAAGAACTCCTGCTTGCCCAAGTCCAGTGTACTGTTGGCAGGAATGGCCACCACGCTCTGTGAGAATCCTGTGGCCGAGGCAGCCTGTCCGGCTTGTGTGGTCTGCGAAGCGGAAGACTGGGTGAAGGGAGTGCTGATGCCGTGGCGCAGGAAGAAAGTGTTGCCCAGATAGACGTAGATGGTCTTGTCGGTCTTGTTCTTCACGTTCACGCCGATACCCGACGTGCGCGGTGCCATACGGGCATAAGTTGCACTTTTATAGATACTATAGGTAATCTCCACATTCTTGTCGGCCATCTTGGAGTCAGGCGACATGTGCAACAGGCCCACAATCTCCTTGGCTGCGCTGCTCGACACTTTCTTGGAAGAGTAGACGTTGGTCATATTAAAGTTGGCTATGCACTTTTCGTTGGCTTCCGGGTCACTGGCATCCAGCATCACGGGTTCTGGCTTTGTAGCAGGTGTAGCGGCCTTGGCTTCCGGCTGGGGCTCCACGCCGATGCGCACCTTCGTGCCGTCGGCCTTCTTCCACAGCAACACTTTGGCTTTCTCGATACTCTTCATCGGAGCATCATCCTCGGCTCCGGTCTTGTAGTAAATCTTCTGTGCACCACTGGCATCCACGTCCCATGCCTGGATGCTCTCTCCGTCCTCCGTCATCAGTATGTCCTGTGCATGGCCTGCGACGGGCAAGAGCAGGAGCAAGAGCAGGAAAAAGAAATTCTTTTTGTTCATTGTCTCTTGTTTTTATAGTTAATTAATTTCTTACAAATGATGTAGTATCACTTTCTGGATGACAAAATTACACATATTTTGACATTCAGACAAACATAATTCTAAAAAAAGATGTACCTTTGTCTCCTGATATGAGTACAATCATCTATCCATCGCCCATCTTCGGCCCTGTCAGGAGCCGGCGGCTGGGCGTGTCGCTGGGCATCAATCTGTTGCCTGGCGACGGCAAGTGGTGCACCTTTGACTGCCTTTACTGTGAATGTGGACTGAACGAAGAACGACGGACAAAGAGTCCGCTGCCGACACGCTGTGAGGTGAGCGATGCACTGAAACGCCAGTTGGCCCGGATGCACGAAGAAGGGCCCCGGCCTGACGTGCTGACCTTCGCTGGCAATGGGGAGCCGACGCTGCATCCCGCATTTCCCGAGATTGTGGAAGACACCATCCGGCTGCGCGACCAGTTCTGCCCCGAAGCCCAGATTTCGGTGCTGTCGAATTCAACACAGATTCACCGTCCCAGGGTGCGCGAGGCACTGCTCAGGACGGACAATCCCATCATGAAGCTGGACACCGTGTCGGCGGACTTCATCCGTTTGATGGACCGCCCGCAGGGCCACTACGATGTGGAAAACATCATCGCCCATCTGGCGGAGATGAGCCCGAAGGTCATCATACAGACCATGTTCCTAAACGCCACCTCCGACTCCTCCCTCACGGTAGGAACCAACACGGGCGATGAATACGTACTGCCCTGGCTGGAGGCTGTGAAGCAGATACAGCCCAGACAGGTAATGATATACACTGTAGACCGCGAGACACCCGTTCTGGGACTGGAAAAGGCCAGTCGGGAGGTGCTCGATGGCATTGCGGAGAGAGTGAGACAAATGGGCATCGACTGCAGCGTCTCATACTAAAAAAAATGCTGCGATGGCATCGCAGCATAGAAAAATAGAGAAAAGAGATGAAGAAGAGCATATTTGGCATGTTACTGACACTGGAAAGCTTATTCATGGCTTTTACGCTGGCAGTGGCGCTGTACTATCATTACACGCTGGGGGAAACGGACTGGAAGGCCTTCCTCTGGACGACGGTCATCACCCTGCTGTCAGGCGTGCTGCTGACGAGCTATGGTCACACCAAACTTGGACGCTCGCAAAAACAGCTGTCGCGTGGTGGCTCGTTCATCATAGTGGGCCTGACGTGGGTGGTGTTCTCTTTGTTTGGCATGTTGCCCTTCATCCTCTATGAGGGACTGGATGTGGACATGGCCAGTGCCTACTTTGAGACGATGAGCGGGTTCACCACTATGGGGGCTACCATCATACCAGACATCGAGGCCATGCCACATGGCATATTACTGTGGCGCAGTCTGACGCAGTGGATGGGCGGACTGGGCGTGGTGGTCTTTGCCTTTGCCTTGCTACCTGTAAGGGACATGAAGAACTCCACCATGTTCATAGCTGAGATGTCGGGGCTGACCATCAACCGCTTGAAGCCCAAGATTGGGGCTACGTCGCGTCGCCTTTTGCTTATCTACATTGTGCTGACACTCCTCTGCATAGGCATGTTCTGGCTGGGACCGATGAATCTTTTCGATGCCCTCTGCTACGGACTGTCCACGACGGCCACGGGAGGTTTCGGTACTCACACGGAGAGCATTGGCTACTTCCATTCGGCCTACGTGGAGTACGTCTGTGCCACCTTTATGTTAGCCTCAAGCCTAAACTTCGGGCTCTACTACTATATCTCCATCTGGCGTGGACGCGAATGCCTGAAGAATGAGGAATTGCGCTCCTTCCTGCTCACCGCCATGGGGCTTGTGGCCCTGTTCTGTTTGTTGTTCCGCTTCACGGCGGGCGATGGTTCAGTGGCCGTTCCACGGACGGGCGAGGAGGTTTTCCGCACGAGCCTCTTCCACGTGGCCACAATAATCACCAGCAGTGGTTTCCAGGCCGAGGCCTTCGACTACGTGGGCTGGGGTACGGCCTTCTGGATGCCCACCGTGGCAATGATGATAATGGGAGGATGCACCGTGAGCACAGCGGGTGGCATGAAGATGATGCGCGTCATCATCTATCTGAAGTACGCAATGCGCGAGTTCCGCATCCATCTGCATCCCCACGCTGTTATCAGCATCAAGCTGAACGGGCGCATCATTGCCGAACAGCACATCCGCCGTGTCATCTCTTATCTCATACTCTACGTCCTCATCCTGATTGTGGGCTGCGCAGCAATGACCATGTTCATGGGATTCGACATCACGACGGCCTTTGGTGCCACGGTCTCCAGCTTAGGCAACACAGGGACGGCATTAGGCGCACTGGGTCCCGCCAACAACTTTGTGGCCGTACCTGCAGCAGGAAAGTTGTTGCTTAGTTTCTTGATGCTCGTCGGACGTCTGGAAATCTTCACCGTCCTCTTCCTCTTCATGCCCAAGGCATGGCGGCTATAACCGTAAAAAAGTCGTAAAATACTACCGCAAACCGGCATTTTTATGTAATTTTGTAGTCACATAGCAATTCAATACCATGATACGTAAATTCGATTTCCTTATTATTGGCGGTGGCGTGGCCGGCATGAGTTACGCCCTGAAAGTAGCAAACAGCAAGAAGGGCAAGGTTGCCCTCGTCTGCAAAACCACGCTCGACGAGGCCAACACGGCCAAGGCACAAGGCGGCATAGCCTCGGTGACGAACCTGCGGGTGGACAACTTCGAGAAACACATTCAGGACACGATGATTGCGGGCGACTACATCAGCGATCCGGCAGCTGTGGAGCAGGTGGTCAGGAACGCCCCCAAGGGCATTGAGGATCTGGTCCGATGGGGCGTGAACTTCGACAAGAAGGAGGACGGTGAGTTCGACCTGCACCGCGAGGGCGGACACTCGGAGTTCCGCATCCTGCACCACGCCGACGACACGGGATTCGAGATACAGCGCGGACTGATGGAGGCCGTGCGCCACAACAAACGCATCACCGTCCTGGAGAACCACTACGCCGTGGAAATCATCACCCAGCACCACCTGGGCCGCGAGGTGAACCGCCACATGACCGACATCGAGTGCTACGGCGCCTACATCCTGGACCCCGACACGCAGAAGGTGGACACCTTCCTCTCCCGCGTCACCCTGATGGCCACGGGCGGCACGGGAGCCGTCTACGCCACCACCTCCAACCCCAACATCGCCACGGGCGACGGCATTGCCATGGTATACCGCGCCAAAGGCATCGTCAAGGACATGGAGTTCGTGCAGTTCCACCCCACCGTGCTCTACAATCCTGCTGAGACACACCCCGCCTACCTCATCACCGAGGCCATGCGCGGCTACGGCGGCATCCTGCGCCTGCCCAACGGCGAGGAGTTCATGCAGAAGTACGACAAACGTCTCTCCCTGGCACCGCGCGACATCGTGGCACGCGCCATCGACCGCGAAATGAAAATCCACGGCATCGACCACGTCTGCCTCGACGTCACACACAAGGACCCCGAGGAGACGCGCCACCACTTCCCCAACATCTACGCTAAGTGCCTCTCCATAGGCATCGACATCACCCGGCAGATGATTCCCGTCTGCCCCTCGGCCCATTACATGTGCGGCGGCATCAAGGTGGACCTCAACGGCGAGTCCACCATCCACCGCCTCTACGCCGTGGGCGAATGCTCGTGCACGGGCCTGCACGGCGGCAACCGCCTGGCCTCCAACTCCCTCATCGAGGCCGTCGTCTATGCCGACGCTGCCGCCAAGCACTCACTGCAGGTCATCGACCAGTACCAGTTCAACGAGCAAGTGCCCGAGTGGAACGACGAAGGAACGATGTCGAACGAAGAGAAGGTGCTCATCGCACAGGACATGAAGGAGGTGGGACAGATAATGTCCAACTACGTAGGCATAGTGCGCTCCGACCTGCGCCTGCACCGCGCTTGGACGCGCCTCGACCTGCTGTACGAAGAGACCGAGGAACTCTTCAAGCGCGTGAAGCCCACCAAGGACATCTGCGAACTGCGCAACATGATAAACGTAGGCTACCTCATCACCCGCCAGGCCCTGGAGCGCAAGGAGAGCCGCGGCCTCCACTACACCGTCGACTACCCCAAGCACGCCTACGACCAGAAGTAACCCCCATCAATGTTCGTCAATTGGTTCGTGTTGATGAACTGAACACAACAGTATCCCTGGACGGAGTGTTCAGGGATTTTTGTTTGTTCGGTGCGCACGGAATGATTGTTCCGTCACCACCGAATGATTGTTCGGTGCGTACCGAACAAAGAAATATATAGGAAGGAGGCAGACCTTCGCAGGCTTGCCCCCTTCTTTGCTTCCTGATGTTTTGATTTAGATTTTTATTCACATTCTGAAAATTAACAACGGAAGCCTCATTCTTAAGGGTAATTCAGAAGTTGATGCTTAACCGTAGCGAGTGTCCGACCTTAGTCATTTCATAGTAGGAATCGTATCCCTGCATGGTATCAAGGCCGTAGCCTATGGAGAAGCGGTCACAGACCTGCAAACCCAGCGTAAAGTCAATGGCACAGTGGTTGCTTTGTTCCACGCGATAATAAGATGAATAATAAGAATCGTGGTAGTCATTGTGCCAACTGCCGCCATATCCGAGAGCAAAGGACATGAAACCCTTTAACTTCTTGTTTACGAAGGCTGGGGTGAATCCCCTGACACCTGTGGTCAGGGCTATTTCATCCACGTTATCAGCATTTCCACTACCATAAAACCAGTTATCCTCACTCCAATCGCGGGTATATTTAAAGGCAAGAATATCCCAGGCGAAATAGCGGCCGAAATTGTGCTGCCATCGTACGCCCAACTTGAACTGCTGACCTATACCCAGATCGATGGCAAAACTGTTCTTTTTGGGTTTCTTGGCCGTGTCCAGGCCATAGATGTCGAAGCCCTCATATACGTTTGTCTTCTGGGCGAAGCCTGGCACGCAGAGAAGGGCAACGAACAGGATAGTAATCAGCCGTTTCATTTCTTCTCGCTTTTAAAGACATTGAAACTGGTGCCGCGGTGACCACGGAAGACGGGGTCGGTCCAGACCTCGTCGCTCATCGAACGGAAGTTCTTGTACGTGGCCGGGCGACCAGTGACGGTGATGCTGGTCACCTTGTTGATGAGGAGGCCGAATGGGCCCTTCTTGTGCGAGAGCACGAACTGCGGTTCGAGCAGCATGTCGGCATTGCCGTTCTTCTCCAGAGCCTCGTTAATGGCGGCCTGCTTCACGTTGGCCACACCTCCGGCCCTAACCTCCTTGCTGGGAGTCATGGTGTAGGTGATGCGCTTGGGTGCTACCTCAAGGTCGGCCACCGTGGCGTTGTACATCGAATAGGGGACACTCTCGGTGCGTGCCGTTTTCGTTGTTGTGGTGCAGGAGGCAGCCATCAGTGCTGCCACTGCAATGAGCATATATTTCTTCATCGTTCTGTTCTCCTTTCTATATTACAGTTTATTTCTTTATGGGGCATGCTTCGGGATGCATGGGGGCACCTTTGTATATGTTCAGATTAGCCTTGCTGCCACGGAAGATGGGGTCGGTCCATACCTTATCGTCCAGTGAGCGGAAGTTCTTGTACTTGGCTGGACGACCGGTGACGGTGATGCTGGTTATCTTGGTGCCGAACATGCCCTTGCGCTTCGAGATGACGAACTGGGGTTCAACCAGCAGGTCGGCATTGCCGTTCTGCACCAGTACCTCCTGTATGGCGGCCTTCTTCACGTTGGCATCGCCTGCGCGGCGGATTTCCTTCGTGGGTACCATCGTAAAGGCTACACGGTCACCCACCTCAAGGTCGGCCACGTTAGCGTTGTACATGGTGTAGGGAATGCTCTCGGTGCGTGCCGTTTTCGTTGTTGTGGTGCAAGAGGCAAAAGCCACCACTGCACCTACGAGTAAAAGATACTTTTTCATAACTTTTGTTTTTTGGTGAATAATTAAAGTTGTATGATGTTAACTTTTTGCAAAAGTAACACTTCTGTAAACCAAAGTGCTGCATCCGTGCGTTGCACTTTGTGACACATGCGTTGCAAAGTGTCACACGGGCGGTCAGTCGAGCGACTCCCTGAGCAGTTGCAGGAGGGCAGGAGGCAGTCCAGCGGTCTGCACACGGCCGCCTACGATAGGCAGCACGATGGTTGGCGGCTGAATGTCAGGCGCGTGCTCCGGCGCAAAGTAGACATTATGGATGAAATCGTAATCAAGCACATCGGAAATGAGTATCAGGCGCTCGATGTCGATGCTCTTGCTCTCGAAGATGCGGTAGAGACTGGTGCGCGCCACATGTATCTGACGGGCAAACTCGGCATAGTTCATGTGCGAATCATCCAACCGTTGCTGGATAATCTTACCTATGTATATATTATTGTAACTATGCATCTCGTATATAAATATAATTAAGGCGTGAGTATATTACTTATTAGCATCTTGAGGCCTTCGACTGCCCTGACTCTGTAATAAGTAAACTCACGCCATACGCATATATCACCCCCCGGACACGGGGTAGTTATATACACTGCGTGAGCATTACTGCTTACCATCCAGAGTCATGAAGTTGTCGAAGTTTCAAGAAGGATAATAGCGTAATCGCTCATTTTACGAAAATGTGCTGATGTGTCTCCCACGCTTGGGCGTCAGCATTAGCGCAAAGTTAAGAAATAAATTTTTTATACGACCTCATTTGAACTAAAAGTTGTAATATATTTGGCATTTCAGTCGCTTTACATTATCTTTGCCCATGAGAATTCAAGACTGAAGGACAACACTATGACCATAAGACGGACAACTATACTCCTCCTATACCTATTACTCTATACGTGCGCACAAGGCGCAAACGACATACTGCCGGACGACACGGCCACCTGGACGGGACGAATGCAGCGTCGGCTGGACTCGCTGGTGAACCTGCCCTTGTTCCGTACCACGCAAGTGGGACTGTACGTGCGCGACCTGACCACGGGGCGCGACCTGGTGAGCGTGAACCGCCACCAGCGTATGCGCCCGGCCAGCAACCAGAAGGTGGTGACGGCCGTGGCGGCCCTGCACTGTCTGGGGGCGAAGCACTGCTACCGCACGCAGATGTGGCTGACGGGCCAGGTGTGCGACAGTGTGCTGCAGGGCAACGTCTGTGTGGTGGGCGGTATGGACCCTCTGCTCTCACAGGGTGAGGTGATGCGCATGGCCGAGGCACTGCACGAGGCTGGCATCGACAGCATTGCGGGCAACATCTGTCTGGACCTGACGATGAAGAACAGCGACGACTGGGGATGGGGATGGTGTTGGGACGACGACATGACGCCCCTGCGCCCGCTCTTGGTGGATAAGAAAGACCGCTTCACGAGCGAACTGCTCGGCGACATGGCCCATGTGGGCATACGCGGAGACTATGGCAGTCGTGTGACACAAGGCGAGTGCCCACAGGAGGGCCGCCTGTTCTGCGAGGTGACGCACACGGTGGAGCAGGCACTGCAGCGCATGATGAAGCGGTCGGACAACTACTATGCCGAGAGCATGTTCTACCTGCTGGGGGTACAGGGCGGCCGAAAGCGGGTGGGCCGGAAGGAGTGCGCCAGCGAGGTGGAGCGCGTCATCCGTGCCGTGGGACTGAATCCGGCGGACTACCAAGTGGCCGACGGCAGTGGTGTCTCGCTCTACAACTACGTGTCGCCCGAACTGCTGGTGCGCCTGCTCGAACATGCCTGGCGCACGGAGCGCATCCGTCAGGCGCTGTACCCCAGTCTGCCCATCGCCGGAGTAGATGGGACGCTGGAGAAGCGTATGCGCCGTACAGCCGCAGAGGGCAACGTACATGCCAAGACGGGCACCGTGGCCGGTGTGAGCAGCCTGAGCGGCTACGCCACTTCGCCCGAGGGGCACATACTCTGTTTCAGTATCATCAACCAGGGCATACCTTCCGCACAATTGGGCCGCGACTGGCAAGACAAGGTGTGCGAAGTGCTCTGTAGCAAACTATAGGGCCCATAAGACCCATAAATCATAAGACTATGAAGTACAAGCTTATTGTCCTCGACGTTGACGGCACAATGCTCAACTCGAACCGCGAACTGACAAAGCGCACGGTGCAGACCCTGCGCAGGGTGCAACAAATGGGTATCCGGGTGGCACTGGCTTCGGGACGGCCCACATACGGCATACTGCCGCTGGCACGGGCCATAGACCTGGGCGTGTATGAGGGTTATATCATCTCGTACAACGGTGCACAGGTGATGGCGGCCCGGGACGGCCAAGTGCTCTTCGAGCGGCGCATCGACCCCCAGATGGTGCCCTACCTGGAGAAGAAGGCCCGGAAGATGGGACTCACCATGGCCTACTACGACGGCAACGAGGTGGTCTCGACGGACACGACGAACCCGCACATCGTGGATGAGGCCGAGATGAACGGCATGACACTGCGCCAGGACGACGTGCTCTCCCTCTCGATGGACGACTGGCCTGCCGAGGTGATGCTGGTCAGCGACGACGAGCAGGCGCTCAGTAGTCTGGCCGAGCACATGCAGCGCCACCTGAGCGGTGTCATGGACACCATACACTCCAACCCCTACTACCTGGAGATTGTGGGCTACCAGGTGGGCAAGAGCTATGCCATGAGTGCCCTGGTGCAGAAGATGGGCATCGGGCTGGACGAGGTGCTGGCCATCGGCGACGGCGAGGCCGACATCAACATGATACAGATGGCCGGTACGGGCGTGGCCATGGCCAATGCCACCGAGGGTGTGCGGCGCTGTGCCGACTTCACGACGCTCTCCTGCGACGAGGACGGTGCTGCCGTGGCCATAGAGAAGGCCATCATGCAGGAAGTGCGCATCACCGACGTACCCATCGACGCGCTGAACGCCCAGAGCGGCTCGACACTGATGGGCAACCTGGGCATACAATATACCTTTGCCAGCGCCGAGCGCGTGGAGGCAACGATGCCCGTCGATCACCGCACACGCCAGCCCTTCGGCATCCTGCACGGCGGAGCCACACTGGCCCTGGCCGAGACGGTGGCCGGACTGGGCTCCATGATAGCCTGTCAGCCCGACGAGGCCGTCGTGGGTATGCAGGTCAGCGGCAACCACGTCAGCAGTGCCCACGAGGGCGACACCGTACGTGCCGTCTGCACTCCCGTCCACCTGGGCCGTTCGAGCCACGTATGGAACGTCGATGTCTTCACCTCCACCGACAAACTCGTCTCCAGCATCCGCGTGGTGAACGCCGTGATGAAGAAGCGCGGCTAAGCCAACACCCATTATCACCCGTAGGAACAAGTAACAAAGCCCATAGAAGCAAGTGACAAAGTCCGCAGGGACAACATGCTCTGCCATATAGTGGCAGAAATGTCTGCCATAGTATGGCAGAAACTTTTGCCATATAGTGGCAGACGAGGTAGCCCGTAGGGACAAGTACACGCGTCTGTACAGATTACCCCTTTTGTGGTATTGCACGGCCACGGGAATGTCCGTAACTTTGCACTCAGAAAAGGACAAACAGTTTAACCATTAATATAATAAGGTATGATTTACAAGAATCTGACAGAGTTGGTAGGCAATACACCGCTCGTAGAGTTGCAGCGACTGGCTGCCCAGAAGGGTGCCAAGGCACAGGTAGTGGCAAAGGTGGAATACTTCAATCCAGGCGGAAGCGTGAAGGATCGCATAGCCCTGAACATGATTGAGGATGCCGAACGGCGCGGCGTGCTGAAGCCCGGAGCCACCATCATTGAACCCACAAGCGGCAACACCGGCGTCGGCCTGGCATGGATTAGCCGTGTGAAGGGCTATCAGGCCATCATCACCATGCCCGAGACCATGAGTAAGGAGCGCCAGAATCTGCTGCGTGCAGCCGGAGCCAAGCTCGTCCTGACCGACGGCTCGAAGGGCATGAAGGGTGCCATCGCCGAGGCTAACCGCCTGAAGGAGGAGATTCCCGGAGCCGTCATCCTGCAACAGTTCCAGAACCCTGCCAACCCCGAGATACACCAGCAGCGGACGGGTGAGGAAATCTGGCGCGACACGGACGGACGGGTCGATGTCTTTGTGGCCGGCGTAGGTACGGGCGGCACGGTGACCGGTGTCGGTCGCACGCTGAAGCGCTACAATCCCGACGTGAAGATTATAGCCGTAGAGCCACAGAGCAGCCCCGTGCTGAGCGGTGGTCAGCCTGGCCCGCATAAGATACAAGGCATCGGTGCCGGCTTCGTGCCCGATACGTACGGCAGCGACGTGGTCGATGAAATCATTCAGGTGGCCGACGACGATGCCATCCGCACGGGTCGCGAACTGAGCCTCAACGAGGGACTACTCGTAGGCATCTCCAGCGGCGCAGCCACCTACGCAGCCCTGCAAGTGGCACAGCGCCCCGAATTGGCTGGCAAGCGCATCGTGGTTCTCCTGCCCGACACCGGCGAACGCTACCTCTCCACACTGCTCTATGCTTTCGAAGACTATCCTTTGTAAAATTCAAAATAAATAAATTCAAAATTGATAATTGCCGATAGACAAGAAATAACGCGATATGCCTTGATGCAGCTCGCCAGAGAGCTGGGCATGACCGAAGGAATCACTATCGCCCTGAACACGTCAGCCATACGCGATGCGCTGCGTGTTCAGGGCGTGTCTGCTTCGGAGCTCGTCGTCCTCGACTACTCTACCCTCAACATCACCGAGGAGGAGCTACTCATGCTGCACTTCCGCTACCCATGTGCCCACTTTCTGCTCTTCAGCGAGCAACTTAGCCGCGACCTCCTGCGCCGCCTGCTTTTGGGCAACAAGCAGTTCAGCGTCGTACTCAAGGACTCTTCTATCGCCGAGGTGCGCCAGGCACTACAGTATGCCCTGCGCAACCAGCAGTACATCTGCACCGATGCCCAGGCACTCATCAGCATGCCCGAGCATTCAGCCCCTGACCGTTCCCCACTCTCCCGCACCGAGCGCGACATACTGCGCCTCATGGCCTTGGGCAAGAACAGCAAGGCCATTGCCGCCGAGCGTTTCCTCTCCGTCTACACCGTGATGACCCATCGCAAGAACATCTTCCGCAAACTGCAGGTCAATAACGCACAGGAGGCCATACGCTATGCACTGCGTGCCGGCATCGTAGACCCGCTGGAGTACTACATCTGACAACTGCTAAGGGAGGCAGTTTCCCCTTCCCCATTGCAAGTTACTCTCATCGTAAAGTTTTTTCAATATCATGTAATTCGTGGTTAAAATAAAAAGAGAGGCTATGTCGTTTTCATTTTGACATAGCCTCTCTTTAACATGCGAAAAAGTGAATTATATCTTGTCCAGGGCCTGCGCAAGGTCGGCCAAGAGGTCGTCGATGTGCTCCGTACCGATAGACAGGCGCACGGTGGACGGCGTGATGTGCTGTTCGGCCAGTTCGGCATCAGAGAGCTGGGAGTGCGTGGTGGTGTAGGGATGGATGACAAGGCTCTTCACGTCTGCCACATTGGCCAAGAGAGAGAATATTTGCAGGGCATCGATGAAACGCCAAGCCTCTTCCTGTCCCCCCTTCACCTCGAAGGTGAAGATGCTGGCAGCACCGTTGGGGAAATATTTTTTGTAAAGAGCATGATCGGGATGGCTCTCCAGTGCAGGATGATTCACACGGGCCACCTTGGGATGACTGGCCAAGAAAGCCACCACGCGCAAGGCATTCTCTACATGACGTTCCACACGCAGGCTCAGCGTCTCCAGTCCCTGCAGCAGTATCCAGGCATTGAAGGGAGAGATGGCTGCACCAGTGTCGCGAAGGATGACGGCACGGATGCGCGTCACAAAGGCGGCCGCACCAGCCACATCGGCAAACACGGCTCCATGATACGAGGGGTCGGGCAGGGCCAGGGTGGGGAACTTGGCGGGCTCCTTCTTCCAGTCGAAACGGCCACCGTCCACAATTACACCACCCAGACTGCTACCATGGCCGCCCAGGAACTTGGTGGCTGAGTGCACCACGATGTCAGCTCCGTGCTCAATGGGGCGGATGAGGTAGGGCGTACCGAAGGTATTGTCCACGATGACGGGCACATGGTGACTGTGGGCAACGCGAGCCACACCATCGATGTCCAGTACATCACTGTTCGGGTTGCCGAATGTCTCTACGAAGACAGCCTTTGTGTTCGGACGTATAGCAGCCTCCAAGGCCTGCAAGTCGTTGGCGCGGACAATGGTGTTAGTGATGCCCTGGGTGGAGAGCGTGTGCGTAATCAGGTTGTACGACCCACCGTACAGATTGTCAGCAGCCACGATGTGGTCTCCGGCCTGAGCCACGTTCTGCAGGGCATACGTGATGGCAGCCGCACCTGAGGCTACTGCCAGTCCGGCCACGCCACCCTCCAGGGCAGCCACGCGTTCCTCGAACACCCCTTGGGTGGAATTGGTCAGACGACCATAAATGTTACCTGCATCACGCAGACCAAAACGGTCGGCGGCATGTTGCGAATTGCGGAAGACATACGAGGTGGTCTGATAGATGGGCACTGCCCGTGCATCCGTTGCAGGGTCGGGCTGTTCCTGCCCTACGTGTAATTGCAATGTCTCAAAGTGTAGTTTCTTTTCTTGTGCCATAGTGCTTCTTATTATTTATTTGTTATATTATTTGTTATGCTTACTTATCAATGCGAATCATCTACACTGCAAAGTTACATATAAACAGCAGAATATCCCAAATATTTTACTTTATTTGGAATATTCTGCCAAATCAGTTATAAGTAATAATAATAATATTCTATAAAAGAGTTTCAAACAAATAACAGACAGAATAATATTCTTCGGAGAGAATATCCGAACCTTTCCGCCCATTGTCGGCAAGACAACAGAGCAGGCTACGAAAGGACTTTCTTCAGTTTCATCAACTCTGCCGAACCTCCAGCCAACCAGAGTTTATCGCCAGTGCGAATCTCAAAGTCGGCCCCAGCCACATGCATGTTTCCACTCTTCGACTCGAAGCCCACCACCATGCAATGGTACTGGTCGCGGATGCCACTGTCTTTAATGAGCGAACCCACAAGGGAACTCTTAGCTCCCACCTGTATGCACATCAGTTGCATCAGATTGCCATCGTCCTCTTGCCGGGGATGCTCCACATCGGTGTTCAGTCGCTGACGAAAGTGCTCTATGCGTTCATCATCGCCCACTACCTCCAGTATGTCATGAGGGAAAAGCATCGTACTGCCACCAGGTACGTTCAGACGATGATGGTCGCGGAGGATGGCAGCCACATGCACTCCCGTACGACCGCCGATACCCAATTGGGCCAGTGTGCGACCGCCCCAGGTGCTGCCCTCCGGCAATGACAGACGGGCAATGTGGAGGTCTCGCCCACGCAATTGACGCGCATAGGCTGGTCCCGTATTTTCGCGCCGGGTCAGGTTCTCCATGAAAGTAGTCTCCATGCGCATGCTCACCTTACGTATCCAACGGCTACGCACTATCAGCAGTACAATGACCACACTGGCCAATACATGCCAGTACCACCGATAGGGCGAAAGAAAGTTCAGTACATAGTAGACAATATTTGTCGCCAATACAAAACGAACAAAGATGGTGAAGTGAACCAGCAGACTGCCCAGCGTACCACGGCTGCGCAACAGATTGGCCTCACGAGACATGTTGTTCTTCATGATGATGGGACGCAGCAGCGGAGCCAACAACAACAGTACCAGCACACCACAAACGGCATTGCCTACCCAGTGGCCGAAGACATGGCGACAGGCCACCAACAGCGACACAAACAGCAATGAGATGACAGCTATGCAGAGCACACCATAGACGATGGTCTGCAAAAATATCTTGCGCAGAAAACCTGAAATGGGCGAATAGGATGCTTTCGACTTTACCCTACGCTCATTTCTTCTGCCTTCCTCATCCTTCATGCCTGGTTCCTTACCCTTCACACCCTGTTTTCCTCTCAAAGCTTCGGCCAGTTTTATCATATAGGGCGTGAGAAAGGTGGTAATGATGCTCACAGCCACTACAATGGGCATGAGAAAACTCTCCGTCACCTTCAGTGACTCGCCCAACGCGGCTATGATAAAGGCAAACTCACCTATCTGTGCCATGGAGAATCCACTCATCAGTGCATCGCTGCGACTACTGCCGGAAAGCAGGTAACCCATGGTACCAAAGACAGCCTGCCCCAGCAAAATGGCACATACCAACACCAGAATGGGCAGCCAGTGAGTCAGTAGGTCGGCAGGTGAAACCATCATGCCCACCGACACAAAGAAGATGGCCCCGAAGAGATCCTTTATCGATGAAATGGCCGAATCTATGCGCTCCGCCTCCAGCGTTTCGGCCAATATGCTACCCATCACAAAGGCACCAAGCGCTGTACTGTAGCCTACCGAATCGGCCACCACTACCATCAGAAAACACAGACCGATGGAGACTATTACCAATGTTTCCTTGTTGATGAAAGAGCGATTGCGATGCAGGAAGGTGGGAATAATCCACATGCCCACCAAGAACCACAGCAACAGAAAGAAGCCCAGCTTCAGCAGTGAGGCTATGAGTTCCGCCCCTTCCAACTTATTGCTCACAGCAACAGCTGATAGTAATACCATGACCACAATGCCCAATATGTCCTCCAGAATGAGTACCGACATCACCTTAGAGGCAAAACGGCGACTCATCAGCCCCATATCGTCGAAAGCCTTATAGATGATGGTGGTACTGGACATGGCTAACATGCCACCCACAAACATGCAGTTGATGGGAGTCCAGCCCAGCAGATAGCCGGCACCACAACCGATGCCCCACATAGAGGTCATGATAAAAAAGGCTGCAATGATGGGCGAAGCACCGCCTTTGAGTATTTTCTTGAAAGAAAACTCTAGTCCCAAGGAGAACATCAGGAAGATGACACCTATCTGGCTCCATACTTCTATGCTCTCGTGCTCCTCCACACTGGGCATATATGGCATATGGGGCCCGGCCAGAAAACCGGCCAAAATGTAGCCTAGCACCAATGGCTGCTTCAGTCGCTTGAATATGATAGTAGTTACTCCGGCCACTATCAGTATCAACGCAAGGTCGCTAATGAGTTGAGGTAATTCGGACAAAAGAAAAAGAATTAAAAATTAATAATTAGAGTCCCAATTGTGCCGAGATTTCCAACATACGATTGATGGGACGCACGGCACGTTCGGCTACGGCAGGGTCTACCTCCACGGTGGGCCATTCGTACTTCAGACAGTTATAGAGTTTCTCCAGTGTGATGAGCTTCATGTAGTTGCACTCGTTGCAGGCACACGTAGAATCGTTTGGTGGAGCAGGAATGAAAGTTTTCTCCGGACAACGCTTCTGCATCTCATGCAGGATGCCGCTCTCCGTGGCCACGATGAACTCCCGGGCATCGTCCTGAATGGCAAACTTCAAGAGGGCAGCCGTACTGCCCACCTTATCGGCTACACGCACCACGGGTCCCTTGCACTCAGGGTGCACCAGTATCTTAGCCTCGGGATGCTCAGCCTTCAGGGCCAGAATCTTCTCCAGCGAGAACTTCTCGTGCACATGACAGGCACCATTCCATAGGAGCATTGAGCGGCCAGTGATGCTGTTTATGTATCCACCCAAGTTCTGGTCGGGAGCAAAGATAATCTTCTCGTCCTTCGGGAACGACTCCACTATCTGACGGGCATTGCCGGAGGTCACCACCACGTCGGTCACAGCCTTAGTAGCTGCGGTAGTGTTCACATAACTGATGACGGTATGGTTGGGATGAGCCTTTACGAATGCCTCAAATGCACCAGCCTCACAGCTTTCGGCCAACGAACAGGTGGCGTTCAGGTCGGGCACCAGTACCTTCTTCTCGGGGCACAATATCTTGTTAGTCTCACCCATAAAATGCACACCACACATGACGATGATGTCGGCACTCGTACGGGCAGCCTGCTGAGCCAGTGCCAACGAGTCACCCACAAAGTCAGCCAAGTCCTGTATCTCGCCGTCCACGTAATAATGAGCCATAATGACGGCATTCTTCTCACGGGCCATACGGCGTATCTCGGTCCTGAGGTCTGTTCCCTCGGGAATGGGTTCGTCGGCATAACCTTTTTCAGTCCATTTTGCAATGTTTTGTTCAGTTTTCATCATTTTATTATTATATGCTTTATTTATTTTTTCAAAGATAGATAGATATGATGATGATAATAGTATGTTGAAAAGGGGAATAAATAATTGGAGAAATATTTGTCTATGAAGTTATTGTATAAAGGTATACTGTTATTATTCATTTATTAACATCATCAGAATACTTGTATCTTGCATAGATAGAATGACATATATTTTGTAATTTATCAATTATTAACAGACTATTGATAAGTGCAAAGATAACAAATATTTTTTGTTTATGGTGATGATAATTCAGCAAAATCTTGTGAATAGTGAATAATAACTTGTCCCCGATGTGGATAATTAAGTATTGTTAATGGTGAATTGTCAATTTATTTGTACTTTTGCACCAGGTTATGAACAACTATTGTTAATAATGAGAAAACTGAAAATAACGGAAATGGACCGCCTATCGGTGGAAGAATATCGCGAAAGTGATAAGACACCTCTGGTGGTGGTATTGGATCACGTGCGCTCGCTCTATAATGTGGGTTCAGTATTTCGAACAGCCGATGCTTTTCGTCTGCGTGGAATATGTCTGTGTGGCATCACGGCACGTCCACCACACCCCGAGATACACAAAACGGCCCTAGGGGCCGAGTATAGTGTGGCATGGCACTACTTTGCAGAGACAGAAGAATGTGTGGTTTGGCTGAAGAAACAGGGATACATCGTCTTGGCAGTGGAACAGTGTGAGGGGAGTACGCTGCTGAGTTCAGAGTTCAAAGTTCAGAGTTCAAAGTTGGCGATTGTCCTAGGCAACGAAGTAAGGGGTGTACAGCAGCAGGTAGTAGATTTGTGTGACGGCTGTCTGGAAATTCCACAATACGGAACCAAACATTCCATGAATGTCAGTGTTACGGCTGGCATTGTCATCTGGGAACTATTTAAGAAGTTGAAAGTTGAAAATTGAAAGTTTTGCCTTCGGCGTGACAGCCAATAACAATGGCGTAGCCCAACTTTCAACTCACAGCACTCCCGCTTCCACTTGTCGCACGACACGTTCCGTCAGTTTGTCGTCACCTTCGGGATCGTATTCCTTTTTTAGACTGGCCTTGAAGGTCCAGGCAAACATCTGGTAAAAGGTGGCCCTTGTGGGGCCCAAAAAGGCCTTCACCACCTCATAGCCCGACTGATTACACTCGCGGTCTACCAATTTTATCAGTAGTTTACCTTGTGAGTACGTCAGTTTCTTCATCTCTGGCTTATAGGTTTTCATAATTTCCTTTTCCACCATCTTGATGTGGGCTGCCTTTGATTTCTTGTCGGGTAATGTTTCCAGAACTTTGTATGTCTCCTGTATCATGGCATTGACCTGCTGAGCCAATGGCAGTACTTTCTTGACATTATATACCAGTCGGTTGTAGCGTTGCTGTTCCTTCTTGTTTTTAAAATGTAAAGGTTGGTAGACAGGCAATTCGGACATAAGAATAGTCCAGATGGTATCGCCCTCATAGATATAGTCTCTACCTACTAGATACCATACTTGCTTACGTGCATCCTTGAATTCTTCACCCTTGAAGTCCTGAATATCCATACCAAGGTCTTCGGTCTGGGCTAGTATGTTAAGCACCGGGCACAGAAAAAGGAATAATATGAAGAACTTATTTTTCACGACTGCAAAGGTACGTATTATTTTTCTTACTCACACTCATCCATAGTCTTTTTTAAGAAAGATTAAAGTTTCGTATTTCTATTTTTGCTTTGTCTCTTTCTATTATAAAATAAGAAAATCTCTGGACAACCGAAATAGGTTGTCCAGAGATGTAAATAAGATAAGTATGAAATTTAATGTATGTGTATTTACACTAGGTGACGGATGATGTCTTCGCGATTGCCGGGTAGTAGGTCGATGACTGGTATCTCTATCATCGTATAGCATCCGGGTTGCTGCTTCATGCTGGCACGGGCCACGTTTACGAGCACTTGGGCAGTCAGTGCGGGGTTATTTATCTTCATGTTGAACTCGAAGAGTTGGTTGTGGGTCTGACCACTCACACCCTTGCGCACGAGATTCACGCCGTGGCCTACGTCGTTCAGTGCATCCACACTATCGACCTGGAAGACGTGCGTCTCGTCGGAAGCAAAGTAGGGATCGGCCTTGATAGCGCGGGTCACTTCCTCCAGGTCGGTACCGTCCTCCAGCTCTACATACACCATACGACGATGTATGCCCTGGCCGACGGGAATGGTCATGGAGAGGGCATCGCGGACGCCGGCCTTGGAACGGACACATACGCTGTGACCCATTGAGCGGCCCGGGCCGAAGTTAGTGTAGGAGATACCCTTAGGGGCAAGGCTCTCCATCAGTGTGCGCACGACGCTATCACTTCCGGGGTCCCAACCGGCAGAGATGATGCTTACGGCACCATGTTCCTTGGCCACCTTGTCGAGCGAACGACGCAAATCGACGATTTGTCCGTGGATGTCGAACGAATCGACGGTATTGATGCCCTTGGCCAGATATTGCTTAGCATATTCTTCCACGCTGCGCGTCGGGGTGGCCAGAATAGCTACGTCCACCTGTCCCAGTTCGTCAATGTCCTTCACTACCTTATAGTCTTCCAGTTCCTTGGGCAGATTCTCAGCACCTCGGCGGCGCACTACACCGGCCACCTCCATGTCTGAAGCCTCCTGCAGAGCCTGCAAGGCGTACTTTCCAATGTTGCCATAACCTACGATGGCCACTTTAATCTTCTTTTCCATAATACCTATTAATTCTTAATTCTTCTTTTTTAATTCTTAATTTTCAACAGAGAACATCGGGTCCCAAGCCGGCAACTTCACGGGTTTCTGCTTTAAGAGGGAGAGAATGTTTTCGGGGATGTACTTCTTATTTACTACTACGCGGAACATGTACTCGCGGAACCATTCGTCGGTCATGATGAGGTGACCGCTGTAGCCGTAGGTAGGGCCCCAGGAGTTTTCCACCTTCCACTTTGTCGGTTTGCCGTCCTTGTCAAGGTCCACAGCCACGAGGGTCATGGCGTGACTCGAACCCGAGTCGTGGGTCTGTATGCGTTGCTTCTTGGTCATACCGAATGTGGTGCCGAAGAGGTCGGCGTAGTCGTAGTTGTTTACGTCCAGCAGACCATTGGCGCGATTCAGTTGTTTGCCTACGTCACACGAGAAGTACATGGGCACACTGTCCTGCAGCGAAGCGATGGCCAAGGGGGCGAGGTCGTCGATGTCGAGATTCAGATACAGCCAGTTGTGACCGTCATAGACGTGGCGGTCCATGTCTATCTCATATACCTTATTGTAGGGACGGCTGGGGTCGTTCATCAGCATCACGTAGTCCGCATTCAGGTCTTCCTCGGGAGCGCACACCTCCTTGTAGAACGACAGCGGCGTGTATCGCTTCGGTTCGGAGAGCAGTTTGCCCTTCTTGTCTCTGGGTGCCCAGGTGAATTCCTTTACAGGCTCTCCGTATGCCATGACAAGCATCCGATAGACCACCTTCAGCTGTTCCACCTTGTAGGCTTCCAGTTCTTTCACGCTCTGTCCGGCTTCGCTCTGTTCGCGGATGTTGATGGCTATCTCGCGCAACTTGCGCTTCAGGTGACCGTTGAACTCGCTGGTCGAGTTCGATACGTAAGTCTCCGGCATGATGTCCTTTGGCACCAGTCCGTACTTCGTCACCAAGTCGGCCACGCCCGTATAAGTACCGCCGTCCGAGAGTGGGTTCGACATGAGCCACTGCACCTGTTGCGAGTCGATGTCCTGCTTCCGTGTATCGATGATACCCTGTAGGAACAGGTTCGACTTCTCCAGTTGGTCGTAAAAGAACGTATAGACGTGGCTAAACATAAAGCCCTCAATGCGCAGGTTCTTCATGGCCCGTTGGCGCAGTACGTTTGTGCCCGTAAACAGCCAGCACCGACCCGAGCTCTCCTGATTCGAGATGCCCGAGTTCTTCACTTCCACCGAGAACCACGTGTCCAGTGCCTGCTGATTGTTCTGAACCAGTGCCATTTTATTGATACTATTACTCTGTATGGCATTCTGCAGTGCCCGTTCAGTTCCCGTCATACTTCCTGTGCTTTCTAACTTCGCAAGCACCTCCGGCGTTATCGCCTCTTGTGCCTGCATCATTCCGCAGCATAACAATGCCGCAATAACTACTTTTCCTTTCATATTGTCGGTATTTGGTTACAAAGTTAATACATTTTGTTAATATAGTAATAAATTATCAATTGAAATGTAATTGAAAAAATCATTATTCATTATAAATAGGTATCATTTTGATGAACTTACAAACTATTTCCATATTTGTCTAACCACTCTTGTGCCTGTTTATAATTGGGGCAATGAGAATTGAGTAATGTCTGAAACTTGATGGTATGTTTCATAATGATAGTATGGCAAAGTTCGTGGGTTATGACATAGTCGATGACAAAAGGTGGGGCTTTGATAATCCTCCAGTTAATGGATATATTCTTTTCTCTGGAACAATTGCCCCACTTCCTTTTCTGACTTCTGATATATAGGTGGTTGTAAGGTAGAAGTAGATTTGATGATAAGAGACGAATCCTTTTCTCTATATATTTCCGCGCTTCCTTTTTTAGCCATTGTTCTTGCACTTCGCTATCCAAAAGATTCTGTCGGGCTTGGATAGTTTTGGTATTATGATTGATAACGATTTTATATTTATATGTAGTAGAATAGAAATAAGTATATCGGTTGCCTAACAATAATATTTCGTTTCTGCGTAAGAGAATCTTTGCTTTTTGTTTGAAATAGTTCTGTTTGGATGCAATCCACGAACTTTTCATGTTCAGCACCTTTTGAATGTCCTCATCTGTAAAAGCAAAGGGAACGAACAGATGTACGCTGCCATCCTCATGCACACGAAGTCTGGCATGTTTGACATCCCGTCGGACAACATTATAGTTTTCGGGCAGCACCATCAATTTAGGCTAAAATTTGTTTTTACGGAATTCATTATCAATTCCGCCGTTTGGTCGTCAGTATCAAGATTCATGGCTTCGTATTTCGGATTGGCAGCCAATAATGCAAGTTCACCTTTTAGTCGGTTATATTCTTGGGGAACTTCTTGCCATCCAATGTAGATGTGTCCTCGAATTACATTTGTAAAGTCATCGGCAAAATCCCTTACCAACTGTTCTTGGAAATTGGATATCTCGTTCTTGATAATCTGATAAATCTCAAATGTCCCCTTGTCTCTAAATCCCATTCGGCGAGGTATTTCAATAGCCTCATCTACATCTGTATAGAGTTCACTCAACTTTTTCAAGAGTCCTTCTATCTCAATGGTATTAGCATTCTTTTGTCGAATCAGGGCATCCAGTCGTTCCTGAAATTCTATGTATATGGCACTATTGTTCTGATTCGTACGAATCATGGTCTCAATGTCACGGATGATTTTCTCTGCCTTGTCACTGGGCGAGAGTTTTGTTTCCTGCAGTTTTGTCAGATAGTCGGCATCGATGGCTATTTCTGGTAAATGACCTCTGAAATCGAGTAAGGTGGCATTCTCTTTCAGCAGTTTTTGTGTCTGGGCCGCATAGAAGTCGGCATCGAAGTCAGAACGACGAAACTCCTCCATATAGAGTTCGTAGATGGTAACCAACCATAAATATGGATTTCTGAATGGGCGAAGCCCTGGATTGGGGCTGATTGCCTCCCACAATTGTACCACTTTGTGGAAGTCGTTTTCAAACTTTCCGTGGTCAATTTCGCTGAGTTTGCGTATCAGTGCCATCTGGCATTCGTAGGTATCCTCCAGTTTAATATTCTCAAAAGGCTTAAAAGCAGTGTGCAGTACTTTTGGAAAATCTTTCAACAGTGCATCCACGTCTTCAAACTCTCCAATGTCTTCGGGATCGTAGTTCAGTGCCTCTTTGTAATTTTGGAAAATGCCCACATAATCTACTATTCGCCCAAATTCCTTTGAGAGTTTAGTGACCTTGTCATCATAAGGTCTATTCGTTCTGGCCACGGCTTGCAACAGATTGTGGTCTCTCAGTGGGCTGTCCAGATACATGGTCTGCTCAATGGGTGCATCGAATCCCGTCAATAACATATTGCAGACAATGAATATCTTCAGGTTATTGCCCTTGGCTATTTCCTCGCCGGTGATGCGTGTCTTGAAATTCTCAATCAGTCGTTTCCGCTCTTTTTCATCGAGATAGAACGGAGAAAACATTTTGTATTGTTCGCTGGTTTCATATTGTCCTGTAGAGAATATGATTTGCAGTTCCGACTTATCGAAGTATTTCAGTAGTTCGTGATAATACATTACGCAAGCCTCTTTGTCGATAGCCACCACCTGTGCCTTGTAGCCTTGCGGTTCCAAGCGCTCACGGAAATCTTCGGCTATGTCCTTAGCCAGCATAGCGATGCGCTCGGGCTTTTTCATCAGCGTTTTCCAGGGTTGCACCTTTTGCTCCACCTGTCGTCTTTCGTCTTCTTCCAGGTCGGCGGTGATTTCCTCATAACCCTTTTTCAGATTTTCTCTGTCCAAAAACCATTGTGTCGGCCCAAAAGTGTATTTGATGGGTTTGGTGGCCCCGTCTTCGATGGCATCTATCACGCTGTATTTGTCCAGATAGAATTCCATCTTTCCATCGCTGTCCTTGATACCAAACTCACGGTGGGTCTTGGGGACTGGTGTTCCCGTGAAAGCAAATCGCTTGGCATTGGGCAGAACGGCCCTTAGTTCCATTTGGTAATCGCCGTATTCCGTGCGGTGCGCCTCGTCTATCAGCACGATTACGTTGTCCCGTTCGTCCTTAATATCTCCCAGTTCCCGAAATTTCTGTATGGTAGTGATAAACACGCCTGCGGGTTTATTCTTGATGATGGAGATTAGGTCGCCAATGGAGGTCACTTGTCTTGCATTGGGAAATACACAGTCGAGGAACGTATCGCCCATCTGGTCTTTCAGTTCCTTACGGTCCACAACGATGTAGATAGTTGGGTCGTTGAGCGACATCTCACGCCGCAGTTTGTAGGCTGTATAGAGCATAGTCAGTGACTTTCCCGAGCCTTGTGTGTGCCATATCACTCCCTGCTTTTTGTCGGTATGCGCCACGCGCTCCACAATCTTGTTGGCAGCACGTAGTTGTTGGTAACGGGCTACTTTCTTGATGATTTTCTCGTCTTCCCGTTCAAACACGATGAAGTGTTGCAGGAAGTCCAGCACTCGCTCGGGTTGCAACAATCCGATGATGCCGAACTTCATTTGTTCCAGCAGTTTCCCATTGGGTAGGTGTTCCACATCGAAGTGCATCGCTCCGTCTTCCTCGTCCCGATAGGTTGTGCACAGGTCATTGCCGGGAGCAAGGATGGGATTGGCATGTTCGCAGGCGAGCGTAGAGTCTTTCCATTCGTTGAAGTACGACGATGAGGCTCCCGGTATGCCGTATTTGCAAAGTCGCCCATTGCAAGCCACACCAAATAGATGTGCCATAAAGAGTTTATCACCTCTTTGGTCGTAGGTCTGGAATTGACTGACACCCTCTAACCAGTTCGTACCTCTCCGTGCACATTGTTTAGCCTCTATCGGCACTAGTGGGATACCATTTACCAACAGACAAATATCTACACGAATCTGTTGCACACTATATTGATTGGTCACGATAAAACTGTTCTGCCAGATGTTCTCAAAGTCGATAAACCGAATGGTCTTGTCCTCTCTGTCAACAGTCAGCGTCACACCATTCACCAACTGATTCAGAAACTTCTCGTTTCCTTCTATTGGACTTTGATTCTGCAGGTTGTTTAGCAACATCTCTACAGCCGTCTTAGCCACAGATTGTGTAACGCCGTTTATCGCTTTCACCTTCTCCACCAAGATAGGCTCAATCACCGCATTCATCTGCAAACGGTTATAAGGCTTCAAATCCTCAGCCGACCGTAACGTCCAGCCCATCTTCGACAACCATTCCGTCACCTTTGCCTCAACAGGTATGTTTTCGTGTAGTGTTGACATATCAATTCTCCTCGTAATAATATGAATAATCTATTCCTTTCATAAACATTTCGCGGTCGTTAATATTGTCGGTGAGGGCATCTGACAGCAACTGCCGTATGGCCGAACTGTCAGCCCCACTTTGTTCCATCGCGCGAAGATAGTCATTTTTATTAATTTGACTCCAGTCCACACATTTTTGCAGGCGTTTCTTGAAAATCAGGTCAAGCCAGATACGAGTGCTACGGCCATTACCCTCCATGAAAGGATGCGCCACATTCATCTCTACATATTTATTTACAATCTCATCGAATGTGTTTTCTGACATTCGATCTATAGTCTGTAGGGCTTGGGGTAAGTACTGGGCAAGACAAAAAGTAAAACCGCCTTTGGAGATAGTCTTTGTTCGTATCTGTCCTGCAAAGTCGTAGAGTCCGCCAAATAGGAAGGCATGGATTTTCTGCAAGCCTTTGGTTGTGCCAATTTCATTGTCATCAATCAGATTACTCTCCCAAAACTCGTATGCTTTCTTCTTACTCTTCCCATCTATCGTGTTATCACTATATGTGAACCAATCCATGAAATCCGCAGTCTTCTTACTTGGAATGGCTTTTACCAGTTCTACGATGTCATCTTGCAAGAAGCAATCGGTGGCATATTTCTTGCCATCGGCCGCAGATATTTTCAGTTGACTACAGCGTGTAGTCAACTTGTTGCTGGCTTTTTTGAGACGTGTTTTCAGGACACTCCAATACTTTCTGGGATTGGGACTTTCGGTAATCGCTCCCACAACATCAACAGCGGTAAACCACCACTTGGCTCTTTCCTCGTCCCAAACAGCACGAACTTCATGGTCGTTATAAAATCGAATAGATGTTTTCATTTTCATTTACATTAAAAAAACTGTTGTTTGTAACATCCAGCCCATCTTGGACAGCCATTCCGTCACCTTTGCCTCAACAGGTATGCTTTCGTGTAGTTTGCTCATGATTCTATTCTTATTTTGCCAGTTAATAGATTTTGCATCAGAGATTTCTTCAAATGTTCTAATACAGCAATTTGTTGCTGCTTAGACGAGATGATAGTATTGAATTGACATAAGCACTCTGAAATGGCATTTCTTTCATTTTTGTTTTTGGGATAATACAACCTCAATTTCCTTATTGCCCCTTGGAATATGTTCCCTTGTACAGAAGATGCAACAGCCACCTTCATTTGGTTTTGTAAATAATGCGACTGAAACATTAATTCTGCAAATTGAGAATCTATCATATCCTTTTTCAATTTAACCAAAGCAGCACTTCTAACCATTCCACCAACGAAATCGTCTGGAACTATACAAACATTTCCAATTGTTCCAGAACAAGAAATCAAAATATCCCCAGCTTGTGGATTGCATCTTTTCTGGATGCGAATCAATTCCTTTTCTGGGATATAATCAACATCTTCAAGTGACAAATAGCCATTCTTAATATTACGAGCTGATAATAAATAAAAGCCATTATCCGTCCTTTCTGGAGTTTGATGCTCACCATCAGTTACAAGAATACTTAAATCTTGTACTTTCTTTACTTCCCAACCTACTGGTACTTTACCAAACTTTTCATCGACATAGAATTCGTCGGGCTTTCTGAATGTGCCGTCAGGTTTCATCTTACCAGTAAGGAGATTTTGCATCAGGCTCTTTTTTAGCCGTTCAGCCATAGTTATGCTATGTTGAACAGACTCTATTGCTTCATCTACTTTAGAAAGGATATTGGCAATAGCGCTCTTCTCTGCTTTTGACGAAGGGAGAATAATGCGCATATTTCGGATATCACTATCACCAATGGCGGGATAGTTTGTTCCTGCAACATAACTATAGAATTGGCTTCCACAAATATCACTTAGCAATTCATAATATGCTATCATACTATCTTCCTTTGCTTTTGCAGTTAATACGAAAAAACCAGTTGAACAAATCCAATTGTTGTTATCTGGTTTCTTAAATACAGCAAATGCTTTAAGGTTTGGCCGAACACCAGAAATAAGGATATCTCCCTCTCTCACAATGCGTCGTGCTCTGCCAGGAGATTCACTGAATATGAAACTGTCACAACCAGCATATTCGATATGATTTGTACTAATCTGCTCAATAGGGATATACTTAAATTGATAATCAGGCGGAGTATTAGAAGGTAGAGACAACTCATTGATATCGAAAATATCCTTGAGTTTTTTCACTACCCATCCAGAAGGAAGTTCACCGAATCGTTCTTTTATTCTTTCTTCCATCACTCTCCTCCTTCCTTTTCTTGCTCAATGACTTCCCAATGACCACCCTTGTCGGGACCAACGCGACGGATAAGGCCTTGCTCACGTAATCTATTTAGAATCTTCCAAACTCCACTTCTTGATAATCCAGTTACTTCTTGAAAAAGAGGAATAGGTGTATAAGGATTCGTTTTTATTTGTTCCATGATAGCAAGTTCTTTTTTCATGTTACTTTTCATGTTACTTTTCATGTTACTTTTCATGCTACCATGTTCCTCTTTTCTCCCTGTTTTCAGGCCACTTTTCGGGCCACTATTCAAGTTCTGCGTACTTTTCAGGCCACTTTCTTCCTTCAAAACCGAAGTTAGTTTCACCTTGACCATAAACTCCACCTGTTTGTACTCTGGGGCAGGATTGCCTGCCTCGGCCATTTCGCGGAACATACGGTCAACACCTTCGCCGAACTCCTTCACCAGTTTGTACTGCTGCATGAACTGAACAATTTTTGGATTTCGTGAGAAGTGCATCTGTCGGATGTTGTCAATACGCACCATGCCTGGCAGGATGCCAGGACTCTCCACCACATAGTGATGGTCGAAAATCTTTACTATAATATCAGTACCCAAGATGCTGTAGTCGCGATGGGCAACGGCATTCACTATCAACTCCGTCCAACAGAAAGGCGGATATTGGGGAATGGTCACGAAATGGGCATCTTCGCCTAAGAATGTGTATTCCTTGATTTGCGTATCGACAAAGTCTATCGCTTTCTGGGTCATATCCAAGATGCGACCCTCAAACCAAACGTCCTTAACCACATTCATCTCACGACCAAAGCGTTCCTCGTCGCCCAAGTAGCGGACAATACGGATGCGGGCACGCTGGAAAAACTTCTGCGGATCCTTACCAAATAACAAAATGGCTGCACCCGACACCTTTTCTACACCATTGACAGTTGTAATATAGCCTTTGTTGGTGCGCAGATAGGTGGCAGCATCTTTTGTATAGCCAATCTTACGGCAATATTCGGTTACGAAGTCGAGGTCGATGTCATCAATGGTGGCCTTATAGACAGGCTCATCCTCGAAGTACCGCCCACCCTTAGCATAGAACAACTGCATGCGCATCTCGAAGTTCAGTTTCTTCGACTTGTCACCTACCCGATAGAAGGCATCGTCGGCCTGATTGGCATGAACCTGCATACTGGGCTCTACATGTATTGCCAACACCCGATTAGGCTGGCCATTCACATCTATGCAATCTATAAAATGAACCTCAACGGGAACAGATGGCACACAAAAGTCGAAGGGAGCACGCAACAGTTCGTTCAAATGGTCTTCATTACCATTGATTCCTGTGATATGGCCATCGTCTTCGATACCTATCACCACATCGCCACCATCGGCATTGGCAAAAGCGACCATAATGACGGCCAGTGCCTTCGAGTCGATGCGAAAACTTTTGCGGTCGAATTGCTGACCCTCTGGCTCTTGCTGTAAATCCTTTATATCAATCATGGTTGTTTGCTTTTAGTGTATTCAACAAGTCGTTCAGAGACTTCATGGCCTCAGACTCTGTCTGCATGGCTGCCTGAAAATCGCGAATGGCCTCTTGCAGGTCAATCTGCTCTTCGGGTTCAAAAGTATCGACATAGCGAGGTATGTTAAGGTTGAACTCGTTTTCCTCTATGTCTGCCATGTCCGCAATGGCAAAATAGCGTTTGCGCAACTCGGGGTCAGCAAACATTTGCATGAGTTCCGTTTCAACGTCTGTAATGGCCTTTCGCTGTTTTTCGGCTCGTTCTTGGGCAGCCTGAATCTTTGTTGATAAGGTTGTCTGCAACTTGTCCAATGCTTTTTGACTGATTTCAACTGCTTTTAGTTCACCCTTTGTTGGCTTTTTGTTTTTACCTTCTTTTTCGGAAATGATGTCTTTTGCCTTATTCAGTTTGACCGTTTGTTTGGCAATGTCGTCGGCAAATTCGTTATTGGCTTCGGAGATTTCAAACTCAAGGTTTATCTGTATGTCGCTGTATAATTTCAGTTTACGTTGTTTTATCCATGCCTTGGCCTTATCCACATCGCCCCAACTTTCCAGTATGGTGGAGATGCGAAGCACGTCCTGCGGCTCCAATACACTCATGTTGGCATCTTCCCGGTACCAGCCTTTCTTGGCAGCATATACCATGAGTACCTTGTCCTTACGCTCGGCAGGTTTGTTCTTGTCGAAAAAGATAATGGCACCAGGAATCGTCGTACCATAAAAAAGGTTACTTGGCAGAACGACAATGGCATCTATGATATTGATATGCATCTTGATATCTTTGCCTTGCAAGAATCCACGGCGGATGAGGTATTCGACATCGGCTTTACGATTCAGTCCGTCTTCCTCCTCTGTCTTTTCGGGTTGCCCACGGAAGAGTACACCTTGCGGACATACCACACCAGCCTTGCCGTTCTCCTCGTCCATAGAGGCTACAATATGTTGCAGGAAGGCAAAGTCGCCGTTGCTGTAGGGCGGTGTGCCATATATTAGCCGTTTATAGTTATCTGTAAACTCTTTTTTGTATTCCAGTTGTGGAGTACCGTCTTTCTTGTTTATGGCCTTGCCTTTCTTGTCCTTTTTAGGCTCTCCATTTTGCGCCCAGTTTTCCAGCGAGAAGGGGAAGTTGGCCATGACTTTATTGAAAGTACGTAGTCGCAATTCGTCTTTTTCGTTTTTGAATTTCGGTTCTCGGATGGTGTCACCCTGTTCAATGCGTGCATCCAGGCCATGAAGAATCATGTTGATATTGCAGATGGCCCAGGTGTTCCAAACCAGTTCCTGCCCGAAGAGGCGAACGCTCTTTTGTGTGCCATAACTGGATTTTGCATATTTGGCCGCATTCAACAAGAAACCGCCAGAGCCACATGTCGGGTCGTAGATAGTTTCGCCGCTTTGTGGCTTCAGATAATTGACGATGATATCTACAACCTCCTGTGGAGTATAGAATTGTCCGGCCATGGTGCCGCCTTTGTTTTCATCGGCAAACCGCTTAATGAGGTATTCGTAAGCATCACCCAGCACGTCAACCGTCACATTCTTGTTACTGAGATTGACTGCATCCAGATAACTGATAAGGTTAGAGAGCACCTCGGGGTCGAGTTTCTTTCCGCCAGAGCCGTCGGGAGCAGGCTCGTTCCAGCGTACTGTATTTATGATTCCTTTCAGGATATATTTTCCGTTGGCATCTTTGTTTGCATCTGCAATATAGTTAACGGCATCGTTAAGTTTTTCATTCTTTTTATCTATTGAGGCGCTACGGACATCTTCCCAGAAACAACCTTTAGGGATGACAAAATCGTGCATACGCTTGGTGATAACTTCCAGTTCTCTTTCTGAAGGTTCGCGTAAATTACTTTCCTTAAAATGTTGCTTCCCATTGTCAATTTCCCATTGATAGTTATCAGACAGGCGTTTGAAGAAAAGCAAGGAAAGGATATAGGACTTGTAATCCTCCACCTTATCCCGAAGAATATCAGCCATGCCGAAAAGCAGGCTTCCTAATGCTTGTTTTGTGAGCATATCATCAAAATATTTGGTTTCTGTCCACAAATATAGCAAAAAGAAATGATAAGGGTTGTCCTTTAGGACAAAAAAGAGTAAAGGGTTTATGATTCTTTCCTGAAGAGAGTATGGAAGTTTTTGTGCATCTGCCGGATGAGGGTTTCGATGTGGATGCCGAGCTGGTCAGCAACGGTGGCATAGAGGTCGGCAATGGGGTGGAGGACATCGTCGTCGGTCTCGAGAAGGAGGCGATGGAGCGGGCAGGCGATGAGGGCTTCCCTGTTGTGGCGATAGCCAAAACTGAAGTAGAAAGCATCTCTTCCGGTTTCCCTTGTGGAGGGAAGGGATTGCTCTGATGGTTTAAGGAGTTGCTGGATTTGTTCGGCACCGCCACGGTAGCCGTGCCAGATGATGGGTTGGCGGGCGTGCAGTTCGTGACGGATGCGAAGCACGTCGTCGATGGCGCGGACGCAGTGGAGGAAGAGCGGGAGCTGGAGCTGTTCGCTGAGGGCTACTTCCTCGCGGAAGACCTGGAGCTGCAGGGCGTAGGGGGTGTCGCAGAGGCGGTCGAGACCGCTTTCGCCAATGGCGAGGAGGGAGGGGGAGTGGCTGCAACAAAACTGCAGCCCACCCGACGTTGTGGATAACGAGGGTGCGGATGACGAGGGTGTGAGGGATGGATGGATGGCGGATGTAAGAAGATGCCAGGGATGGCGACCACGGGTGTGGATGCCATCTTGTATGACGCACTCACCCGCCAAACTGGGGTGGTGAGTGTGAAAGTCTATATATCTTTCATCCTGCATTCTTCACCTTTTCACCTTTTCATCTTTTCATCTTTTCACGGTACCGGATCATAGCCACTGCCGCCCCAGGGATGGCAGCGGAGGATGCGACGGATGGCGAGATAGGTGCCATAGAAGGGGCCATGCTTCTGTAGTGCCTCGATGGCATATTGGCTGCATGTAGGCGTGAAGCGACATGCGGGAGGGGTGAGGGGGGAAATGAAGCGCTGATACATGCGGATGGGGGCAATGAGCAGCGACGAGAGTAGTCTGTTTATCATAGATTTTCGGCGATTCGCCAGTTCTCGGCAATTCGTTGCAAGAGGTTCTTCATCCGGGTTTCGAGGGTGGCATAGTCGCAGCGTTCGTTTCCAATCCAGATGAATGCTACGTGGAGGTGCTTTCCAGCGTTTAGGTGGTCGTAGAGGAGACGTTTGTTCAGCCGGTATGCTTCGCGGATGAGGCGTTTGGTGCGGTTGCGGTCTACGGCATGTCTGAAGCGACGTTTGGAGACGGAGACCAGTATTTGCACCTGGGCAGCGTTCTCCTTGAGATTGTCTGCAGGTGCATAAACGGCTCGCAGGGGATAGGCCGAGAGTGAACGGCTGCCCCCTGCGTGGTCGGTGTCTACGCTGTGCTTTCCGAAGAACAGTGCTTCGATATGTTTTTTGCTACACAGTCGTTCAGCCTTGGTGAAGGTCTGTGGCTGCGACATTATGCATTGTGTTCTTTGACGTAGTCGGCAAGTGCCATGGTGATGCTGGTGTACTGGGGGGTGGGAGCCTCCAGTTGTACGGAGAGTCCGGCATCCTTGGCAGCCTTGGCAGTGTGGGCGCCGAAGGTGGCAATGGCAATGTCCCGCTGCTGGAAGTCGGGGAAGTTCTTCAGTAAAGCTGATATACCACTGGGGCTGAAGAAGATGAGCATATCGTAGTCGAATGGTTCGTCTTTGGCGAAGTCATTGCTGACGGTGCGGTACATGATGCCCTGTGTGAACTGCAGTTTCTTGCTCTCCAGCAGGTTCTGTATTTCATCGGTGTGCACATCACTCATGGGCACGAAGTACTTTTCGTTCTTATGCTTTATCATGGTGGGCAGCAAGTCGTTAATTTTGCCGGTGGAACCGAAGAATACCTTGCGCTTGCGATATTGGACATATTTTTGGATGTAGAGTGCCACCGTCTCGGTGATGCAGAAGTATTTCATGTCCTCGGGAATGGTGAGTCGCATCTCCTTGCAAAGGCTGAAAAAGTGGTCGATGGCATGACGCGAGGTGAAGACGATGGCAGTGTGTTCCAGAATATTTATTTTCTGTGCCCTGAATTCGCGAGTGCTGAGGCTCTCCACTTTGATGAAGGGACGAAAGACCATTTCTACGCCATATTTTTTCGCGATGTCGAAATATGGTGACTTGTCGGAAGAGGGTTTAGGCTGAGAAACCAGTATCTTCTTAATCATAAAAATGTCCTAATATTTTACTATTAAATTATCAGTAATGAGCCCCAAAGCCTTCCAAAGAATAAGCATGGGCATCAATTCAAGGGTGCAAAGGTACGCAAAAAGATGGAATAAGCCATAGATTTTTTGGAAAAAGATTTTTAACGCCTTGTATGCTAGTAAAATTTTAACGCTTATTAAGATAAAAAGAAAAAATAGGAGTATTTTTTCGGCAGAAATATCCAAATAAATGGAAAAGACAGTCAAAGGAAAAATCAAAATGGATTCGACGGAAATGAGATAGGAATTGCTGTCATTCCATAATTTTTGTTGAGATTTCGGAAAAAAAATCCAGTTGATGAAGGCACTGAGTATGCGCTTCGCGGTGAAGTAGGCAACGAAGCAACCGACATAGGCAGCCAGCAACAGTTCCGGAGGGGTCTGGTAGGGTGGAATATCGGTTCGTTGCATGAAGTAGGCCAGGGCCAGCAATCCGCACATGAGGCATAGCTGGAGGATGACGAGCAGGCGGGCCTGGTTCTCGAAACTGGTCTCGACGGCAAAGAGCCCGACGCGTTCCTTGGGTGCAATGAAGAAGTCGTGGGTCTGCTGAGCCAACTGATGTCGCGTCTGATTGACGACATAGGCCAGAATGAGCAAGCAGAAGAGCAGGGTGGCAGTGGCCAGGTCGCCGTTGCGCAACTGGTAGGGCACCGGCATGGCACTCTGCCCCCAGGTGCGGTAGGGCAGTTCGGGGTGGAGCAGTGGGTTGCCGTTGAAGAAGCCGGAAAGCCCATGGGGCTCTGTGGCTTCAGATTTTGGCAAAGCGTCGTATGCTTTCATCGATGAGGGGGGTGGTGAAGACGAGGTCGATGGCCTCCTGGGCTGTCTGGGCCACGCGCCAGATGTCGGCATGGGCGCGGCGCATGAAGTTCTCCTCGATGGAGTGTTCGAGGTGGCGGAGCAGATGGTCGTAGTAGCCATCGACGTTGAGCACGACGATGGGTTTCAGATAGACGCCCAGTTGCTTGAGGGTGACAATCTCGAAGAATTCGTCCAGCGTGCCGCATCCGCCGGGCAGGATGATGGCGGCATCGCTGATGTCATTGATGGTCTGCTTGCGCGACTCCATGTCTGCGGTCTCGATGAGCTGGGTGAGGCCCGTGTGGTGCCAGTTCTGGGCTATCATGAAGGAGGGTATGACGCCGACAACCCGTCCGCCGGCGGCGAGTGCGGCATCCGATGCGGCCTGCATCAGGCCCATGTTGCCGGCACCATTGACCTGCGTGACGCCGCGCTCGGCCAGTCCCCGGCCGAGTGCGCGGGCCACCTCGTAGTAGATGGGTTTTATCTTGGTGCTGGAGGCACAGTAGATGGCAACGGATTTTATATCATTCATAGTAAACAGACTTGCTTTATGTCATTTATAGCCGGGAAGAAACTATTTCAGGTTAAACGCTGTCTTTATGCAATCGACGTAGTCCAGTTTTTCCCAGGTGAAGAGTTCCACGTCCATGACCTTAGTCTCGTGGTATCGCGATTCGAAACGCTTGGTCACCACCTGCGGTTCGCGTCCCATGTGGCCGTATGCGGCAGTCTCCTCGTAGATGGGGTTGCGCAGCTTCAGCCGCTGTTCGATGGCGTAGGGGCGTAGGTCGAAGATTTCCTGTATCTTGCGGGCTATCTCGCCGTCGGTCATGGAGACACGGCTGCGACCGTAGGTATCGACGAAGATGCTCACGGGCTGTGCCACGCCGATGGCGTAGGAGATTTGCACCAGCATCTCGTCGGCCACGCCGGCGGCCACCATGTTCTTGGCAATGTGGCGTGCGGCGTAGGCTGCGGAGCGATCGACCTTCGAGGGGTCCTTGCCTGAGAAGGCG
>JAFUAH010000005.1 GCA_017464345.1 Bacteroidaceae bacterium
ACGGATAATCCGCCACCTGGCGAAACATCACTCTTCGACTTAGAGGAGCTTACTTTTTGAAAAAAGAATCCGCAACGCCTGTTTATCGGCATTGCGGACGGATATTTGATGCTGTTTCAAGTTTTAGCGGACAGCAATAATTCAAATTCTCTCTACACGCAAATTACTTCTGCAGCATCTTCACACCGTTCTTTACGACGATGCCCTTGTAATTCTCGCTGACACGCTGGCCGGCAACGTTGTAAATCCGGCCATCAGCCTTGATACCCGTAACGGTAGCCGTGGAAATACCGTCAGCACCTTGGGAAATAGTAACCTTCAGCAGAGCACCTTCCTGGGCAAATACCAATTCGCCCGTACGGGAAGCCTCGTTTGCAGGCAGTGGATCCACAATAATCTTCAACCCAAAGGAAGACTCTGTCAAAGCGCCATCTTCATTCGTTTTGTAATTTTCGTTCACGATGTCGTAATCCACCCAGTCGGGGAACTCGTCTTCGTTCTCTACCCAAATATCAGTTACCCAATTTTCGCTTTCATCTTGAGCGACCATCATGGGCTCTACAGTCAGCACAGTCTCACCACCCTCTTTGTCAAAGTTCAGGCTTGTGGAATTTTCGGTGTACAGATAACCGTATGTAGCTTCATCAAAGCCCAGAAGCGGACGAGTCTGATAGCCAAAGCGATACATGTTATCGTAATTTATTTCATCACCATCCTTATAGAAGAACCAAGAATAACCGGCTCCATCATTATTGTCATTCTCAGCCCACATGTGTGCACAAGAGAACGTACCATTGTCCCAGCCATCAATAATGACAGCAAACTCATCCTCAATGAACAGATGATCCAGACCAACGCTCAAGCCATCCTCGTCCAGAACATAGAAATTAGTCCAGTCGAGACGAACCAGATTGTAAGCGGCACCATTATCATAGCCCACCGTCACGCCATCAGCCGACAGGTCAGCCTCTGCAATGACATCACCGACCGTAGGCCAGCCATTCTCTTGCATGTGTGACTTCACAATCTTGCACTTCAGTGTAAAGTTCTCGGGATCCTTGATTTCAAACTTACTTACAGCCAGATTGACACCCGTAATGTACAGCGGAGCTTCGGGCTTACCCTGATAGAGGAAGAATGCATTGATACTGCGATTCGTATTAAGATCAGGAGTTGCAGGAGAGCTATAGTATGCTAGGCTATTGTCTGTATTAGCCATACTCATCGTTGCATAGGTACCATCTGAAAATGCGAAGTCAGACTCGCTGCCACCAGCATAAACATAAGCATTCTCGTTATCCTTTGTTGCACCCAAGATAAATGGAGTAGACTCTAAATCTTCACTTGCACCAACGAGGACAGCTGCACTATATACGGTAGGAACAGAGTTGAACGAGAAGTCTCTTTCAGCCCCAGTCTCAGAAGTCTCAGCCTCTAGATTTTCCAATGTCCAGCTCCAGGTATCAGCAGCATCAATGGTCTGATTCACCAAACTAATAGTAGCAAAAGGAGGAATGATGGCATAGTCAGTAGAGGTATAACCATAGAAGGTTGGACCAACATTAGCATGGAGATAAACTCCTGCGGGCTCATATTCTACCTTAGGAGCTACTTTCTGCCCCGGAAGCAGATAGTTAATGTTCTTCACATACTCGATATAGCCAAGATAGGTAGTGAGAGACTCGTCAAATTCTTCTCCAGAAAAAGCACCGTAGTAAATAACCTCACCATCGGGAACCGTAATAGAACCATCCTCACCAAGTTCCAGCTCTATGGTATAATTATCGCCAAAGATAAAGGCATTCCAACTTGAGGAGGAAAATACGAGCTGGGGCTCAATCTTAATCGTATTGCCCTCGAGGGTGTACTCGACAGCTACGCCATTGGTCAGGCTTGTGGGGTAAGGATTGGGAATCACGTTCAACAGATACAAAGTATCCCCCTCAGCACCCGAAAGCATCGTCCAAGGTGCAGTTCCATTACCCGATACGGCACCCGTACCTGTATATTCGGCCTGTACTGCCCCAGCTTTGCGGGAACCAGCCAACACCTGACGAGCATCTACGGGAGCAGAGAGCAAAACGTTCGACAACTCAAACGAATTCATCTTCTTTCCCATGAGTTTGTTTTCCAACGCATTGTTCACAGAGAAAGCCTTTTCCTTGTGCGTCACATTCAGAGCCTTGCTCATGCTCATGGCCTTCTGAACGTCAGAGTGCTTAACACTCTTTGTAACCTTTGTGCTCTGGGCGGATACTAAACCTGCTGTGCACAAAGCAACTGCTAAAAGTAAAATTTTCTTCATAACTTTTACCTTAAAATTAATAATATGGTTCTTTTATCACTCTCTTATTTACTTAATACTAATTTTGTAGCATCACTAACGGATGTGAAGACGGCGCCTGTTGGCAAGAAATAATCATTCGGAACCATGGTATAAGTTCCATTCAGCGTAGCCGCAAACTTCCGGACAAGGGGTTCCAGTTCTGCGGAACGCCCACCTATGGACTTCAAGTTATTGTCAATTGTCGAAGCTTCTGATGAATCAATATTGATTTCGCCGAAGCGAGGCCGAGTGAATGTCATGCTAAGACCACAGGTGTTGCTTTGGGTCTTCTTGGCATTGGTATAGAACGTAACTACCAGACCATTCACGGCACCGCCACCAGACGAACGCCCCAGACCTACACTGGCAATGGATGCATTTTTATTATATACTTTGAAGGCTTCGTCCATTTGCGCGTAAAGTTGCTGTTGCTCCTCGGTAAAAGCCTCGGGATCCAACTTCCAGAGTGTCGTACGAGTAACGATATAGGTATCCCACATCGGGATGACTTTCACCGTGCCGTCCTCATTCACCAGGCAAGATTTATCTTCACTGAGCGTAAATTCTTGGAAACGGTGGCCAGAGACTTCGTCGCTATGCTCATTGCGGAAGCCATTAGGTGTAAAACAGCAGGAGATGGAGTCTACACGCAGAGGGTCGTTCACACGGTCACTCTTGCGGTACTTTCCACCGCGCAGTCCGACATAGTAGAGCGTGTCACGACCTCCAGCCGTCAGATAATAGGAAGTGATGGTGGAGTTTGTAATAGAGTTCTTCATCGACTCTGTGTCTGCAATATAGTCTGCCCAGGCACGGTCTGCCTTCACCAGACGCACTTCGGCACCATAACGCTCGCCACGCATAATTACCTCTTTGTCGTTGTAAGAAGTAATTACCAGATTCTGGTCGCCTTGCATGCCGGCTCCGTCCTTCAACAGATTGTCCGGAGCAGCATAGGGAGCCACGGGGTCTACAAACGGCGTAAGCACGTCGTTCCAAGTGTTGAAGGCCAGCACCAGTCCATCTTCCCTTATCAACTGATAGAGACTGCTGGCTTCGGTGTACTTGTTGGCATTGCCGTCACGCAGGTACTTATGGTTACCGGCCAGCGTCACCTTGCCACTCTGCTCAAATTTGGCAAAGAGGTTGAACCCCTCGAAGACGGACACGCCCGTACCCGTATGATACTGCATCACCCAACCATACGGGGCATTGACCAACAGGCGCTGAACGTCATCACCAGTGTGCTCGATGCGCAATGCAGCGCTCTCGTCGAACAAGTCATCCTCCTCCAGACGGACACAACCGGTAAGGGATATGGCCAAGGCCATCATACCCATAGTCGCGCAAATGTATTTTCTATTCTTCATTGTTTAGTTTATTTTTCTGTATCCTTTGATTTGGACGTACACAAGGGTACGCCCCTACTATTCTTCATTATGACGGACATACACGAAGGTACGCTTTTACGCATTAATCGAGGTCATAGATGGTGACTTCGTCACGGATATAGTCGTTAATAGCCTTTTGGCGTGCAGCCACTTCGTGGCGCAGCAGGAAGATGTAGAGTCCCCAGTTTTTGGTATACCAGTCCGTAGCAATGGAAATCTTCTTTAGCATGGCATTGGCTCCCGTCAAATCATCCGCAGGCGAAATTTCCACCCAAGGCAAGAAATCATTCTTAAAGGAGGTGAAGGTACGATACTTCGTATAACGGAACTGCGGCACGTATGCTGTAACTTCCTTATTTATCACCGTAGAACTCAAATCGCGATGTTCATCCAGCACATAGCGTTCAGTAGACTCATACTCACCCGTTTGGTCGTTGTATTCCGATTCTGTATAGAGGGTGAAGTTGTTCCAATGTGCGCCAGGGGCATCAATGTCAATTTCCAGCGAATCGATGAGTGTCAGAATGTCCTCTTTGTCCCCCTGACGAAGTCCCATCGAGCAAGCATTGATAAGACGGTTCATCCAACGGTAGTCGGTGTCGGTTATGATGCAGGAGAGGGTCTCCACGAAGTCCTCATAGGTGGCCGACGAAGCATAATGGGTAACATAGCCATTCTGATGGGTCCATACGGAGTCGCGATCCTGCCAGTTAATGGGGTCGTAAGTGCCAGAGGTCACCTGGCCAAAGGTTACAGGATAGGACTTTGTCTGGTGCAGGATGTGGGAGAACTCGTGATGCATCGTGTGGAAATAGTTCTCGTTCAACACGATCACGTCCTCGTCTGTATAATTGACCGTCGGCGAATAAGGTTTCATCTCATTAATCTTGTAGAGAGTAATCTTCACACCGCCTGATGCCGTACCCAGCACCTCGGTGCCCGTCGTAGGACTAAAACCTGACGAACCAATGAAATGGAAAATGCGGGGACCATAGAGTTTCATGAAGTCATCACCGGCATACTTAGTGTATACATCGTAGAAGAGATAACGGATGAAGTGGGCCAGCAACTGTGAACGATTATAGTCAGCCGGTGTCAGCTGGAAGTTCAGATCAGAGGCCGACATGTCGAAGCGGTACTTCACATCCACGTTGTAGGGCACAACAAAGTTGTCGTAGAGCCACTGGTCGAATTTGTACGTAGCACTAGTAGAATCCACTGCGGGCACTGTGGTATCAAAGATGGACGCCGTGAGGTCATCTTCATTACGGCAGGAAGTGACAGAAGTCACCAAGACTGCCATGCTCAAGAGGAATATTATCTTTTTCATTTTTCTTATTTTTTCTTAATAGCGATCTTCCCTTGCTCTTAGTCTGCTATAGCATAACTGGAGGTCATCAGACTCCCATCCCCACTACCAGAAGGTTGCGACCTATCTGCCGAGGGATAGCCAGCCTCAATAACATCTCGTGGAATCTGCAATACACGACGTGGGTCATTCCAACGCAGGTAGTCGTGGTGTATTTCATCCTCCATCGGGCCACGATAGGCATGGTGTACGGTAATACCATAGCGTTTGATGTCGAACCAACGCTGCCCCTCAAACATAGTCTCGATGCGACGGAAATGCAGGATGCACTGCAACACACGAGTCTCCTCATCAGTCAGTGTGGGCCATTCCGCACTCATTTGCTGCGGATGCACGTCGCTGAGATAGATGTTGCTGCCCGTATAGTACTCTCCAGTGGTGTCATCGTAGCCCACATAGGGAGTGCCCTTATACTTGTTGTCGATACCTGCCTGCGTGAGTGAAGCCTCCACCTGATGAGAGAGCGTCCAGCAGCCCAAGTCCTGCAGGGCCGCAGCCTTGTCGCCCAAATAGAGTTCTGCCTCGGCACGGCAAAGCAGAGTCTCGTCAGCTGTAAAGGGCTGATAGAGGATATGCACATAGCCAATACCGGCAATCTTATCCGTATACTCAAAATACTCATACACACGGAACAACCACGAACCATATTCCGAACCTGCCCCCCAACGATAAATCTTACCATCAAAGGCTTTCAGACGACTATTCCAGTTCGGGCCACCACCTTCATAGAGAATATCCTTTGTAGCAGGTACTTTCTCATTAGTGGAACCACTATTGATGGCATAGCGGCAAGCAGAGAGCATACGATCTTGCAACGAATAGGTGCTTTGAATCAAATAATTGCAAGGAGCTGTCTCGTCGTTAAAGGCATTGAGCAAGGTATTGATAGTATTAGCACTCATTGAAGCCCACTTACGCAACGAGGACAACGGATTCCCCCCTAAAGCCATATTGGCATACTTCAGACAGTTCTTGTAATCACGTTTGAAAAGATAGAAACGTGCCGCGAAGGCATAGGTCGCATTTCGGTTGAAATGATAGGCCGGCACCTTATACTTGGAATCTTGAATCAAATCCATGCCCTCTAACAAATCCTTTTCTATCAATTGATACACTTCGGCAACACTTTTGCGTGCTGTCGAGTAATCGACAATAAGCACATCCTCAACCTCTGTCACATACGGTATGCCCCAGTCTTTTACGCTTTGTGTTTCATCCTTATAGGCCTCAGCAAAGACATTGACCAAAATGAAATGGAGATAGGCACGCAGGACGTGGGCTTCTCCCCAAGAGTGAGCCAAGTCGGAGTCGTGAGCAGGGTCTGCACTCATGGAAAGCATAGCCTTAATCGCATGATTGGCAACAGCGATGCCTTTATAGTAAGCTTCCCATACCTGATAGGGTGTATCGTCTTCGCCAGTACTATAATTCGTAATGTTTTCCCATTTATAGGCCTCTTCTTGAAACAGAGCGTATGCATCATTATGCGTCGCAGGAACGACAACGTTGTTATCTACCAAATTATCACCGCTCAGTTCACATATAACCGCAGGGACAGCATCTGGATATGCAGAAACCAACAGCTGACGCACCTTGTCTGCACTATCAATTTTTGTACGATTGTCTGGCTCATCATCCAAGACATCGAAACAAGAGGAGAAGAGCAAAGTTGTCAGTATAAAAAAGGCTAATTTTTTCATATTTATTTGTACGTTATATTTCACGATATGCAACATCATCAAATGACATCAGAAATTAAGACGCAGAGTTGCGGTGAATTGTTTGCTTATAGGAGAGGCAACACCACCAGAGTTAATGAACTCGGGATCTTGTCCATTCAGCTTTTTATCGGCATAGAGTAGACAGAGATTCGTCGCTGCAAGTTTCAATGATGCTTTAGTGAGCACTTTGGTCTTTTGCGTCCATGCCTCGGGCAAATCATACGTGACAGCGATCTCCTTCAGGCGGATGAAACTGCCGTTGGCGATACGTGCTGTCGAATAATTGTAAGCATTATATGCCGTACGGAGTGCAGAACTGCCATAGCGGTCCACCTGATTGCGGGAGGCAATGGTGGGAATGGAGGTCACAGCCTCGTCACCCCCCATCATCCAACGATTTTTAAACTCACGTGGCAGAGCAGAGAGGTCACTGTAGGCGTATGAGAAGACAGGGTCAAGACGTACAACATTGCCACCAGCGTAAGTAATGAAGAGATCGAGATTCAGGCGCCCCCAGTCACCAGAATAAGAGAATGTATTATTGAACGAACCATACCAGGTGGGATCGGCCGGGCCTTCATATACAAGGAAATTGGTCAGATCTGTCGTTTCTTGGAAGTTTACGTCACCAACAGTAACAATTCCCGCTTCATTGTAGACCTGGGGTAAGCCCTCTGCATTCAGCCCAGCAAAACGATAACTGAAAATGGGATTAACGGGATAACCTTCAATACCATATCCTTGATTCGTAACGAGGCGGATTGCATTCTCATATTTTTCCAGTCTGGTAATCTTGTTCTCAGCATTCGAGAATATAAAGTCTGATGTCCACTTAAACTTGGATGACTTTACATTGACAGTGGATACTGATACTTCGACACCATGTGATTTCATGTCTGCAATATTTCCCCATTTTGCAATCTCTCCACCTACGCCCTGTGTATAGGTTCTACCAATAAGATCTTTACCTCTACGCCAATAAATATCGAACACCAAACCAATTCGTCCATTCAGGAACGACATGTCCGTACCTAAGTTCAATTCATACTTTTTCTCAAAGGTCAATTTCTTATTGGCCAAATCATCCAGGACTATTCGCGACTCCGAAGCTGAGGTGAAAGGACGCCAGACTGTTTCTGTATAATAAATAGCCTTGGCATTTGAGACGCTTTTGGGGCCTGTATCAGCAGTCAGCGAGTAAGAGGCACGTAATTTGAGTTGATCAAGCCAGTTACGGGTCTTCTGCATGAAACTCTCATTCGCCAGTTCATAGGCGAATGCTGCATTCCATGTAGGAGTCCATCGACTTTGGAAGGTGTCGCCCAGTCGGTTAGTACCTTCATAGCGGAAAGTCCCGTCAAATATATATCGTTCATTCAGTGCATAGTTGCCATGCGTATAATAAGCCAACGTATTGGTTTGGGTAAAGCTATCACCATAATAGTCTGTATTTTCTTCATTCATTTGCTTCAACCAATAATAAGGTGTATAGACAATGCCACCATTATTGTATTGATAGCCCCAACCCGTCCAGTCCTCAATGGATGCATGGACTGTAGACAACTCTGTTCCTGCCAGCAGATTCAACGAATGATTCTGCTTCTGTCCAAATACATTACGATAATCAGCAGTGAAACGATAGAAATTAGAACGTGTAGTCGTAGAATTGACATACTTGATACCACCCAATGGCAACACAGATTCGGGCAATGCCGTTTCATTATCGGGGTCGGTATAGAGCAGTCTATTATTGTCACGAATAGTAGAATTGTCATCTTCTGCATCCAGACCTGCACGATATGCCCGAGCCTGATTAGAGTCATCCATCACATTGTGTTGCGTCTTCGTGTGTGAAATACGAGTTGAAATCAGACCATCCAGACGCAATGTTTTGATGGGCTTATACTCTAATTCCCCACGAAACATCAAATCCGTAACTGTGACATCCTGATAGTTGTTTGCAAGTTCATCAAAGATGTTAAAGCCTGTGTAGAAGCGGGTGTAGTTGATGTTGGGATCCAGACAGCGACTGGTGTTCAGGGCATAGCTGAAGGGATTGATGTCAAAGTCGCGACGAACTTCGCCTGTCACCACATCCATCGTCCTGTTCAATGTACCCGGTGTTTCCTGTTTTCGATAACTACCCTGTGCAGCCAATTTCACTGTAAGCAAATCAGCCCCCTTTTCGCCACGGAGTATGTCATACGAAGTATTACCATTAAACGTATAGCGATTCACCTTACTACGGTCTACATACCATCCCGGGTCCTCAAGGGCGGACATGGAGAAATAGTTCTGGGACTTCTCTGTACCGCCAGAGATGCTGACTGAGTGGTTCTGCTGCATTTTGTTCGTAAAAAGAAGGTCGAACCAGTCCGTATTACGGAACTCTGCTGCTTGTAAATATGCGTTCTGGGCAGCCACGGTGTTTTCCAATCCATACTTTCCCGTCAGGGGGTCGTAGTCGCGCAACTGCTGGAACATGTAGCCGTAGACACCCGTATTCTGGGCATTCACCAGGTTGTCCAGCTGGAGCCAGCCTTTGTCGGACATTTCCTTATAGACACCCATCATCTCCTGCGAGTTCATGATATTGTAGTTACGATAACTGGGCTTCAGACGTGTGGTAAATTCGCCCGTGTAGCCCACCGAGGCACGTCCCTTGGCACCCTTCTTGGTGGTGACGACAATCACACCGGCCATGGCGCGTGCACCATAGATGGATGTAGCAGAACCATCCTTCAGAATGGTAAAGGTTTCAATATCGTCCGAATTCAGACCCGCCACGGCAGAGGAAATCAGTGTCTTGGCATCACCCGAGGCCAAGTCGTCGGCACTGACATCTACATTATCTTCCCAAATTACGCCATCAATCACCCATAGGGGTTTGGAGTTACCATAAATAGAGGTAGCACCACGTACGCGAATCTTAGGTGCGGCACCAAACGTACCACTGACGTTGGTCACCTGCACACCGGCTACACGACCTTCAAGCGAGCGGCTGACATCAGTAATACCAGACAATTTGATGTCATCAGCCTTAACCGTGGCAGCAGCACCCGTACTCAAGCGCTTGTCCATGGAATAGACGCCAGTGACTACAACTTCGTTCATTTGTCGGTTTTCATCTTCTAACCTGATGGTCATACCATTTTTGACCTTCAAGGTCTTAGCCTTCATGCCCACCATGGAGATGGTTAATGTGGGATTGGCTGTCGAAACATTCAACGTGAACTTACCATCCACATTAGTCACCGTTCTGTTTTTCGTCCCAGCGACAGTCACTGTGGCATTAATCACAGGTTCGCCATCCTCTGCCGCTATGACGGTTCCGGAGATTTTCGTCTGGGCCAATGCCGTTCCCACACATAGGAACAGCGTAGCCAAGACCAAAGATAGTTTTCTACTCATATACTTTTTATTTATATTTACGCATTAGATTTCAATCATTTTCCTTCTTATAGGACAGTACATTAGCACCATGATTTATCCTTTTACCTTAATGCAGACTGAGGTCGCCATTACGCATAGGACGACTTTTCAAGGTGCAAAGGTAAGCATTTATTTTCATTTATTTGCAATTCTGGGGCAAAAAAGTTAATAAAATATAAAAAATACCCCAAATAAGTTACAAATTCTATTTCAAGATGGGAGGGAGATTCTTTTTATTACGAGTCAGTATCGAAATAAAACGACACATACCCTCTTTAATAGAAGCAGAAGCACGAATTACACTAATTTCACGAATTCATGACTATATATCGTGAAATTAGTGTAATTCGTGCTTCAAAGATATGTACGATTTACTTCACTACAAATTTACGACCATTGCGGACATAAATACCTGGACGGAGCGAGCCACTCGCCTGACGGCCATCCAAGAGATAGGTAGCGCCCATAGCAGGGAGGACATCCACTACCTGCTGAACCAGGGTGGCTAATTCCACACTCATTTCATCGCTCCAATCGGAAACTACGCTATTGGCCGCATTAGCACGCACCTTGTAGCTGTAAGTGGCTGTTGTTTCCAGGTCGGTGAACGTGTAGGAGGTCTCTGCTGTCGTGTACTCGGTGGTCGTAGTCACGGGAGCTCGACGCACCTGGGCCTTCGGCGAGGAGAGGTCATCCCAGGAATAGACACCATCCAGTACTTGCAAATAGTGCATGTAGACACCCGACCCTGACGTTTCGGGATAAACCACCACCTGGAATTCGCCATAAGGCCAGGAAGAGGCTGGAACGAGCCATGTACTTACGCCCTCAGAGGGTGTGGCCAGGTCTTCGAGGGCCACGGATGCGGCTCTGCCGTCTGGCAAGAGGAGATAGATGGTGGCCGTAGCTGTTCCAGACGTTGCGGCATTGCTGGCAGCAATGAGCATGGTGAAGGATTCCGTCGAGGGCGCAGCCACGGTGGGCGAATACAGCATACCAGTGCTGCCGGACTTACCTACACGCAGCAGATTGTTATAGGCATAGAGATTAGAACCTGTCCATCCGGGCAGTGCGGTGTAGTTGTCCAGTGAGGAGGAGATGTCCTTCGTCAGACTGCTGGCAACGCCATTGAATCCAGAGAAGTCCTCTTCGAGCAGTACATTGCTGTCAGGGTCGGGTTCATCAGGCTCCTCCCCTTCCACAGTCTTTAGCAGACTGACGGTGTAACTGGTGGCACCCTCCACGGGCTCCCAATTGGCAGTGAAGCCTGTCTCGCCGACTTCGGTGGGTTCCAGCACAACCGGAGCATCCAATGTCATGCCGCCCATGAAGTCGAAGCTAATCAGATTTTGGGCTTCCGTGATATTCGTAATGGGTTTGCTCATGAGTTTCTCGCCGTCTGGATTGGCATTATAGAGTTCGGCCTTGGGAGTGGACGTATTGGTCAGTTCCTTCTTCCGACGTGTACCGGGGAAAGGGTCAGCAGCGAGGCTGGTTCCCGTCATCGTCTGGGCATTGTCTGCCGGGATGATGGTCATGCGCTGATGACCCGTCTCATTGTTTACCACATTACTGCTCCAGGCTGATTCATCGTAGTCTACATGCAGCACCAGCATACCATGCCCATAAGCAGCCTTGTCGAAGCTCTTCAGCTGATGGTTGGCCAGGAGATAGTACTCGTCCTTGTGGGCATCGTTGTAGATGATGTATGCCACAGGCTCGTCCTGAATGGCAGGCATGTCCGTAATTTTCTGTCCATGATCCAAGACGATGGGCTCCAGCCATCCGCCGAACCAACGTTCGTAGGCAGTGTATCCGCTGGGACTGCGACCATTGGCCGAACCATTATAACAGCCCGTGTCCATGAGATCCCACGTACCCATGCCAAAGTTCCCCGCAGTACCGTCGTTGTGGGCCGTGTCGTAGAAGTCAGGCAGGCCCAGACAGTGGCTAAACTCGTGGCAGGAGGTTCCAATGCCGTCCAGATGGCCCGTATTAGTCTTACCGTTGCCCATCAGTTCGCAGGATATACCATAGGTCTCAATGCGCACGCCCTCAGCCGTGCGGTAACCAGAAGATACACCAGCCCTGACACTCCACTCGTGGGGCCAGATGGTGTTCTCGGCACCCTGGGCTTCGCCGTAGCCAGCATAGATGACATACACCTGATCGACGTACTTGTCACCATCCCAGTCATAGAGGGAGTAATCGACCTCGCTATCCACCTGCTTGCAGACGTCGTTCACCATCTTGGGCACACGAGTGTCCTGCTCTGCATAGTAGGCTGCGGTCTGGGGCAACGTGACGGGGCCCACGACATCGAACTCCAAGTCGAACTCACCGTAACTTTGCTCGTAGAAATAGTCGTGTACAGAACCTGCCATGCCATCTTGGTTGAAGCCAGTCTTGTTGAAGTAGTCCTCGAAGGTTGCCTTGTCGTAGGTGAACTTCACATCACTGAACTCCACCATGATGACCAAGCCGCGCTTCTTGCCGGAATAAGCTATTTTTCTGGGGGCAACCGGTGCCCGGCGGGCACGCAGTTGGTTCCGCTCTGCCATACGCTCGGCATGTAGCTGAACGAGTGAATCGCGATTGACATACTGGTATACTCCGCCCACCTTCTGAATGGTTCGGCGGTCAGCCGTCTGATAGAAATGAACATGTTCGTCGCCTACAAGTGTGGCCTCCACAGAAGTGCCATCCTTCAGCGTGATGGTCTTCTTTACGCCAGGTTTGGCAGGAACGGCCAGTGCCGTAGCTATGCCAAGGACAGCGATAAGGGCAGAGAAGATTAGTTTCTTCATATTACAAAATCCTTTGTGTTGATAATTACTGATTCGGATGCAAAGTTATGAAAAAGATTTGATAATCACATACTTTCATCTCCGAAATCGTACTCAATCAATTAATATTAGGTAGTATAAATCCAGATTACTGTAACAGGTCGCGCAAAAACTGGTCCAGTTCTTCATCCAGTCCTTCCAGCAGTTCATGGCTGAGAATGAGTGTTTCGTCGTCCACCAGATAGATGTCACGCAGCGTCTCCCCATCTTCGTCCACCAACACGAAAGAAAAAGGGTGCATAACAGCCATAGAATCAACAATGGCTGTACGCACATTCTCGATACAATGGCAAATTTGCCTTGTCGCTACTTCATAGAAGTCCTCGTCCGGGGCCTCTATCCACTGTTCCACAACGATGCGGGTCAGTTCCTCATCATTATCATCATACGCTAGCAATTCGCCCGAAGATGGTTTTACCTGCAAGTGTATGTCTGTCATGACGGCATCTTGCCCCGGCGGAAAGTGGTCTGCAATCTTACGGATGGCTCTCTCGATCTGCTGAAAGGTCTGTGGTGTTGGTTCCATTGTATTGGGAATTAAAGGGAATTAAATATTTACAGTCCACGCCCATGACAGTTCTTGAACTTCTTTCCAGAACCGCAGGGACAAGGATCATTGCGTCCTGGGAGCTTTTCAGCAACGATAGGCTGGACGGGGCCCTGCTGTTCGCGTGTATCACGGGCTGCGGCGGCACGCTGTGCAGGATCTGTCAGGTCGCTACGGCTTTCAGTGTACTGCTGACGCGGAGCACGCGGTGCATCGTTGGACTGCATCTGCGGAGCCTGCGTCTGCACGTCCACCTCGGGCACTTGTCCACGCATCAGCACGCTGATGGTCTTGTTATTGATGCGGTTCACCATGTCGTCGAAGAGTTTTACGCTCTCCAATTTGAAGATGAGCAGCGGGTCCTTCTGTTCGTATGAGGCATTCTGTACTGAATGCTTCAGTTCGTCCAACAGACGGAGATTCTCCTTCCAGGCTTCATCGATGGTATGCAAGAGGATGGCCTTCTCGAAAGCCTTTACAAGAGCTTGTGACTTGGTTTCATAGGCCTCCTTCAGATTGACCATAATCTGGTAGACATGACGTCCATCGACCACGGGAACGCGAATGTTCTCATACATCTGTCCCTGAGGCCCTTCGTAGATGGCTTTTATCACCTTGTGGGCATTGGTGGCCATCAGGTTGGTCTTCTCCTTGAAGCGGCCCATCACTTTCTGATAAACCTCCTCGGCAACATCGTCCAGTTTGCCCCCTTCCAGACGATCCTGACTGATGGGGAAGTCCATAGCAAAGACTTCAAGGAAGCGCTCGCGGCAACCGGCAAAGTCGTTATTCTCAAGGATATTGCACACACGATCCCATATCATATCGGCAATATCCATGCCGATGCGCTCGCCCATCAGGGCATGGCGGCGCTTTTCGTAGATGACGGTACGCTGCTTGTTCATCACATCGTCATACTCCAGCAGGCGCTTGCGGATACCAAAGTGGTTTTCCTCCACCTTCTTCTGTGCACGTTCGATGCTGTTGTTCACCATTTTGTGCTCTATCATGTCGCCTTCCTCGAAGCCCAGGCTGTCCATAACCTTGGCTATACGCTCGGAAGCGAAGAGGCGCATCAGTTTGTCCTCCAGTGAGACGAAGAAGACACTGCTACCGGGGTCGCCCTGACGACCGGAACGACCGCGCAACTGACGGTCCACACGACGGCTCTCATGGCGTTCCGTACCTATGATGGCCAGACCGCCTGCTTCCTTCACGGCAGGCGTGAGCTTGATGTCAGTACCACGACCAGCCATATTGGTGGCGATGGTGACGGCACCAAGCATGTTGCCGTTAGCGTCGGGGGTGCTCTGACCTGCCTGTGCCACAATGTCTGCCTCCTTCTGGTGGAGTTTAGCATTCAGCACTTGATGAGGAATTTTGCGCATCTGCAGCATCTTCGACAGCATTTCACTGATTTCCACACTCGTGGTGCCCACCAGTGTCGGACGACCGCTGTTGCGCATCTTCTCGATTTCTGCGATGACGGCCTTGTACTTCTCACGCTGCGTCTTGTAGACGCGGTCGTTCATATCATTGCGAGCGATGGGACGATTGGTAGGAATTTCCACTACATCCAACTTGTAGATGTCCCAGAACTCGCCAGCCTCGGTGATGGCCGTACCGGTCATGCCCGCCAGTTTGTGGTACATGCGGAAGTAGTTCTGCAAGGTGATGGTGGCAAAAGTTTGCGTGGCAGCCTGGATTTGCACATGCTCCTTGGCTTCCACAGCCTGATGCAGTCCGTCGCTCCAGCGGCGGCCCTCCATGATGCGTCCCGTCTGTTCATCGACGATTTTCACCTCACCGTCGATGATGACATACTCCTCGTTGAGGTTGAACATGGCGTATGCCTTCAGCAGTTGCTGTATAGTGTGCATGCGCTCGCTCTTGACGGCATAGTCGGTGTAGAGTTGGTCTTTCTTGGCCAGACGTTCCTCCTCTGGCAACGACGAGTTTTCTATCTCGCTCATCAGCATGGCGATGTCGGGCAGGACGAAGAGGTCCTTGTCGTTCACCTGCTCTGCCAGCCAGGCATGTCCCTTATCTGTGAGGTCGGCACTGTTTTGCTTCTCGTCCACCACGAAGTACAGCGGCTCTACGGCTTCCGGCATACGGCGGTTGTTGTTCTCCATGTAGATTTCCTCGGTGGCCAGCATACCAGACTTGATGCCAGGTTCGGAAAGGAACTTGATGAGGGGTTTGTTCTTGGGCAGTGCCTTGTGGCTGCGGTAGAGAGCCAGGAAGCCCTTCTCCAGCAATGCCTTGTCGCCGGTCTGCTGCCCCTGTGCAATGAGGTTCTTGGCCTCGGCCAGATACTGTGTGGCCAACTGGCGCTGCACACCGACAAGACGTTCCACCAGAGGCTGGTACTGCTCGAACTGCTGGTCGTCGCCCTTGGGCACAGGGCCGGAAATAATCAGGGGGGTACGGGCATCGTCGATGAGGACAGAGTCCACCTCGTCCACGATGGCGTAGTTGTGGCTGCGCTGCACGAGGTCACGCGGGTCGGTGGCCATGTTGTCACGCAGATAGTCGAAGCCGAACTCATTGTTCGTACCGAAGGTGATGTCGGCCATGTAGGCACGGCGCCGCGCCTCACTGTTGGGCTGATGCTTGTCGATGCAGTCCACCGAGAGACCATGGAACATGTAGAGGGGGCCCATCCACTCCGAGTCACGTTTGGCCAGATAGTCATTGACCGTGACCACATGGACACCATTACCCGTGAGTGCATTGAGGAAGACTGGTAACGTGGCCACAAGGGTTTTACCCTCACCCGTTGCCATTTCGGCAATTTTACCCTGATGCAGGACAGTACCGCCGAAGAGTTGCACGTCGTAGTGTACCATGTTCCAGAGCGTCTCGTTGCCACCGGCCACCCAGTGATTGTGGTAGATGGCCTTGTCGCCGTCGATGTCCACAAAGTCGTGGCGGGCAGCCAGTTCGCGGTCGAAGTCAGTGGCCTGGACTACGATGTCTGCATTGTTGGTAAAGCGTTCTGCTGTGCTCTTCACGATAGCGAAAGCCACGGGGCGCACCTCCTCCAGTGCCTTTTCCAGCACCTCCAGCACTTCCTTCTCCAGTTTGTCTATCTGGGCGAAGATGGGGGCACGATCCTGCAGTTCCGTCTGTTCGATTTTCGCTTTCAGTTCGTCGATCTGCCGACGCAGGGCAGCCGGAGCCTCCTGTACTTTTGTCTTGATTTCCTGCGTACGGGCACGCAGTTCATCGTTTGTCAGTCCCTGAATACTGGGGTAAATATCCTTCACCTGCTCCACCAGGGGCTGGATGGCCTTCATGTCGCGCTGCGCCTTATTGCCAAAGATTTTACTCAGAATGTCTATAAATTTCATATTATTTCTTATTTCTTAATTCTTAATTCTTAATTTTTAATCATCGGATACCCGTCAGTGGGGCGGCAGAACAGGCATTCGGGGCACGGATGCGCATACAGCGGGCCAGCGTAGGAGCCACACGGTCCACACTGACAGGCTCCTCCACCACCTCTGGCGCAAGGTCAAGTCCGTAGAAGTAGAGGGGGAAGCCCATGTAGGTCTCGCGCTGCAGGATGCGCTCATGCGTTTGTTCGTTCACCAGGCGCCAGCCGGGTGCCACCTGTATCATGATGTCACCCGAGCACTTGGGATTGTAGGCATTGCGCAGGTCGCGTATGCCGGGTGTCCAGGCTCCCTGCGCCAGACGCTGCGAGGTGTAGACATCACGCACGCCGCTGAGTTGTATGAGAAAGTCGGCACTGCGCTCCAGCAGTTCGCCGAGGTTGATGCCCTTCTTTTCGATGTATTTCAAGTCGAAGTAGAGGTGATTACCCATGCAGGCTTCAACGTACTGCCCCTGCCCGTAGACGGCAGAGAGGTACATATTGAGCAGGAGCTGGGCCCGTGCGATATGGAACTCACCGGAGGGAATGCGATAGCGCGAGAGGTCGTCGTCGGTCTGTTCGGCGTCGCTATAGCCCGTACCAGTGACAACGAAGAGCACGCGGCCGCGCCCCACCTTGTCCTCAACTATGCGGATGAGGCGTGCCAGTTGCTCGTCCAGACGGACATAGGTGTCCTGTAACTCCATGGGACACTCGGCCACCGTCCGATGGTCGAAGTTGCCTGCATAGTAACCGACGCTGAGAAAGTCGGTGACGGGGTCGATGCCGAGGAGGACATTCTGCAGACAATGGCTGACAAAATCGGTCACCTCCTCGTTCACCAGGGCGCTGGCCTTGAACTGGCGGAAGCGCTGATCGCCCTTGAAGGCATGGCGGAAGGGTTTGCGCTGGCCGCCGGAAACAAAGTAATTGAACTGCCCCACCAGGTCGTTAATGGGCTCCCATATGCACTTGTCCATCGTGGCGGCGGCATGGGAACTTTGGTTATAATAGGAGAGCCACGAGGGCACACTGTAGTAGGCACTAGTGGCCCACTGACCCGTCTGGTCGCTGAGCCAGAAGGCACCGTCGGCAGCATGTCCGGCCAGGAAGACAGCGGCATCGCGATTGGGAGCCACGGCATAGACCATGGCACGCCCCTCGGTGCTGACCTTCAGTTCGTCAGTGATGGTGCTGACGGCCAGATTGGCTGGCGAGGTGTGTTCGCTGGTGTTATGCCCGGCATACGTTGGGTCGTCCACGCAACCCACGGGCTGCAGCGTGCTGCGGTCCAGCCAACGCTCGGCCACGATGCCGTTTTCGTAAGGCACGGTGCCACTCATCAGACAGGCTACGGCTGAGGCGCGGTCGGGCGAAGCAAAAGGATATTCGGCGTGGGAGTAGACCCGCCCCTGCGACAGCAGGCGACGGAACCCACCCTCGCCGTAGAGGGGAGAGAAGGCCTCCATGTAGTCGGAACGCAGCTGGTCGATGACCACGTTCACCACCAGGCGGGGCACCTCAGGGGCCGTCTGTGCTTCGGCCCCCACCAGGCTCATCAGCAGGGCCAGCGAGGAGAGTATGTGCAGTTGTCGGCTTGTCATGTGCGGCTATAATGGAGGTAGTAACTCATGGGACGTATCAACAAGACCAATGCCAAAGGCAGGGTCAGGGTGCTGAAATCTTGCGGAATCCAAGGCATGAAGCCCAGGAACAGGACCAAGCAAAGCATGTTGGCATAGTGGTAGAGGCAGACCTTACGGTGTCGGGCACTACGCACCACCCAAGGCATCAGCAGCAGAGCCAGTGGATGGAAGAGCAGCACCTGCCAGTTGCTGTCCACCGTAGGATGCTCGGAAAAGAGGAACATGAAACAGAGCAACAGACCTGCCACCCCCTGAAGGGACATCAGCAGAGCGTCCACCATCCACCACATGCGACGCGTCCGATACTCCACCAGAGCCACCACCAGTCCCAGGGCCACAAGCCCCCACCCCACCACGCGGGGTGTGAGACGACCGCCGAGGGGCAGCACAGCCTTGCGGGCAGCCATGCGACGGGCATCCTCGGCCAGCAGCAGACGGGTCTCCCTCACCAGGGGACGGCGGTTCTCCAGTGAGTCGAAAACCTGCGCCCCCTCCATGTAGGACATCAGCTGGGCTGGCAAGAACTGGGCGGCGCGGTCGGAGAGCAACGTATCACAGTCGGCCCCCAAGAGCATGTCGTTGCCCAAGGCCGACCACGGATAGTCCTGCGTGCAGCGGTGCAGCAACTGGCGGTAAGTCCGAGGCTCCGGGGATTCCTCGTAGGCCACATGGCCGTCCAAGGCTTGCTCCACCATGTCGCGGGCCCGTGTGGTGCAGTTGTTCCGAAGGAAGTCATACCGATAGGTCCGGTTCTCCGGCAGGGCATTCAGCGCCAGTGCCTGACAGAGGCGGAGAGTCTCCGTGGGGGTCAGGTTCAGCACCTGCTCTGTGACGGAGGAGCCCCGCTCACGATACTCCTCCAAGAAGAGTTCGTAGGGATAGGCCGCTACCTGATAGTCGCACTGCCCCAGTATGAAACGCCATGTGAAGTGGGGGGTGCGGAAGTCGAAAACGCCATAGTTGAAGACAAGGTCGAGATGACGCCTGCTGTCTGTGACGCGCAGGGCCGTGTGGCCATAGAGCTGATAGACCTCGGTGCCCGGCGAGCAGGTGAGCAGACTCACGACCACGCTGTCCGTCTCCAGGGTATCGGCCTGGGCAGCCGGAAGCGCCATCGTCTGTCCTGACACTGACGTCTGGGCCGACGCACCAAGGCACGCCAGCAGACACAAGAAGACGGATAACAGCACACTACGCATCAGACTGCACACTATTTCGCGTGCAAAGATACAACATATTCCCGACATACGGAAATTAGCCACGGCCTATTTTTTTGCCCCGTACAGGTCGGGGGTGCGTCCCGTACGGGATGGAGCCCCGACTCGGGCAGGACAGAGCCCAGACCCGTACGGAACGAAGACGAGACCTATCCGTTTCGCGCGTACGCACGCATACGCACATATTATATAAGGTATGTAAAATAAAAGAACAAAATACCTGACACGAGACATGAAATTCTCATAAAAATCCGTAACTTTGCACCCGATAAACAAGAGGCATAGTCCCTCAAAAAAAAAGACATGAATCTGATAGTGGACATCGGTAACACGAGAGCCAAACTGGTGATCTTCGACGGAGAATGCCCCGTGGAAGTGACAGCCACGGATCACAATCTGACAGCCCTGCCCGCACTGGCGGAGCAATATGCCTGCCAGCGGGCCATCGTCAGCACCACGGCGGGGATGCCCCCCCTGGCGCAGGAGCGCATCGGAGCCCTGCCCTACCCCGTCGTACACCTACAGGCCGACACGCCGCTACCCATCCGCAACCACTATCGTACCCCCGGCACGCTGGGCACTGACCGTCTGGCGGCCGTGGTGGGTGCGCAGGCCATGAAGCCAGGCCGAGACCTGCTGGTCATCGACTGTGGCACGTGCATCACCTACGACCTGCTGGACCGCGAGGGCAACTACTGGGGCGGGAACATATCGCCCGGCGTGGCCATGCGCCTGGAAGCCATGCACCGTCTGACGGCCCGCCTGCCCCTGGTGGAACGCGAAGGGCCTGTGCCACAGGTGGGCTACGACACCGAGACGGCCATACGCTGCGGCGTCATGCAGGGTGTCGGACATGAAATAGAGGGCTTCATCCGCTACTTTCAGAAAAAATACCCCTCCGTTTTAGTTTTTTTAACGGGAGGAGATGCAAGAAATTTAGATATATCGAAAAATTGCACTATCTTTGCAGACGAAATTCTCGTCCCACGGGGGCTTAACCAGATTTTGAACTACAACCAATGATGCACATAAGAAGACTTCTAGGCCTGCTGGCTGCCCTATTGGCGGTGGCGGTGGCCGTGGCGCAGAGCAACGGCAGCAACTCGTCGTACTCGCGCTTCGGACTGGGACTGCTGACCGACCGCTCGCAGGGCCTCAACCTGGGCATGGCCGGGGTGGCACAGGGACTGCGAAGCCCCATGCACGCCAACACACAGAACCCCGCCTCGTATTCGGCCATAGACTCGCTGACCTTCATTTTCGATGCCGGAATGAGCCTGCAACGTGGGCACATGGCATCCGGCGGCAAGGGGGTCAATGCCTTCAATGCCTCGCTGGACTACGTGACCGCAGGCATGAGACTTAGTCGTGGGCTGGGCCTTTCATTCGGTTTCATCCCTTACTCCAGCATTGGCTATAACTTTGATGTTACAGGCCAAGTGGGCAGTTCGTACACCTCCACACAGGCCATCACCACCCGCACCACATACTACGGCAACGGCGGACTGCACGAGCTGTACATGGGCGTGGGCTGGCGTCCGGTGGCCGACCTAAGCATCGGCGCCAACATCGGATACCTCTGGGGCGAATATGACCACTCGCTGGCACAGCGCTTCTACGAGGGGGGTACGGTCAGCAGCAACTACAGCGCACTGAATGAAGTGTGGGGCGGCGACCTGCGCACCTACAAACTCGACATCGGCGTGCAATATCCGGTGCGCCTCAACCAGAAGAACCAGCTGGGGCTGGGTGCCACCATGAGTCTGGGCCACACCATTGGCAGCAATATCTCCCTGATGCGCTACACCAGCAAAGGCGACACCATCACCCGACAAAAGTCCAAGGCCTTCGACATACCGCACACCATAGCCGTGGGTGCATCGTGGCAGCACGACGAACGGCTGACGCTGGCCGCCGACTACACGCTGGAGCACTGGAGCGGATGCCGCGTCCCGGTCTCACAGACGACACCTACCACCACTGACATCTTCATCGCCACGAATCAGTACTCCAACAAACACCGAGTGGCCCTGGGGGCTGACTACATCCACAAGACACAGGGACGCAAGTACGCCGAACGCATACACTACCGGATAGGTGCATCGTATACCACGCCCTATGTGAAGGTGAACGGTGCCAACGGCCCATATGAATATGCCCTCACCGCCGGTGCCACACTGCCACTCAACACGGGAAGCCGCTCCGTCATCAACGTGGCTGTGGAATGGAAACGCAGAGTGCCGAACGTCAGTCAGCAGATTTCAGAGAACTACCTGATGCTGCACATGGGCATCACGTTCAATGAGACATGGTTCATGAAATGGAAGTTCCAGTAAAAAGAGAGACTCAGTCCGTCCCTTCTTGTAAGGGATGGAGCAGCCCCACCCCAGCCCGACCGATGAGGAAGGTCGGGCTGGGGTGGATATTCTTTTTCCTCAGTCTCATTCTCTCCTGCCAAGGCGACCAGGAACACATCGCCGACGCCATCAACGAAGCCGATTCGCTGGCCTTCATGCGTTCCCGAGGCATCAGCACGCTCATCAGCGACTCGGGAGTCATCCGCTACAAACTGGTGGCCGAGGAGTGGGACATCTACACCAATACCACCCCCCCATCATGGAAGTTCATGAAGGGAATGCTCATGGAACGCTTCGACGAGACTTTCCACATCGACCTGCACGTGCAAGCCGACACGGCCTACCTGCACGAACAACGGCTGTGGGAACTGCGCGGACGCGTGGTCATACGCAACATAGAGGGTACACTCTTCCGCACCGAGGAACTCTTCTGGGACATGAACCGACACGAAATGTGGAGCACGAAATACATGCGCATAAAGACCACCGACCAGGAACTGGAGGGCACAGACTTCCGCTCCAATGAGCAAATGACCGACTACTACGTCTCCAACTCGGCCGGTGCATTCCCCGTGAGCGACGTGGACGGCAACAAGGAGAATGCCGACAATCAGACACCCAACGACACGAGTGCCGCCGTGGCTGCCACCACTCCCGAACCAAAACCCACCGGGCGCATCATACCATCGGCTCCGGGCAAAAACGACGTCCTGAAACAGGGACACTGGAAATAATGTGAGACTCTACACACCCAGACAGACATGACCACCACCGCCTTACTTGTCAGTTGCATCGTCATCCTGCTTTTCTCCGCCTTCTTCTCAGGCATGGAGATTGCCTTCGTGTCGAGCAGCAAACTGCGCGTAGAGATGGACAAGGCTGCACGCGAAGGTATCACCTCGCGCATCCTCAGCACCTTCTACGCCCATCCCAACAACTTCATCTCCACCCTGCTCGTCGGCAATAACATTGCACTGGTGCTCTACGGCATCATGATGGCCCAACTGGTGGACCGCACCATCCTGGACCCCACCGGCGTACAGGACGATGCCATACGGCTGCCCATACAGACACTGGTCAGCACCACCATCGTACTGGTCACCGGGGAATTTCTGCCCAAGACCATCTTCCACCTTAACCCCAACGGCATGATGAACGCCTTTGCACTGCCAGCCTACCTTTTCTACATCCTACTCTATCCCATCAGCAAACTGACCAGTGGACTGTCCAAGTTCTTTCTGTGGATGGTGGGCGCAAAGGTACAACCTGCCGAACGCGACAAATCCTTCACAAAGGTGGATCTGGACGACCTCATACAGCGCAACATGGACAATGTGGGGGACGAAAGCGAAATCAACGAGGAAGTGAAAATATTCCAGAATGCACTGGAATTTGCAGAAACCAAGGTGCGCGACTGCATCGTACCACGCACGGAGATAGATGCCGTCGGCATAGACACGACACTGGACGTGCTGAAAAACCAGTTCATCGAGAGCGGACATAGCAAAATCATCGTCTACCGCGAAGACCTGGACGACATTGCAGGATTTGTCCACTCCAGCGAAATGTTCCGCATTAAGCTCGGCGAGGACTGGACACAAAGCATACACGAAATACCCATCGTCCCCGAGACCATGACGGCACAGAAACTAATGAAACAGTTCATGCAGGAAAAGAAGTCTATGGCCATCGTCGTGGACGAGTTCGGCGGTACCTCGGGCATCGTCACACTGGAGGATCTGGTGGAGGAAATTTTCGGCGAAATAGAGGACGAACACGATAGCAACAAGTACGTGGCCAAGGATCTGGGCAAGGACGAGTATCTGCTCTCGGCACGCCTGGAAATAGAAACCCTGAACGAGCGTTTCGACCTCGACTTGCCCGAAAGTGAGGAATACCTGACACTGGGTGGCCTCATCCTGCACGAATATCAAAGTTTCCCGAAACTCAACGAAGTGGTAAAGTTCGGGAACTGGGAATTCAAAATTGTCAAAAACACGACCACAAAGATAGAACTCGTGCGGCTGAAAGTGCTGAAAAGAAATTGAAAGCAGAACGCGAAAAGTTGAAAGTCGCGTCACAAGCACCGAAAGTTAGGCGTTATACTTAAATTTTCAACTTACGCCTTTCAATTTTCAATTTTATTTCGTACCTTTGTGCGCTAATTGTGAAAAAACTAATAATAAAACATAAAAACTAAAAATGGCAACATTACAAAAAATCAGAAGCAAAGGCACTGCCCTCATCCTCATTCTGGGCCTTGCCTTGTTCGCCTTCATCGCAGAAGAGTTCGTTCGTGCCCTCTCTTCAAGCCAGAACGCCAACCGCCAGGTGATTGGCAAGGTGTATGGCGAAAACGTAAATTACCAAGAGTTTAATGAACTCTACGAAGAGTACGAGAACGCCGTGAAGTTGAGCAACGGCAACCAGAACCTCACCGAAGCACAGAGCATCCAGCTCCACGACCAGGTGTGGAACGACTACGTAAACCAAAAACTCATCGAACACGAGGCCAAGGCACTTGGCCTGTCTGTCACTGATGCCGAACTGCAGAACATTATCAACACCGGCAGCAGCCAGACACTGCGCCAGACACCATTTGTAAACCAGCAGACTGGAGCATTCGATGTGAACACACTGAAGCAGTTCCTCAGCAACTACGAAGAGATTCAGAATAATCCGGACTATCCTGCTGCACAAAAAGAAGCACTGGAGAGTTACTATAAGTACTGGAAATTCATAGAGAAACAAGTGCGTCAGGAAGCACTGGCACAGAAATATCAAGCACTGCTCTCGGCCTGTCTTCTCTCCAATCCTGCCAGTGCCAAGGCTGCCTTTGAGGCACGCAATAACGAGGCCACCGTACTGCTGGCGGCCGTTCCCTACACCACCGTCAAGGACACAGACGTTGAGCCTACCGAGCAGGAACTGAAGAACAAGTACAATGAGATGAAGCAGCAGTATCCCGATTTCTTCGACATGCAACAGGAGGCCCGCGACATCAAGTACATCGTAGTGCCTGTGACCGCAAGCCAGGCCGACGAGGATGCCCTGCGCCAGGAATTGGCAGAAGCTGCCAAGGCTCTGGACAGCGAAGAGAATCTGACCAACGTCGTACGTGAAAACCGTTCGATGGTGAACTATAACGGACTGCCCGTCAGCCGTAAAGCTTTGCCCACAGACATTGCCAACCAGCTGGATAGTCTCGCTCCAGGTGCCGTTGTAGGCCCCACCAAGAACGTAGCAGAGAACACACTGAACGTGATAAAGTACATTGCCAAGGTGCAGCAACCCGACTCTGTGGAATACCGCATGATAGCAGTGCAGGGAGCCGATGACAAGGCCAAGAAGACGGCCGACAGCATATACGCCGCATTGCAAGCTGGTGCCCCCATTGACACCATTGCCAAGCAACACAACCAGGAGGCCGCAGCACAGTGGGTTACCTCGGCGCAGGTGGACAATAGCACCGTACGCGAAGAGGACAAAAAATTCATTGAGACACTCTTCACCACACCCGCTGGTTCCATTAAGAAACTGGACTTGGCCGGTGGTTCATTCATCATCAAGGTCACCGACCGCCGCAACGTCATCGACAAGTACGACGTAGCCATCATCAAGCGCAGCATAGACTTTAGCAATGCCACCCACAACGACATTTGGAACAAATTCAGTTCATTCTTGGCCGCCAACTCCAAGCAGGCTGACATTGAAGCCAACGCTGCCAAAGAGGGATATGCCGTACAGACTGCACAGTACATAACATCGAACGACCATTATATTGCCAATCAGAGCAGCACGACCGATGCTCTGCGCTGGGTGTTCAACAAAAGTACCAAGGTGGGTGATGTCAGCGAACTTTACGAAGCAGGAAATGCCCACGACCAGTTACTCGTGGTCATGCTGACCGCTATCCACAAAAAGGGAGTGCGCGACTTCAAGGACGAAAATCTGCAAAACATACTCAAGCAGGAGGTCATCAAAGACAAAAAAGCAGCCCAGATTATCGAGAAGATGCAAAGTGCTAAGAGCGTAGCTGACGTAGCCAAAATGGGTGGTGCCGTACAGGATACGGTTAGTCACATCACCTTTGCTTCTCCTGTTTTCGTACAAAAAGTGGCAAGTAGCGAACCCATACTCAGCGGCACGGTTGCAGCTGCCAAGAAGGGGCAGTTCGTGAACGCTGTAAAGGGTGAGGGTTCAGTCTATGCCTTCCAGGTTCTAGAACAGAACAAACTTGATGGCAAGTTTGACCAGAAGCAAGAGGAAACCCAGCAGGCTGCCACTTACACGCGTTCACTGGGTGGACTCATCCAAGTACTGGCCCGCAAGGCCAAGATTGTGGATAACCGCTATCTCTTCTACCAGTAAACAATCACAACACAAGACCTGAAAGAGCAGGTATTATGACATTGAAAATGAGTATATTCAAAGAAAATAAACTGCTATGGCCAGCTATATTGCTGGCCATAGCTATAATTGCAGGTGCTGACTCCATCGGCTCCGGCATCGAGAACTTCAAGAAACTGGATCGTAAAGTGACTGTCAAGGGGCTGTCTGAACGTGAGGTGCCAGCTAACAAAGTGACATGGCCACTCATTTACAAAGAACTGGGCAACGACCCATCCAGCATGTACGAAATCATCGGCCAAAAAAATCAGAAAGTAGTAGATTTTCTGAAATCAGGAGGCGTGAAAGACGAGGACATCAGCATCAATCCACCCACCATCAGTGACCGCCAAGCCGACAACTACGGAAACGAAATTATGAACTACCGCTACAAGGCTAACTGCGTTATCACCGTCACTTCAACAGATGTGGACAAGGTACGCCAGCTGATGCGTCGCCAGTCGGAACTCATGAAGCAGGGCATAGCCCTTGTGACAGAAGAATATGGCAACAACTGTGCACACTATGATTACACAGGGCTGACCGACATCAAACCCGAAATGGTGAGCGAAGCTATGAAAAATGCCCGAAAAACTGCGGAACAGTTTGCCAGTGACGCCAACACCCAGATCGGAGGTATCATTTCAGCATCACAAGGACAATTCAGCATCGAAAACCGCGATGACAACACACCATATATCAAAAAGATACGAGTTGTAAACACGGTGGAGTATGCCATCAAATAAAAGTATAGTTTTAGCTTAAACTAAAGCCATAAATGGTACAAAAAGGGGTTATGTCGTTCATTTGGGCACAATCCCCTTTTTTATATTAAAGCAATCGACAAATGAAAAAAAGACTATCTATCCTGGCCATGGCACTGACCCTGTGCGCACTGGCCGCCCATGCCCAGAAGCCCACGGCCGACGTGCCCGTGGCCCAGGGTGCGTTTGCCCCCTCGTGGGAGGGTGTTTCTGGCTGGGAGTGCCCCGAATGGTTCAAGGACGCGAAGTTCGGCATCTGGGCCCACTGGGGCCCGCAGTGCCAGGCCGAGGACGGCGACTGGTACGCCCGCTTTATGTACTATCAGGGCTCGGGCCAGTACAACTGGCACGTCTGCCACTTCGGCAACCCCAAGGAGTACGGCCTGAAGGAACTCTGCCGCGACTGGAAGGCCAGCGAGTGGAACCCCGAGGAACTCGTCGCGCTGTACAAGAGCGTCGGTGCACGCTACTTCTTCACCTTGGGCCAGCACCACGACAACTTCGACCTCTGGCAGTCGCCCTACCAGGAATGGAACTCCGTGAACATGGGACCCAGGCGCGACATCGTGGGCGAGTGGGCGGCAGCCTGTAAGAAGGCGGGCCTGCCCCTGGGCGTATCGATGCACGGCAGCCATGCCTGGACGTGGCTGGAGCCCTCGCAGCAGTACGACGGCAACCTGACCAAGGCCGACGGCACGGGCCAGTGGTGGGAAGGCTACGACCCGCAAGAGCTCTATGCCCAGCAGCACGCCCACAGCACGGGTTGGGACAACAGCGGAAGCATCCACAGCCAGTGGGGCTGGCAGAACGGTGCGTCTCTGCCCTCCGAGGCCTACAAGCGGAAGTTCCAGAACCGCGTCCTGCAGTGCATCAATGACTACCAGCCCGACATGCTATACTTCGACGACACCGTCCTGCCCTTCTACGGCTGCGACGAGCAGGTGGGCTTGAATATCCTCGCGCACTACTACAACCAGAGTGCCGCCCAGCACGACGGACAGCAGCAGGTGGTGGTCATGGGCAAGATTCTGGACGAGGCCCAGAAGGAGGCCCTGCTCTGGGACGTGGAGCGCGGCGTACCCGACCGTCCGCAGGCAAAGTACTGGCAGACGTGCACCTGCATCGGCTCGTGGCACTACGACATCAACGTCTATAACGGCAACGGATACAAGAGCGCCCAGCAGGTGGTGGACATGCTCATCGACATCGTATCGAAGAACGGCAATCTGCTCCTCTCCGTGCCCGTGCGCGGCAACGGTACCATTGACGAGAAGGAACGCGCCGTCCTGCTGGGCATCAAGGCCTGGATGGACCAGAACTCGGAGAGCATCTACGGCACACGTCCCTGGAAGACCTTCGGCGAGGGACCGTTGGCCGAGGCTGTCAATCCCATGACGGCACAGGGCTTCAACGAGTCGAACAACTATTCCAACCGCGACGTGCGCTACGTGCAGAAGAGCACGGAAGGGACGGTAGCCCCGACCGTCTATGCCACCGTCATGCGCTGGCCCGACCTCGGCACGTTCACCTTCAAGGCAGTGGGCTACGCCTCGCCCCACTACAGCGGCAAGGTGAAGAGTGTCCGCCTGCTGGGCTACGGCGAAGTGGACTTTACACAAAGCCTCAACGGACTGACCGTGGCCGTCCCGAAGGTCACCAACCAGATAGCCCCCGTCTTCGTCATCACCTTTGCCGATGACAACAGCACGGAACGCCAACTGAATGTGTGGGCAAGATGAATCCGCGAGCCTTTATATCTTTACTACGAATCTTTATCCTGATGCTATGGGCGACGGTCTGCGCCGCAGCCCACGCCATGGAGTGGCAGCACGGACAGCGGCTGCGTATCGCGTGCGACACTGCGGCCACGGAGCCCGTGGTGGGCGCGGCTCTGCGTATGTTCCAGGAGGACTGTCGCCGCGTGCTTGGCGGACGGACGGAGCTTGCGGGGACGGATGTGGCCTTGACGGACGGCGAGTGTGACATCGTCCTGCGCCTGGATGCCCGACGGCTGAAGGGGCGCTGGGAGGCCTTCCGCATCGAGGTCAGGCACGGACGGCTCTACGTCACGGGCAGCGACGGTCACGGTCTGGCCTATGGCCTGCTGGAGGTGTCGCGCCTGATGGGCGTATCGCCCTGGGAGTGGTGGGCCGACGTCGTGCCGCACCCGCTGGAGCACTTCACGCTGCCCGAGGGCTACCGCCGTGAGCACAGTCCCAGTGTGCAGTTCCGGGGCATATTCATCAACGACGAGGACTGGGGACTGCTCCCTTGGGCCAACCAGACCCACGAAGCCCTCTCCCAATCCTCCATGAGAGGGGACGATGCCTCCTTCCCCAGTGGAACCAAGCAGGGGCGCATAGGACCGGAGACCCACCGCCGCATCTTCGAACTGCTCCTGCGCCTGCGGGCCAACACGTTCTGGCCGGCCATGCACGAGTGTTCGGAGCCGTTTTTCTTGACACCGGGCAATCGAGAGACGGCCGAGCGGTATGGCATCTACATCGGCACGAGCCACTGCGAGCCTATGGTCTGCAACGTCAATGGCGAGTGGCGACGGAGGGGTCGGGGAGACTATGACTACACGACGAACAGCACCGAGGTGCGCCGCTTCTGGGAAGAGCGGGTTGAGGAGACGGCCGGCCAGCCCGTCATCCATACCCTGGGGATGCGCGGTGTGCACGACGGAGCCATGCAGGGTGCACGCACGGTGGAGGAACAGCGCCAGGTGCTGGAGCGCGTGCTCGGCGACCAACGCGAAATGCTGCGCCGGCATGTCGGCAAAGACCTCAGCCGCGTGCCGCAGGTGTTCATCCCTTACAAGGAGGTGCTCGATGTCTATAAGAGCGGCCTGGAGGTGCCCGACGACGTGTGCCTGATGTGGTGTGACGACAACTATGGCTACCTGCGCCACTTCCCCACACCGGAGGAGCGCCGGCGCAAGGGCGGCAACGGGGTCTATTACCACGTCTCCTACTGGGGGCGGCCTCACGACTACCTGTGGCTCGGCACCTTCCATCCCGCACTGCTCATGCAGCAGATGGCGCAGGCCTACGACCACGGTATGCGCCGTATGTGGATACTGAACGTGGGTGACCTGAAGCCTGCCGAGTACCAGACCCAGCTCTTCCTGGACATGGCCTGGGACATCGATGGCGTCCGGCGGCTGGGCGTGGAGGGACACCTCGCGGAGTTCTTGGCGGAGAACTTGGCAATCAGGAACGAAGAAATAAAAATTAAGAATTCCTCTCTCTTGACTCTTCATTCTTCATTACTCGACCACTACCGCCTCGCCTACCCGTGCAAGCCCGAGTTTCTGGGCGGCACACGTGTGGAGGAGGCCGACCGCAAGTATTGGAGTAAGGTGCGCGACCTGCCGTGGACGTGGGAGGAGATAGACCAACGGCTGCAGGCCTACCAGCGCTTGGAGGATGACGTGGAACGGCTGTGGGCGACGGTGGCGGCCGACCGTCGCGAGACGTTCTTTCAGCTGGTGAAGTACCCCATACAGTCTGCCGCTGAGATGAACAAGAAAATGCTCATAGCCCAGCGTGCCCGCCACGGGCGTGCTTCGTGGCAGGAGAGCAGAGCCGCGCAAGACAGCATCCTCGCCCTCGCGCACATATATAATTATTGCTGTCCGCTAAAACTTGAAACAGCATCAAATATCCGTCCGCAATGCCGATAAACAGGCGTTGCGGATTCTTTTTTCAAAAAGTAAGCTCCTCTAAGTCGAAGAGTGATGTTTCGCCAGGTGGCGGATTATC
>JAFUAH010000006.1 GCA_017464345.1 Bacteroidaceae bacterium
CTCAAAATGCAGATAGAGTTATCGGCATCGTCGAAAGTGAAAAATCCGCAATCATCTGTTCACTCTGCATCCCTAATGTCCTGTGGATGGCTACTGGGTCGAAAGGAAATCTACAAGATGAACGAATGACTGCTGTTAAGGAACGTAAAGTCATTCTATTTCCTGACACTGACACTAATGGACAGAGCTATGGCCAATGGGCTAAGCGAGCAAGGGAACTTAACGCCAAAGGATGGCATATCCAAGTCTGTGACTATCTCGAGAAAAAAGCCACCGAGGAACAGCGAAGAACTAAAATTGACATCGCTGATTTGATAATAGATGACCTGTTGCACATGCGAAAGACCCATATAGCGGCTATCGCCGACATATTGCAGGGAGAGTCATGCATCCGTAGGGAGCAAGTTTATGTTTTGAGCAACTCAAAACCCATGCTCCCCACTGATGGCGAGCATTCAGCATCCCGTTGGTCTCACTCACATATATAATAATGGTATATACGGACATGAACAATACAATGAAGAAAGGCGGTCGTCCAAGACTGCTGAATACCGAGAAGAAAAAATACAAACTGCCCCCAGTCCGTTTAGGTACGGTTGACTATGTGACGGTGAAAAACCGTTCCAAACAAGCCGGACTGACTTTGACAGAATACCAACGTCAGATGATACTACATGGTCAGATTGTTGAGCGTATGACTGCCGAGCAGATGGAACTCTATCGTCAGCTCGCAGGCATGGGAAACAACATGAACCAGTTGGCCCATCAGGCAAATAAGTATGGCTATTATAAGGATGCAGAAATGTATCATAAGAATGTCATGCATGTAAACAACCTTATCAAAAAGATATTGTATGATGGCAAAGATAACTAAAGGACGTGACTTTGGCGGAGCAGTCCGCTACGTCACTCAGGATAAGAAAGAGGCGAAGATCCTGGACTCGAAAGGAGTGTTGACTACGGACAAACAGTCCATCATCAACTCTTTCCGTCTGCAGAGTCAACTCCGTCCGGATGTCAAGGTGATGGTTGGCCATATATCTCTCGACTTCTCTGTTGAAGATGTTGACAGAATGAGTGATGATTTCATGGTTAAGATTGCATGGGAGTATATGCAGCGGATAAACATCTTGAATACTCAGTTTATAATAGCACGTCACTATGATCGTGAACATCCTCACTGCCACATCATTTTCAACCGCATTGGCAACAATGGCAGGGTGATATCAGATAGAAATGACAGAGTACGGAGCGCAAAGATCTGTAGGAGTCTGACCGAGAAGTATCACCTTCATTTGGCAAACGGCAAAGAGCATGTGCATCGTGACAGACTTCGTGGAGCCGATGCCGTGAAGTATCGCATTTATGATGCTTTGGAAGCAACCGTTCCAAAATGTAGTAATTGGGATGAATTACGCACGGCCCTTGCTAAACAGGGTATAACGGTCTCTTTTACCCGCCGTGGAACGACAAAAGACATTCAAGGTGTTGTCTTTGAAAAGGAAGGACTCCGTTTCAATGGTTCCAAGGTTGACCGTAAGTACAGCTTTTCCAAGATTAGTGCAGCCTTACGTCAGAATGAAATGCGCCAAAGAAGGGAAACCGTTAATGGCAATTTCGGTCAAGGAGATTATTATGATTACGGGAGCCATTCGCAGCGAAAGAATTCTCGGAACGGGCAGAATTCGTTTGAAAACGATGGTCATTCCTATGACCCAGAGCCTTTTGGCAGTTCCCATTCAGGTACTTCTGTTGCCAGTGATCTACTAACAGACGTAGCTGCTGGTGTAACAAATGCTACAGGTGCTATTGCTTCTGGTATTGCCAATGCTATAATGGCAACTCCTTCTGAACCAAGCGTTTCTCCAGGTGGAGGTGGTGGCAATAGTAATTCTGATGACCTTGCCGATGATGAGTATATTGATGAATATGGTGTACGTCGCAAGAAACGTCGCGGCATGCACCGATAGAAATAACAACAAACAAAATACAAAATATTATGGACACATTTGATAAAATTGAAGCCATGCTCGCAGAATTACTCGAGCAAGCAAACGACCAGAAAAAGAATTCTGGCAAGTTGAGTAGTAAACTTGATGGTATTGACAGCAGATTGAGTGATCTTGAAGCCGTCAGTGCCAGTCCGCAAGTTCCAGAGAGTGTTATCACCTTGGCTGACCACGACAAAAAGATGGGTGAAGTTCAAGGTCAGTTACAGAAATGGTATGGTCGCTACGAGAATTACAAGCAGTTGTACAAAAAGCTTCAAGCTGAACAACCTTATTGGGCTACTAAAGAATGGCCCATCAAGGCTTTCCGTTGGATTCATGACAAGCGTCACTATTGGATTTGGATTATCTACCTCCTGTTCACCTTGATTCTCTCGCTGTCAATCTGTAATTCTGTTTTTCAGCGAAGGAAAATCATTGAACTTCAGGATACGCAGATGAAATATCGTTTCATCAAGGCAATAGGTGCAGCACCTAAAGAAGTGCAATTCCTTGAAGATGCATACGAACGGCATTGGGTGGATAGACTAGACTTCATTGAGGGTACAGTCTCAGACTATGAAAAAGCCTTGAAGCACAAGGCAGATAGCATAGCCAGAGCAGAGCGCAAGAAGTTGGAGCGGTTTTAAACGCCGCTCCACTTTCTCAGAATAGTAAACTAACATTTATGATTTATAACAAAATAGTAAAGTAATGAAATCTAAGAAGAATAAAATCATTGTTTTCGCCAATCAGAAGGGCGGAGTGGGCAAATCTACACTCTGCATCCTTCTGGCTGACTATCTAGCGTATTGGAAGAAAGATGTCTGTATCATTGACACCGACCTCCAACAGTCCGCTACCTTGCAACGTGAGCAGGATAAGCAGACCTTTGGGGAAGAAGAACCATACAGCATTCAATCGTTTGAGGTCAGTGATCCCAAGACGATGCAGATGCTGATGGAGAATGCAGAGTCGCAGGATGGCTTTGTGCTATTCGATGCACCTGGCACCATCAAGGATGACGGGCTGGCCCCGATGTTCATCTATGCTGATTATATCATCTGCCCATTTGAGTATGAATCGAAGTCGTTATCCTCAACCCGAACTTTTATTCAGGTCATCAACCGCCTTCGCCAACTCAATCCGCAGATGAAGGCCCAAATCTTCTTCGTTCCTAACAAGGTTGATGCCAGAATGGGAACACGTGAAGAGTTGGAATTATGGAAACAAACGGATGTAGAGTTTGCACAAAGTGGAATCGTTTCCCCGCCTGTTGGCTATCGGGCACAGATGAAACGAGTTAATACCTACATTGTTCCACTTCCGTTGAAACATGCTGTCTATGAGAGTTTTCGATTTGTCGTAAAATCTATTTTGCGATAATATGAGTCTGTTAATAATCGAATATAAGATATGGAAAAGAAAAAGTTCAGCATAGAATTACCAAAGGGTGGTATGAGTAATCTTGTTAAGCAGACAGCTAGCACGCCACGCCAAGAGCCATCAACTGATGCTACAGAATGGCAGCGATTTACCCACTATCTTTGCGAGTTCAAAAACGTCTCAGAACATGGCGAGTGCGTTTGGTTATTCAAGGATGTGAAACGAGAGGTTGAACGCATCAAGTTTGAATCAGATGTAAAACTCAATATCCGCCAGTTAGTGAATGCCATCGTTCTTGCATTCATCAAGGAGCATCGCGAGGATTTTATGAATAATCCCTCAGGCTGATGACAAAATATCTTTCATATCACCCTATATCTCTTGGAATGTGAATCTAACTCAAACAGAAAGAATATAATGATGTAAATTCATCAAAATATGCATGAAAAAACGAAAAAAAGATAAAAATATGGAATATTATTTTGTTAATATGGAATATTTTTGTATCTTTGCAGAAAAATTTAAGAACAATAAGAAAAATGAATAGCATTTTTGGAATTATTTTAGCGCTATGTAGAGCTAGCCTTTCTAATGATATTGACAATGTGAAATATCAAATAGAAAGATTGGCAAATGCATACAAAAAAAATGGGACGGAAGCAGAATACAAAGCAATATCGTCTTTATTGAAGAATACGGCAAAGAAACAGGTCCTAAATGGAAGTAAATTAAAAATTTCCAATTCTATAATTGTGGGAGAGGAATTAACACGTCAAGTCACTATCCCTGTCGATAAAGAGACTGCAAGTCCTCTATTGGAAATATTCTTTTCAAATGATTTACCATCGGAACCGCCGATATTTGATGTCCCGATACAAACAGCAGTAGAATCTGTAATTGTGGAATGGTCGAATTATCCCAAACTTGTTGCTATGAATGCAGCTCCCTCGCATTCTTGTCTCATATATGGTCTACCAGGAACAGGTAAAACCCATTTGGCTAAATGGATGGCAAACCAAATAGGACTGCCCGTAGTTCTTGCAAGATTAGATGGAATTGTGTCTTCTTTCCTTGGCACAAGTGCGAGAAACATAAGTTCACTGTTTTCATTTGCAAATAGATATAAGTGTGTCTTGTTACTAGATGAGTTTGATGCTATCGCAAAACTAAGGGATGATCCACAAGAAGTGGGTGAGGTGAAACGTATAGTGAATGCATTATTGCAGAATTTAGATGAAAGAGATAATTGTGGATTTACTATTGGAGTTACAAATCACGAACAATTGCTTGATCCTGCAATTTGGAGACGATTTGATGTTCAGATAGAAATTCCAAAACCGTCATCTATGGTTATTGAAAAACTTCTAACATATTATATGACTCCACTTCAGCTTTCGGAAGCGGAAATAAGATTCATGTCTTGGTGCTCATCAGGTTCTTCTGGGGCAGATATACAAAAGTTGTCAAATTGGCTAAAAAGGATGAAAATCATTACAGAATACCAAAATGATAATATTGTAGATTTGATGCGTAGATATTCTATTCTAAATACGGGTAGAATGTCTGATGAAATAAAAAAAATACTTTCGTTATCAGATGACGACATATTGACAAAATTAAAAGGAGAAGAATTGAATTTTAAACAAAAAGACATTGCTGCAATATTTAATATTTCACAATCGACGGTAAGTAAACAATTAGCAAAAGTAAATAAGGAGGAATAATATGGCAAATGGTCCTATTCAAGTCGTACTAAACAGCGATCAGTATTTAGACGACGTAAAGCCAAAAAAAGGCGGAAGTAGAAAAGATTTTTATGAAGGCAAAGATTCTTTGTTCGTAAAGCACAAGAATGAGCTTTTAAATCAATTAACGCGCATGAGTTCCTTGTCATCGGTGAAAGGGAAAATAAGCTATGCCAAAGTCAAACTTATTAAAGAAGCTTTGGCAAAAAGTCATCGTCCTATAATGCAAATTTTCACTGAAGATAATGAATGTCAGGTAGTTGGTGGAAGGAGATTTGGGGAAATGATAGTAGAATTAGGACCATCGGCTGTAGACAAAATTATTCGCAAAATTGAATATGGCGCGGAAGAAACAGTTATTCCAAGAAAGAACCGTAAAGGAGATACTGTTACTACTGCTTCCGTATGTCGTTGCGAAGTTGGTGTAATAGACACAATCCAAGAATATGGCAGTAACGATAAACTTGATTTGGATATAGATAAGTTTGCTGATATGATGACATTGTTTGGAAACGGCATGTATGTTGAGTTCTTTGACATTCCAAGTTCCAGGCAATACTGGGATATTGTTGCTCCTGAGCGTTTGAAATTGTATAATGATCTGATCAAGTCTCTTCAAAGTATTCCAGGAATCTTGTTAAGAAAATCAAATATTAGCGCTCTTGGAAAACTGATGCATATTCAAATAACAGATCATCATATTCCTATAGTTAATTTCAATTCATCAGAAATTGGCTATGATAACAAAATAAGAAATGCGACAAAAGATAAGACGAAGTATCTTCACGCATTAAATATTATTTCGAACAATGCACTCGTAAAAAGTATCTCATTAGTACCAATGATTGGAGTCGCTCCTCCTATAAAAACATCTGATGTAAAAGATAGGCAATATTCAATTCCTGTTCCAAATAATCTTGATAAGTATCCTATTGTAGGAGTGGTTGATTCTGGCATATCACATTTGTTTGACAATTGGATTGTTGAAAGATGGGAACCTGTTTTGCCTGGTAGACGGGATAATAATCATGCAACTTTTATTTCAGGACTTTTAGTCAATGGTAATGACTATAATGAAAAAATCATAGAAAAGAATGGCTGTAGACTTGTTGATTTTTGTCTTATGCCAAAGGAATCGGAGTTTAGTACCCAATATCCGAATGGGCTTGATGATGTGATTTCAGAATTGCGTGCGGGGCTTTCCGTACTTGTACATTCAACGAATGTTAGAATTATAAATTTAAGTTTGAATGTTTATACGTTTAGAACACCTGATATGTATAGTCACTTTGCCGTAGAATTGGACAAAATTGCCGAGGAACTAAATATTATCTTTGTTATATCAGCAGGAAATTTGGGGGTAATAAATGGAATCCAATGCAGAAACAAGTGGTCAACAGATTCACAGGCAAATGTTAATGAACTGATTCTTAGAAAGGATGATACTATTTATTCTCCAGCAGAAAGTTTGCGAAATATCAGTGTCGCAGCTTTAAATATTTCAGATGAGGGGCTTGCCTCGTATAGTTGTAGAGGCAAAGGAACTAACATCGCTATAAAGCCCGATGTTGTTTGCTTTGGAGGAGATAATTCTCAATTTGATACAGGTATGGTTTCCTTGAATACACAAGGGGAGATTGTTTCTGGATGTGGAACAAGTTTTGCAGCTCCTTTGGTTGCTAAAACATTGGCAACCATAGACAATATGATAGACGGGAATGTGTCGAGAGAAACATTATTGGCATTATTGATTCATAGTTGTTATGTTCCATCCACATTTAAGGCAAAGGAGTATCAATCAATCTTGAAAGATGTTATTGGATATGGTTTACCAAAAGATGCGTCTCAAATTTTAAATGGAGATAGTCATTCAATTAGTTTGGTTTTTGCAAACAGAATTATGCCCAAGAAGCATCTGGAATTCCATTTTTCATGGCCAAAATGCTTAATTCGAAATGGAAAATGTTATGGAAATATCAAAATCACATTAGTGAGTACACCGCAGATCAATTGGAATTATAAAGATGAAATGATAAGGGAAAATATAAGCGTTTCTTTTGGGCAAATCATGCCTGACAATAGCCACAAGAATCAAGTAACCCCTCTTTACAAAACTCAAGTAAAGAAAGAAACAGATCATCTATATGAATGGCAATTAATCGAGGAAAACATGAAATGGAGTCCAATAAAAGTATATGAACGAAATATTCATACTGGTATTAGCGGGCCTACAAACTGGTATCTGGATGTAAACTATCTTTCTCGTGAGAGTGTTATGCCACTAAATACAGGATTGCCATTTACAATCATAATGACAATATCCGACCCAGAAGGTACGGCACCTGTTTATGACGAAATGCGTTTTATCGTTAGCAGTACGGGAGCTCAGATTTCTGATATTCAGACAGCAGCTCGTATCACACAAAGGATTTGATAGGAAGTTCTAATGCTTTTATGAATAGCAGTTGGTTGTATAATTAACTGCTATTTTTTCTTGTGTTACATCCTGTTACAAATAAATTGGAATAACAGGTGTTCCCGAAAAGGTAAGAATTTTGTTTGCCCAGCACTTCTAAAGTCCACTCCAATTATTATTCGTTATCCAAAACACCATTAATGGTTAAATTTGTATTAAATTACACCTTATTATAATAGAATGACAAAAATAATTTGTACCTTTGCTCTTGCATTGTGTCCGCTGCCCATATAGTAGAGACGAACGGGTGGCATAAAAGAATACTTTGCAGGACATCGCGGGTGAATTTATCAGTATCGAAGATTCTGATGAGGTTTGTACTCAAATAGTCGCCAACTAAATGAACACTACGACCTCGCGGGATTGGGATACGCCTTTATAGGCGTACCCTTTCCTTGTATATCGTAGTGAGGCCTGTTTGGCGACGGCTGGAGTACAAGTATGCAAGGGGCGAGGGTGCGCTTTCTTTGTCCTTTCATATCAACACCTCATTTGCTCGTATATTGTTGAACGGATTTAGTAAATGAAGTAATGTTTAAAGTAATATGGGATCCAGCATATAATGGTGTTCGACTGACAATGTCTAGTAAAGGTGATGCGCTTAATGTGTCACCACGACCTGTATTCTGGGAAGAACTTGATTTGTTGGGATTGAATAAACGTGGGTGGATATATCCCCACGTAGAAGAACCTTTGATGTGGGCTTGTGACCGCAGATATTTCTATAAGGGGCAGTTTGTACTTGAAGTGAAAGGCGGCAATGTATTTGATGCGCCTGAGGTTATTCAGCAAGAAGGTTATGAAATCCTGACGTTACAACCAGTTGATATGGAACGTTTGCGTTCTCGCAATGAGGACACAATGTTTATTATCGAACACGAAGCAATGGATTTCATCAACCAAACATATCGTCGATATAAGAATATCCGCGAGGTCTCGCAAAAGAATCCAGATTTAGATTTCCAACGCCTTGCATCCTCTCTTGAAAAGAAAACAAAAGAAGAGCATGTGGTGATTAAGGAAGATTGCGATAGTTTCGATGTAATGCCACTAAGTAAGGCTGAAGAACAAGGAAAGGCTCCTATACTATCAAGCAATACGGACATCTTTGTAACTTCTTTTAGTGGTGGAAAAGATTCTCAAGTTGTTCTTGACTTAGTAACAAGAGTTGTCCCTGCTGAAGATGTTGTTGTCATTTATTCCGATACTGGGTATGAATTGCCGTCATCTTTAAGCTTGTACGACGAAGTTAAGGATTTTTACAAACAGAAATATCCGAACCTGAGATTCTATACTGCTAAGAACCATCAACCAGTCTTACATTATTGGGATGAAATTGGTACACCAAGCAGAATTCACAGATGGTGTTGTAGTATTATGAAATCTGCCCCATTAAGTAAATTACTTAAGGATATAGTTGGCAATGGAAAACAGCCCAATGCTATCTTGTTTGATGGTGTTCGTGCAGAGGAAAGTCCTAGCCGCTCATCGCGTTCGAGAATTGGGAAAAACGTAAAGCATAACAAGATTATCAATGTTAGCCCTATTCTTGAATGGAATGCGACAGAGATATATCTATATCTATTACTCAATGGGCTTCCTGTCAATGAGGCATATAGAAAAGGACTTTCACGAGTCGGTTGTGTAATATGCCCCTATTCCTCCAGCTGGAGCGAGGATTTATGTGGTCAATTATATCCAGAGACACTTGCTCCATTCGTAAATAAGATTCGAGAAGGACTTGAAAGGAGCAAAACGGCAGGAATAGAGAATTACATCCGTACAGGAAGATGGAAAATGAGGGCAGGTGGTCGATACTTACACACAAATGCAAATGTTAATTTCATGAGTGTTGCGCCTGATTTTAAAGCTATTATAACTGCGCCTAAAGAAAACTTGTTAATGTGGATGAGGGTTTTAGGTGACATGAACATACATCAAGATGGCAATATTACTGATATTGACCTTAAACATCAAAAACAAATATACAAGTGCCGATTAGAAGAAAAAAGCAATAGTCAGGTTTTGGAAGTCTGCGGAATAGACCCAAAAGATATTGTATTTGTTAGCCATCTCAAGAAAGTCTGCTATAAGGCGACTTATTGTGTTCATTGTGAAGTGTGTGAAGTTGAATGCCCAACTGGTGCATTGTCTGTAGTGCCAAGAGCCACTATCAATAAAGAAAAATGCGTGCATTGTCTGAAATGCATTGATTTCGATGGTAAGGGATGTCATGCTGCGAGCTCAATAAGTACATCTGACACAAGCATAATGACAAACCAGATTAAGAATGTGGCTCAAGGTTCAAAGTCAGGCATTAACCGATATAATGACGGTATGGGTATGCGTGAAAAGTGGGTGGAAAAATATTTTGACACATACGAATCGTTCTTCGACAATAATGAACATGGTCTAAATCCCAAATATCAAATACCTCCATTCATTAATTGGCTTCGTGAGGGTTATATCCTTAATGCTGAGGACAAGAATATTAGTGAAGTAGGACAATATATGGCTAAAGCCTATAGAACAAAAGCGCTGACAGTTTGGGAGTTGATTTATATCGGTCTATGTGATAATAGTGAAATCTGTTCCTGGTTCCATAGTGCCATTGATTTTAATCGTAGTTATACTCGTGAAGAAATGGATATTATTTTGCAGGACTCATACCCTGATCTTAAGGACAGAACCCTGCGAAATCCATTTAATTCGTTATTAAACACATTCAAAGAAAGTCCATTAGGAACTTCCATTCCTGTCGGCGTATTAGGCAAAGAGCAGAACAAAGTCACTTTGATACGCCAACCTCATAACAATATTTCACTCGAAGGTTTAGCATATTCACTATATCGATATGCTGAACGTAAAAAGCGTTACTCCCTTAATGTGTCAGAATTCTATGATGAGAATCAGACTGAAGGAATATACCGCCAATTTGGAATCAGTAAAGAAACACTGGAGAGTCTGCTCCTTTCCTTACAAGAGGAGAGCAATCATGTACTGCGAGTAGAGTTGAACATGGGTCTTGACAATATTATACTACGAGAGGATTTAACCTCCGTTGATATACTGAAGCTGATGCTCTAATTTAAATAAGAAAATCTAAAAAATCAAATAATATGGCTACTAAATATTCAGACTATATCAAAATGCAGGACTTCCTGCCAGTCTATGATATGACAGATGAAACGCCAGAAATGTGGCGAACCTTCATTCCCACCAAACAATTCTGCGATTTGTTAAGCAGAAGTGTAACGGCAATTACATCCTCAGAAATAAGTAAACGTCGTTCTATGTGGGTTCGTGGTACGTTTGGCACAGGTAAAAGTCACGCCAGTAGTGTAGTTCGCCATCTTTTATGCGACCCTGCAACAGAAGTAGATGACTATATCCAAAATCTACCAAACGAATCGTTGCGAGCGAATTTAGCAGCCATACGCAAGAAAAAGACTTATTTCCCAGTGGTGTTAAAAGGTGTCGAAGGAGCTTACAATATACCACGCTTCTCTTTGTCAATACAGAAGCAGACGAAGTTAGCGTTGGCAGCAGCAGGTCATAAAGAGATTGTAGTGCATTCAGACTTCGACAAAGCTATCCGCTGGATTGAAGGCCATAAAGCTCGTATTCCTGAGTTGTTAGAATTGAGTGATGAATTGGCATCTGAAGCACCATCATACGAAAAACTATTGGCTAAGCTTCAGGTAAATGACATAGACGTTTTCCTTCATTTAGAGGAAGTCCTGGCTGCTGATGATACATATTTGACTAGCGACAGTATTAGCGATTGGCTTGTAGAAATTGAAAAAGAGATTGAGACAGCCGGTATCGCTAACGGTTTGATTATATTTTGGGACGAGTTCACAAGTGTGATGGACACGTTGAAGAGTGATCGCATTAATGTGTTGCAAAATATCGCAGAAAAGTCACAGAACAACAATGTTTTCCTTTATTTGATTTCCCATAGGACTGAAAGTTCCAGTCTTGACACAAAAGGTAAGGACATTACGAAAATGAGTGACCGTTATGATAGCGTCGACTATCAAATGGACGAAATATCCACGTATCTCATTTTGCGTCACACGTTTACCATACCCAGCAAAACAAAGCTGGCTATGATGGCATTGAGTGTTGCAGGCAAATTGGATGGTCATATTTATGATTACCTCTGTGAGAGCGGTTCACCAGAAGAGATGGAGCATATCCACAACTTGTTCCCGCTGCATCCATATACCGCATTCCTTTGTTCTAAGATGTCGAACATCATGGGGTCTGCTAATCGTAGTGTCCTAAAGTTCATGAACGACGAACAAAATGGTTTCAAAGGATTCATTGGTGACGAAAACAACTACGAACAGAAGATGATGCTAACGGCTGACTGGTTGTGGGATTTCTTCTATTCTGAGTTTAATAACGATGCACGTTGTTCCGCATTTACCAATGTCTATATGAGCAATCTGGCTCGTGTGGAGAAAATGGGCGACGATTATGTACGCGTGTTTAAAGCCATACTCCTCTTAAATGCTCTTGGAGTGCGATTCGACAAAAAGCAATCACCAGAGAAGTATGCTCCAAATGAGAGAAATCTTATTTTTATCTTTTCAGGAGACCGTTGTGATGATAAGATGGAAAAAATCCTCAATTGGTTGGATGAAAGTAAGATAGTGGCACGCGATATCTTTGGAGAATTCAAGATATCAGTTTCATCTTATAACCCAGTTGAAATAAATCAGGAAAAGGCGAAAGTTGCTACACAATACAAAATGGCGGTAGACTACCTGAAATACAATGGTCGTAGTATGGCAGAGATTGGCGTTAACTTCTTGGTAGGTGATCGCCTGTTCCGCAAATGCGAACCTCAGTTCTACTCATGTGAAGACCAAGAAGCAATTCTACGTAGTAAGTTGAACAAATACACACGCGAGAAGCCCAATTTCCTTCATGTATGTGTTTTCTACTCTGTTACTGACGAGTCAAGAGATATGATGGAAAACAGAGTAAAGGATTTCTCTGAAGAATTTGAAAACACTATATTCATCATCCCTTCAGAAGTATTCACGACGAATGCCCAAAATCATTTTATCGATGCTGTTACTCAAGCGAACGTAAGCCGTTCCCACTTTAACACAGACGATGCCAGCCAGTTTGAGAATGCTGCAAAAGAATACATTGCTAAGTGGAAAACTCGAATGATGAACGGCACGTACACGTTATACTTTAATGGCAAACGTAGTTCTGAAGGCATATTTAACAACATCTATAGCATTATCAATAAGAAATTCAGCGCCCAGGTATTCCCACGCGGCATGGAAAGTGTAAAGGCTTTGCAGAATGAACCTGTTACCTTCTTTGCCAATAAGAATTACAAGGCCCTTTCTTTGCAAATGCTCCAAAAACGCACACGCGACGAGCTGTTGAATTTTGGAGGGTCTAGCAGACCTGCTAAGAAAATATTCTTAGATGGCGAAAATAACCTTGTTAATGATGCTTGTGAATTAACTGATGCAGCATTGGCTGGAGATTCTTGGCTTGTTGCTATTTGCAAAGAGGTTGATAGCTTGATTTCGGCTGCTAAGAAACGATATGCAGATCGCTTCTCATTGAGCGACATATTAGAACCTCTAATTCGTGAACCATTTGGCCTGTTTGCAAATCAAGCAAACTATGTTGCACTTTCGTTTGCACTACGAAAGCATAAAGAAGACTTGTTCAATCCCAGTACATCACAGCCTGTTGGCGACGAGAAACTGAATGATATGATTGAGATTCTTCTCAAGATGTGGGATAATGGCAGCAGCGAGTCCTGTAACAAATTGCTTCTTCGTTTTGGCTCAGCTGAAGAGCGCAATCTTACAAGCATTCTTGGGGAGATTTTCAATTTGAGCGTTGTGAAGGGTGTTAGCCTAAGTGACCTCAAGAGTCTGAACTATGCAAAATGGAGCATCACGGAGTTTTGCAAGCAGATAGCCAAATATCCGTTGTGGTCTTTGCTTTATTGCAGCAAAATTGAGGAGAAAAAGGCATGTGCTGAAGCCATCAAGGATTTGATTATACTCTTTAATCAGGATAGTTATTCACTTGATAAGATCAAATCTCTATATCACGAGATAAAAGAGGTGGGTCAGGTTGATTTATACAAGTTATGTACCAATTCTGCCAATTATCAGGAAGGCTTTAAGAATTTCATCAACAACATTAAAGATGTTGAACTTCAACCAGAATGGTGGGAGGAGCTTGAAGAAGAGCTTGGACATTTACAATCTGAGATTGCTTTCCGTAGAGAAGAAGATGTACGTTCTGCTGTAATGTCTTTCTATATTAATAAGATTAAGAAACCTGAACCAATGCCCATACCTGGGGGAATGGCAGCAGAACCAGCCCCAATACCTACTCCTGTACAAACAAAGCCTGACGATATTAAAATGGCAAAAACATTAGTGCGTGAACAAACCATGCCAAGCATGATGTGGCAAAAGGTTATACTTGATTTGATAGAGGAACATCCAGAAGTTTCTCAATTCCTGATATCATATCTTGGAAGCTAAAATCGAAGAGTCATGGATTCTGCAGAGAAAATAACCGTTTTTAAGTCCTTTGAGGATTTGACTCGTGAAATTATCCGTGATAAGGATAATGGCGATATGTTGGCACAACGATATGCCATACGTTTTATCATGCTCAATAACTTTAATGAGTTTAAAAACTTGGCGAAGTTTATGGCAAACATCGGGGTTGAAGCATTGGATTTGGAAACACTTATAGATGATGGCGAAGATGACACTTGGATAACTAAGGACACCTTGAAAGCAGCTATGAAGGAATGCAAGGACTCAACCTTTGTATCCCCTTTCTCTGAACTTGTACGCTTTTATAACGATGATGATTTTCGCGGGTTCTTCAATGAGATTATGCTGCTTGAAGACATACATCATCCAAAGAAACGCATCTATGTACCGCTTATTGGGCTACAGAATCGTTTTACTGATTTCTTAAATCATTTTGCACGTATTCAGGAAAGTGCACCTATTTGGCGATATGATGCAGAACCCCAATCGGTAGAGGTTTTCTTTGCTAAATACAAAGACTTTAAGTTGCCGAGTGGTGAAATACAATGTCAATTGGATTCATTGAGAGATTGGTTAAAGTTCTGGAAGGTGCAAGCCCCACAGGAACGTATCGTTTGCACCTCTATCCCTATCTCAGCAAAATACAAGTACTCAAAACCTGACAATATCTTCAATTTTACCAAGATAGGAAGTGCATACGAATTTATGACTCAGTTCTTGGAACTTTCATTTCCATTTGAATACGTTGAGGAAGAGAGAGAATATTGGGATCAATTGATGGATAGTATCGATAGAAAAGATACATCATCATTTGCTTTTGAGTCGTATGTTCGTGCTTATTTTAATAAAGTTTCGCTTACGGCTTCTGATGTCATCTCAGAATGGTTAAACTCCAATAGCACAGCCTATCATCGCTGGCTTTTGAAAAAATTGGTTTTGCATACTCAATTCAGGGATTCATATCCTTATTTGGCAATGTGCGTGGATGGAATATCTGATTTGTATGACGGGCATCAGTTGGCTTCGTTTATCGCGACGAGAATTCTTTATGACCTTCCGATAAAAGACAGAGAAACTTATGCCGCTGAACGAAGAACGATTATCGTTGATAATGCCAAGACCTTCTTGGAGGCAATAAGCCTTGATGAGCAAAATTGGCTATTTGAAAGGACAAAGGAATTGTTCCAACAAACGGAAGACTTAAATGTGGCCTTGAATGTCTGCACAGGTGTTTTCGACTACGAAAAGATACTCCTTATGGGTTGGTATGCACACTATCCAAACAATTCAAGGCTAAGAGAAACTATAAGGATATTCTATCCTGATTTCCTTGCTTACATCACATCAGTGAAACCTTCGCATTTCAGATCAGAGAATCAATGGAGTATAGACTATATTGCTGCATATAAACAGGCAAAGCTGGCAGACAAATATACAGAAGACATCGTTCGTTTTATTAAAGAAAAGAACGATTCTGCCAAAACGTTCTATAAGTGGTATTACGAGTTTGAAAATTCCCATAGCCTTTTAGCAGAAGTTAGTTCGACTCCTGTTTATGAGCCCGATAAAGTTTATTGGATAGATGGGTTAGGAGCTGAGTTCCTGTCTTATTTGTTATACCTGTTAGAAAAGGAGCAGAGCAACATGAAAGTAGTTCGTTCGCAAATTTTACGTTCTGACATACCATCATCTACCTTCCATAACAGGTTTGAAGGCGAAACGGTAACCAAGTTTGGCGCATTGGATGAATTGGGTCACGATTCCCATCTTTACAAATATTTGTATACGCTGAAAGAGGAATTATCCGTACTTAAAGAGATTATTCATGAGATTGTTGGAAGCAGCAAGAAACTGCCTTGTACTGTAGCCATCGTTTCAGATCACGGCCTAAGTTGTTTGTCGAGAAAGGCACCATCTAAAAAGTATGATGGTAAATTTGAGCATGAAGGACGCTACATTAAAACAACTCAGGATGCATTATCAGACCCAGATTATTTAGTTCACCAAAACGAGACGGATGGAGAATACTATAAAGTAGCCCTTACGCATTCTTCTTTGTCCAAGGCACCTATTCATCAAGTTCATGGGGGATGTACACCTGAAGAAGTGTTGGTTCCTTTCATCCTGATCTCCAACAAAAATGTGCCTACTCAAATTAAGTATGAGGTTAAGATGTCAAATGAGGATATTATGCTCTCTAACCCAGCAGTCAGGCTGACTGTTATTCCTGAACCAACAGGAGTCACTCTTACATGTGAAGGAAAGAATTACAAGATGGATCGTGTCGGTACTCAATGGTCTGTTCTGTTGCAAGATATGACAGAAGGAAACCATGTAATAGACATCAAACCCGATGGCGCACCAAGTCATCAATTTACTATTAAGGTTGTAGGCTTGAGTGGAAATTCAGATATTAACGAAATGTTTGAACTATAAATATGAGTGCAATAGGAGAAAAAATAAGGCAAGTCTTTGGTTCTGCCGCCGTGTATAAGAACCCTGCCAATTATGACATATTTAGTGGAAGGAATCTTCCCTCGTTTGTAAAAGACTATCTGATATCAACACATATCGCACCAGATGGCTCCTTTAAACGTGCTGAACTGGCAAGATTCTTAGATGCTCATATACCAAGTGATAATAGTGCTATTAGGGCCAGATTGCGTAGAGGTGAGACACTAACGCTGCTGACCCGCTTCGTGGTATCCACCAGTCTTGCTCAGAATAAGACCAGTTTCCAGATACCCGATATGGGTATTAAGGCATCAGATACGCTGATACCTGACTACCTTATTGAAGAATATCCTGATGACTTGATTGACGGTGAGAAATGGGGTATCATGAAGATTGTCTATATCCAACCTCAAGAGCGTGAGGCAGGACACGTAGAAATGGTGAAATTTAAGCCATTCCGTCCCATGCAGAAACTTGACATCAATTATATCAGACAATGCCGTGCTCAGTTTACATTAGAGGAATGGGTGGATGTCTTAATCTCTGCAATGGAATATACTCCTTCTGCATTTAAGAATATGACGCAAAAGCTGGAGTTTCTAACTCGACTGTTGCCTTTTATTGAGCCTCGTTTGAATTTAATAGAACTGGCACCAAAGGGAACTGGTAAAAGCTATGTTTTCGGCAATTTGTCAAAGTTCGTCTGGCTTGTAAGTGGTGGAAAGGTTTCTCGTGCCAAACTGGTATACGACAAATCAACCAAGGCTCCTGGTATTATGCGCTTTTACGATATGGTAGCTTTTGATGAGATTCAGACCATCACGTTTTCTGACAATACAGAGATGCAATCGTTTTTGAAGAACTACCTGGAATTTGGCAAAGCTACTATTGATAATTACGAATTTATGTCTGAGTGCGGTTTGATGCTTTTGGGCAATATACTATTGTCAGAAAATAACGAGCCTTTGAGTTATAAGTATTTTTCTGCTCTTCCTGAAGTTTTCAGAGAGTCAGCCTTGCTTGATCGTTTCCATGGTATGATTGAGGGTTGGCTATTGCCACGAGTAAACGTAGACATGGCTCTACATGACTGGACTCTGAATGTTGAGTTTTTCTCAGAGGTACTACACCAGATGCGTACAGAGTCTGTTTATTCACATATCGTTGATGAAGCAATTGAAGTTCCTAATGGAGCTGATATGAGACATACGAAAGCGGTAAAGAAAGTCGCCACAGCATATATGAAATTGCTGTTTCCCCATGTAACATCCATAGAACAGTTAGATTGGGATGATTTTAATGCACTCTGTTTACAACCAGCAATACGTCGCCGCGATATAGTACGCCAACAATGTAGTAACATAGATGCAGAAGCATCGTTCTCGAAGCCCATGCCTGCATATACAATAAAACAACATTGAACTATGACGACGAAGGAAGAACTCGAACTGGTATTGCAAATTATGAAAAAATATGATTTGCCTATGAGTCCTATCCTTGAATATGCCATCAAGGAGAAAATAGACGGTAATGTGTCATCTACTATTCCAGTAAATAGTACACCAGTCATAGAACCTGTCAATAACAATACCAACGCTTCGTATGTAGAGTTATTTAGAAATTTGTCTACAGGAGTTCAAAATGGGGTAAAACTGCCTCATAAAGCAGTCTTGTTATTAAGCATTCTCACCTTGGTTGATAACGGAGCAATAACAGATAATAAGATTCTTTTGGATAAAACTATTGCAAATGCTTTCGCAAACACATGGGGAGACTATCTACATAACACTAAGATACCTTCTGTATGGATTCCTTTTTGGTATATGAAGAGTGAACCTTTTTGGCATTTCAAAGCGTTAGCAGATGAGAATATCTTGCAAAATCTCTTGTGCTTTGCTGGTCATCCGTCTGTTGGTCAGATGCGTAATGTAATAAAATACGCTTATGTCGATGAACAACAGTTTTCTCTTATACAAGATAGAGAAGAAAGCTCAAAATTGAAAAAGGCTCTAATAGAGACCTATTTAAGATAACTGAGAGAGTATGAAAGAGAGAGAAGAACTTGCACTAATACTGAATCTCATTAGGAAATATAATCTTCCGCTGAGTCCTATCCTTGAATATGCCATCAAGGAGAAGATGGAGGAGTTCCCTGTAGAAGAGCAACTTACTGCAATTGACAATAACAAGAAAGCAGAAAATGATTCTGTTGTCAATGAAAAAGTGATAAGTAAAGATTTATCCGTAGAATCCTTGTCAGACGAACTAAGAATTGTCGACTATGGAGAACGTACTATTGCCGTAGTAGGCGATACGAAGCCTCACAAGGATGCGCTCAAATCTATAGGAGGTTATTTCGTCTTCCGTACACAATGGGGGCCAGCATGGGTTTTTCGTGACAAAAAGCGCGATGTCGTACAAGCTTATATAAATGGAGATACTTCTGTTATCACACGTGAGGAAGATGAAAAGCAAGATGAGATACATAAGAAAAGAGTATCTCGTTATATCATTCGTGTTAAATACCCTGATGGAAGAGTGTTCGACAGTAATCTTGTATGGGAAACGCTGGTGGATGTGATTAAGTACGCTGGACCAGAAAAGGTTGAGCAGTTGAATATTTTGTGCATGGGTGACAATCTCGTTTCTTCACGACTCAATGAGAATCCAATATATAGATCTGCTCAAAAAGAAATAGGACGAGGATTATATGTTTGTACGTATTCGTCAACGGAAATAAAGTACAAACAAATAGTCAGAATCAATTTGGATTGTAGGCTTGGATTAGAAGTAGAAAAAGTATATATTGATGAAGAGGGTAATTCTCGAACTATACCTTTAGAAGACCTACTATCAAAAAAAGAGGAGATAGGACATAGTATTAAGGAGAAAAAGCCCTTGAATAAACGTCGTTTGGTGCTTGAAACGGTTAAGAGCTATGTACGTCTTCATCCTCAGGTTTCTTACGAAACCCTAATTCGCGTATTTCCTGCTTCTTTGAATTACAACCAAGCAAATGGGGTGGTAAAGCGGTATAATGATGTGATGAAAAAATGTTCACTTAACCCTAGGACGCGTAATTATTTCTTTTTAAAGGATGATGAAATTATTCATTTGTCTAACGGGATGAAAGTTGTTGTTCACAGCCAGTGGGGCGACGACTTTGATAAGTTTCTCAAAGTTGCAAAGAAACTTTTTAATGTCACTTTATCGGATAATGGTTACATATTAGACACGCCTTTAGTCGTGAATGAAGGTGATAGTGGTACTTCTCAAGCTAAAAAAGATACCGATTTTAAAGAAGACAAAAGGATTGGATATATTGTCAGATTATTCCCGTCTCAACATAAAGGCGAAATTGTGAGAGTTAGAAAAGATTCCAAAGGTATGAAGAAACTTGTAGTCAAAACAACAAGTGGAGACACAGTTGAAGTCGATGATTTACCATATTTATATGAGGTATTGAAACGTAAGTGAGGGTTTGCGATGAGAAAGGCCTTGGGACTGATTACTTTGTTGCTATCCTTGTTTTCGTGTGGAAATAGGACCAAGCAGGAGTATTCGACCATTGTGGTGGAAAAGAATGTTGAGGAGACGTATAAACATCATGATACGGACAATATAGAAGTTGTAAAAGATAGAATGAATAATACAGAGGCTCAATCTACTCACGTCCCATCATCCTCGTCTCACTCTCAAAAAAGTCGCGATTACGACAATATGCGAGGTTTCGACCCTGCATCAGAGGAAGACATGGATGATAACGGCATAAGCCGCTATATGGAGAATAACGATGAAGAGGGGTGGGATTGAGTTACCATTTCCTGCAAGAGCAGACGCAGGGTAATGGTAACAATAGACATGTCAATTTATCGGTACTAACCTATTTGTAAATTGGTCGTACCTGACAGGATGGGCAAACGATATGGTCTTTCTGCCTGCTACGGCTGCGGTGTCGATGCCGCGCCGCTTGAACTCGTCAAGGAGCGCTTGGTCGTGATAGGCTCGCATGGAAGACCAGCCTCGGTTCTGCACCTGGTCGTTGGAAACGGATACTAACTCGGAAATCTGCATGTCTGCGAAACGCAGAGCATAACGAATGTAATAAATGTGCTGTTGCATAACGTTTTGTTTTGAAGTGAATACTATTGCTTCCGCATCGTACTGACCACCGTGGCTACGTTTTGCTCGGTTGGCGAGTCACCCTCTCGGGCACTGCTCTTGATGCTTTCGGGTGCAAAGGTAACGAAAATCTGGCAAAGTGCAAAACAAACTTCAAATTATCTGTGGTTGACAGTTGAAATCCCATAAGCATTTTCAACTTGTCAACGTTAGAACTTGACAACACTCTGCAAAGATTATATTTTGCAGGATTAGTGGCTACAAATTCTGCAAGAGTAAGTTGTGGAGTGGCTACAAATATTCGGAATTGGCTACAATTTGGCTACAAATTTGAAATGCCAGAAAAAGAAAAGTCCCGTAAATCATTGATTTACAGGACTCTTTCTAAGGCGCTTCAGGATGGGCTTGAACCAACGACCCCCTGATTAACAGTCAGGTGCTCTAACCAACTGAGCTACTGAAGCAGGTTAATCACATCCTTTTTCTGAATGCGATTGCAAAGGTATGAAGAAAAATTGAATGTACAAAACATTTTATCAAAAAATATCATTATCTTTGCAAAAAAATCAGTGAAACATGGATAGAATCATAGGAATTGGCAATGCTTTGGTGGACGTTTTGGTGCGTTTGGAGGGCGATGATGTGCTCGCGAGACTGGGGTTGCCCCGGGGCGGTATGCAGCTCATCGACGAGGAGCGGCAGCAGGATATCACTGGCCAACTGCGTTCGCTGCGCCCCGTCCGTTCCACTGGTGGCAGTGCCGGAAACGCCGTTCTGGCACTGGCCAACCTGGGTGCGCGACCAGGCTTCATCGGTCGCGTGGGCGAGGACGAGATGGGGCAGTTTTTCTGTCGGAACTGTCAGGAAGTGGGCATCGATGCCCGTCTGATTGTGGGACAGGGACTGAGCGGTGTGGCCAACACGTTCATCACGCCCGATGCCGAGCGCACGTTTGCCACCTATCTGGGTGTGGCAGGCCAGTTGCAGGCTGGGGACATTACACCGAAACTGTTGCGGGACTATCAGTTGTTGCATGTCGAGGGCTACCTGGTGCAGAACCACGCACTCATACGCCACATCTGCCGTCTGGCCAAGGAACAGGGGATGCGTGTCAGCATTGACCTGGCCAGTTACAACGTGGTCAGCGAGAACCTGTCGCTGCTCCGCGAACTGGTGGAGGAGTACATCGACATTGTCTTTGCCAATGAGGAGGAGAGCGCGGCCTTCACCGGCGGGAAGACTCCGGAGCAAGCTCTGCAGGAGATAGCCGGAATGGCCGACGTGGCTGTCGTGAAACTGGGCAAGCGTGGTGCCACGGCCATGCAGGGCGGGCACTATGCCATGGAGCCCGGGCGCAGCGAAAACGTGGTGGACACCACGGCCGCCGGCGACTTCTTTGCCGGTGGGTTCCTCTATGCGCTGACGTGCGGTGCCTCGCTGGAGCAGTGTCTGCGCATGGGCACCCTGCTGGCCAGTCGCATCATACAGGTGGTGGGCACAAGGTTGCCCGAAAACCAGTGGGCTGAGATTCGGACCTTGGCCCATGAGATATTGGAAGGGCGAGGAGGGGCGCTATAGATAGGGGCTGACCTCGAAAGTCCCATAGCCCCCGTAATTTAAAGATTATGAAAAACAAGAGCATATTATTCCTTTTCCTGTTGGTTTCCCTGCCTCTGTTAGGGCAGAAGACAGAGAGCCACAATGCCCAGATAGCACGCCATCTGGAACTCTTCGATGACATTTACAGGCAGATAGACCTCTACTACGTGGACACCCTGTCGGCCGACACCACCATCGGGTGGGCCATCAAGTCGATGCTGGGTCATGTGGACCCCTTCACTCAGTATTATCCCGAGGACGACGACGAACTACGGCAGATGGCCACGGGCAAGTATGCCGGCATAGGCAGCGTCATTCGCTATAACACCAAGGCCAAGCGGGCCATGATCGTGGAGCCCTACGAGGGGACACCCAGTCAGCTGGCCGGATTGCAGGCGGGCGACATCATCCTCAGCATCGACGGGCAGGACATGCTCTCGGTGGCCACGCCGGAGGTGAGCAACATGTTGCGCGGCGAGCCCGGCACCAGTTTTGAACTGCGGGTGCGGCGGCCCGGGGAGGAAGAGCCGCTGACGTTCCGTCTGACCCGCAAGACCATACAAATGCCCACGGTGCCCTACTATGGGATGGTGGGTGACGGCATGGGCTACATCTATCTCTCCTCCTTTGCCTCTGGCTCCACCCAGGAGGTACGTCATGCCCTGGCCGACCTGCGCGGACAGGGCATGACACGTCTGGTGCTGGATCTGCGCGACAATGGCGGCGGCTCGATAGACGAGGCCATCAACATCGTAAACCTCTTTGTCGGAAAAGGTGAGAAGGTGGTCTACACGAGGGGGAAGATGGCCTCCTCCAACCGCGAGTATTTCACCACGGGCGAGCCCCTGGACACCGTGACTCCCATGGTGGTGCTGGTCAATGGCAGCACGGCCTCGGCGGCTGAAATCCTCAGTGGCAGCCTGCAGGACATGGACCGTGCCGTGGTTATGGGGACGCGCACATACGGCAAGGGGCTGGTGCAGGCCATCCATGAGGTGAGCGACCGGGGTAACCTGAAAATCACCATTTCGCGCTACTACATCCCCAGCGGACGCTGCATCCAGGCCTATGACTATCGTCACCTGACCGAGGACGGACGCGTGGGTACGGTGCCCGACTCGCTCACTCGCGTCTTCCACACCCGTGGAGGGCGTGAGGTGCGCGACGGCGGTGGCATCAAGCCCGACGTAGAGGCCCGGGAGGACAGTCTGGGGTCCATCGTCTATGATGTGATGAACAGCGACGAGATGCTGCTCTACGTCACACGCTACGTCCGTCGGCACGACCACATAGCTCCGGCCGGCAGTTTCGCGCTGTCCGATGCGGACTATGACGAATTTGTGCAGTACATGCAGGAGAGCGGCTTCGAGAGCCACCGCCGCACCGACGAGGTGCTGGACCTCCTGCGCAAGGCCGCCCGGCTGGAGGGGGTGTACGACGAGGCCCAGACCGAGTTCCAGCAGCTGGAGGCCCGTCTGAAGACTGACCTGGCCAGCGAACTGCAGCGGCAGCGTGCAGCCATCCGTCCCTATCTGGAGGAAGAAATCGTCAGCCGCTACTATTTCCAGCGCGGACGTGCCCAGCAACTGCTGCGGACCGACAAGGTCTTCGACCGTGCCGTGGAACTGTTGCACGACCCTGATGCCTACAAGCGCATCCTTCACCCCTGAAGCCTCCCTGCTTGAAAAGAATTTCCTGGAATTATTAAATCCTCAGTCCCTCCTATGAGAAGAAGACGCAACATACGCACGGCTAACCGAAGCTTCCTCTATGGCATAACGGCCTTGGCCATCGTAGTCATCCTGCTGGCAGGCATGTTTCTCTACTGGAGCATGCCTGCATAGCCCCTTTCTCGGGGCTTGATTCCAATCCCGTGCTGGATGGGGCTCCGTCCCGCCCGAGTCGGAGCATCATCCCGTACGGGACAAACCTCTAACCCGTACGGAACGAACTGCCTACTTATGGGGCAGTTTTTTTGTCCATCAGTGTTTTTCATAAAATTATACCTTATATAAATCTGCACGCATATGTACGCACGCGTAAGGGCGTACTCCCGTGTACGTCCGTCCCCAACCCATTCAGCAAATGTGTCACTGGCGTTTCCTATAATGCCAACTTATCTACGGAATTACAATGTAAAAAAAAGTTAAATATTTTTTGTGGATTTCCATAAAAGTGTTAATTTTGCAAAAACTAAAAACAGATAGACACATGAGAAAAACAATAAGAATGTGTTTCGCGCTGTCGTTGGCCCTGCTTCTGCAGGGCTGTGCCACGGTGTCGCGAAACAGCGCTTTTAAGACATCGGGCGAGAAGACTATCGTGCGCCAGTCCGATCTTGAACTTGTAGACGAGACGGAGGTCTCCGTCAGCTATCGTACGCTCCTGGGCATGTTCCGCCATGTGGACCAAGTGAACGGCCGGGAGTTCAACCCCACAGACAAATCCTATACGGAACTGGGCAACCAGACCCTGCTGGGTATGCCCTGTGCGCGTCCGCTGCGCCTCTGTTTTGGTGAGGTGCTGGCCCGGCATCCCGAGGCTGCGGTCTTCCAGGTAGTCCGTGTGGAGAAGCAGAGCCATCGTCTGTTCCTGGGCACCGAGAGCGAGTTGAAGGCCCTGGTTCGTGCCTACCGCTTCCGCACCCCGCAGGAGTGCACCTGCGGTGATTCCCGGGAGTACACGCTGGAGGACATCATGCGCATGATGGACAATGGCGAGGACATCGCCGGGACGAGAATCTCGGCCGTGAACATGGTGAACTTCGACATCGACAAGAGCGTCATCAAGCCCGAGTCGTATGAGTACCTGAATCGTGTGGCCACCGTGCTGAAGCGGACGGGCACCCACGTGGAGGTGAAAGGCCACACCGACAATACCGGCGCCGAGCCTCACAACGTAGAGCTCTCCCGCGAGCGTGCAAAGTCCGTCGTGGAGTATCTGGCATCCCATGGTGTGCAGCGCAGCCAGATGACCTACAGCTACTACGGTTCCAGCCAGCCCATCGACACCAACGACACCGAGGAAGGGCGTCTGCGCAACCGCCGTGTGGAATTTGAATTCAGCAAATAATCCATTCATATTAACATTATCTAAAAACAAAACAAAAAGATTATGAAGAGAATCATGTTTGTGGCTTTGGCAGCCATGCTGGGCTTTACCAGTCAGGTTTCGGCCCAGATTACAGAGGGAGAGCCCACGGCTCACAAAATCCGTACGGGCAATCGCATGGAGAAGGGTAACTGGGGTCTCTACATGGGTGTGACCTCCGATATGTTCAAGAACTGGAAGGACGCCAGCATCAAGAACGACATCTCACTGCCCCTGCTGAACGTTAAGTACATGGCCAGTGACAAGCTGGAACTGCGCATCGGCGTGCAAGCTCTGAAAAACCGCGAGACCCTGAAGGGAAGCATCGCCACCGCCTACGACACCGACGGCAGCATCGACAAGGCTGACGACTTCAAGAACAAGAACCTCAAGGCTCAGGCCCGTTTCACCCCGGGTTTTGCCTACCACTTCTCCAAGCACAACATCCTGGACGTCTACGCAGGTGCTGAGATGCCCCTGGGATGGAGCCGTGAAAAGTGGGTGGACAACGACGAGGATACCGACCGCTCGCTGCGTCATGGCACCTTCGACATTGGTCTGGGCGGCTTCGTAGGTCTGCAGGCCTTCATCGGCCATCTGCCCCTCGCCCTGGGCGTGGAGTATGGTCTGTCCTCCATCACCCACTGTGGTAACAAGTACGTCCAGAAGGTAGACGGCAAGGATGCCCTCGGCAACAAGGTAGACTACACCTACAAGTTCCGCAACGACCCCCGGACTGTCACCGGCCAGACTCCCTATAAGAGCCTGAAGAACCGTGGCACTGAGCTGGGCAGCCAGTTCCGCATCACACTCTCCTACTACTTCAAATAACCCAAGTTGAACCCTACAAGAGATTAAGACATGAAGAATATCATAAAATTGTTGCCGGTGCTGGCCATCGCCCTGGTGCTCCAGAGCTGTGCCACGGTCTCCCGCAACAGCACGTTCAAGACGTCGAGCACAGAGCTGCAGGTTCAGATGTCTGACCTCGTGTTTGTGGGCGAGACTGAGGTGTCTGTCACCTACCGCACGCTGTTCGGCGTCTTCCGCCACATCGACCTGGTCAATGGCGAGGAGTTCGATGCCAGCAACAAGGAATACACTGACCTCAACGGCTCGCTGGGCACGGCCTATGCCGGACCGCTGAAGAAGGCCTACGGGAAGGTGCTGAAGGAGTACCCCGACGCCCGCTACTTCCAGGTAGTGCGCATTTCGAAGAAGACCGACCGTCTCTTCCTCGGGACGGACAGTGAGGTGAAGGCCGTCGTGCGGGCCTATAAGTTCCGCACCGACTACGCCCCCCGCTGCTGTCAGAAGAAGTAAGATTTTCGCTCATCCTCTCCCGCACGTCCTCTCCCTCCCCTGTTTGGGCCAGAGCGTGCGGGAGTTTTTTCTTTTTCCCCAATCCCATTATGAGAAAGATACCTTATCTGCTGCTGGCCTTGACCGTGGCCTTTGTCCTTGTCTCCTGCGAGGAGGACGAGTATGACAGCGTCTACGTGGAGATGACCTCCGACGTTGTGCCCACGAGTGTCACTTCGCCAGACAGCACCACGTCCAAACTCTACAACATCATGTACGGCGGTGAGGCCTACAGGCTCAACCTGATTGCCCGGGAGATGAAAAAGGGCATGCTGAACCGCGTGACAGTCTCCACCTTCGACCGTGAGCGGCGCCAGATCAGCGTCCTGGACACGACCCTCTCCACGACTTACTTCGCCATGCAACTCATCTACGTGGCCCCCGAGGACCTCGTGGCCGACACCACAGACATCAGTTTCACCGTCTCGGCTTATGACAACGCCGGACAGAGCTGTCACCACGAGTATCACTATAAACTGGTGCAGAAGGACGTGCCACTGAACTCCATCCAGGGCATCGTGATGTATGCCGTGGAGCAGGACGAGCGTCCCAATGGTTTCTCTCTGAGTCGGCAGCTCCCCGTGCGCACTTCACTGTCCGACAGCACCGAGGTCAGCATCTACGCTTCGCGTTCCGAATCCGACCCAGACCGTCTGGCCCTCGAATGGCGTACCCTCAACGGCACCTATTTTGTCAAGAACAACGCCTTCGACTTCTCCCGTGCCACCCGCAAGTCCGTCTCTGCGGCCTACCGTTCCTCTGTTCCCTACCACGTGGTAGGCAGTCTGGCTGTGGGCGATGTCGTCATTGTCGGCAACGAGGAAGCAGCCCTGGGCATCATCAAACTCCAGGCAGTCTACGACGACGAGGGCAGTCTGCAGGATCGCTACATCTTCGACTATAAACCGCTGAAGTAGGGCGTCCGCTCAGGCTGCCGGCCCACGGCATCCGCCGTCCGAGAGGAAAAAATACACATTGCAGGCATTTGTTGCCGAAAAATTTGGAAGTTCGCACGGATATTCGTATCTTTGCAGCGTTGAAAGTGAGGAGCCCGGTTAGGAGTTCCTCACTTCGCATTAATAAAAACATCATTTGTATGATTGACAAGAAACTTGTAGAGAGTGTGGTAAACGAGTGGTTGGCCGACAAAGACTACTTTCTGGTGGACCTGAGCGTGACGCCGGACGACAGCATCGTCGTGGTCATCGACCATGCCGAAGGGGTCTGGATTGAAGACTGTGCCGAACTGAGCCGGTTCATTGAGGCCCATCTGGACCGCGACCAGGAGGACTACGAACTGGAAGTGGGCAGTGCTGGGCTGGGCCAGCCCTTCCGGGTGCGTCGTCAGTACGAAATACACGTGGGCAAGACCGTGGAAACACAGACTCGGGACGGCCACAAGCATCAGGGTACGCTGACGGCCGTCGGCGACGACGGTTTCGACATGGAGGTGGAGACCTGGGTGAAGCCCGAGGGCGCAAAGCGTGCCAAGAAGGTGCTCCTGCCCATGCACTTCGCTTTCGGCGACGTAGCCTATACGAAGTACGTCATCAAGGTAAAGTGACACACTTGTAACGGTTGAAAATTAATATAAAAATATAATGGCAACAAAGAAAGCATCAGAGGGAGTCAATCTGATTGAGTCCTTCGCAGAATTCAAAGAGATGAAGAACATCGACCGCGCTACGCTGGTCAGTGTGCTGGAAGAGTGTTTCCGCAGTGTCATCGCCAAGACTTATGGCTCGGATGATAACTACGACGTCATCGTCAATCCTGACAAGGGCGACTTCGAGATTTACCACAACCGCACGGTGGTGGAAGACGGCGAGGTCAAGGATCCGCAGCGTGAAATCAGCCTGTCGGACGCCCGCAAGATAGAGGACGACTATGAGGTGGGTGAGGAAGTGAGCCAACAGGTGGACTTCAAGTCCTTTGGTCGTCGTAGCATCCTCACCCTGCGCCAGACGCTGGCCAGCCGTATTCTGGAACTGGAGCACGACACACTGTACAACCAGTACAAGGATCGCGTGGGCGAAATTGTTTCCGGCGAGGTCTATCAGGTGTGGAAACGCGAGATTCTTCTCCTTGACGACGAGGGCAACGAACTGCTGCTACCCAAGCAGGAACAGGTGCCCGGCGACTTCTTCCGCAAGGGTGAGACCGTGCGGGCCGTCATCAGCCGCGTGGATAACGCCAATGGCAATCCCAAGATTATCCTGAGCCGTTCGTGTCCCGACTTCCTGCAGCGGCTGATGGAGGCTGAGGTGCCCGAAATCAATGACGGACTCATCACCATCCACCGCGTGGCACGCATCCCCGGCGAACGGGCCAAGGTGGCTGTGGAGAGCTACGACGAGCGCATCGACCCCGTCGGCGCCTGCGTCGGTGTCAAGGGTAGCCGTGTCCATGGTATTGTGCGCGAGTTGCGTGGTGAAAACATCGACGTACTCAACTATACGGCCAATCCCAAACTCTTCATCGCACGTGCACTCAGTCCGGCTAACGTCAATCGCGTGGACTTGGACGAGGAACGCAAGAAGGCAGAGGTATTCCTCAACCCCGACCAGGTCAGCCTGGCCATCGGTAAGGGCGGTGCCAACATCAAGCTGGCCTCCATGCTCACGGGTTACACCATCGATGTTTATCGTGAACTGCAGGGCGAGGAAGAGGACGACGTGCAACTCGACGAGTTCACTGACGAAATTGAACCTTGGGTCATCGAGGAACTGAAGAAAATCGGTCTGACCACCGCACGTCAGGTGCTGAACGCTCCGCGTGAGATGATCATCAAGGAGGCCGACCTCGAGGAGGAGACCGTAGACGACACGCTGCGCATTCTCGCTGCTGAATTCGAGGAAGAGGAAGAATAAAAGGATTAGCGATTAGGGGATTAGGGATTAGAGCGTGATACTTAAAATCCCTGTCCCCATAATAGAAACAAACCCTAATCCATAATATCTAATCTCTAATCTCTAATCCCTAATCCCTAATCTTTTAATAAAAACATGAGCATAAGACTAAATAAAGCAACCAAAGAATGCAACGTCGGCCTGCAGACGGCCGTCGAATTCCTGCAAAAGAAAGGGTTCGCCGACGTGGAGGCCAATCCCAATAGCCGTATCACGGACGAACAATATGACCTGCTGCTCAAAGAATTTAGCCCCGACCAGGGCTTGCGTAAGGAAGCGACGGAACTCATACAGCAACGACAGACCAATAAGGAGAAGGAAAAGGTGCGCCGTCGCGAGGAGGTGATGGCCGAGACTTCCCTGTCCAGTGTCAGTGGCCCCAAGGTGGTAGGAAAGATAGACTTGAGTCACCCCAAGAAGAAAACTCCCGTTCCGCAGCCAGAAACCAAGGCTCCTGTTGCCGGGTCTGGGCTCACAGCGCCCAAGGCCGTCGAGCCAAAGCCTGAAGAAGCGAAGCCCACACCTAAACCTGAAGTGGAGATTCCGAAGGCAGAGACCGTGGTGGAGACGAAGCCTGTTGTCGAGCCTGAGCCCATTGCTGAGTCCAAGCCCGCAGCCCGTGTGGAGAATCCGGTTGGCAGCCCCGCAAATCCTGAACCCACAGTAGTGGAGAAAGCTCCTGCAGAGAAGCCTGTCAAGAAGAAAGCCAAACTTGCTATCGGCGGTGTCTCGGAGGATGGCGTGTTCCGCCTGAACAAGGAGAATATTGCTGCACCTACACTTACCGTCAAGGGGCACATCGACCTTTCTGCCATGAACCAGAGCACACGCCCCAAGAAGAAGACCAAGGAGGAAAAACGTAAAGAGCGTGAGGAAAAGAGTGGCAAGCAGAAGCGTGCCCGCATCGGACAGCAGCGTGTGGACGTGAATGCCGTGGCCAGCCAACAGCAGCCTAGTGGCAATCAGAATCGCAACAAGCAGCAGAACAATCAGAACCAGCAGCAAAGTCAGAGTCAGGGCAAGAAGAAAAAGCAAAAGAACCAGCCCAAGCAGACAGTGGTACAGCCCGAGGTTAGTGACGAGGAAGTGGCCAAGCAGGTACGCGAGACACTGGCCCGCCTGACCTCCAAGGACAACAAGCTGGGCAAGGGTGCCAAGTATCGTCGTGAGAAGCGCGACGCCATCCGTCAGGGCATGGAGGAAGAAATGGCACAGGAGGCAGCAGAGAGCAAGGTGCTGAAACTGACCGAGTTCGTGACTGCCAACGAACTGGCTACGATGATGAACGTGCCCGTCACGAAGATTATCGGCACCTGCATGAGCATCGGCATCATGGTCAGCATCAACCAGCGCATGGATGCCGAAACTATCAACCTCATTGCCGAGGAATATGGTTTCACCACCGAGTACGTCAGTGCTGAGGTGAGCGAGGCCGTTGTGGAGGAGCAGGACAGCGAGGAAGACCTGCAGCCACGTGCCCCCATCGTTACGGTGATGGGTCATGTCGACCACGGTAAGACCTCTCTGCTCGACTACATCCGTCAGACCAACGTCATCGCCGGTGAGGCCGGTGGCATCACGCAGCACATCGGTGCCTACAATGTGACGCTCGACGACGGTCGCCACGTCACCTTCCTCGACACCCCTGGTCACGAAGCGTTTACCGCCATGCGTGCCCGTGGTGCCCAAGTGACTGACATTGCTATTATTATTGTGGCTGCCGACGACGACATCATGCCACAGACCAAGGAGGCCATCAACCATGCCATGGCTGCTAACGTGCCCATCGTCTTTGCCATCAACAAGATAGACAAGCCCGCGGCCAATCCTGAAAAGATTAAGGAGCATCTGGCCAACATGAACTTCCTCGTGGAGGACTGGGGCGGTAAGTATCAGAGCCAGGACATCAGTGCCAAAAAGGGTATCGGCGTGCAGGAACTCTTGGAGAAGGTGCTCCTGGAGGCCGAAATGCTCGACCTGAAGGCCAACCCCAACCGCAAAGGCACGGGTACGATCATCGAGTCCTCTCTGGACAAGGGCCGCGGCTATGTGGCCACCGTGCTTTGCAGCAACGGTACACTGCATGTCGGCGACATCATGCTGGCCGGCACCAACTATGGTCGTGTGAAAGCCATGTTCAACGAGCGCGGACAGCGTGTTAAGGAGATAGGTCCCTCGCAGGCTGCCACCGTGCTGGGCCTGAACGGCGCACCGACGGCTGGTGATGCCTTCCACGTGATGGAGAGTGACCAAGAAGCTCGCGAAATTGCCAACAAGCGCGAACAATTGGCACGCGAACAGGGCTTGCGTACGATGAAGCGTGTCGATCTGAACGAAATTGGTCGTCGTATCGCACTGGGCAACTTCAAGGAACTGAACATTATTGTCAAGGGCGATGTCGATGGTTCCATCGAGGCCCTGAGCGATTCACTCTTGAAACTCTCCACTGAGAAGATACAGGTGAACGTCATCCAGAAGAGCGTAGGTCAGATCAGCGAAAGCGATGTCAATCTGGCTGCTGCCTCGGATGCCATCATCGTGGCCTTCCAAGTACGTCCTTCTGCCGCCGCTCGCAAATTGGCCGAGCAGGAAGGCGTGGACATCCGCACCTACAGCGTCATCTACGATGCCATCGAAGAGGTGCGCGATGCTATGGAGGGTATGCTTTCGCCCGAAATCAAGGAAGAGGTTACCGCTCAGGTGGAGGTGCGTCAGGTCTACCACATTTCGAAGGTGGGTACCGTGGCCGGTGCCTACGTCATCGAGGGCAAGGTCAGTCGCACCAACAAGGCTCGCGTCATCCGCGACGGCATCGTAGTCTTTACTGGTGAAATCAATGCCTTGAAGCGTTTCAAGGACGATGTGAAGGAGGTGAATACCAACTTCGAATGCGGTATCTCCCTCGTGGGCTACAACGACCTGAAGGAAGGCGACATCCTTGAGACCTTCCAGGAAATAGAGATTAAGGCGAAACTGTAAAAGGATTAGAGATTAGGGATTAGAGATTTATGCATTTGTTATAAAGTGTGTGAACAAACAATCCCTAATCCTTAATCTCTAATCCCTAATCCCTAATCCCAAAAGCGAATGATTGAGTTAATTTGTCTGGCAATACTGCTCTTCGGTACATGGAGAGGGTGGAGAAATGGCCTTCTGAAGGAGGCCATTTCCTTCACTGGCTTCTTCATAGGGCTTTATGTGGCCTACCACTATTACAAACAGGTGGGGTGCGGTGCCGTCGGCTTTCTGCTCCTGTGGATAGGCATACCCTTGGCCCTGGGTGTGGCAGCATGGTTGCTGACAAAGGTTTTGGACAAGATTCTCGTTATCGGTACGATGAACAGGGTGTTGGGAGCGGCTTTGGGCTTTCTGAAGTATGCGTTCCTGCTGGGTTGTCTCATTATGGCCATCGACTACGTACGTGAGGTGAAAACGAAGTACGAGGCCAACGGCGTGGTGAAGGCATTGCAGACGGCACCCAAGTTCTTGTTCCCTAATGTAAGTGAGGACGAATGTGATGGAGGAGAAGAATAGAGACAATGAATTAATTCGCGAGATTGCGGACAAGAAGTACGAATACGGCTTCACGACCGATGTCAAGACCGACATCATCGAGAAGGGATTGTCGGAGGCGGTCGTGCGCCTAATATCGGAGAAGAAGGGCGAGCCAGAGTGGCTGCTCGACTTCCGCCTGCGGGCCTTCCGCTACTGGCAGACGCTGGAGCAGCCCACGTGGGGCCACCTCGACATGCCCGAGATAGACTATCAGGACATATCTTATTACGCCGACCCGTTGTCTGGGAAGCCCGGGAAATCCGGAGATTCCGGCCAGATAGACCCCGAACTGATGAAGACCTTCGACAAGTTGGGCATCCCATTGGAGGAGCGCATGGCGCTGAGCGGCATGGCGGTGGATGCCGTCATGGACAGCGTCTCCGTGAAGACCACCTTCCGTGAGCGACTCCGTGAGAAGGGCATCATCTTCTGCTCCATCTCCGAGGCCGTGCGCGAGCACCCCGACCTTGTGCGCCAGTATCTGGGCTCCGTCGTGCCCTACCGCGACAACTTCTTTGCCGCGCTCAACTCGGCGGTCTTCTCCGACGGCTCGTTCGTCTACATCCCCAAGGGCGTGCGCTGCCCGATGGAACTCAGCACGTATTTCCGCATCAATGCCCGTGGCACGGGACAGTTCGAGCGGACGCTCATCGTCTGCGACGACGATGCCTATGTGTCGTACCTCGAAGGCTGCACTGCCCCGATGCGCGACGAGAACCAACTGCATGCCGCCATCGTGGAGATTGTGGTCATGGAGCGTGCCGAGGTCAAGTACTCGACCGTGCAGAACTGGTACCCGGGCGACAAGGACGGCAAGGGCGGCGTGCTGAACCTGGTGACGAAGCGCGGCCACCTGCGCGGTCGGAACAGCCGCCTGTCATGGACACAGGTGGAGACGGGAAGCGCCATCACGTGGAAGTACCCCTCGTGTGTGCTCTCGGGCGACGGCAGTCAGGCCGAGTTCTACAGCGTGGCGCTGACCAACAACCACCAGCAGGCCGACACGGGCACGAAGATGATACACCTGGGCAAGAACACCCGCAGCACCATCATCTCGAAGGGCATCAGCGCCGGACGGAGCCAGAACGCCTATCGCGGACTGGTGCGCGTGGGCAAGAATGCCGACCATGCCCGCAACTACTCCTCGTGCGACTCCCTGCTGCTCGGCGACAAGTGCGGCGCCCACACGTTCCCCTACATGGACGTGCAGAACCCCACCGCCGTGGTGGAGCACGAGGCCACGACGAGCAAAATCTCGGAGGACCAACTCTTCTATTGCAACCAGCGCGGCATACCCGTCGAGGATGCCGTGGGGCTCATCGTCAACGGCTACGCCAAGGACGTGCTGAACAAACTGCCCATGGAGTTCGCCGCCGAGGCGCAGAAACTCCTCGGTGTCAGCCTCGAGGGGGCAGTGGGGTAATTCTTATTTCGTAATTAAATAATATGCTCGAAGTGCAGAACACGATACAGCAGCAGATATATGAGATACGTGGCCAGCGTGTGATGATTGACCGCGACTTGGCAGCATTGTATGGTGTGGAAACAAAGAAACTGAATCAGGCCGTAAAACGTAATGCGTCACGCTTTGAAGGGGACGACTTTATGTTCCAACTGACCAAGAATGAAACGGCTCAAATAGGTTCAAGGTCGCAATTTGCGACCTTGAACAGCCCTGATTTAATCGGGGTTCCAAAGGATTTTGATAGTTCAAGGTCACAAATTGTGACCTTGAACAACACCGATTCTATCGGACTTCCAGAAGATATGGAAAGTTTGAGGTCACAATTTGCGACCTCAAACAAAGGGCGTGGTTTCAATGTAAAATATCTCCCCTATGCCTTTACCGAACTGGGCGTGGCCATGCTCAGTAGTGTACTGCGGTCGGAGATTGCCATAAATGTGAATCGTGAGATTATGCGTGCCTTTGTCACGTTCCGCCATCTGGCTACGCAGCCATTACCCGATAGTAATGTGGAACTTAGGAAAGAGGTACAGGCCTTGCGTGACGAGATGAATGAAATACTTGCCGACCAGAACGATATTAACGAGGACACTCGCGCACAGTTGGATGCCATCAGTCAGGCTTTAGCCGAACTGCAAGCAAGGCATCCGCAACCCATACAGCGGAAGAAAATAGGATTTATACAAGACGATAAAGAATAGTATAATATCCGTCACTTTTTCCCGTAAATCGTTGCGTATATTATAATATATGTATATATTTGCAGGCGTAATAACCAATATGTTACGCTCTGCCATGGTTACGGAAAGCATTCTCCACGCGCCCTGTTGCTGCCGTCCGCTCGATAGCGGTTACGGGATGACGGCTTGCGGAGATTCTGCCGCCCCGTTTACCCCCCCCCCCCCCCCACCACCTCTGTTATATGTCTTAGTATCAACTACTTACGCCAAATACGGCGTAAATATCATACGGCACGCGATGTCTCGTAGACGAGGCTTCCGCGTGCCGTCTTTGTATGTTCATTCCATTATTTATTAACCTCTAAAAAAGAAGAACTATGAAGACAAAACTTTACTTCTTGTTTGTAGCGCTCTTTGCCATGGCACTTGGCACGGAGGCGAAGATTACGCTACTGGAACCCGTCATCACGGATTCCTACATGGCGTTTGTGGGGGAAAATACGGCGAACAACTACCGCTTCACGCTCGACACCTACGAGTGGGCCGACCGTGGACCGCAGTTCCAGTTGACCGTCGAGCCACTGGACGCAGCGAAACCGGCACAGTTCACCACCGCCGACCTCAGCGACGGGAACTACTGGGAACCGATGTTCCGCCAGTACACGAAGCAGATGGCCGGGGAGGAAATGACGGCACAGGATAACGTGAAGCGGCTCTACGTGAAGAACGTAGCCCTGCTGCCCAGCCAGTTTGCCGACTACGAGGATCTGCACATTATCAGCATCGAGGCCAGCGGCAACTACACGATTCCCGACCTCTGCTTCAGCGGATGCACACACTTGGAGACGCTTGACTGCAACGTGCAGGGCACGTTGACGCTGGGCAAGGGCATCGTCAATCCTCAGCCCGGATTCACGGTGAAGGTCTATACCACACAGAACGCACAGGTGTGGAACGAGTACAAGACGAACACGGGGGCAAACTTCTCGGTGGACGACAGCGAAGCCATTGATGCCAATACACCGCGCATCCTCTCCGTGACCTTAGACCTCAGCGTCAACGGGAACAAGAGCCTATTTGCCCTGCCCGACGAGGGCGGAAAGAAGGAGGAAACCGACCCCATTGTCAGTTACGTGCTCAACGCCTTCACGGCGGAGACATCGGGCGAGGTGACGGAACTCTTCATGGACTACTGCGTCTATCCCGCAGGCCAGACCGGACAATATGAGTGGAAGCAAATCCATGCCACGGACAAGGGCAGCGGCGTGTGGAAATACGAGGGGCCGGCGGTCAACGTGCTCAAGGGGCTGGAGAACTACAAGGAATACCGTCTGGAGTTCTCGCTGAACACCAATCCTGGTGACTATTCCGACCGCGCTCATTATCCGACCAGCGGAGAGACCGTACGCATAGCGTTCACCACGGGCGACCTCTCTACGGGCATCGCCACGGTGAGCGTTACGGACCCGTCGTCTGCCGTGTTCGACCTGCAAGGCCGTCGTCTTCGGGAGAAGCCTGCGGGCAGGGGCATACTCATCCGCAACGGACGCAAGACCGTCGCGAAGTGAATCAAGAGACATAGTTACCCCCAATTATTAACCCTTAACATACTGCTGAAGGCGCGACGGGCACGATGCCTGTCGCGCCTCTCACGTGTCCCTGGTCGCGCTGCCGCCGCAATGGACATGCCGCTGTCGTTACTACGGTAATGTCCGTACCATGACTGAACCGTACAATACTAAATCCAAACGGCGCCATACTTTTACTTCTTAATTTTTACTTTTTAATTTATTTATTGTATCTTTGCAGCGAAAAAACCGAGAAACTATGCTTGAAATACGAGACCTGCACGCCAGCATCGCTGGCAAGGAGATACTGCGGGGCATCAGCCTGACCATACGCGACGGCGAGGTGCATGCCCTCATGGGACAGAACGGAGCGGGGAAATCGACCCTCTCGAACATCATCGTCGGCCACCCGGCATACGAGGTGACCGGGGGCACGATTACGTTCAACGGCCAGGACCTCCTGGCGATGGCCCCCGAGGAGCGCGCCCACCAGGGCATCTTCCTGTCCTTCCAGCAGCCGGTGGAGATACCCGGCGTGTCGATGACCAACTTCATGCGCGCCGCCCTCAACGCCAAGCGCAAGGCGCAGGGACTGGAGCCGCTGCCCGCCACCGAGTTCCTCCGCCTCATGCGCGAGCGCCGCAAGATAGTGGAACTGGACAACCGACTGGCCAACCGCTCCGTGAACGAGGGCTTCTCGGGCGGCGAGAAGAAGCGCAACGAGATATTCCAGATGGCCATGCTGGAGCCCACGTTCGCCATACTGGACGAGACGGACTCCGGCCTCGACGTCGATGCCCTGCGCATCGTGGCCGAGGGCTTCAACAAGTTGCGCCGCCCCGAAACCTCGGCGCTCGTCATCACCCACTACCAGCGACTGCTGGACTACCTCCGGCCCGACACCATCCACGTGCTCATCGGCGGCCAAATCGTCCACACGGGCGGCCCCGAGGTCGCCACGATGATTGAACAGGGAGGCTTCGAACAATTTATTAAATAGAATAAAACTACGAATTACACAAATTAAACGAATTGAAATAAGGCATCTGAATAATTCGTGAAATTCGTGTAATTCGTAGTTAAGAAAAAACGATAATTGTGAGTTCTGAAAAGCAATATATAGAGTTATATTCCGAGTGCAGGGAGATGATAAGTTCTCATTCGGTCCCTGTGCTGAATGCCCTGCGCGAACAGGCTTACGAGGACTTCCGTCGTCTGGGCTTCCCGTCGCAGAAGGTGGAGCGATACAAGTACACCGACGTGGCCGCCGCTTTTGCTCCGAACTACGGACTGAACCTGCGCCACATCGACATTCCCGTAAGTCCCTACGACGTCTTCCGCTGCGACGTGCCCAACCTCAGCACTTCGCTCTACTTCGTCGTCAACGACCGCTTCTACGACAAGGCCCTGCCTAAGACCTCGCTTCCCGAGGGCGTGGAGGTGATGTCACTGGCAGAGGCAGCCGCAAAAAATCCCCATTTCATCGGGGAATATTACGGTCGGCTAGCACGTAGCAGCAAGGACGGACTGAACGCCCTGAACACGATGCTCTGCCAGGACGGGCTCTACATCCATGTGCCCAAGAACACCATCGTGGAGCGCCCCATACAGATTATCAACATCCTGCGCGCCGATGTCGACCTGATGGTCAATCGCCGCGTGCTCATCGTCCTTGAGGAGGGGGCAGCGGCAAAGATTCTCTTCTGCGACCATGCCATCGACGACCATCAGTTCCTCGCCACGCAGGTCTCGGAGGTCTATGTCGGCGAGAATGCCCACCTCGAACTCTACGAACTGGAGGAGACGCACGTGCGGAGCCATCGCTTCGCGAACATGTACGTCGACCAGCAGCGCTCCAGCGTGGGCACCATCGACAGCCTGACCCTGCACAACGGCCTGACGCGCAACCGCACCGACGTTACCCTCAGCGGTGAGTACGCCGAGACGCGCATGTACGGCTGCGTCATCGCCGACAAGCAGCAGCACGTCGACAACAACACCCTCATCGACCACCGCGTGCCCAACTGCCAGAGCACGGAACTCTATAAATATGTACTGGACGGCGAGGCCGTCGGTGCCTTTGCCGGGCGCGTCCTCGTCCGCGAAGGCGCACAGAAGACCGTCTCGCAGGAGACCAACGCCAACCTCTGCGCCACCGACACGGCCCGCATGTACACCCAACCGATGCTCGAAATCTATGCCGACGACGTGAAGTGCTCGCACGGCAGCACCGTCGGGCAACTCAACGACGAGGCCCTCTTCTACATGCGTCAGCGTGGCATCCCCGAGTCCGAGGCTCGCCTGCTCCTGAAGTTCGCCTTCGCCGGCGAGGTGCTCGACAGCATCAAGATGGAGCCCCTGCGCGACCGCCTCCACTACCTCGTCGAAAAGCGCTTCCGTGGCGAGTTATCCAAATGCGAGGGCTGCCGTCTCTGCAAGTAACCCATACCGCCCATATTGCCCATTATCCCCATATCGCCCATTACCCCATGCTCCCCATAGACCAGATTAGAAAGGATTTCCCTATTTTAGGGAGAAAAATCTACGACAAATACCCCCTTGTCTACCTCGACAACGCCGCCACGACGCAGAAGCCGCGCCAGGTGGTGGAGGCCATGGCGGACGAATACTACAACGTCAATGCCAACGTCCACAGAGGCGTGCACTTCCTTTCCCAGCAGGCCACCGACCTCCACGAAGCATCGCGTGAGACCGTGCGCCGCTTCCTCAATGCCCGTACTGCCAGCGAAATCGTCTTCACCCGTGGCACCACGGAGAGCATCAACCTCGTAGCCTCCTGCTTCGGTCAGGCCTTCATGAAGGAGGGCGACGAGGTCATCCTTACTGAAGTCGAGCATCACTCGAACATCGTCTCGTGGCAGTTGCTTCAGCAGCGGAAAGGTATCAAGATTCGCGTCATCCCCATCACGGACGACGGTTTGATACGCCTCGACTGTGTTGAGGCCCTCTTCAATGAAAGAACCAAGATTGTCAGCATCTCGCACGTGAGCAACGTGCTCGGTACGGTCAATCCCGTCCGGGAGGTCATCCGCATAGCCCACGCCCATGGCGTGCCTGTGCTGGTTGATGGTGCACAGAGCACACCTCACTTCCCAGTGGATGTGCAGGAGCTCGACTGCGACTTCTTTGCCTTCAGTGGACACAAAATTTACGGCCCCACGGGCATCGGCGTGCTCTATGGCAAGGAGCAGTGGCTCGACCGCCTGCCCCCCTACATGGGCGGCGGCGAAATGATAAAAACCGTCTCCTTCGAGCGCACCACCTTCAATGACCTTCCCTATAAGTTCGAGGCGGGAACGCCCGACTACGTGGCCTCTACGGGACTCGCTCGTGCACTCGACTACGTTAGTTCCATAGGCTTCGATGCCATCGAAGCCCATGAACAAGATCTCACTGCCTACGCCCTTTCCCGCCTGTCGGAAATCCTGGGCATGCATATTTATGGTCCCACGCAGACCATCGGACCCGACGGTCAGCCCGACGTGAGCCACCGCGATGCCGTGATAAGTTTTCAAGTCGGCAACATCCACCATCTGGACATGGGCACTCTGCTTGACCGCCTCGGCATCGCCGTCCGCACAGGTCACCATTGCGCCGAGCCCCTCATGCGCCGCCTCGGCATCGAGGGCACCTGCCGCGCCTCCTTCGCCCTCTACAATACGCGTGAGGAGGTGGATGCCCTGCTTGCCGCCATTCTCCGCATACAACAAATGTTCTAACCGTCCTGTGTGTTGCGATTTATCACAAAAATAAGAATATGCTCAAGCCCTACCTAAATAAAGACCTGATAGAAGCCGGCTGCGATGAGGCCGGGCGCGGTTGCCTGGCAGGCCCCGTCTTTGCGGCTGCCGTCATCCTGCCCTTTGGCGAAAGCTCATACGCTGTTACGGGAGAGGGTGGTGGAGAGGGGCTCTCAGCCCTGAACGATTCCAAGCAGCTCACCGAACGTCAGCGCTACCAGTTGCGCGAAGTCATAGAGCGCGAGGCTGTGGCCTGGGCCGTGGGCATTGTGACGAACGAGGAGATAGACCGCATCAACATCCTGCGGGCCAGCATCCTGGCCATGCACTGCGCCGTGGCGCAACTGAAAGTGCGCCCGGAACACCTGCTTATCGACGGCAACCGCTTCATGCCCTACGAGGACATACCCTACACGACCGTCGTCAAGGGCGATGCCACCTACATGAGCATTGCCGCTGCCAGCATCCTGGCCAAGACCTATCGAGACGACTTCATGCTTCGCATCCACCGGGACTATCCCCAGTACCATTGGGACCGCAACAAGGGCTATCCGGCCCCTGTGCACCGCGAGGCCATCCGCTTGTACGGCACTACGCCGCATCACCGCATGACGTTCAATCTCCTTGGGACAAAGCAGTTGGAACTGGACTTTGGAGAATGAGAAAATGAAAGAATGAGAAAATGAAAGAATGAGAGAATGAGAAGGGAGAGAAAGAGGGCATGAGAAAAGGGGATAAAAAAAAGAAGGTTGTCTCACGACAACCAATCTTTCATTAACCTTAAATCTAATACCATGAAAAACACTGATACAAAGGTACGGGTTTTCTGCAAAATGGCAAGAGAAAGTTAAAATTTTATGCAAAAAAGTGTCTCTTTCTTGATATATGTCAATTCGGTGCCCGAAAAAGGATAGAAAATGAAACAGAAAAAGGATAATGAGATGAAGAAAGATGCTCTGATAGTGGTTTCGGGAGGCATGGACTCCACGACCATGCTTTACGACTATGCCGAGGAGATAGCCTTGGCCGTAACCTTCGACTATGGGGCCAACCACGGCCCCCGTGAGATTCCCCTGGCCCGCCTGCACTGCGAGCGGCTGGGAATAGAGCACATAGTGATACGCATGGACTTCATGCACGACTATTTCCAGTCCTCGCTTCTGAGCGGGGCGGAGCAGATTCCTGAGGGCGGCTATGATGACGAGAACATGCGCTCCACCGTGGTACCCTTCCGTAACGGTATCATGCTGTCCATAGCCTGTGGTTTGGCTGAGAGTCGTGGTCTGAAACGACTGATGATTGCCAACCATGCGGGCGACCATGCCATCTATCCCGACTGTCGCCCGGCCTTCGTGGAGGCCATGAGCCGGGCCACCGAGGAGGGTACCTACGACCGCATACGCATCTTCGCCCCCTACACCCACCTCACGAAGGGCGAGATTGCCGCCCGGGGAAAGCGTATCGGGCTGGATTACGCCGAAACGTGGAGTTGCTACAAAGGTGGGGAAAAGCATTGTGGCAAGTGTGGCACCTGCGTGGAGCGTCGTGAGGCACTGGCCGTGGCTGGCATCCCTGACCCTACGGAGTATGAATGACGCAATTGGGGCACAACCCCTTCACCATATAATTGATAGATGACATCTGGAATCCCTCGGGCATATCGACCTGAGGGATTTTGGTTTCCCTGAAGCAGAAAGTACGGTGGCAAAGCTCACAATAGAAGTGGATGTGCTGGTCGTCAAGCAGATGGTGGTCGTCGCTCTCACAAACTTCGTAGCGCAGGGCACCGCTGCCGTCCTCTATGGCGTGGATAAGGTGGTGCTGGAGCAGTAGGGTGAGGGTGCGGAAGATGGTGCTGCGGTCAGCCGTAGGCATACGTTCCTCCAGTTCACGCAGCGACAGGGGACGCCGGGCTTGTTCCAGTTCCTGACAAACGAGCAACCGCATGGCGGTCAGCTTCACCCCCCGGTGTTCCAGACGCTCCTCTATCTCATTGCCTGACATTTTCCTGAATCTCCTTCCTTGAAATCCGTATGTGCTCCGCCCTTAATACTTAAAAGAACTGCCACCGGCAAACTCGCGCAGCAGGGAAGTGGGCGGTACCTGACGGGCGGGAACGGGTGTGAAGTAGCGCAGGAACTTTCTGAGGCGGGAGGCCTCGCTGTACTCTGGTTCGCGTTCGTCCACCTGCTCCAGTATGGGCATCACCTGCTCACGGATGACATTGAGTTCGTAGAGCAGGGCCGAGTTGAAGGTGGCATCGGCTGTCTCCTGGAAGGGGAAGATCCACTTTTCCTCGCCTCGGGTGACGGAGGGGTAGCGTCGCAGGGTGTCCAGTGCCGTGTAACCACGGTAGCGGAAGTCGCGCAGCAGGCGTCGCAGGACGCGGATGTCCTCGGTGGGGACGTAGTTGTGATCGTCCAGGGCAATGGTGGTCAGTGTGGAGACGTAGATGCGGTACTTCTTGTTGTCGGGAATTTGCTCGGAGAGGATGGGGTTGAGGGCATGGTTGCCTTCGAGGATGATGACGTCGTCGGGACCGATGTGCAGGCGCTTCCCCTCGAACTTGCGTTCGCCACTGGGGAAGTCATAGCGTGGTAGTTCTACCTCCTGCCCGTCGAGCAGTTGGTTCATCTGCTGGCGGAAGAATGCCGTGTCCATGGCCTCGATGCACTCGAAGTCGTAGTCGCCATTCTCGTCCAGGGGGGTGTCCACACGGTTCACGAAGTAATTATCGGTGGAGAGAGTGTAGGGGTGCAGGCCACAGGCCATCATCTGTATGGCCAGTCGCTTGCTGGTGGTGGTCTTACCGCTGCTGCTGGGGCCGGCAATGAGCACAAGCTTAGCCCCGCGCTCCACTATCTCGTCAGTCATCATGTGCAGCTTGCGCTCTTGGAGTGCCTCGGCCACATTGATGATTTCAGAGGCGCGTCCGGCACGGATGGCGGCGTTCACCTCCCCGGCATTGCGCACGCCCATGATGTGCTGCCAGCGGTGGTATTCGCGAAAGACGGCCAGTTTCTTCTCCTGTGGTTCCAGAGGTTCCAGTTGGGACGGGATCTTGCGTGACGGTACGCGCAGCAGCATCCCCTCGTCCAGTGGGATGAGATCGAAGAGGTGAATCTGTCCAGTGCTGGTGAGCAGGCAACTATAGAAGAAGTCGATGGACTGCCCCAGCTGGTAGTAGTAGGAGTAGAGGTTGCCCTGGCTCTCCAACAGCTGAGCCTTGCTCTCCATACCGCGCTGGCGGAAAATCTGAATAGCTTCCTCGATGGGGCACTGGATGCGGTGGATGGGCATGTCTGCCTCCACTATCTCCTGCATGCGCTGACGGATGATGCTCACATCCTGTGGCTCTATCTTGCGCCCGATGTAGAGCTCGCAGTAATAGCCCCGGCAGACGGGTGCGCCGATGATGAGACGCCCGTCCGGGAATGTGTCCTCCACGGCTTTGGCCAGAACGAAAAACAGGGTGTGGGTGTAGGTGCGCATGCCACTGACCGAGGTCAGGTCCAGCAATTCCACGTCCTTGCTGTTGTAGAAACGATAGTTCATGCCCTGCACCTTATTGTTGATGCTGGCACAGACGGGGCCGTGGTTCATCTGTATTTGCAGGCGTTCGTGCACGTCCTTGACGGAGCATCCGAGTGGCATGGCGATGGTCTTCCCGTTATTCTTGCATCTGATTCTGATTTCGTTAGCCATAGGTTGTGAAAGAGGGTGTGAATTGTTAAGTTGTAAGGTCTGCCCGACACACGGGGCGGGTGGGGTTATTTCATGAAAATCTTCTTTCCATTATGGATGTAGATGCCTCTGGCAGGAGTCAGCACACGGCGACCGGAGAGGTCGTAGTAGGGAGTGTTGTCAGGGCCGTTCTCGTCCTCGATGTTCTCTACGGGTGTCACGTCGTCGGTCTTGTAGTTGCCGTAAAAGAGAAGGCGGAAGTTGTCGAAGCAGGTCCAGTAGGAAGTATCCGACGTAGTACTGCGTATGCCCACCTTCATGGTGGCGGCCGTGGTGGTGGTCATTAGGACACTGTTCTCGTACCATCCGGCGGCAAACCACTTGCTGGCAGCCAGCATATTGTTAGGCACGTACTTGCCACTGGAATTGCTGGTGGAGCCTCCCAGTGTACGGCTCTGTGCGTCTGCCCAGATGTTTTTCACCTTCTGATACTTGGTCTTCAGGTAGATTTGTGCTTTCACATTGTCTGTCCCGTTAGTCAGGAAGTCCGTGGCTGTAGCACTGGCAGAGCCTGGGCGCTGGAAGGCCTGCACACGCAGTTCGTAGGTGCCGATGGGCATCTTTAGCGTGGTGGTCTGGTTGAAGTCGAATGTGGTCTCGAAGAATTCGCAGCACGAGTAGCTGTTGGTAGCGTTCGTGCTCCAGCCGTCGCTGTTTTCGTCCAGGCCGGGGTTTACGAGTAAGAAGGTGAGGTCGAAGGGTTGTGCCACGCTGGTGGGAGTGACCTTACCCAAGAAGGTGATGAAGGCGGTCTCCAGTTCACTGGTGGCCTTGGTGACCTCACTGGGCGACGTGTATCCGGCTTTAGCATTCTCAATGTCCTCCAGTACGGCTGTCAGGGCAGCATTCACTTCGTCGATGTCGATGGTCTCGGACTTGGCCTTGTGCGGAGTGGTCATGACGGTGTGGATGTTGGCAATGAGGTTGTCCAGGTTGCCCATTACGGTCTTGATAGCTCCTGCATTGTAGTTCTCCATTTCTGCCTCGGTCAGGAACAGCCAACGCTGGTTGGTGGCCGAGTTGGCGAAGTTGAGGGCTGGCGATGTGGTATTTAGTGCGCCAGCCTGCAGGGCCATACCACCTTTGTCGCGGGTAATCCAGTAGCCCGTACCCGTGTACGAACCCATGACGGTGGCTTCGCGGGCTGGCAACAGGTGGAACTTCTCATTGGCCGTGACGTTGGTCTTCGTTGCTCCTCTCAGGCTGCTACTGGTGTAGCTGATGTACTTGCCCGTACCAACGTTTTGGAACGTATAGTAACAGGTGGCAGGGTCGTAGGAGATGTACCAGGCGAAGTTGTCAGGCTGTGTGGAATCAAAGGCTTCCGTGCGGAGTACACCAGCCGAGGTCATGGTCAGGAAGTTCACGTTGTCGCTTTCCTCAGTTGTGAGGTAGTATTTCTGTTGGTCAGTCTGCTGGAAAACGTAGGCTGGCGTGGCGAAGCCCACCGAAGAGGAACAGATGAGGCCGTCCTGGTGAAGGGCATGGGTAGTCATGGCATTGGCATAGTAGAGGATGGTGTTTTCGGGATTGTATGAGTCCTCGTGTGCACCGTTGATGCCGTAGGGCCACATGTGGGTGTTGTCGCCCGTGAGTGTGGCTGTCTTACTATTCTCCAAGAACTGAACCATTTTGTTGGCACGCGGCCCGAGCCACAGGCCGCGGCTGGTCTCGGCGCGGAGGTTCGAGTTGTTATACCATTCCCCCGTGGTACCTACGCCCACGCCGTGGTTGGTCTCGTGCAGGATGGTGCCCGTCTGCTGGTATGGGGTGTTCTGGCTGACGCGCATCCAGCCACCATACGAGCAGTCGGCTGTGCCACCGCTGGCACCGGCACCTGGTACGTAGTGTACGTTGAGGTTGAAGCCGCGTACATTAGTCAGGTGGTGGTAGAGCCAATAGACTTCGTTCACGGCCGATGCGATGCGGAAGTTTGTCTGTTCGTCTCCGGCATTGTCATAGACTACGGTCATGTTGCTTTCGGGTAGGGTGGCTATCTTCACCACGTCGCCGTAGCCCACCTTGTAGCCACTTGTCATGGCGTAGGGTCGCACGTAGTAGACGGTGGCCGGCTGCAGGTGCTCCATGCAGTAGATGTCGCCGTTGTTCGAGAGGACGCGCGTCGAACGGTTGTCCAGGATGGTGGGCTCGGGTTCCGTGCTCCAGCAGAAACCACGTTCCTTGGCTGTGCCCGTGACGGTCATGCGGCCCAAGGCTATGGTGACGCCTGTGGGCACAAAGTCCCAGGTGGTCACCTTGGGGGCGGTGCCTGTGGCATTGCTGACGCGGTACTCCAGTGTGGCACGGATGAGTGCCTTGGCAGTGGTCTGATAGGTCTCGGCGGTCTGCGAGGAATTTTCGCTGACCAGTCTCTTGGCCTCTTCGATGATGGTCTGCAGGGCTGGGCCTGTCACGCCATTGCCTACGACGCCTTCCGCCTCGGTGATGAGCTTCTGCATCTCCTTGGCTATGTTGTCTCGGCTGGCCTCGCTGTACGTAAGCTTGAAGTTGTCCACGCACGCCCAGTTGCCTGTGCAGCTCTGGAGCTTGAAGCCAATCTCGGCTTTGCCCGAGATGGCGGTAAAGGTCACGCTGTACGTACTGCTGGCGCTTACTGCGGTCTGCTCGTCGCCCCCGTAGAGGAAGGCTCCTGTCTGCGTGGCATCTGTGTTGTTTTGCTGGATGTTCTGTGCGTTGGCTGTCAGCGTGTAGGTGCCGACGGGCAGTCCCTCCAGCACCTGGCTGATGCTGCCTGTGCTGTTGAGCTTGTTGCCGGCCGATACCCACTTCTCCATGAACACCATGCCGTCCTGTCCGCTGAAGTTCTTGCTGGTGTTGAAGGACATGTTCGTATTCACCCAGCCGGCAAATCGGGCTTCGAAGTTCGGATTGTCGATGTACTTGCTCGTGACATCGGTCTGAGCCGAGGCGCAGAAACCTGCAAAGGAGGTCGCCAGGGCGAGGAGTAGATGTTTTTTCATAATATTTTTAGTTTTTCGATGAATTCTTTCATACCTTCGCTTGCTCCCTTTTGTATGTGCGTGAAACTGCGGATAGAGTTCCATTGCACAGGCTTTGGGTCAATGAGGTAGATGGGACATCCCTCGGGTACGTAGTGGATGAGCCCGGCAGCGGGGTAGACGTTGAGACTGGTGCCGATGATGACGTAGATGTCGGCCTCTGCACTCAGTTTTGTCGCCCGTTCGATGTTGGGCACGGCCTCGCCAAACCACACGATGAAGGGGCGGAGCTGGCTGCCGTCCTTGGCGCGGTCGCCCAGCTTCACCTCAGGGCGTTCGGGGGGCAGTGTCTCGATATATCGCGGATTGTCTGGGTCCCGGCTGCTGGTCACCTTCATCAGTTCGCCGTGGAGGTGCAGCACGTGGTGGCTGCCGGCGCGTTCGTGCAGGTTGTCCACGTTCTGGGTGATGATGTTCACCTCGTAGTCCTGCTCTAGCTGGGCCAACAGTTCATGGCCTCGGCAGGGGCGGACGTTCAGTAGTTCGCGTCGGCGTATATTGTAGAACTCGGTCACCAGCTGCGGGTCGCGTGCCCAGCCTTCGGGGGTGGCCACGTCCTCGACTCGGTACGTGTCCCACAGCCCGCCGCTGTCGCGGAAGGTGCTGATTCCGCTCTCTGCACTCATGCCAGCACCGGTCAGTACAACCAGCCTTTTCATTTTTCTATCCAGTTATTGCCTACAAAGATACGAATAAGTGAGCAAAAAGCCAAATGTATGGCGGTTTTTCCGAACGGGCATATCTAAAAGGGAATCTGAAGAGGAGGAAACCGGACTGAAAAATCCTTACATCCACAGCCCCCTATACGGGGACTATTTCATGTGCTGATGAAAAATATTGACATCGAGGACTCGATCACTGGGGTGCGATTGCGGATAAGAATTAAAATAATGTGGTGAGGACTTGCACATTTGTCTGTAGATGTGTAACTTTGCAGTGTGACCCGACCTAAACCAACAGCAAACCATAGATATATCACATAAGACAATGAAGAAGAACAGACTTACTGCACTGGTGGCATGTGTCCTGATAGCAGTGGCGCAATCTGCCGTATGGGCGCAGGAGGACAACCTGCGGATGCGTTTCGATTTCACAGACGTTTCGGGCAGCAGTACCACTGATGCCGTCAGTGGCATCACGGCCAAGGCCGTTTCTCCCTCCAAAATCATAGAAATGGGGGACTACCATGTCCTCAGTCTGGGAACGGGCAGTGGCTACCTCAATCTGACGGCTGATGCCGGTGCCCTGCTGGCCTCGCTGGGCAACTATTCCATCTCCGTCTACTATCGCGTCAATGAGTCGGCCTCGCTTTCAGGCAACGGGTTCTTCCTCTGGTCCTTCGCCTCTCAGGCCACCTGTACGGCTACGGCTGGTGCCTACACGGCCTATCGACTGAATGCCCAACGTGTGGCATCGGCCACAGCGGGCTATGACACAGAGAAGGGTTACGAAGTGGGCCAGGCATCGGTGCAGGGGCGTTGGGTGCATGTGGCCTATGTGCAGTCGGGCACCGCCGGTCGTCTGTATATAGACGGGAAGCTCGTGGGCACCGCTTCCGCTATGCCCAAGAATGGCACCCTGTTCCAGTCGGTCACGCCAGGCTCCTGCTGGATAGGGCGTTCGCCCTTCTCAGGCGACAACTACCTGCGCAACACGCTGGTCTATGACTTCCGTCTCTATGACAAGGCGCTGACTCTGGCTGAGGTGCTCAATCTGTCCACCGAAACGGTGGCACTGGACAATGCCTATGTCCATGGCACGCCGGGCAGCACCACATCCCTGCAGACCAGCATCAAGAATGCTCAGACCCTGTTGGCAGAGCCTGAAGGACTGTTGGCAGACGGCGTGAGCGAACTACAGCGGCTGATAGTTCTGGCGCAGACGGTGGCGGAGGGCAATTACAGTCAGGCCTATATTGACCAAGTGCGGACGCGGCTAAACAGTCTGATTACTGCGGTGAAAGCGGCAAAAAATGTGACTTTGCCTTCGCTGGAGAAACTACAGCAGGCCTACGACCAAGACCGTGGCTTCATCCACCCGGGCGGACTGCACACACAGGCCGACTTCGACCGTGTGAAGCAGTTGCTGGCCGACAAGAACACGGCTGTCACACAGGCCTATAACGTGCTGAAGACCGCAGCCTACAGCCAGTCGTCGGTGGCCACCAATCCCGTGGAGACCATAGTCCGTGGCGGCACGGGGGAGAATTATATCAATGCTGCCCGTGGTGCCACCATGGCCTATCAGAACGCCCTGCGATGGAAGATTGACGGTACCAAGGCCAATGCCCAGGCTGCAGTGCGCATCCTCATGGCCTGGGCCAACACCACAAAGGTCGTTACCGGCACCAGCGATGCCATCCTGGCCATGGGGCTCTATGGCTATCAGTTCGCTCAGGCTGCCGAGCTGATGCGTGACTACGAGGGCTGGTCGCAGGAGGATTTCCGCAAGTTCAAGCATTGGATGATGACCGTCTGGTACCCTGGTGCCGTGACGTTCCTGCGCTATCGTAACGGGACGTGGGAAAACTCTGGCAAGTGGTGGCAGGCTCCCGGCCATTACTGGAGCAACTGGGGACTGTGCTGTGCCCTGTGTGTGACCAGCATCGGCATTCTTTGCGACGATGTCTACGTCTACAATCAGGGAATGTCCTTCTTCAAATACGATCAGGTGGGCACCTATACCAATCCGCCTACGCTTTACGATGTTACAGGACATGACTACACGGGAAAGGCCATACAGAACGTAGGTCTGACGGAATATCTTGGTAACCTAGTGGTTACCGACGTGGAGAGTGAACTGGAGACCGGAGCCTATGGCCGGCTGGGACAGATGAACGAGAGCGGCCGCGACACTGGCCACTCGGCCATGGCCTTGGGCTTGGCTGTAGACATGGCCAAGGTAGGATGGAACCAGGGCGACGACCTCTTCTCCTACATGGATCATCGTCTGGCCTCGGGCATCGAATACGTGGCTGCTCAGACCCAGAGCGTAGAGAACCTGCCCTGGACTCCCTATCTCTATGGCAGCAATGGCTATTACTATACGGACTATCGTGCATGGCTCATGGAAGGGCCTGCGCTGGGGGCCCAGAATCGTCCCTACTGGGGTACCGTCATCGGCATCTACGAGGGGGTGAAGGGCGTGCGTATGCCCTTCAGTGAGAAGTCGTACACCCAGATGGGCATCGACGGCGGCGGACAGGGAGGCACCAGCGGTGGCTACGACCACATGGGCTACTCCGTGCTGATGAACACTCGCGTGCCCCAACTTGCTCCTGCCGACCAGGTGCCCACGGAACTCACTCCCAAGATGGAGTACAGCGGAACGGCGCTGACGAGCCTTGTCCCCAGTCCGTCAGTGGAGACAAAGCTAGGCAATCTCTCAGGCAAGGTGATTCTGCACAATGAACTGGGCGGACTGGTGAACAAATACAACCAGATAGGGGGCAGCGTGCCCACGGGGGATACCTTGCGTCTGATGCCTCAGTTGCCTGCGGACGAGGAGGATACTGGCCTGTGGCAGTGGAACACGGGTGAACAGACACGCGACATCACGGTGCCGACGGACAAGAGTTTCATCTATCGTGTCAGCTACACCAATCGGCATGGCATTCAGAGCCAACTATGCTTCCCCATAGCCTGTGAAGACGATGGCACACCGGTGGATCTTGTACCCACCATCACCAGCAAGGACGCGTCGGTCAGCGCCGACTCCGTGGAAGTATTGTATGGGCAGACACTGATTCTGGAAGCACAGCCGGCCATGGGCGGCGGCACGTGGCGTTGGGCGACAGGTGAGACCACTCAGTCACTGACCACGGCCCCCATTACGGGCAGTCAGACCTACACGGCCTTCTATTGCCATACCAGCGGCGTGACCAGTGCACAGACCTTCCGTACGGCTGTACATTATGCCGAGCCCTACATCGTGATGGGCTCTTCGCGCACGTCGGCCACCAGTGTCACATGCACCGCAGGTACCACCCTGCGGCTTGGCCTCCGTGTGCCTGACCTGGTGGACGGGCGCACCATCCGCTGGAGTACGGGAGATACGGGTAACCAGCTCTTGCTGTCTGCCGTTCAGCAGTCGGCCGAAATTACGGCCTCCTTCCTGTTGGAGGGTGAAGAGCATACGGTGACGTTTTCCATCACCGTCCGCCCAGGTAGCGCAGTTGCATCGCCCGAGGCTGATGCATCCCCGGTCGTACGAATTCAGCGTTTGCAGCCCGACGGTCGTCCTGTCCCTGCCCATTATCGTGGAGCGACGATAGTTCGGAGTATCCATGCCGACGGCACGGTGAGTACACACAAAGAAGTGGAGCGGTAGGTGTGTGTACCGCTCCACTTGTTCTTGTTTTTGCTAAGCTATTGAGTATCGGGGGGACTATTCTGTGAAAGCCTTTAGTTCGGCTTCCGCGATAATGTCCTCCCTCGTTTTTTCCTTCATGGCTGCCCTGTTATGGGCAGCTTTTTCTTTTTCCGCTTCGGAAAAGTCTATTTCCATATCCTCCAGTGTCTGCTTCTCTTCGGAGGTGATGGGTAGTATGTCGTCGTAGCGCTCCATCTGCAGTTCCTTGGGAGCAGTGATGCCGATGACGAAGTCGCGGTCCTTGTGGATTCTGTTCAGAGCCTGACGTGCAGCGTTCTGCTGGCTCTCTTTCTTGGAGTAGCCCTTGCCCGTTCCGCAGTCCACCCCGGCCACTGTCACGTGGGAAAGGAAGGTGGGCGTAGCCTCGTTTTCACGTCCCTGCTCCACCTGGAAGTCGATGTCAATGTGGTGCTTCTGGCCCCATTCGATGAGCTTACTCTTGTAATTGATTTCCGTAGCAGCCTTGTCGATATTGACCAGCTGGTTCATGATCTTTTCCCGAATGAAGCGCACGCAATGCCCATACCCACGGTCGAGGTAGATGGCTCCCACCAGGGCCTCGAAGGCGTTGCCACTGACGTAGCTGTTGTGGGTTTTCGACTTGAAGTTGGAGACGATGAGCTTGTCGAACCCGATTTCCTGTGCCAGTTTGTTGAGCGACTGTCGTTTGACGATGTTGCTGCGGGTATTGGTGAGGAAACCTTCGGGTTTCTTTGGGAAGTGCTTATAGACGAGGTGCCCCACTACGGCCCCCAGGATAGCATCGCCCAGAAACTCCAGCCGCTCGTTGTTGATGCGCTTGCCCTCTTCTTTCACGGCCATGGACTTGTGCAGCATGGCCACTTTGTAGGGGCGTATGTCGCGGGGATAGAAACCCAGTATGCTGTAGTAAGCACGATAAAGCTCCCTATCCTGGAGGAAGGGGAGCTTTATGCGTGTAATAAGATCAGTCAGCATACTTCTTGAAGATGGCACATGCATTGTGTCCGCCGAAACCGAAGGTGTTGCTCAGTGCGGCACGTACGGTGCGCTGCTGGGCCTTGTTGAACGTGAAGTTCAGGCGGTAGTCGATTTCGGGGTCTTCGTCGCCCTCTTCGTGGTTGATGGTGGGCGGCACGATGTCGTTCTTCACACTGAGCACGCTGAACATGGCCTCGATGGCTCCGGCAGCGCCCAGCAGGTGGCCTGTCATGGACTTTGTGGAGCTGATGTTCAGCTCGTAGGCATGCTCGCCGAAGACGTCCTTGATGGCCTTCACCTCAGAGATGTCGCCCACGGGGGTGCTGGTGCCGTGTACGTTGATGTAGTCGATGTCCTCGGGCTTCATCTCAGCATCTTCCAGTGCATTGCGCATCACCAGTTTGGCACCCAGGCCTTCGGGGTGGCTGGCGGTGATGTGGTGGGCGTCGGCGCTCATGCCGCAGCCTGCCACTTCGGCGTAAATCTGTGCACCACGGGCCTTTGCGTGCTCCAGTTCCTCCAGAATGAGGATGGCACTGCCCTCGGCCATGACGAAGCCGTCGCGGCTGGCGCTGAAGGGGCGGCTGGCCTTTTTAGGTTCGTCGTTGCGGGTGGAGAGAGCGTGCATGGCGTTGAAGCCGCCTACGCCACCCTCATAGATGGTAGCTTCGGCACCGCCGGTGACCATGACTTCGGCCTTACCCAGACGGATGAGGTTGAAGGCATCGGCCAGGGCGTTGGTCGAACTGGCACATGCGCTGGAGGTGATGTAGTTGGGGCCGTGCATACCGTACTTCATGCTTATCTGTCCGGCAGCGATGTCGGCAATCATCTTGGGGATGAAGAAGGGGCTGTACTTCGGGCCCAGTGTTGCGTGAGTGCGTTCGTAGTTCCACTCCTCCTCCTCGAAGGTGTGCATGCCGCCGATGCCCACGCCCAGCACTACGCCCACGCGGTTCAGGTCGGTCTGTTCCAGGTCCAGTTTGCTGTCTTCCACGGCCATCGATGCGGCGGCCATGGCGTACTGGCAGTAGGGATCCATCTTGCGGGCTTCCTTGCGGTCGATGTAGTCGGCGGCGTTGAAGCCTTTCACCTCACAGGCGAAGGTGGTCTTGAAATTGGTTGTGTCGAAATGGGTGATGGGCGCAGCACCACTGACACCGGCAACGACGTTCTTCCAAGTCTCCTCGGCGGTGTTGCCCAGCGGCGATACGGCACCAATGCCCGTTACTACTACTCTTTTCAGTTCCATAAATGTTGTTGTGATTAGGGGAAGTTAAAGGGAAGTTAAAAGGAAGTTATCGGCCTTTCAGGCCTTGGGAGTTAAAGGGATGATAGCCTTGTCGCATGAGATTGCTCTCAAGGAAAGAATGTATCGTCCCTTTAACTTCCCATTAACTTCCTTTTAACTTCCCTTCAATTCTTCTTCGTTCGTTTAGGCCTGAGCCTCTTCGATGAACTTGATGGCGTCGCCAACGGTTGCAATCTTCTCTGCTGCGTCGTCGGGGATGGTGATGTTGAATGCTTTCTCCAGTTCCATGATCAGTTCAACGGTGTCCAGAGAGTCAGCACCCAGATCCTGAGTAAAGTTTGCAGATTCTACAACTTCAGATTCATCTACGCCCAGTTTATCAACGATGATAGCCTTAACTTTTGCTTCAATATCAGCCATAATAGTAAAAATTTAATAAAATGATTAATAATTGGTTTCTTTTAATTCGGCTGCAAAGTTACGACTTCTCGCCCGAACTACCAAATATTTATGCAAAAATCATACCTTTTTTGCACATAGGGTATATGTTTGTGCAATATAGAGACTGCATTTATGTCCTGTTAGTGTGAGGTTATTCGCGTCGCAGAGGGTAGTTGCCTCGCTGTCGTTCGAACGCTTCGGGGGCCCGTTTCAGTGCCTCGCTGTCGCTCTTGGGGCTGTAGCGTAGTCCCGTGCGCTCGGGGCCTGCCTCCGCCGGCCGGATGTCGAAAGTTATCCCTTCACCTTTCCCCATTAATCTTTCACCTTTCCATCGTGCCAGGGCCTCCAGTGCCATGCGTGTGGCGTTGGCCTTGCCGTCGGCCGAGTAGCCAGCGATGTGGGGGGTGCCGATGAACACCTTTTGCAAGAGCGACCGCCGGACGTGCGGTTCGTCCTCCCAGGTGTCGATGATGGCCTGCCGCACCAGACCCTTGTCCAGTGCCCACTCCAGGGCTTCCTCATCCACCACGCCGCCGCGTGCGGCATTGACGATGACGGGGCGTTTCCGCATGGCCCGCAGCCGTGGCTCGTCCACCAGGTGCCAGGTGGGGTAGGGGCCGTCCGTGGTCAGCGGTGTGTGCAGGGTGATGATGTCGCAGGAAGCCTGTAGAGCTTCTAAAGTTGAAAGTTGAAAATTGAAAGTTGAAAGTTGCTTCGCGACGCTCCTTCTATTATCCCCCTCGCCGGAGGCATAACATTCAACTTTCAACTTTAAACTTTCAACTTCCAGCGGTGGGTCGTTCACCAGAATCTCCTTGACATAGGGTCGCAGGGCCGCATACACCGCCTTGCCCACGTGTCCGTAGCCCACGATGCCCAGGGTGGCCTCGCTGAGGCGGACGATGCCGTCCCGCTCCGCCTCCAGCAGGCTGTTCCTGACGTACTGTGCCACGCTGGTGGCGTTGCATCCGGGACAGTTGGTCCACGGTATGCCAGCCTCCCGGAGGTATGCCGTGTCCAGGTGGTCGTAGCCGATGGTGGCCGTCACGATGAAGCCCACGCGGCTGCCCTCCAGCAACTGCCGGTTGCACAGCGTGCGTGTGCGCACCACCAGCGCATCGGCTTCTCGCACGTCCTCGGCCGAGATTTTGTTTCCCGGCAGATACACCACCTCGTCGGCCAGGCGTTCCACCTCGCCGCGGATGTACGGAATCTTGTCGTCAATGATGATTTTCATAGGCTTTTCTAGGTAATTCATTCTAGGCAATTCATTCTAGGCAATTCTAGGCAATTCTAGGTTATCCTAGGATGTTCTAGGATGTCTTAGGCATCCCTAGGAAGTTATCTATAACCTCATCGCACAGCGGTTCTATCACCTCCCGCGGGTTCGTTGTGGCCAGTCCCACGACGTATGCTCCGCTGGCGCGGCCCGCCTTCAGACCGTTCACACTGTCCTCAAACACCACGCAGTCCCCGGCCTTCAGACCGAACGCCGCTGCCCCGCGCAGGTAGCAGTCGGGCGAAGGCTTGCTCTCGGCAAAGTCCTCGGCCGTCAGAATCTTGTCGAAGAGCATCGGCAGTTCGGGGCGTGCGCGATAGACAGCCTCCATCTTCGGACGGTTCGAACTCGTGACGATGGCCGTCGGGATGCCCACTAGTCGCAGTCGTTCCACGTACGCGCGCGTACCTTTTATATATATATACGACATCTGGGCCTCGAAGTCGTTCAGCCGGCGCGTGATTTCGGCCTGCTGTTCCGTCTCTCCGTCGAACCATGCGTCGAAGATTTGCCGCAGCGTCTGCCCCTTGATGCGCAGGCTGAAATCGGGGATGTCGGGGCGGAACACACGTCCCATCTGCCACCAGAACTTAGAGTACTGGCTTTCGGTGTCCAGCACCACGCCGTCCAGGTCGAACAGGGCTGCACGGAAGTCTTTCTTCATCTTGTCTCTCTTTTTTCGTTTTTGGACTTTACGTCTTTTGTCTTTCGCCTTTCACGCTGCAAAGTTACGGCTAAGCAGGCAAAATAGCAAACTTACGGCGAAAAATCCGCCTACGGCCCATCCCCGAATCCTCTTTTCTTCATCTCCTAAGGGAAAAGTTCCGCCGTCGGTCGGCGGATGTACATCCGTCGCCGATGAACGTCCGTCCGTCGTCGATGAATGTCCGTCCGTCGGCCGACGGACGGAGAATTCCCCTCGGACTTTGCAATTCCTGCCGCGCCGGTGGTACGGTTGTGCCGCGATGGCGGCGCGTCCCTTTCAGCAGAACACCCCACACTCTTTTTCATTTAGGAACTAACATTTGGCGGAAAATGACAATTATGCGCATAAACATTTGGCGGAAAATGACATTTTAGGGAGGAAAAATTTGGCGGATAAAATAAAAAGAGTATCTTTGCACCGATGAGTGAAAAGACCATGAAAAGCCTGCATATCATTACCCCCGTGAAGGACAGCCTGGACTTGACGCTGGAGACGGCGCGGGCCGTGATGGCTGCACAAAGGGAGATGCCCAACACCTATACGATATACAACGACTTCTCGACACAGGAGAATACGCGCCGGCTGGAGACGGCCAGTCGCGAACTGGGCTTCCAGTTGGTGAACCTCTGTGACCTGACCGACCATCCCTCGCCCAACTACCTGCTGGTGTTGCAGCGCGAGCGACAGCAGTGTCTCAGGGAGGATGCCGGACTGCTCATCGTGGAGAGCGACGTGCTGGTGAGGCCGGACACACTGAATGGTCTGTGGCAGGGTGCACTGGAGCGCCCCGATGCCGGTATCGTAGCTTCGGTGACCGTCGATGAATCGGGGCGTATCAACTATCCCTATCTCTACGCCCAAGGAGAGGAGAACCGGGTGCTGGATACCCGTCGCCACTGTTCGTTCTGCTGTTCGCTGCTCACGCCCGAACTGCTGCGGCGTGTGGACTTCGACCAGCTCGATGCCACGAAGTCGTGGTTCGATGTCACCATCTCCCATCGTTCACTGGAGGAGGGCCTGCGGAACTATCTGTTCACCTCGTTGCCCGTCGTCCACCGCCCCCATGGCAGTCGCCCATGGAAACAACTGAAATACAAGAATCCGCTGCTTTACTACTGGCGGAAGTTTACCAAAGGATTTGACAAGATATGACGAAACGGACGTTCCTCTCGCTACATCCTTCCGTCTGGGTGCTCCATCCCGATTTTCCCCAGCTGGCAACGTTCTTGGCCACGTTGCCCGAGCGTTTTGCCCGTGGTGAGGGCCGGCTCATCTATCGGGGGCGGAACGAGTTGCGCGAATTTGAGATAGATGGGCAGGTCTATGTGGTAAAGTCGTTCCACCGTGCCAATTGGCTGAACCGCATCGTTTACGGATTCCTGCGTAAGTCCAAGGCCCGCCGTTCCTACGAGTATGCCCTGCTGCTGCGCCGCCTGGGCATTGGTTCGCCCACGCCCGTCGGGTACTACGCCGACCGCCATTTGGGGCTCTTCTTCCATCGCAGCTTCTACGTATGCCTGCGCTCCGCCCTTCCCTACAACTACTATGACATCATTGACCGAGCCCTGTCGCCCACCGACGAGGAACGCTACTTGCGAGCCATCGCCCGGACCACGGCGCACCTGCACGATGCCGGCATGGTGCACCTCGACTATTCCCAGGGCAACATTCTCTTCGGCCCTGGGCCCGACGGGGAGGCACAGGTGGAACTCATCGACCTTAACCGCATTCGCTTCCACCACGTCAGTCTGGAGGCTGGGTGCCGCAACTTTGCCGACCGCCTGCCCACCACGCTGGAGCAGCGGCGCATTGTGGCCGAGGAATATGCCCGGGTGCGTGGATTCGATGGCGGGGAATGTCTGAGAATGCTGACTAAAGCCTATGAACGCAAAGACTGAAACCCTCCTGCGGGCTACGGGGCGCTTCTTCAAGGCACTCGTCCAGTGGCCGTTTACGCCGAAGCGCATTGCGGAGCCACGGCTCATCATGACGCTACTCGTGAAGAACGAGGAAGAAAAACTGGAGCGGAACCTGCTGTTCCACCATGCCATGGGGGTGGATGGCTTCATCATCACCGACAACAACTCCACCGACGGCACCATGGACATCATCCGCCGTTATCAGGAGCGGGGCTGGGTGCTGGACGTCGTGGAGGAGCCCTCTACGGGCTACGAGCAGAAACGATGGGTGGATCGTATGGTCGTGCTGGCCATCGACCGCCACGGAGCCGACTGGATTATCAATGCCGATGCCGACGAACTGTGGTATGCCCCGTCCGGTAGCCTGAAGACCGAACTTGCGCGATGTCCCAAGCGCATCCTGCGCTGTGCCGCTTTCTGCATGTACCCCCAGGAGGGGCGTCCCTTCTGGGAATGGAACCAGCGCGTGCTGCCCGTCGATGTTCCCTCACGCTACGACCTCTCGCCCTACAGCATCTTCCAGCCCCAGCGGGGTAAAGTGGCACATCGCGCACAGGGCTATCTGCACATTGCCATGGGCAACCACAAGGTGGCCATGCTGCCGCGCACCGTGGCCCAGGGCGACATCGTCATCTTCCACTACTCCGTAGGCGACCGCCAGACCTTCATGCAGAAAATGATTCAGGGCGGGCGCGAACTGGAGAAGCACAGCGGGCGCCATGGCGGGGCCCATTGGCGTTACTTCTATCAGCTCTATCGCGAGGGACGTCTGTCGGAGGAGTACGACCGCGTGGTGGGGAACAACAGTTTCGACCGCCTGGTGGCCGACGGGCACATCGTGGAGGACAATACCGTTCGGGACTTCTTCTGTAACCTTATCTCCCCATGCGACTGATAAAAATGACCGGCGGTCTGGGCAACCAGATGTTCATCTACGTCCTCTACTTGCGGATGCGGAGCCGCTTCCCCCATACCTACATCGACCTCTCGGACATGCAGCACTATCGTGTGCACCGAGGCTATGAGTTGCATCGTGTCTTTCCCCAGGCCGTGGCCGATGAGGTGACCCTGCCCCAGTGGCTGAAGAAGGTGCTGGAATTCCTGTTCTTCCGTACCATACTGGAGCGTCACGAGCGAGGCTCGCTGCGCCACTACGACGGGACCGTCCACTGGCCGTTGGTCTATTACAAGGGATTCTATCAGCACCTGATGTATTTCCGGGGGCATGAAGAGGAGATACGTCGCGCCCTGACCTTCGACCTGCGGCTAGCCTCTGAGCGCAGTCGGCAACTGGCCCATCAGATGGACGACGAGGCGCAGTCCGTATCGCTGCATGTGCGCCGGGGCGACTATCTGAAGGCAAAGCACTTCCACACGGTGGGCTGCGTCTGTCAGTTGCCCTATTATCAGCGGGCCATTGCCACCATAGAGTGTCGCTTCGTTTCGCCTCACTACTATGTTTTTACCGACGATATGCCCTGGGTAAAAGAAAACCTGCCCCTTGCGGGACAGGTCACGTACGTCGATTGGAACACGGGGGACGACAGTTGGCAGGACATGATGCTCATGTCGCACTGCCGCCACCACATCATCCCGAATAGCACCTTCTCCTGGTGGGGCGCATGGCTCGGTCGGCCTGACGGCATTGTCCTCTGTCCCGACCGCTGGTATGCCGACGACAATGGGCGCATACCTCTCTATCCTGAAGGTTGGGTGCGCATCCCGACGGACGACGTGTAACCCCATCCCCCAATGGCATAAGCTGAATGAGAAATGAATAGAGAAAAAGACATAAGAACCATTGCTTTCGTACATGGAGAATTTCCCTGCGGAGGGGCCGAGAGAGTGACCCTGGACGTAGGCGAAGCACTGTGCCAGAAGGGTTTCCGGGTGTGGGTCATCTGCCGCAAGTTCCGAAAAGACCTGATGCCCAAGGATTCTCCCATTCTGGTGCTGACACATCGGCATAAACTGAAGAAAAAGGCTTGTGCAAAGGAACTCATTGACCTCATTCGGGAAAATGGCATAGAGGTGCTCACCTATATGTGCATCGACCCGTTGTGGCTTCCGCTGATAAAAGCCAAAACTGGGGTGAAAGTGGTGGTGGCTAACCATGGTGTGCCGTTCTGGAATGTCATAGGAAAGTATTTTCAGAAGGAGGCTTTGAGTCGTGGGAAACTTTGGCAACGCCTGAGATGGAAATATTACTACGTGCCACGATTTGCCAACCACACTTATGAAAAAAAGTACCAAAGGGGCCTTCAACGCATTTTTGCAAACATCGATGCCTACACCGTACTTTGCGATGCCTATGGCGAACAGATAGTGAACGCCCTTTCGCTGCCCGAAGTGGAGGCGCGCAAGATTCGTGTCATTCCCAATTTCCAAGAGCCAAACGAAACTCCTGTTTTAGAGAAGGAAAGGGTGGTGTTGTTTGTGGGGCGGCTGACGTATGCAGACAAACGGGTAGATAGATTGTTGCGCATCTGGAGCCACGTGGAAGCGCAGGGCGAGGGGTGGCGGTTGCTAATCGTGGGCGATGGGGAGGAACTGCCCCGGTTGCAGGCTCTGGCCCGGGAACTAGCACTGCGACACGTCTCGTTCGAGGGGCGGCAGCATCCACAGGCTTACTATGACCGCGCAGCCATCCTTTGCCTGACCAGTACCATGGAAGGGTGGGGGCTGGTGCTGACCGAGGCACAGACCAACGGCGTGGTGCCCATAGCCTTTAATTGTAGCGCGGGAGTGGAATACATTCTTGCCCCGTCGGGCATGAACGGTATATTGGTTGAGCCTTTCGACGAGGAAGCATACGCTACGCAGCTGCTGCGTCTGATGCAGGACGAAGGGCTGCGCTCCGGGATGCAGCACAACGTCCTGCAACGGCAATACCCTAAGTCGGAGGTGTGCCGCCGATACATCGAACTTTATACCGAATTGTTGGAAACATAAAAGTCATGGGCAAGGAACAAAGTCTGCAACTGAAAGGATTGGCCATACTGATGATGCTATGGTTGCATCTCTTCAACACCGTGGAGCGGGTGGGGGAGTGTGTCACCATGGTAAACTATTTCAACGGCAAGCCGCTTGCCTATGTACTGGCCCGATGCAGTGGAATGTGTGTGCCCATCTATCTGCTGATTTCCGGTTACGGCATGGCCAAGGCCCGCGACCTGGGCAGTAAGGCCACAAGGCGGCGCCTATGGCGGGTGTATAGTCGGCTGTGGCTGGTCTTTGTCATTTTCATTCCCCTGGGGTGCTGGCTCCGTCCGGAGCAGTATCCGGGCAGTTGGAGCACGGCCCTGCTGAATCTGTTGGGGTTGGATGTGTCCTACAATGGCGAATGGTGGTTCCTGTTCCCTTGGTGTATCCTGATGGTTTCGGCCCGATGGATAGTACCTTTCGTGCAGCGGCACGGCGCAAAGGTGAACGCCGCCGTTTTCTTGGGTCTCTATCTCCTGTGCATTGGGTACAAATGGCCTACCTATGTGCTTGGTGCGAATGTGCTGTCTGCCCAGTTGCAAAACCTGTTCCTCGTGATGCCGGCCTTCTATGTCGGTGTATGCTTCGGCAGCCATACCGACCGTTGGCGGAGGATTTGCCCCCCCCATCCGCTGTGGCTCATAGTGGTGTTGTACGCCGTGCGTGCCCTCATCGGTGCAAGTCTGGTAAATGTGCTTTTTGCCGTTCCGCTGATATTACTTTTTATTCAGGCCCGGCTACCGCATTGGGCAGAGGCCACGCTGCGCTTTTTCGGCAAGTATTCCGTGTTTATATGGCTTACGCACACGTTCTATGCCTACTATTTCTTCCACGACGAACTCTATGGCTTGTGCTATCCCCTGCCCATGTACGTCACCCTTGTGGTTGTATCCCTGCTTACGGCCATGTTGCTCTACCGCTTGTATAATCTGCTCTCAAACCTCCTTCGCCGCCCATGAAACGCCATGCCTATCTTATCATAGCCCACAACGAGCCAGAGGTGCTGGAGACGCTTCTGCACATGCTTGATGTGGAGTGGAACGACATCTATCTGCACATTGACAAGCGCAGCGACTGGCTCCGGAAGAAAGTGGAGGCAGATGTGTCCCTGTCGCGTGCCCGTCTGTTCATCCTGTCCAACCCCATAAAGGTCTATTGGGGCCACGTCACGCAGATAAAGGTGGAAATCCTGTTGCTGAAAGAAGCTGCCGCCAATGGGCCGTATGCCTATTACCATCTCTTGTCGGGGTGCGACATGCCCATCAAGTCACCACGTGAAATCTATGATTTCTTTGAATTGCACCGGGGCCGGGAATTTCTGGGCTTCTGGAACAGTGAGCGCGACCAAAGCGATGCCATGCGTAAGGCCCGTTATTACTATGTATTCAACCGATATAAGGAACGTGCTAACCGTTTCCAGCATATACTGACCACACCGCTCCGGAACATCTTGCTCGACATTCAGAAAATCATCGGTGTCAATCGTCTTCGTGGGACTATCCGCAAGGGCTTCAACTGGTTTAGTATCACGGAGGACTTTTGCCGTTATTTGCTCGCCCATGAACGAGATATATGGAAAATATTTCGCTATACCTTGTGTGGCGATGAACTTTTCATGCAGACCTTCATCTGGGACTCTCCCTTCCGTGAGAACCTGTTTGATACAGAGGATGCGCAGCGTGGTTCCATGCGGGCTATTGACTGGCAGCGCGGCAGCCCCTACGTGTGGCGGGCCGAGGATGTAGATTATCTCATTGGCAGTCCCTACCTTTTTGCTCGCAAATTCTCTTCTGTCCACATGGATGCAGTGGAAGATGTGAAGAACAGAGTGGAGGCAGACACATTTTAGGTGTCTGCCTCCACTCTGTTTATTTCAGGGTCGTTACGGGTTCAGGCTGTCAGCAGCTCCACCAGCTTTTCTACGGCTGAGATAAGACCCTCGGGATTCTTGCCACCGGCCGTGGCGAAGTGGGGCTGGCCACCGCCACCGCCCTGGATGAGCTGTGCGGCCTCGCGGATGTTCTTGCCGATGTTCACGCCCTGCTGCACCAGCGTGTCGCTGGCGGCAGCGGTGAGCATGGGCTTGCCCTCGTTCAGGCTGCCGATGACCACGAGTGCGTTCTCCACCTCGGCACGCAGCTGGAAGGCGATGTTCTTCACAAACTCGGGAGCGAGGGGTACCACTGCCTTCATCACGCAGATGCCGCCGACGTCAGTAGCCTTCTCTTTCATCGACTGCTTCAGCTGCTGGGCCTTTTCCTTCATGCTGGCCTCTATCTGCGCCTTCAGTTGCTGATTCTCACCGAGGAATTTCTCAATGGCACCTTGCAAGTCGGGCGTGTTGTTGAAGAGGTGGCGCAGTTCCGTGACAGTGTCGCTCACCTGGTAGAGCATTTCCTCCACTTTTTGGCCCGTGATGGCCTCGATGCGGCGCACGCCAGCGGCTACGCTGCTTTCGCTGAGTATTTTCACCATGCCCAGCTGGCCTGTGCTCTTGGCGTGGCAACCGCCGCAGAACTCTACGCTGTCGCCGAACTGCACGACGCGCACGTGGTCGCCGTACTTCTCGCCGAAGAGGGCGATGGCACCGAGCTTTTTAGCCTCCTCGATGGGCATGTCGCGGTGGTCTTGCAGGGGAATGTTTTCGCGAATCTTTGTGTTCACCAGCCGTTCCACCTGGCGCAGCTCATCGTCGGTGACCTTCTGGAAATGCGAGAAGTCGAAGCGCAGGTAGTCGGGTGTCACGAGCGAGCCCTTCTGCTCCACGTGTGTGCCCAGCACCTGGCGCAGGGCTTGGTCCAGCAGGTGAGTGGCCGTGTGGTTGGCTTCGCTGGCATGGCGCAAATCGACATCCACGCAGGCCATGAAGGGGGCCTCGGGCTGCTTCGGCAGCGTCTTGGTGATGTGTACCGTCAGTCCGTTCTCCGACTTGGTGTCGATGACCTCTATCGTCTCGTTCTCACTCACGAGCACGCCGCGGTCGCCCACCTGTCCGCCCTTTTCAGCATAGAAGGGGGTCTGGTCGAGCACCAGCTGATAGTATGTTTGCTTCTTCTGCACCACTTGGCGGTAGCGCATGATGTGGCACTCGCTTTCGGTCATATCCCAACCCAAGAATTTAGTTGAAAGTTGAGAGTTAAGAGTTGAAAGTTGGGCTTCGCCGTTATTGTCAGTTTGCTCCTCGCCGGAGGCTAAACTTTCAACTTTCAACTTTAAACTTTCAACTTCCACCCAGTCGTCGGCCTCCACCTTGGCGGCGTTGCGGGCGCGGTCCTTCTGCTTTTGCATCTCTACGTTGAAGCCCTCTTCATCGACGGTCAGTCCGTTTTCACGGCAGATTAGTTCTGTCAGGTCGAGGGGGAAACCGTAGGTGTCGAAGAGCGTGAAGGCCCGTTCGCCGTCGATGACGGTCTTGCCCTGCTTCTTGGTCTCCTGCATGACGCCGTCCAACAGGCGGATACCCGTCTCCAATGTGCGCAGGAAGCTGTCTTCCTCCTCCTTCATCACCTTCGAGATGAGCTCGCGCTGTGCAGAGAGCTCGGGGTATGTCTCGCCCATCTCCTGGATGAGCACGGGCAGCAGGCGGTAGATGAAGGCCTCTTTCTGTCCGAGGAACGTGTAGGCATAGCGAACGGCGCGGCGCAGGATGCGGCGAATGACATAGCCTGCCTTGGCATTGCCGGGCAGTTGTCCGTCGGCGATGGAGAAAGCGATGGTGCGCAAGTGGTCGGCCACAACGCGCATGGCCACGTCGGTCTCCTTCTTCTCTCCGTACTTCATGCCGGCGATGTCACCGATAGCCTTAATGATGGGTTGGAATACGTCGGTATCGTAGTTCGACTGCTTGCCTTGTATGGCGCGTACCAGTCGCTCGAAGCCCATGCCCGTGTCGATGACGTTCATCGAGAGGGGTTCGAGGTGGCCGTCGGCCTTGCGCTCGAACTGCATGAAGACGATGTTCCATATCTCGATGACCTGTGGGTCGTCCTTGTTTACCAGTTCGCGTCCGGGCACCTTGGCCTTCTCCTCGGCAGAGCGGCTGTCGAGGTGAATCTCGGAGCAAGGGCCGCAAGGCCCCGTATCGCCCATCTCCCAGAAGTTGTCGTGCTTGTTGCCGTTGATGATGTGGTCGGCGGGCACGTGCTTCAGCCAGAAGGAGGCGGCCTCGTCGTCGCGGCTCAGGTTCTCTTCGGGCGAGCCCTCGAACACAGTTACATAGAGGTCGGCGGGATTAAGTTTCAGCACGTCCACCAGATACTCCCAGGCCATGTCGATGGCACCCTCCTTGAAGTAGTCGCCGAACGACCAGTTGCCCAGCATCTCGAACATGGTATGGTGATAGGTGTCGTGGCCTACTTCCTCCAGGTCGTTGTGCTTACCGCTGACGCGGAGGCACTTCTGTGAGTCGGCACGGCGGCGGGGTTCCGGGTCGCGCTGCCCCAGGATGATGTCTTTCCACTGGTTCATGCCGGCGTTGGTGAACATCAGTGTGGGGTCGTCCTTCACGACCATGGGGGCCGAGGGGACGATGACGTGTCCCTTCGATTCAAAGAATTTTTTGAACGAATTACGTATTTCGTTAGCTGTCATTGTTATGATATTTATAAAAGATTTCAGAATTCGCTTGCAAAGGTAATTTGTTTTCCTTACTTTTGCAAAGAATTTGGATATTATTACTATTGTAATAAAGTGAATCGTCCCATTTAATAAAGCGAATCATGCCTTTGAATCCGAATAAGAACTTGAAGAAGTACTTTGCCATTGGCGAGGTCGCAGAGATGTTTGGTGTCACGGAGACCCTGTTACGCTATTGGGAAAAGGAGTTCCCCAGCATTCAGCCCCGCAAGAGCGGACGCAATGTGCGTCAGTACACGCAGGAGGATATCGACGAAATCCGTGTCATCCATAATCTGGTGAAGGTAAGGGGTATGAAACTGGCTGCTGCCCGTGAGGCCATTGCCAAGAACCATGGGCGGGAAAATTCGACCACGGAACTGATGGAACGCCTGCAGCAGATACGTGCCGAGCTTGTTGGCATCAAGAAGGAACTGGAGAATCTGGTGTGAAACTTCAGCCATGAGAAACGGGAAAGCCCCGTCTGGCTTCGTCGAGCCAGGCGGGGCTTTCCCGTGTGCTTACGAGACTGGGGCATCCTTTGTGTGCCTACGAGACGCGTGTGACCAGTTTGATTTCGTCAATCTTCTTCAGGTCGCGACAGATGATGCGCACGTCCTCCACATCGTGCACGCTTAGGTTTATTTCTCCCTGGAATATGCCATCGTGTGTCTCGATGGTGAGCTTGTGCATGTTCACGTTGAGCTGTTTGGACAGTATGCCAGCTATCTGGTAGAGGACTCCCATGTGGTCTATGCCCTCGATGCGTATGGTGGCGGGGAAGTAGAGACGCTTGTGTGTGTCCCATTTGGCGGCCAGGATATGATTGCCGTCGGTCGTTTTCAACTTGTTGGCCACGGGGCATTGGCGCTTGTGTATGGTGATGCGGTTTTTGTCGTCGAAGTAGCCTAACACGTCGTCGCCTGGTATGGGGTGGCAGCAGTCACCGATGATGTAATGGCCGATGCTTTCCTCGTTCAGAATGAGCGGTTTCTTACGGTCTATCTTGGTCAATGGGGTAGGGGCTAGTAGCAGATTGCTGTCGTCGCTGTTGCGCTTGAACAGTTTCTTGAGGTAGCGGCTCCAGTATTTTGAATTCTTTTTCTCTTGCAGGTGCTGCAAGTCGGTATCCCCAGGCACTATGCGCCCCATGCCGATGGCGGCATACAGCTGTTCGCGGTTCTTCAGTTGGTGCAGATTGCACAGTTTGTCCACGTTCATGCTGCTGGGTTCCATGTCTGCCTTGCGGAAGAAGTCGTTCAGTATCTTTTCGCCCTCTTTCTGCTTTTCGCGGTCTTCGCGGCGCAGTATGGCCTGTATCTTGTTCTGGGCCTTGGCCGTGGTGACGAACTTCAGCCACTCACGTTGTACCTGTGGTTCCTTTGAAGTCAGAATCTCTATTTGGTCTCCCCCCTTCAGCACGTAGTTGAGCGATACCAGTGTATGGTTCACCTTTGCACCGATGCAGTGAGTGCCCACAAAGGTGTGGATAGTGAAGGCAAAGTCGAGTGCCGTGCTTCCGACGGGCATTTGCTTTACGTCACCCTTCGGAGTGAGCACGAAGAGTTCATTACTGTAGAGATTGAGTTTGATGGTGTCCAGGAAGTCCATGCCGCTGGGCTGTGGGTCGTCCAGGATTTCCTTGATGGTCTGCAGCCATTTGTCCAGTTCGCTTTCGCTCTCTTCACTGGTTTTCTCGCCATCCTTGTACTTCCAGTGTGCAGCAAAGCCCTGTTCCGCTATTTCGTCCATGCGCTCAGTGCGTATCTGCACTTCTATCCACTTTCCGGCTTTGCTCATCAGAGTGGTGTGTACGGCCTGGTAGCCATTACTCTTGGGGTGGCTGAGCCAGTTGCGGAAGCGGTCAGGATGGGCCGTGTAGGGTTTGGACACGTAGGCGTAGACCTGCATGCACTCTCCTTCCTCGTCGTTGGGATCCTTGGGTTTGAAGATGATGCGTACGGCCAGAATGTCGTAGACATCCTCGAAGGACAAGTGCTTAGTGACCATCTTCTTCCAGATAGAGTAAGGGCGCTTGATGCGGGCTTTGATGGTGTAGTCGATGCCGTGCTTGTCCAGTTCTGCACGGATGGGGCCGATGAAGTCTGTATAGATACTTTGCAGGTTGGCATCCACTTCGGCCAGTCTTTGCTTGATGAGGGCGCACTCTTCGGGGTGTTCGTAACTGAAACTGAGGTCTTCCAGTTCTTCCTTTATTTTGTTCAGTCCCAGTCGGTAGGCCAGTGGGGCGTAGATGCTCAGGGTCTCGCCGGCTATCTTGTATTGCTTGTGGGGGAGTTGGCTGCCCAAGGTGCGCATATTGTGCAGGCGGTCGGAAATCTTGATGAGGATGACCCGGATGTCGTCGCTCATGGTCAGCAGGAGTTTCTTGAAGTTCTCCACTTGTGACGATGTGCGGTCGCCGAAGATGCCTCCCGAAATCTTGGTCAGTCCGTCCACAATTTGTGCGATTTTCGGACCGAAAATGTTCTCTATGTCTTCTACCGTGTAGTCGGTGTCCTCCACCACGTCGTGGAGCAGTGCCGAGCAGATGCTGGTGCTTCCCAGCCCGATTTCCTCACTGGCTATCTGTGCTACAGCGATAGGATGCATGATGTAGGGTTCGCCCGATAGTCGGCGGACACCCTCGTGAGCCTTGCGGGCAAAGTTGAAGGCCTTTGTGATGATGTCTACCTTCTTGCGGTGGTGACTTTTCAGATAGGTATCCAGCAGATGCTGGAACGCTTCGTTCACCATGCGTTCGTCCTCTTGCTCTCGTATGTTCTGCTCGTCCATAATCGTGCCCATTTCGTGTTATTGTCATTTCTGCGGACGTACATGGGGGGTACGCCCCTATGGTGTTGTCATCGTACTCTCAGTTTCTGTCCGGCGCGTATGTTGGTGCCACGCATTCCGTTCAGACGCTTCAGTGCGCTCACCGAGGTGTGGTTTCTGCGTGCGATGGCCCCCAGCGTGTCGCCAGGGCGGACGGTGATGCTCTTTCCGCCTCTGCTTTGTCGGCTTGAGGTTTGTCGGCCCCTGTTCGGGGATACTGTGGAGCTGGAGGCGACCACTTCCTTCTCTTTTTTGCTGAAGAGTTCGCTGGCTCTGTGAGCGTAGAGCGAATCTCCGGCTTCAATGAAGGCTCCGATGGTCTCTGCTGGCATGCGTATGGCCAGAGGGCGGGCATCCCCCGGCACAAGTGTCGTGCGATACTGAGGGTTCAGTGCCCGCAGTTCTTCTATGCTGATGTTGCAGAGCTCGTGAATTTGCTCAAATCTTACGTCACGATTGACCATGATGGTGTCGGTGCCGGCCGGCAGGCGTGTGTTCACGGGGCAGATGTTGTGTTCGCAGTAGTAGGTCATGATATAGTTGGCGGCGATGAAGGCCGGCACGTAGCCTCGGGTCTCTGCTGGCAGATAGGGGTAGATGGTCCAGTAGTCTTTGGAGCCGTCGGCACGTTTGATGGCCTTCAGCACGTTTTGTGGGCCGCAGTTGTAGGAGGCGATGGCCAGCGTCCAGTCGCCGAAGATGTCGTAGAGGTCCTTCAGGTAGCGGGCGGCGGCGTACGACGACTTGATGGGGTCGCGCCGTTCGTCGATGAGGCTCGTTATCTCCAGCCCATACTGTTTACCGGTGGCTGGCATGAACTGCCATAGTCCTGCGGCTCCCACCCGACTTGTGGCACCTGGGTTCAGGGCGCTCTCGATGATGGGCAGATACTTCAGTTCCAGGGGCATTTGGTAGGTCTCCAGAGCTTCTTCAAAGATGGGGAAGTAGAAGTTGCTGGCTCCCAGCATGACGGCAACGGAGCGGCGTAGCCGGTTACTGTACTGGTCGATGAACTTCCTGACCACTTCGTTGTAGGGCATGTCGATGACGTTGGGCAGGTGGCTTAGCCGGGCAATGTATTCCTCCTTCGTGTAGGTGGGATTTTCATTGTTCGTCTCGCAATCCTCGTTGAAGGAAGTGTAGGTCTTCGTGTGCCATTCCCGCAGCAGGCTGTCCAGTTCGTTGCTCATCATGCCTTCGGGCAGTCCTATTTCTTCGGTCTTTCCCGTTTTGTCGTCCACAACGGATATTTCGCTTTGCGCCGTGGTGCAGAGCGGCAGGATGAGTAACAATGCGGCAGTAAGTGTCGTTCGTATGTTCATAATGGTCATTCGTTATTCGGAGACGCACCGGTGAGTGTCGTTCCTACGGCATTAAAAACTGATGTTGCACGACAGCCCATAGGCCTTTTGCCTTTGGCTGTGTGTGTAGGGCATGCCCGTGCTGATGACGGCAGGCTCCAGATGGATGCTCAGGTCGCGACTGATGTCGAAGGTGGAAAGTTCGGCATCCACGTAAGCATCGATGACAGATATCAGATACACCCCGGCGAAGGCAAAGATGCTCATGTCGCGATACTTCCGGAAGTGGTCTTTCTTGTTCTTGAATATTGTCTTGAAGCGGTCTTCCTTGCCCGTGATGTCGTATCCCATGGGCAACATGCCCTCGTAACTTTTCGTGTTCGGGTCGTCGTCCATGATGTCCAGATAAGCCTGTGAGTAGTCCCTGAGCATCTGACCGTTCCAGGTCAGGGCGTAGGCACATCCCAGGAATCCGCCATAGACGATGGGCAGTTTCCACAGCTTGCGGTTGTACATTTGTCCTGCCCCCGGGAAGACCAGTGCCAGCCACATGGAGCGTATCGGGTCGGGCTGGAAGTTGGCCATGCCCCTGCGCTTCGATTTGGAAGGTAACAATTTGTCTACGAGGTTGGTGTCTATGACTATGGTGTCAGGCACCGACCGCAGGGTGTCGGGCACTTGCGACCGGGCAGGGCTGCACCACAGGACGGCCAGGCACAGGGCGAGCATGAGGCTGTATGTGGTGCCCTGTGTCCTCAATTTTTCAGTCGGTCAAAGAGGTCTATGATGCGTTCCAGCTCCTTTTCGTTGGCAAAGGGGATACTGATTTTTCCCTTCCCCTTGTCGCTGTATGTCAGTTGAACGGAGGTCTGGAAGAAGGAGGACAGGGCCTCCTTCAGCGCGTTGAATTCGGAGGGCATGCTTCCGCTTTTCCCTTTGAGGCGTTTGCCGCCGGTGCTGACGGTGTCGCCGTGTACCAGGTCCTTCACCATCTGTTCCACCTTGCGTACGCTCATGCCGGTTCGCTGCACTTCGTCGTAGACCTTCAGCTGCAGTGCCGGGTCGTCCAGTGTCAGTAGGGCGCGTGCGTGGCCCATGTCGATGGTGCGGTTCTTGAGCCCCATCTGTATCTGGGCCGGCAGTTTCAGCAGTCGCAGATAGTTGGTGACGGTGGTGCGATTTTTGCCCACGCGTTCGCTCAGTCTCTCCTGTGTCAGGTCATATTGTTCGATGAGGTGCTGGTAGGCCAGTGCTATTTCCATCGAGTTCAGGTTCTCGCGCTGTATGTTCTCCACCAGGGCCATCTCCATCATGTTTTCGTCGTCCACGGTGCGGATGTATGCCGGGATGGTGGTGAGCCCGGCCATCTGGCTGGCCCGCCAGCGGCGCTCTCCGGCGATGATGACGAAGGTGCCGTCGCCCATGTCGCGAACGGTGATGGGCTGTATGATGCCGATTTCGCGTATGCTGTCGGCCAGTTCTTGGAGGGCGGTTTCGTCAAACTCGCGCCGGGGCTGGTTAGGATTGGCCTGTATGTCTGCAATTCTGATTTCGTTGATGCTGGATGAACCTCCGGTGTGCACTTCTTCGGTGCGCATCAGGGCATCCAGTCCCCGGCCCAAGGCCGGATATTTCTTATGTACTGCCATTAGTTTTCAATTTTGAATTCTATTCGACTTTTGTCATGACTCGGCCATCCGTGCAAGCCCGATGGCTCTCGCTGCTCCAAAAGTTCAATTTTCAACTCTCAACTTTCTTTACCAGTTCTTTAGCCAGTTCCAGATAGTCGCGGGCACCGGTGGAGTCGGCATCGTAGAGGATGACGGGCATACCGTGTCCCGGGGCCTCGCCCAACTTCACGTTGCGCTGGATGACGGTTTTGAATACCAGCTCCTGGAAGTGGCGTTTCACCTCGTCGTAGACCTGGTTGGCCAGGCGCAGCCGCTTGTCGTACATGGTCAGCAGGAACCCCTCGATTTCCAGTGCCGGGTTCAGTTTCACCTTGATGATGCGGATGGTGTTCAGCAGTTTGCTCAGCCCTTCCAGGGCGAAGTATTCACACTGTACGGGTATGATGACCGAGTCGGCTGCCGTCAGGGCGTTTACGGTGATGAGGCCCAGCGAGGGGGAGCAGTCGATGAGTATGTAGTCGTACTCTTCGCGTATCTCCTTCAGCATTTTGCTCATCACCTTTTCGCGATTGGGGCGCTGCAGCATCTCCACTTCCACGCCCACCAGGTCGATGTGCGAGGGGATGATGTCCAGCCCGTCGATGTCAGTGGTGTAGATGGCTTCGCGCACGTCCACGCCATCGATGAGGCAATTGTAGAACGATGTGTCGATTTGGGAAATGTCCACGCCCACGCCCGAAGAAGCGTTGGCCTGTGGGTCGGCATCGATGAGGAGCACTTTCTTCTCCAGTGTGGCCAGCGAGGCGGCCAGATTCATGCTTGTGGTGGTCTTGCCCACACCTCCCTTTTGGTTTGCTAATGCGATGATTTTTGCCATTAGGCTTCTTTGACTTGATTATTCACGTGCAAAGATACAACTTTTCTGCTCATTATCCTCATTTTATGAGGAAAGAATGCCAAAAGTGTTGATAACTTAACATTTTTGTTGATAACTTAACACTTTTTTACTACTTTTGCACCCGCTATGGAACGAAAACTCATACTCATTACCAATGACGACGGCGTGCAGGCCCAGGGCATCAACGAGCTTTCCCGGCTCATGCTCACGCTGGGCGATGTCATCGTCGTGGCACCCGATTCGGCCCGTTCGGGTGCAGCTGCGGCCATCACGTGCACCCAGGCCGTCACTTTGCGCCACCGTGTGGATTTGGAGCAGGACCACCTCACCGTATATGCTTGTTCGGGCACTCCAGTGGATTGTGTCAAACTGGCGCTGGAGCAGGTGTGCCCCCGTCGGCCCGACCTCCTGGTCTCGGGCATCAACCACGGCGACAATGCCTCTTGCAGCATCCACTACAGCGGCACCATGGGAGCCGTCTTCGAGGGCTGCATGAAGGGCGTCCCCTCGGTAGGCTACAGCCTGCGCACCCTCAGCCACCATTGCGACTTCTCGCCCTACGCTGCCGACATCGTGCGCATTGCCGACTTTGTGCTTCAGCAGGGGCTGCCCCAGGATGTCTGCCTGAATGTCAATTTCCCCGAAGTGGCCCGTCTGGCCGGTATGCGTGTCTGCCGCATGGGCCGCGGCCGCTGGGTGCAGGAGTGGATTTCGGCCAACAATCCCCGTGGCATGAACGCCTTTTGGCTCACAGGACGTTTTCTCAACCAGGAGCCCCACAACGAGGACACCGACTACTGGGCTCTGGACCACGGCTATGGCTCCATCACCCCCATCAAGCTCGACATGACCGACTACGAATCCCTCCCCCTCCTGGCTCCCCTCAACTTTTAACTTTTCAACTTTTCAATTTTTTTCAACTTTTCAACTTTGAAGTATTTCCTCATAGCCGGCGAGGCCAGCGGCGACCTCCACGCCTCCCACCTCATGCAGTCTCTCCGTCAGTGCGATGCGCAGGCCGAGTTCCGCTGCATCGGGGGCGACCTCATGGCGGCCCAGGGCGGCCACCTCGTGCGCCACTACAGCACCCTGGCCTACATGGGCATACTGCCCGTCATTGCCCATCTGCCCACCATCCTGCGTGGCATGAGGGAGTGCCGCAGCGACATCCTCCGTTGGCAGCCCGATACTCTCATTCTTGTCGATTATCCGGGCTTCAATCTCAGCATGGCCAAGTACATCCGTCGCCATGCCCCCGGAGTGAAGATTTTTTATTACATTTCTCCAAAGATTTGGGCCTGGAAGGAGTGGCGCATCCGCGACATCCGTGCCAACATCGACCAGCTCTACAGCATCCTCCCCTTCGAGGTCGATTATTTTCGCCAGCGCCACCGCTACGACATCCGCTACGTCGGCAATCCCACCCTGGACGAAGTTTCGGACTTCGAGGCTCACCATCCGGCAGATTTTTCCCATTTCATCGAAGAAAACCATCTTCCTGACCGCCCCGTCATCGCCCTCCTGGCCGGCAGCCGGCAACAGGAGATTCGCGACAACCTCTCCCGTATGCTCCGTGCAGCGGCTCCCGTGGCTACTGACTACCAGCTCGTCGTGGCAGGTGCACCGGGCATTGAACCCTCGTTTTATGCCCAATTCATCGATGCCGAGTCCTCCGTACGCGTCCTTTATGGCCAGACCTACCCCCTCTTGCAGCACGCCACGGCCGCTCTCGTCACCAGTGGCACGGCTACACTGGAGACCGCCCTGTTCCGTGTCCCGCAGGTTGTCTGCTACTACATCGGCTGGGGAAAATTTATTTCCTTCATGCGCCGTCTGGTGCTGAAAATTCCTTACATTTCGCTGGTCAATCTCATTGCCGACCGCGAGGTCGTTCCCGAACTCGTGGCCGATGGCATGACGGTGGAAAATGTCCGTCGCCACCTCCAGTCCATCCTTCCCGGCGGTTCCCGTCGCGCCCCCATGCTCCGCGACTATGAAGACGTGGCCCTACGCCTGGGCCAGCCCGGTGCCCCCCAGCGTGCAGCCGACCATATGTTCGCCACGCTGCACGGAGGGTGATGTCCTTTTCTTCCCTGGGGGTAAAAATATTCGGTAATATTAAATATAATTTATAAAAAATATATATCTTTGCAATTATATTTTAATTTACAGCGGCATGGCAAAGAATACTTTGGGGAATAGACTCCCCCGAAAGCTGGCTCAAAACCTGCAAATCGTAGGCGAGCAAATACGCATGGCGCGGTTGCGCCGCAACCTTTCGTTGGAGCAAGTGGCCGAACGAGCCTCTTGTTCTCTGCCCACCCTGATGGGGGTTGAACGGGGCAAACCCACGGTCTCCATGGGCATTTATCTGAGAGTTCTCTATGCCCTCCAGCTCGATGCTGATATTCTCCTTCTGGCAAAGGACGACGACTTGGGGCGTTCCATCCAGGATATGCAACTTCGCCCGCGTGAACGGGCATCTAAGAAGGCCTGAGCCTATGCAGGAACTCTACGTATATGCCGATTTCGATTGGCTTCCGCAGCCGGAGTTTGTCGGTATGTTGGTTTATCAGGCTGGACGAGGGGATGGAACATATTCTTTCACTTTCGACAATCAGTGGCTGGCTCGTCATGGCGGAGTTGTACTGAGCGATGACTTGCGCAACTTTTCAGGTCCCCAATATGCCAAAGACCGGATTTTTGCCTGTTTCTCCGATGTCCAGCCCGACCGCTGGGGGCGGACTTTGGCCGAGCGCCGGGAGCAACTTGAGGCTCGCAGGCAGGGACGCATTCCACGCCACCTCTCCTCGTTTGATTATCTACTTGCCATCGACGACTTTTCCCGCATGGGGGCTTTTCGTTTCAAATCGGCTCCCGACGGTGAATTTATCAACATTTTCTCTCCTCTGCAAATACCGCCACTGGCCTCGCTGCGCGAACTCATAGATGCTGCACACAAAGTGGAAATGAGCGAGAGCAAGGATGTCTTGCCTGAAGAGAAGTGGATACGGCAATTGCTTCATCCGGGGACTTCGTTGGGTGGTGCACGCCCGAAGGCAAGTGTGATGGACGATGACGAAAATCTGCTGATAGCAAAATTTCCTTCGCGTTCAGATAGATATGATGTTAGCCTCTGGGAGCACTTCTGCCATCTTCTGGCGCGTCGGGCAGGTATCACCGTGGCAGAAACGCAGGTCTTGCCTACAGACGGGCGATACCATGCCCTGCTTTCACGACGCTTCGACCGGACTTCGGAGGGGCGACGCGTCCATTTCGCCTCTTCAATGGCTCTTCTGGGGCTACGAGATGGTGCTGGAGAGAAGACGGGAAACGGATATCTCGACATCGTGGACTTCATTCTTCAGAGTGGTGGCGCTCCCCAGCACGATTTGGCTGAACTCTATCGGAGGGTAGCCTTTAATATGTGCGTGGGGAACTGCGACGACCACTTCCGCAACCATGGTTTCCTGCTAACTTCTCGAGGGTGGGTACTGTCGCCTGCTTATGACATGAATCCCTCCTTGGGCTTGGAACATAGCCTATTAGTTACGGAATATTCCAATCATTCCGATCTTCACCAGTTGCTTCTGGCCAGTGAAAGTTACATGCTTCCCCATTCTGAGGCGCAAGCCATTATTGCCGAAGTCCGTACAGCCGTATCTACATGGCGGACGTTGGCGCAACAGTTGCGAATGTCAAAGGTGGAAACTCAGCTCTTCGCACCGCGATTGGATTGGTCACTCAACTAAGCGAAATCAACAGACTCTCCCTCCATTTTCCTCTATTATTTTATATATAAAGGAACGCGCATATGCGTGCGTGTGCGCACACGTAGGATAGGTCGGGGCGCAGACCCGTACAGGACAGAGGCGAATCCTATGCAGGACGGAACCGAAAGCTATGCAGGACGGAACTCCATCCTATCCGGGACGGAAGAACGGCATAGGCACAAACAACATTTATAACATCTTAGTCGGCAAATTTTACGAATGACACGAATAGGCTTTGTCTTCAACTTGTCATATTGCTATAATATTCGCCAAATTCGATACATTCGCCGACAAAATATTATAAGCGGATAATTCATAGGAATTACGTATAAAATTATATCTTTTATGCGAAAAATAGTCGCAGACTGGCATAGGGGCATGCCCCTATACACATCCATTAATGAATTGAAAGACATATAAATATAGGACTAACGCGAACGGTTGTACGCCCCTACAAATGTTTCATCCCCATTTGGAGATTTGCGAAAAAGCGAGCGATATGGAGGCCATAACTGGAAAAGAAGCTTTGATAGGGCAAAGAACCGGTATCAACCTGCAATTATTACCGTTTTGTTTTGCTTTTTTCGCATAAAAGATATAATTTTGTGCCCGAATTGTGTCGATATACATCAATCCAAATAGCGAATGCACGAATTTAACAACTAACGTACTAAATAAATGAATATGAAAAGGAAACTACTTTCATTGGCCGTGGCACTGCTAACCACGGTTGGAATGTGGGCGTACACAACAACTAATTTAACCAGCGATGGGTGGACGCTAGTTTCAAGCCTTACAGATATTACGGATAATGTATATGTGTTCGTTGATGCTGGTTCCAGCAACTATGCTGTTGCGCGTAGTAGTGAGAATATAACTTATAAACCAATTTACCAGAGTTTAGCGGATCCTTTCATCACGCCAGGTGAAGTTTGGACAATTGAAAGCCGTTCTGATGGCTATGCCATTCGGAACGCCGAAAGCCAGTATTATTTCAATAGTGGCAGTGCTGGATGGGATGATTCTATGGCTGATACATACGATACAGGTAGTTTCACATTTACGCTTAATGGAACCAAATATGATATAAAAGGGGTTTCAAGCGCTGGATACGTAGGTCCATGGAATAATGATGGATCTGTCGCTTCTGACTCCGAAAACATTGCTGCTAATAAGACAAGCGCTCAAGCTCCGGGTTTTTATGTTTATAAGATGGCAAAGGCTACGTATGCTTTAAAATATATGCAGGCTTTTCCTAACCTGACGGCCCCTGTTGATATGTCTTTCTTGATTGTCAATCCCACTATATATCAAAGTAATAATGATACGAATAAATTACCGACAGGATGGTCGAAATACGTCCAAACTACAGGTAATAGCCATTTTACGGAAGCAGGTAGTGGCAATACTCAATTGGAAGCATGGCATTGGACATCAGATCTTAACGCGGATTATTATCAACAAGTAGAGAATCTCCCAGCTGGTAAATATGCTGCCACGGCTTATGTGCATAGTCGTGATGCCGCAGTAGGCAATGTGTATATATGGAATGAAACAAATGGAAAGGCAAAAAGTGATAGCCCTGAGGCTGGAAATGACAAATATGCTGACAGGACCACTGCCTATCTGGTTATTCCGAACAATGGCTCTGCAAATGTCGGGATGGAGGTTTCTGGTACAGCAACATGGTTTACGGCTGACAACTTCCGTCTGCAGGCTGACCCCTACGTAAGTACCCTTGCCACGGCATTGCCCGATGACGGCAGCATGGAGGCAGGACTTTGGTATTATTTTACTGTGGTAAATGATGGTACCTACAACCTTGCCGGAACCACAAACCTGTCTGATATCATATACACAACTGGTAGCACGACAACTTTAGGTGATGCGATTAGTGCAGGTAGTACATTCTCGTCATCGCAAGTCCTCAGTGCTGGAACCTATTATGTAAGGTCTTCTTCTGCCAATTGCCTGGCTCCCAATGCTGATGTCTATACCGCAGTGACCACTGCTGTTTCAACAATAGAAGGAACCCTTGGCTTCGAAGATGGTGAATATGCCCCTTATGCGAATGTGACCATGATAACTGGTGCATTGGCCACAGCAAAAAACATAACGGAAAGTAACTATACGGACTATTCATCTATCACCCTGCAGGACTTGGTATTCGGTCTTTTGAAGTCTAGCAACTGGAATGCTAACGACGGGGAAGTGAATGCCATATTCTGGGACTATTCGGATTTGGCAGAGAATACAGACAAAGGTGAACCTCTTGGTTGGGATTTGGCCGGAAGTTCAAGTTCGGATCCTTATTACAACACACGTATTGTAAAGAATGTGGCAAGTAATGCAGGCTTGAATGCCGTGGATGGGAAGTATGCACTTTTTACAAAGACGCATACAAACTATGGCCTAATTGATGGATATACCTTGCCGCTGAAGGCTAAGGCTTATAAACTGACCTTCAAATATGGGGCATGGAATGAACCTTCGACAACTTCCATCTATTTGACAGATCCCAGTGGAAATAGAATAAACATCAGTGGAACATTTTCGCCAGCAGAGACAGATGGATATTCTGTCGCAGAGCATTGGTATGATTATGTTGGCTACTTCGTGGCTCCGACGACTGGAGACTATGTTATTTATCTAAATCGCGATGACCTTGTATCTCCCTTAGTCCAGCGTCAACTTGTGATGGGTAATATCGAATTGAAATCGACAAGTACATTACCCATAGGCGCAGAGCACTACGCCCCTGGCACCTATCCCCATGTGACGCTGAGCCGTACGTTCAAGAATGACCACTGGAATACCATCTGCCTGCCGTTTGCTGTAAGTGCTTCGGACATTGAAGGGCAGTTCTCCGAGGTGAAGGAACTGAGCAGCATCACGGTGAATGGCGAAAACGTGAGCATGAAGTTCGCGGATGCCAGTGCTATGGCGGCTGGCAAACCCTATCTGGTGAAGACTGAGGAGGACGATGTCACCACAGTGACGGCTACCAACGTCGCCATCTCGGCAAGTCCCACCGTCAGCAACACCGTTGTGACGGACGATGACAGCAACTACACCGTCACCTACGTGGGCACGTTCTCGGGTGCGTCGCTGAATGGGGACGACAACGCCAATGCATGGGTGGTGAGCAACAGCCTGTTGTACAATGTCAATAGCAACGTCAGTGTGGGTGCTTATCGTGGTTACTTCACGGTGGATGCTGTCGGCGGTAGTGTGAAGGGTCTGAGCCTCGGCTTCGATGACCTGGAAACGGCCATAGAGGCTATCGACAATGGCGATTCGAAGATGGACGGCGACGCCATCTATAACCTGGCCGGACAGCGTGTGCAGAAGGCCACGAAGGGCCTGTACATCATCAACGGCAAGAAGGTGATGGTGAAGTAATCGAAAAGAAAGACCAAGAGTATGCCTCGGCCTCGTCGGGAGACGACCAGCCGCAGGTTGCAGCTCGAAGTTTTAATATAAGTAAGTTAGTAGCGGTATAGCCCGGGGCCTCAGCGGAGGCCCCGGGGATACCCAAAAAGAAAGCAGAAAGCAAGTAAAATAGTATAACAATAAAAAGTGACAGACGACTATGAAAAAGACATATATACAACCCTTGACAGAGACTTATAATCTTAACTTGGCTGGTAACGTGATGCAAGTGCTCACGGGCTCTACGCCTTCCGGAGACCGTGTCTTGGGGAGTGGTGGCTCTACGGAGGGCAATGTGACTGACGTCGATGCCAAGGGCGACAGCGGCTGGGACATCTGGTAAATAGGACCACGGATTACAAAGATTACACGGATTATTAGTTTTGTCTTCCGGGACTGCTAATAATCCGTGTAATCTTCGTAATCTGGTGGCTCAGTCCATGTGGAAGAGTTCGGGCAGGGGGATGGTGACGGGCGAATTGTCGGGGTTCACCTCCATGATGTCGGCCATCATGTTCCACCAGCGCTGAGTGACGGGGTCCACGTCGGTGGTGTCCTGCGAACTGCCCTCGCCCTGGCACTCCTGGTAGGCGAAGAGGATGTTGGTGTCGCGGTCCCAGTAGATGCTGTAGTTGCCCACACCCTGGTCCTTAATCATTTGTTTCAGTTCGGGCCAGATGGCGGCGTGCCGCCGCTGGTATTCGTCCTCGAAGCCTGGCTTCAGGAACATCTTGAATGCAAAGCGTTTCATTTGCTAAGGAGTTAAGAAGTTTAGGAATTAAGAAGTTGTTAGGGGAGCAAAGTGCTCCCCTTTCTTATTTTACTCTTGTTTTCGGCAGGTTGAATACGTCCTGCACCTCGCGCATGGCCTCGGCAGTCATGCCGTCAGGCTCGGAACCCATCGAGCGGGCACACATGTAGATGTTGGCGGCCTTGCAGAGCACGTCCGTCTGGTCGAAGGCATCCATAATGTCGGTGCCTACGGCCACGGTGCCGTGCTTCTCCCAGAGCACCACGTCGTGCGTCCGTATCTGTTCCACCGTAGCCTCGGCCAGCGACACGCTGCCGGGCAGGGCATAGGGCACGATGCCGATGCCCAGGGGGGCGAAGGCCAGTGTCTCGGGTATCATGGACCAGAGGACGCGTGTCATCTCGTCGCCCTGGAGGAAACGGCGGATGTGTGACATGGCCACGAGTTCGATGGGGTGGGTGTGGAGCGTAGCCTTGTAGGTGCTCCCTGTCTCCAGCAGCAGGTTCTGCAGGGCCAGGTGGGTGGGCAGTTCGCTGGTGGGCACGACGGGTTCGTCGGCAATGATTTCGTACGAGGCGCAGTCGTCGCAGATGCGTACGATGCTGCCGTTCTGCATGGGCCAGCGGGCCAGGTCGCGCATACGCTTTCCCGTGCCCTTGCAGTAGAAGTACTTGCCCCGTAGCTGCGGTAGCACCATGCCTATCTGCACCACGGGGGCGATGGCGGGCATTCGGTGGCACTCGTCGTCCATCAGTTCAGTCACGTTCACGGTGATGTTGCCGCCGTTGCGCTCGGCCCATCCCTTTTGCCACAGGTAGCCGGTCACTTCGGCCACCTGGTCGATGACGGCCTTCAGCTGAGGCCGTCCGTCCAGTATACTTTTCATGTTATTTCGTTATTTCGATATTTCGATATTCCGATATTTCGTGATTTCGTTATTAGGTGATTTCGTTATTTCGATATTTCGCCATATCTCTCCTGGGTTATCTGTTCCAGCGACTTGCCGCGTGTGTCGGGCGCACCGATGACACCGACCACCAGCGAAATCGTCAGCAGGGCGATCATGCACCAGGCAGCCAGGGTGAAGCCCTCGCCGTTCTCGCCGTAGATGAGGGTGAAGACGATGCCCCAGACAGCCGACAGGCCACGAACCGCGAAGAACATCAGTCCCTGGGCTCCGGCACGGAACTTGGCCGGGAACAGTTCGCTGCCCCACAGGGCATAGAATATCTGCACCGAGAGGCCGCCGTTGATGCCCCACAGGATGGAGAACGCCCATAGGCTGCCCATGCCGTTCACGCCGACGATGATGACCCCCCACGTGGCGAGTGCTGCCAAGAGCCCCAGCACGTAGAAGAGTTTATGTGGCAGACGGTCTATCAGGAACGACAGCACGAAGGTCACGCCCACCACGAACGTCCATCCGGCGCAGGCGAGCATGTTGGCGTATTCGTTGCTGACACCGCCTGCCGTCTCGTAGATATGGGGCTGGAAGAAGCCCATCACTGAGGCCACGAGATTCCACGTCAGGTAGATGGTGGCCAGGAATAGGGCCGTCTTGACCGCAATCCTGTTTTGGAACAATACCTTGATGTTATCGAGAAGCCCCGTCTTCTTGCCTTGCGACTTCTGGGCCTCAAACTCAGCGCTCTCCTGCAACCCGCGCTGCAGGTTCCAGGCCACGAAGGCCACGACGAAGAGGGAGAAGAAGACCACACGCGAACTGAAGACGTTCAGGGCTTCCGTGGTGAGCCCATCTCCGCCCACGGCATGAGCCAGGCTCTCCACCCAACTGAACAGATAGCCGCCAGGGGCAAAGAGCATACCCAAGAACAGGATTAGCATCGGGCCAAAGCCCCACGACATCTGCGAGATGCAGATGTTGCGGCCGCGGTTGCTCACCTCCGAACTCTCCGAGATGTAGGTCCACGAGGCAGGAACGCCGACGCCTACGGATATGCCCGTGATGAGGAAACCTGCCAGCAACATGGGGAAGTTCACCGACAGCATCACCAGCAGCACGCCCGTCATATAGACCAGCAGGTTGTAGGTGAAGATGAACTTGCGACCGTACTTGTCGGCGAGGATTCCGCCGATAATGGCACCGATGGCGGCCCCCAGACAGTTTGCACTGATAAAGTTGAGCCAGCCCAGGTGCACCTCCGACAGGCCCAGATAGTTCTGCCACAGCGTCAGTCCGCTGGCTCCGGCCACGATGGCCCCGGCGTCGAGGTAATTGTTGAGCGACACGGCCAGTGTGCTCTTCAGACTTCCATTGTTTGCCATAGATTTTTTTTGTTATGCCGTTATTTCGTTATTTCGTTATGCCGTTATTTCGTTTTAGCGGCAGACTACGTCACACTCGATGTTCAGTATCTTGGCCACCTTCAGGATGGTGTCGATGTGGTGTCCCACGGCGGCAGCCATGTGGTGGGTGGGGCCAGCCTCGCTCCACTTGTTCACGAACTCGCGACAGGGCAGGGAGAACTTCGTGCGCATGTTCGTGTCGCCGAACATGAAGATGGGGCCCTCCTCGTTCACACCCTCGGCCACCACGAACTTGAAGACCCCGTTCCGGTCCTGCGTGATGGCCAGATAGGTGATGGGGCCCACGGGGGGATAGAACTGCGTGAGGTAGCCGCCGCCGCTCTTGCCATGGAACACGGGCACGATCTTCATGGTCGGTTTCCGGGCCTGCGAGATGTCGTAGTCGCCAGAACCGCTGTGGCCGATGATGCAGATGTCCTTGGGGAAGTCGATGCTGTACATTTCGGCCAGTGTGCCGGTGCCACTGATGGTCTTCAGGATAGACATGGCCATGGCCACCTTCATGTCGCCCTCCACGGCGCAGGCCGTGTGTTGCTTGATGAGCATGGAGAAGGCTGGGATGAGCATGGAGTCCAGCTTGCCGGCCACACCCTGTGCAAAGCCGTCGTAGTGCGAGGCTATCATGCCCAGTTGCTCGTCCTTCACCCACTGTTCGAAGGCCACTACGTAGCAGGCCATGTCCCAGACCTTTTCGATGGTGCCTCCGCCCTCGATGTCGAAGGTGTCCAGTATGTCCTCGGCCTTCTGGCGGATGGCCGTCTCGTCAGTGACGTTGTCGGCGATGGCCCACATCTTTTCCCAATCGAACTGCTTGGTATAGACGAACATGCGGTGGTAGAGGTTCGTCTCGTCGATGTAGAGGTCCATCATGCCGGGGTACGGTCGGCCTATCTGGGCAATGTTGGTATCACGGAAGCGGCGGCGCACCTGTGCGGCACGGCACCAGTCCTCTATTTCGTGCTGCACCTGCGGGTCTCCGCCTTCCACCACACCGGTGATGACGGCCGAGCGCTTGCCGGCGCGGTTCAGGTCGGCCACCATCTCGCCGATGGCTCCGCAGGCATAGAGTTCGCCCAGCCATGTGGGTATGTCAGTCCGGGCATAGTCGGGAGCCAGTTTTTTCTGCACGTTCACGATGACCACGGGCACGTCCAGGTCGCGCACGGCGGGCAGCATGTTGTAGGAGGTGCAGTAGGTGAGCATCTGCAGGATGACGAGGTCGACGTCGGCTGCACGGAACTTGTCGCCGGCCGCCATGGACTGCTCCTTGGTGGTCACCATGCCGCCGTCGATGATGTCGATGGTGTCGGGCAGTGTCTGCTTGAAGGCTGCGTACTGGCTCTCGAACTCGGGCACGAGCTGCGGGAACTGGGGGAGGTAGGCCTGTAGGGCGATGGAGAACACGCCTACGCGGGCTTTGGTTTCTACTAATGGTTTTGCCATGATGATTTATTGTTTTTGCGTTATTTCGAAATTTCGATATTTCGGTATTTCGATGTTTCGTTATTCTGCGATTTTCAGGAAACGCTTGTACGCCTCGTCCCACTCGGCAGTGTGGTGCGGCGCGTAGGTCTCCAGTTCGATGCTGCGGGCTACGATGCGGCGCATGTCGGTGAGCGAGTCCACGCCACCGGCGGCACGCACCTGCACCAGTGTGTTGCCCAGAGCCGTGCCCTCCGAGGGTCCCGCGATGACGGGCAGTCCCGTGGCGTCGGCCGTCCATTGCATCAGGTGCACGTTCAGGCTGCCGCCCCCGATGACATGGAGCCGTCGGATGCGAAAATCGGCCATTTCTTGCTCCATTCCATTACGCAAGCGTACTGAAGAAACGATTTCACCGAGGATTTCCAGCACCTGGCGATAGCGGAGTGCCAGCGAGCGGAAGATGCAGCGCACGTAGTCGGCTGGCTGTTGCGGCTCGTCCTGTCCCGTGCGGTGGCAGTACTGGCGTATGGCCGCGGTCATGCTGTCGGGGTGGGCGAAGAGCGGGTCGTCGGGCTGTATGAGCCCCTGGAACTGCGACTGGTGGCACAGGGCGTTCAGTTCGTTCACGTCGGTGGGTACGTTGCGGAACTCCCGCCGGCAGTTTTCCAGGAGCCACAGGCCACAGATGTTCTTCAGGAAGCGCGTGGTGCCGTCCAGTCCGCCCTCGTTGGTGAAGTTGTGGCGGAAGCTATCGTCGGTGATGATGTGGCGCTGGCTCTCTATGCCCAGCAGCGACCACGTGCCGCAGGAGAGGTAGGCAAAGTCCTGGTCCTCGGCAGGCACGGCGGCCACGGCGGAGGCCGTGTCGTGACCTGCCACGCAGACCACGGGCACGGGGCCCAGTCCCGTGGCGGTTTGCACTTGTGGGGTGAGCGTGCCGGCCTGGTGGCCGGGCTGTACCAGAGGTCCGAACTGGTTGCGACGGAGGCCCAGCGCATCCAGCAGAGCCTCGTCCATGTCGCCCGTCGCGGGGTTCAGCAGTTGGCTGGTGCTCAGCACGGTCTGTTCGCAGACGGCCTGGCCCGTGAGCATGTAGGTCAGGGCATCGGGGACAAAGAGTATCTTGTCGGCCTGCTGGAGGGCAGTGCAGCCGTCGCGGCGCAGCGTCTCCAGCTGGAAGAGCGAATTGAAGGGCATGAACTGTATGCCCGTGCGCTGGTAGAGTTCACGTGCCGGCATGTAGTCCTGGAAGAAGCGTTCCACGGCCCCGTCGGTGTGTGGGTCGCGGTAGCAGTAGGGCAGGCCCAGCAGTTGGCCGTCCGGGCCGAACAGGGCGAAGTCGCAGCCCCAGGTGTCGATGCCTATCGAGGTCAGCCGGATGCCCTCCTCGGCTACTTGGCGCAAGGCCGTCAGTATCTCGTTGAAGAGGTGGGGCAGGTCCCAGTAGATGTGGCCCGTGAGGGGCAGTTGGGGATTCTTGAAGCGGGTGAACTCGCGCATGGTCACGCGCTCACCGTCGAAGGCGGAGAGCACCGTGCGCCCGCTGGTGGCACCCAGATCTACAGCCAGAAAATGTTTCAGTTCCATTTCGTTAGATTTAAGTTATGTCACAAAGTTAGCAATTTTCCGCCATACTTCGGCTTCCTGCCCTTACTTTTTTCGTGTGCGGCTCCAGATTCTTGGGTTTGCTCTCCGTCCGGACTTTGCTTGTGGGTCAATTGTCCGTCAAGGCCGTCCCGCCCGAGTCGGGGCTTCGTCCCGTACGGGTTTCGCTTGACGGACAATTGACCCACAAGCAAGGCCCGGGCTGACAATGTGCCCCACCAGTGCAAAAACCTCAGGCATCCCTTGGGGCGTTGCAACTTTTTCCGTACTTTTGTAGCAACAAACCCATCACGACCATGACAAAGAGCATAGATTGCTTCATCCCTTACGAAAGTGAGGAACAGGCCGCCCAGACGCTGGCCCAGTTGCAGGCCGACCCGAACGTCTGCGACATACACCCCCTCAGTGAGGCACCCTTCAGCACACGCGCCCTTCAGCACATCGCCGACCTCGCGCGTGCGCGTTATACTTTATTATATATGAAGACGTGGCCCCTCCAGCTGGGCTACGAGGCTCTGACTCGCCTCGTCACCATTGCTGACGACAGCGGGGCTCCCATGCTCTATGCCGACCACTACACGCTGCTCCCCGACGGTCGGCGCGAGCCGCGTCCGCTCATCGACTATCAGCTGGGAAGCGTCCGCGACGACTTTGCCATGGGCTCGCTCCTGCTCATCCGCACCGAGTGCCTGAAGGGCTACTTCCGGCAGGAGAAACTGCACTTTTACCACCATGCCGGACTCTACGACCTGCGTCTCTTTCTCTCGCGCCGGATGCTGCCGCTGCACGTCGGTGAATATCTCTACACCGAGGTGGAGACCGATACCCGGCTGAGCGGACAGAAGCAGTTCGACTACGTCGATCCGCGCAACCGCACCCGCCAGATGGAGATGGAGCGTGCCGCGACGCGCCATCTCAGGGCCATCAATGCCTATCTGGCCGCCGGCGAGTACGACCAGATTATCCTGGACCGCGAGCCGGCCCCCGTGGAGGCCTCGGTCATCATCCCCGTACGCAACCGCGTCCGCACCATCGAGGATGCCGTCCGCTCGGCCCTCTCGCAGGAGACCTCCTTCCCCTTCAACGTCATTGTCATCGACAACCACTCGACGGACGGCACTACGGAGCTTCTGGCGAAGCTGAATGAAGAATTAAGAATGAAGAGAGAAGAATTAAGAATTAATTCTCCGTTGGTCCACATTGTCCCTGAGCGCGACGACCTCGGCATCGGCGGATGCTGGAACCTGGCCATCCACGACCCCAGGTGTGGCCGCTTCGCCGTGCAGCTGGACTCCGACGACCTCTACTCCTCGCCCCAGACCCTCCAGCGCATCGTCGATACCTTCTACCAGGAGCGGGCCGCCATGGTCATAGGTTCCTACCGCATGTGCAACTTCCAGCTGGAAACCCTGCCCCCCGGACTCATCGACCACAAGGAGTGGACCGAGGCCAACGGCCGCAACAATGCCCTGCGCATCAACGGGCTGGGTGCACCGCGCGCCTTCTTCACCCCCGTCCTGCGCCAGATACAGATTCCGAACACCAGCTACGGCGAGGACTATGCCCTGGGCCTCATGCTCAGCCGGCGCTATCGCATAGGCCGCATCTATGACGAACTCTACCTCTGTCGCCGCTGGGAGGGCAACAGCGACGCCGCCCTCTCCACCGATGCCGTGAACCGCAACAACCGCTACAAAGACCAGTTGCGCACGCTGGAAATCCTGGCCCGCCAACAGCTCAATCGCCTGTGGCAGCACGAGGTAAATGCCGATGAAATCGAGGCTTTCCACGCCTCCGAGATTGCCAACTGGCCCGAGGCGGCCGAGCGCTACGCCGCTCTGGAACGGGTGGAGACCTCTCACCTCTCACCTCTCGCCTCTCACCCCTTCGAGGGGGGCCTCCTCGCCCAGTGGAACCCCGCCCGCATCGTCAGCACGGGAGCCAAGATGGACCCGAAGACCATCAGTGAGCGCCCCTGCTTCCTCTGCAACCACAACCGCCCCACCGAGCAGCACACCCTGCCCACCGAGCGGCACTACGAGATACTGCTCAACCCCTTCCCCATACTGCCTGGCCACCTGACCATACCCACGCGGCGCCACCAGCCGCAGGCCATCTTTGCCCACTTCAACACCCTGCGCCACCTGGCCTGGAACATGCCGCGCCACATCATCTTCTACAACGGCCCTGAGTGCGGAGCCTCCTGCCCCGACCACTGCCACCTGCAAGCCGGCGCACGCGGCATACTGCCCATCGAGCGCGACTGGAAGCACCTGGAGACCAACCTGACAAAACTCTACCCCGTCACCACCCAGCAGGAGGCCGAAGTCGAAGCCTCCGGCAACCGCCCCGGTTGCGGGCTCTACATGTTGCGCGGCTGGGCCTGTCCCGTCTTCGTCATTCGCAGTATGCCCACAGCCCCGGACAGCGTGCTCTGTCAGCGGCTCTACAATGCTCTGCCCGTGCCCGAGGGCTCGCCGGAGCCCCGCATGAACGTCATCTCGTGGCACCAGGAGTGGGGCAATGGCCGCGACGACGAAATCGTCACCCTCGTCTTTCCGCGCCGCAAGCATCGTCCCGACTGCTACTACGCCCAGGGCGATGCCCAGCTGATGGTCAGTCCGGGTGCGCTGGACATGGGCGGACTCATCATCACGCCGCGCGAAGAGGACTTCCGCAAGCTCACGGCCGAGCGTGCCGTCAGCATCCTGCGCGAAGTGACCATGAGCGAGGAGGAACTGCAGCCGGTCATCGAGGAGGTGAAAGGTGAAGGGGGAAAAATGAAAGGTGAAGGAGTGGCTGCTTCCTCGGTACAAGAGGAAAACAATCCTTCATCCTTCACCCTTCATTCTTCACCTCAAGGCGGTGAACCCGAAGTCGCCGTCGGCATCATGACCACCGAGACACTCCACTTCGCCCTGAACGGAGAATACCGTGCCAAGGGGCATGTAGTGACTGGCCAGCAGACGGTGAACATCGAGGACGGCGGCATACGCTGGAACGGCCAGATCTACCACGACCTGACCCTGCGCCCACTGTCCGACGATGCCTCGTTCACACTCTTCGGGGTGACCATCGGGCGGCACTTCCACTGGGAGCGTCAGGAGGCGCAGACCTTCCGGGGGCAGTTGCGGCTGGTGGTGGACGAAGACAAGGTGGTGGCCATCAATGTCCTGCCCGTAGAGGAGTATCTGACCAGTGTCATCGGTAGCGAGATGAAGGAAACTTCACCACTGGAGTATCTGAAGGCCTCGGCCATCATCAGCCGTTCGTGGCTGTTGGCACAGATGGAGCGTCGCCGCAAAGGGCAGGGACAGAACTTCTTCCAGTTCAAGAAGACCGACACCGAACTCGTCCGTTGGCACGACCAGGAGGAACACACCATCTTCGACGTCTGTGCCGACGACCACTGTCAGCGCTATCAGGGTATCACACGGGCGGCCAATGCCCAGGTGGCTGAGGCCATACGCCAGACGCGTGGAGAAATCCTGACCTACGACGGCCATGTCTGCGACACACGTTTCGGAAAGTGTTGCGGAGGCATGACCAACGACTACGAAAACTGCTGGGAAAACACGCCACACCCCTATCTGCACGCAGTGGAGGATCCCTACTGCCACACTGAGAATCGCGAACTGCTCTCCTCCATACTCAACGACTACGACCAGGAGACCACCGACTTCTATCGCTGGACGCAGTCCTACACACAAGAGGAACTCCATGACATCGTCACCGAGCGTCTGGGGCACGACTTAGGCCCCATCCTGCGCCTGGAGGATGTGGAGCGTGGGCGCAGTGGCCATCTGGTGCGCCTGAAGATTGTGGGCACGGAGGGCGAGTTCACCATTGGCAAGGAACTGGAAATCCGGCGCACCCTCAGTCGCAGCCATCTCTTCTCCTCCAACTTCACGGTGGAGACCGAATTTTCTGAGTCCTCCGACAATCCGGAGCATTCGGGGAACTCCGAGTCCTCCGCATCCTCAAAAAAAATCCCCACCCGCTTCATCCTTCACGGCCGTGGCTGGGGCCACGGGGTGGGACTGTGCCAGGTGGGTGCTGCTGTGATGGCCTCTCAGGGTCATGCCTATGCCGACATACTCCGCCATTACTACGACGGAGCGCACATCTCGAAACTTTGGGATTGAGAGGAGAACTGGCTCCCTACCGGGCTAGTCTGTCTAGCTGATCTAGCCCATCTAGCCCATCTAGCCCATCTAGTCTATCTAGCCCATCTAGTCTATCTAGTCTATCTAGTCTATCTAGCCGGGCTAGCCTTCCTATCGGCCAGTCCTGCCACGCCTAACGCTGCCACCAAGGCCGTCTGCACCGAGTGCACGATAAGGACAAACATTGCGCCGTCGTTACCTTCCACGCCAAAGAGCATCAGCACCGTCTTCACGGCAAAGTGCCACGGTCCGGCCCCGTTGGGGGTGGGGACGATGACGGCAAACGTGCCCACTACGAAGGCCACCAGAGCCACCGTGGGCCCCAAGTGTTCCGTATAGGAGAAACAATAGAAGGTGAGGTAGAAGTGCAGGTAGTACGATGCCCATATCCCCACGCTGTATAGCCAGAACAGCCCCTTCTGCCGTACACGGCGGATGCTGAGCAGTCCGTCCAGCAGGTCGTGGGCCACCTGGCGCGTGCGGTCGAAGACGTGGAGGCGGCGCAAGATGAAGTAGCCCATCCCGGTCACCACGATGCCGCTGGCCACCGTCACCAACCAGCCAGTCGGGGAGAAACGTGCCACGATGGCGTGGACCGACAAGCCCGTGCGGCCCATGAAGCGAATGAAGACAGGCACCTGCCAGACCACCGTGACGAAGGTCAGCAGCAGGATGAGTACCATGTCCACCACACGTTCCGTGACCACCGTGCCCAGCGAACGGCTCATCTTCACCCCGCCGTCGCGGGCCAGCACGCCACAGCGTAGCAACTCACCCACGCGAGGCACCACCAAGCTACTGCCATAGCTGAGAAAAATGGCCCGTACACACGACCACCGGCTGGGTCTTTCGCCCATGGGCTCCAGCACTTGGCGCCACCGGAGTCCGCGCAGCACCTGGGCCAGCACGCCAAAGGGAAAGCTCAGCAACATCCACCCCCACCGCATGTCAGTGTCCAGTGCCTGACGTATCTCCTGCCACTGAAAACCACGGTACATCCACCACAGGATGGCGGCGGCGAACGCAATCGGCAGGGCCACACGTAATACGCTATTAATTATATTTTTCATCTCACGCTTAATCTTAAATAACCACAAAACCTTATAACCACGAATTCTTTTTAACCACGAATTCTTTTTAACCACGAATTACACGAATTATACGAATTGTTTCCTCGGACCAACGCTTATTGCGTAGTCTAATTCGTGAAATTCGTGTAATTCGTAGTTTACTAAATCTCATTGTCTTAATGTTTCCAGTCTCTGCGTCAGTGCCACGAAGTCCGCGACGCTCAGTTGCTCGGGGCGCAGGTTGAATATCTCCTCCCGTAGCAGCACCTCTCCGTCGATGCCCAGTTCTGAGAGCAGTGGCCGGATGTTGTTGCGCAGCGTTTTGCGGCGTTGGTTGAAGGTCGTCTTCACGACGCGGCGGAACAGCCGTTCGTCACAGCCCAGGTTCGTCACCGCATTTCGCGTCAGGCGAATAACTGCCGACCGCACCTTTGGCGGTGGGTTGAACACTCCGGGCTCCACGGTGAAGAGGTACTCCACGTCGTACCACGCCTGTACCAGTACGCTCAGTATGCCGTACGTCTTGCCCCCCGGGCGGGCCGCCATGCGCTCGGCCACCTCCTTCTGTATCATGCCCGTGCAGCAGGGAATCAGGTCCTTGTACTCCAGCATCTTGAAGAAAATCTGGCTCGATATGTTGTACGGATAGTTGCCCGTCAGCACAAACGGCCGACCGCCGAACGTGCGTTCCAAGCGCATCGTCAGGAAGTCGTCCTCGATGATGCCCTCCTCCAGTCCGGGGAAGTGTTCGCACAGGTAGCGTACCGACTCGAAGTCTATTTCCACCACATGCAGCTCCCGCTCCTTCTGGGCCAGAAACTGCGTCATCACCCCCATGCCGGGACCAACCTCCAGGATGGGTAACCCCGGGCAACTGTCCACAGTGTCGGCTATGCGCCGTGCCACCGACAGGTCTGTCAGGAAGTGCTGACCGAGGAACTTTTTTGGTTTCACTTTTCCTATCATGCGGACAAAGGTACGACGAACCCAGACAAAAGTAGTGCACAAGGTTGTTAAAAAAAGTTAAACACCTGCCGCTATGGAGCAAACTCCGCAATTATTGCGTATTTTTGTTGTGAATATGGCCAGAAAAACACAAAAGAATCAGATACAATTAACCTAATTACTAACTAAAAACAACCTTATGAGAAACAGATTACTTACGCTGTTTGCCATGGCCTTGATGGCCATTGGCATGAATGCTCAGACATGGGTGAAGCCTGTTGTCACGGGGGTGGCTGTTGAGGACCACCAAACCTCGGCCGCCCTGCTGAGCACCGAAGAGGCCAAGGACACGCTCTACGTCTACAACATTGCAGGCGAAGGCTTCCTGGGCGCAGGCAACGCATGGGGCACACAGAGCTCCATCAAGTCCACTGACCTGCCCTACTTCCTCGTTTACAGCGAGGAGAACGAGGGCTACCAGTTCTACAGCCCTGAAGCTAAGAACCAGCATCTGCTGGGCCGTGAGAGTGAGGGTAGCAACTACACTGACTACAACGGTCAGGCCGGATGGGGCATCTACTGGGCTGTGGAGAAACAGGCCAATGGCAATTACCGCATCCGTACAGCTCCCACCGATGCCACCTATGGTCGCGAAGCCCTGGGCGAGAACTACGACTACGCCTTCCTGGGATGGAGCGGCGAAGAGGGCAGCACCGTCATCAGCCCCAACATCGACCCCGAGATGGATGGCGTCGGCGTGGAATGGGCCTTCGTGCAGCCCGAGGCATACCGCCTGCTTGCTGTCAAGCTGAAGCTCTATGCACTGTATGAGACCATCGAGGCCGAGGATTTAGACGTGGACTACAGCGTCTACACCGAAATCTACAACGGAACCGACGTGGAGGCCCTGAATTCGGCCTTGGCAGAACTGTCCGACCTGGTGGGCCTGGCACGTGCATACGCTGTGCTGCGCTATGGCCAGGACGGTAAGAATCCTCCCTCTGAGGATAACCCCGCTGACGGTACTCCTCTGATTAAGAACCCCAGTTTCGATGGCAATATCGACGGTTGGACGTGCACCTTCGTCAGTGGGCAGAATGCCACCAACGTGGGTTATCAGGGTTCCAGTTACACCAATGGCGACGTGACTATTAGCCAGTTCATCGAGGCTTGGACGCCAGACTTGAAGAACCCCAACTGCTCTTGGGCTGCCATCGGTGACGGCGAACTGAGCCAGACCATGCCCAGCCTGCCCGCCGGTAAGTATAAGTTCACCTGCGATGCCATCGCCGTGGCCCAGTGGGGCAACCCCAACCCTGTCAGCGGCGTGCAGCTCTTTGCCATGGGTGGCGACATTGACAACTTCCAGGCCATCGCCACGGGCGACGGACTCCCCGAGCACTTCGAAGTGACCTTCGTCAGCACCGGTGGTAACGTGGTGCTGGGTCTGCGTACCCGCAATGCCACGGCCAACTGGATTGCAGCCGACAACTTCACCCTTACCTACTACGGCGAGGTTGAGGACGACCCCTACAAAGTGCTGCTGGATGCACGCATAGCTGAACTGGAGGTGCTGTATCCCGACCTTGATGCCATCAGGGCCAATCAAGAGGTGATCGCCGCCTTTAGTGCTGCCTTGGAAGCTGCCAAGGCTGCCACCGATGACTATCAGACCGTCATCACAAACCTGAACGAAGCCGCTGACGCACTGGCTGCATCCATCACCACCTACAAGGACATCGAAGCCTATCTGGGTGAACTGTCTGACAAGATTACCGAACTGTCCGTCACATGGCCCAACATCAGTGAGCCCTTGGGTGAAGCCTATAACGCCCTCTATGACGCTTGGGAGAACGGTACTGCCACCGAGGCCAGCATCGAGGAGACGCGCAATACTGTAAACCAGCTCATTGCCGACTACATCAGCAATAACGTGCAGCCTGGCGACGAAGTCACCATCCTGCTCACCAACCCCAGTTTCGACACGGGTAACCTGAATGGCTGGGAGGATAAACTCAGTTCCGGAGCCGGATTTGGTACGTACAACGGCAATGGCGAGAACAGTGCCGGCACCATGACTCCCGAATATCTGGAAGAGGTCGGTGAACCCGATCCCAGCACGTGGGGACGCAATGCCGAAGTTTATCACAAGGCATTCGACTTCAGCCAGGTTATCAAGCAGATGCCTGCTGGTATGTACGAGTTCTCTTGCCAGGGCTTCTGGCGCGGCAAGAACGAGAGCAGCGATGACAGCGATGATACGCCCGCACAGCTCTATGCCGTCATCAATGGTGAAGAACAGGCTGCTAACCTGACCAACCTGGCGGCAGGTGCCAGTGAAGACCAATTGTACAGCAACGGCGGTGGCTGGGGTACCGATGTGGACTTCAACGGTCTCTGGGCTCCCTATTGCATGTCTGGTGCCATGTATCACTTCCACCACAAGAACGATGGTGAGAACTACGACTACACCAGCAAACTGAACATCATCCTGACTGAGCCCGCCGACATCACCGTGGGTGTACGTACCACCAGCAATGGTACATGGGTCATCTTCGACAATTTCCGCATCGTCTACAAGGGCTCTGATATTAGTATCTATCTCCCCCTCATCGAGGAACTCACTGCCACTGCCTTGGCACTGGGAACGAACGACGGCGAAATCCTGACCAAGGAGGCCGAGGACGTGATTAACGATGCCGTCAATCAGGCTGCAAATGTTGCTACTGCCGAGGATTGCATCGCTGCCATCCAGGCATTGCAGAGTGCCATCGCATTCGGTCAACAGACCCTGCGCCTGACCGCTCGTCTGCAGAAGGCTGTAGACAATATGGCCAACCGCATGGCTATGCTCCAGATTTCCAGCTCGTATGCCGGACTGGACGAGGTGCTCGGCCAGATTCAGGCCGGACTGGAGGAGGGCTTTAACACCAATGCAGAGGTTGAGGCCTACCTGACAAGCCTGAACAAGGAATTCACTAAGTACGTTCAGTACGACCAAATGGACGCCACTGAGACCAAACCTGCCGACATTACTCCCGTCATCTACAACCCCAACGGTTATGACTACGATGGCACCATAGGCCTGGCTGGATGGACACTGACCGACTGCAATGCAGGCTACAGCAGTATCATCGAGGGTGAAGAAGCCACGGCTGAATTTTTCAACCAGACCTACGACCTCCGTCAGACCATCTACGGCCTGGCTCCTGGTTACTATCGTCTGGGTGTCAGCGGTTACTATCGCAATGGTGGTTACGCTCACGTAGAGCAGGCCATGAACGGCGAGACCGACGAAGAGGGTAACCTCATCGTTGAGGACAAGCTGGCCACCATCTTTGCCGGTGATGCCGAGACTCCGCTGCTCATCATCTCTGCTGACCTTTTGGACTACAGCGAGGCCCTCATGCAGGGACAGACCATTACCGTGAACGAAGAGACCGTCTACATCCCCAACAGCATGGACGACGGTAACGCTGCCTTCCAGAACGACTTCTACAAAAATATCCTGCAGTTCCAGGTGAAGGAGGGACAGGAGAGCGTGGAAATCGGTCTGAAGAAGACTGAGGCTGTGGCCAACGACTGGACCATGTGGGGCTACTGGACACTCAGCTATCTGGGCACCGCACAGCCCACCGAGGATCCCACCACTGCCATCCAGGGCGTAGAGGCTGAGGCTCCCGCCGCTGCTGTCATTTACAATCTGGCAGGTCAGCGCGTGCAGAAGGCCGTCCGTGGTCTCTACATCGTAAATGGTAAAAAGGTCGTGATTAAGTGAGCGAAGACCCGAACTTGTTCGAGAACTTCCGAACGGGAACGAGCTCGAACGTAGTTCAAGGTCGTGATTAAGTGATAATCAAGATAAATCCATAAAAAAAGGCCGTGGCGTTTGTGCGTCACGGCCTTTTTTTGTAAATTTGTCCCCAACAATTACATTAAATAACCTTAATTACTAACTAAAAATCCAAAACAATGAGAAAAAAGTTACTTTCTCTTTTCATGATGCTACTTGCAGTGGCAGGCATGAATGCACAGACTTGGACAGCTCCGGAAGCCCCCGCTTCTCCCTTCGAGAACGTGGACTATGAGGCTGATGGCGCCACTGCCTACTTCCTCTACAATGTAGGCACCGGTCGCTTCCTGTCTGCTGGTAACAGCTGGGCAACGCAGATTTCTCTGGGTTCCGGTTTCGAACCCTACATGGAAATCGTGGTGGAGCCCATGACTGGCGATGATGCCGAGACCTATCCCGATGCCGTGAAACTGAAACTGAACGGCGCATTCTACTTCTCTGGTGGCAATGGCCGCACGAACTACAAGGTGGAGAACACCTACCTGTTCCGCGACAGCGAGACCAGCGGCTTTATTGACCACAACAATCAGGCTACCTGGTACTGGAACTTCACCAAGGCCGAGAATGGTCACTATTACTGGCATTCAGCCTTTGGCATGAACTATGCTGATGCAGAGAACCAGTATGCACAGGGTACTGGCGACGGTGCTCCCGTAGTGTTCGACGCTACTGAGGCGGATGACAACATCGAGTGGCAGTTCGTCCCCGTCGTAGGTACGGACAAGGCTGCCGTTGCTGCACAGGTCGAGGCCGTCTTCGCCGTCTACGATGCCAAGAAGGCTCTCTACGACCTGACCGTGAAGATTGAAGAAGAGGGACTGGATGTAGACTACTCCTCGTATGCTGCTGTATACGCTGGTTCGGACATCGAAGCCCTGAAGAAGGCCTATGAGGAACTGTTCCGCGAATACATGGCGGCCCGTGTGGCTCTCGTCTTCGAAGGTGCTTCTGCCGACAATCCCGTGGATGGTACGAGCCTGCTCGTCAATCCTGCCTTCGACGCAGGTAACATCAGCGGCTGGGTTTGCACTTTCGTCAGTGGTCAGAATGCCACCAACGTGGGCTATCAGGCTAATTCAACCTATACCAATGGCGATGTTGAGTTGAACCAGTTCATCGAGGCTTGGGCCAACTCTGCATTCAACAAGAACGTGACCTACCGTAGTGTCGGTGATGGCGAACTGAGTCAGACCGTACGCTACCTGCCTGCCGGTAAGTATAGCTTCACCTGCGATGCCATCTCCAATCAGCAGGATGGCCAAAGCGATCCTGCCACAGGTGTTCAACTCTTCGCCACAGGCGGTGACATCGACAAGTACACCAGCATTGCCACAGGCAACGGTGCTCCCGAGCACTTTGAACTGGTATTTGCCAGCACGGGTGGTGACCTGACGGTGGGTCTGCGCACCCGCAATGCCACGGCCAACTGGATTGCTGCTGACAACTTCACCCTCTGGTACTATGGTCCCGCCGATCCTTGGCAGACTGCACTGGAGGATGCCCTGAACGACTTCGACGAGCAATATGGCGACGTGGACGAGATACACGCACAGGCTTCCCTCAAGGAGGCTGCCACTGTTGCCCTGGAGGCTGCCCGCGCCGAACTGGCCAAGGCTGACGGTAACTACGAGGAGGCCTACAACAACCTTGTTGCAGCTCTGGAGGCTCTGAACGCTTCGGCTAGCGACTACGCTCGTCTGAGAAGTTACATCGACACCTGGATGGACAAACTGATGAACTTGGAAGGCAAGTGGGCCGAGGTGTCTGACGGTGAATTGGGCGACAAGATTCAGGAACTGGAGGATGCATACGAAGCAGGTTCTTACAGCAGCGAGGACATTGAGAAGGTCATCTCTGAGGACGTACTGGGCAAGGGCTATGCAGAAGGTATTGGCGAACTGGTGGAAGCCGGTGACGACCTGACCTTCCTGCTCAACAACCCTGGCTTCGAGAACGATTTCTCCGGCTGGACCATCAACAAGGGTTCCATCCAGTTTGGCGGTCGTCCCATCACCTTGGACGACGGCACCGAAATCACCAGTGGCGTGGCCGAGGTGTGGAAGGGTGCTTTCGACTTCAGCCAGACCATCTACAATATGCCTGAGGGTCTCTACACCCTGAGTGTGAAAGCCTTTGAGCGTAACGAGGATGACCAGAGCATCCGCACTACCAGCAGCGAACTCTATGCCATCGTGGCTGGTGAGACGCAGACTGTGAAGACCAAGAACATCAATGCCGATGCCACCGAGGAAGAACTCTTCCGTACTGACATGGCTGGTGCGAATGCCGTAGGTACTGAGAACGATAAGCAGAACGCCGATGGCCTCTGGATTCCCAATGGCCGTTGCGGTGCCAACGCTCACTTCTACTATGGAGGTTATGAAAACAAGTTCAACATCCTCGTGAACTCCGTCAGTGACATCGTAGTCGGTATGCGCGACGAGGCTACCAACAACTGGGTACTCTTCGACGACTTCCGCATCGTATATCAGGGTAGCGGTGCCAATGCCTACACACAGGCCATCCTGGACCTGATTGCCGAGGCTGAGAAACTGCAGAACAGTGATAATCCCGAGACTGGCCGCGTGCTGACAGAGGAGGCTTATGACGGTCTGACCGCTGCTTGTGACAAGGGTCATGAGGTTGTAGAGAACCCCAATGCTACCAAGGACGAATGTGTGGCCGTAATGACACTGATTCAGGATGCTATGACATTTGCCAACGAGAGCATGGATCTGACTGCTAAACTCTTCAACCAGCTTGTCATCTATCGTGACTATCGTCAGGCTGTGGTTGCAAGTTCCGATGAGGACTTCACTGCTCTTCTTGCAGAGATTGAGAGTCGCTACTATGGCGATGCCACCTTCAAGACTAATGCCGATGTCCAGAACTACATGGATGTGAAGTTGCCTACAGCTTACACCAAGTACGTTCAGTACGACTTCTTGGCCACGGCTTCTGAGGAAGAGCCCGCCGACATCACTGCTGTCATCTACAACCCCGATGGCAATGGCTATGCTGCTGAGGCTGCCGTAGGTGCAGAGGGCTGGACTATCAGCAAGGGCACCATTGGCTATGGCAATGGCAATAAGGAAGTTTGTGAGTTCTATGAGACCGACTTCGACATCAATCAGACCATTCTGGGCCTGGCTCCCGGTTACTACGTACTGGGTGTGCAGGGCTTCTATCGCGATGGCAATTCTGCCCGCATCGACAGCTGCCTGAACAAGGTAGAAGGCTTCGAAGAGCACAAGTATGCCCATCTGTATGCCGACGAGGTTGACACCTACATGCTGCCCGTTTCCACGGAACTGAGTGAGTTTGTAGAATGGGGCCTTGAGGGCACTGCCAAGATTACTGTGGATGGGACGGAGCTCTATGTTCCCAATACCGCAGCCTGTGCCGATGCCATTCTGAATAGTCCCGACGTTGATCAGCCCCTCTACCAGAACCTGCTTCTCTTCCAAGTGAAGGAAGGTCAGGAGAGCGTTGTCATCGGTCTGCGCAAGACTCACAATGCTAATGTGGCTGCTGACGAAGAGGCTGGCATCGAGAAGTTCGAGTACTACGACTGGACTATCTTCGACAACTGGACACTGAAGTATCTGGGTACGAAGGCTCCGACCACCGACCCGACCACCGACATTCAGGGCGTAGAGGCTGAGGCTCCCGTAGCCGTTGCCATCTACAATCTGGCTGGCCAGCGTGTACAGAAGGCCGTCAAGGGTCTGTACATCATCAATGGTAAGAAGGTGCTGGTGAAGTAAGAAAACCTCTCCCTAACCCCTCCCCTTTACCGGGGGGAGGGGTTTCCCATACATGGGAGTAACTCTTGGGAGGGTATAGAATAGGGAAATCCCCGCTGTTCATGCGAACGGCGGGGATTTCTTTGTGCCTTATAGGCCTCTTTGCTGGTGCCCGGAACGGGACTCGAACCCGTACGGCTGTTAGGCCAAGGGATTTTAAGTCCCTCGTGTCTACCAATTCCACCATCTGGGCAGCCTTGTGGGTGCAAAGGTAATAAATAATTGACAATTGACAATTGATAATTGACAATTATTTTACGTTTCTTTGGCTCTATAGGTCAAAATAGGTGGTGAAAAGTGCCGTTTCTCTTCGATTATTTATGGATTACTGATGGAAAGGGTATTGTTGCCGTAGTAGACGCGGTATCGGAAGAGCGGTTCGCCAGGCTCTCCCTGACAGACTTGTCCGGTGTTGTTCAGGTTGTAGGTGCGCTGGCAACGGTCGCAGTGGGCCAGTCCTCCCTCTTGCAGCGTCATGCGACGTGTGGTGGCATAGGCCTCGTAGCAGTTGCGGCAGGCCAAGTCGTAGCAGGTGACGACGCATGTGGTTTCGCCCAGTTCGGGGATGTCGGGCAGTCCGACGATGAATCCCGAGAGCCCCATGTAGAAGCCGGTGTAGCCGTCTACGGCAGCCCGGTTGGCTTCTCCTTGCGAGCCATTGGCCTTCTTGAAGTAGAATTTGCTGTTCTGTAGCCATACGGTGCACCACTCGCCTTGTGACTCGCAGGAGGTGTAGAGCTGAGAGATGCTGTTCACGGGGTTGAAGGTGAAGCGTGCGGGTCGGCGGCAATATTTGTTACTGACTAGCCCGTCCTGGCAGGCAGAGAGCAGGAACAGGAGAACTGCTTCCGCTGCGCAACTGCGGAGCACCCGACAGACGGAGGGGCCGGAGAGAGGCCGGAGAGCCACCCTTGCAGCGCAATTGCGGAGCAACTGGCGGAGGAAAGGGGGAGTGGGTGGCATATATATGATGGGTTAATTATGGCTGTAACAACTGCTGTTCGGCAGATAGCACCCGGTCGAAGTCGAAACTGTCCCAAGCCTGCTGCATGAGGTCGGTTATCTGGGCTGTGCAGAGATTGCCAATGCTGCCTTCATGGGTGTGGTGCACCGTCTTGTCGGGCTTGAAGCTTCCGGCCTCGATGGCCATGCCCACCTGGCGGTAGGCATCGCGGAAGGGCACGCCCTCGATGACAAGTCTGTTCACCTCTTCGACGCTGAACATAAGGTCGTAGCGCGGGTCGTCCAGGATGTGCTCGTTCACTTCCATGCGGCTGATGATGTAGCTGGCCATTTGCAGGCAGTCGTGCAGTTCCTGGAAAGCCGGCAGAAACACCTCCTTGATGATTTGCAGGTCGCGGAAGTATCCGCTGGGCAGGTTGTTCATGATGAGGGTGATTTGCCCAGGCAGTGCCTGCAGTTTGTTACACTTGGCACGTGTCAGTTCGAAGACGTCGGGATTCTTCTTGTGCGGCATGATGCTGCTGCCCGTGGTGCACTCCTTGGGCAGGCGCACGAAGGCAAAGTTCTGGCTGTTGAAGAGGCAGGCATCGAAGGCCAGCTTCGAGAGCGTGCCGGCAAGCCCTGCCAGTGCGAAGGAGACGTTGCGTTCCATCTTTCCACGTCCCATCTGGGCATAGACGACGTTGTAGTCCATGGAGTCGAAGCCCAGCAGGTCGGTGGTCATTTGCCGGTTTAGGGGGAAACTGCTGCCGTAGCCTGCTGCCGAGCCCAGCGGGTTGCGGTTGGTGATGCGGTAGGCTGCCTGGAGTAGGGTCATGTCGTCCACGAGGCTTTCGGCGTATGCACCGAACCATAGGCCGAAACTCGATGGCATGGCCACCTGTAGGTGGGTATAGCCCGGCATGAGTACGTCGCGGTAGTGTTCGCTTTGCCGTTGTAGTTCGTCAAAGAGTGCCCGGACGTCGGTGGCAATGAGGTGGAGCTGGTGGCGTGTCCACAGTTTCAGGTCCAGCAGCACCTGGTCGTTTCGGCTGCGCCCCGAGTGTATCTTTTTGCCGATGTCGCCCAGCCGGCGTGTGAGCAGAAGCTCCACCTGCGAATGCACGTCCTCCACGCCCTCTTCTATCTGGAACCGCCCCTGCTCCGCATCGTGATAGATGTGGCGCAGTTCGGCGAGCAGGGTGTCCAGCTCGTTGGGCTGCAGCAGTCCGATGCTCTCCAGCATGGTAATGTGTGCCATGGAGCCCAGCACGTCGTGTTGGGCCAGATAGAGGTCAAGTTCGCGGTCCCTGCCGATGGTGAAGCAGGCTATCTCTTCGTTGATGTCGTAGCCTTTGTCCCAGAGTTTTTGCATATTTGTTGGAGGTTAGAGGTCGGGGTATGGGCCATGTAGGCCTAATAGGGTAACATAGCCAGAAAACTGGCCAGGTGCTCCACGCCGTCCTGCAGTTTGCCTTTGAGCATCTGTTTCAGGAAGAATTTGAGGTCGACACCGAGGGTCACTTTCATGGCCGTCTGTGTGTCGCCGTTGGGCAGTAGCTGAATCCAGAGGTTGGCCAGTACGGGCGAGTTCTCTGTCTGGAGCTTCACCAGTTTGGGGTCTTCGCGCTCGACGATGCGCAGCGAGACGCAGCCCAAGGGGCCGGCGTCGATGGTCACGGAGTCGCGGTCGAACTGTAGTTTGGCCACCATCTCGCGCATCTTTGCCAGCTGTTCGTCGTTCACTTTGTCGCCAGCCTGCTGTCGCACCGTCTGCTCGAAGGCAGGGTCGGTCAGGCGTTCCTGTATCACGCTCAGGTTTGTCAGGTCACTGAGTTTTGCATATACGTTCCCCACGGGAGCGTATATTTTCTTTATGGTGCTTTCGTATTTGCTCATATCACTTCTTCCAGTTGGCGGGATCCTTGCGCCATTCGTTCAGCAGGGCGATGTCAGTCTCGGCGATGTAGCCGATACGCAGAGCCTCGGCCACCACGGCTTCGTAGTTGGTGAGGGTGACGAGCGTCACCTTTGCCTCGCGGAAGGCCCGTTCAGCCTCTGCAAAACCGTAGGTGTAGGCAGCCACCATGCCGATGACGTCGCAACCGTTGTTGCGGATGGCCTCCACGGCCTTCAGACTGCTGCCGCCCGTGGAGATGAGGTCTTCGATGACCACAACCTTCATGCCCGGGCGCAGTTCGCCCTCGATGAGGTTCTCCAGTCCGTGGTCCTTAGGTTTCGAGCGTACATACACGAAGGGCTTGCCCAGTGCGTCGGCCACCAGGGCCCCCTGCGGGATGGCGCCCGTAGCCACGCCGGCGATGGCATCCACCTCGGGGAAGCGTTCCAGGACGATGCGGGCCGTCTCCAGCTTCACGAACGAGCGTAGTTCGGGGTAAGACAGCGTCTTGCGGTTGTCGCAGTAGAAGGGGCTCTTCCAGCCAGAGGCCCATGTGAAGGGATTGTTGGGTTGTAACTTGATGGCTTTGATGTTCAGCAACTTGGCTGCAAAGATTTTCTCTAACGTCTTCATATATAATAATAGGTTAGGGTTATCCGACTGCAAAGGTACGATTAAGTGAGCGATTTCCCAAATTTATTGAAGAAAATCCGAGCCGGCCGACCTGTCACTTTCCCCAAGTATAGCAAGGATAGTTTAACCGGACACGAGCGTTTAATTAACCCGACGCGTCCGTTTAATTAAACGCTCGTGTCCGGTTAAACCCGTTTAGGACAACTTCGTCGTCAAAGTTCGTCGAGATTAAGGTGGGAATTAATCAATTCCGGCTCGAATCCTCTGCCAAAGAGGAAGCGCATGAGTTTTCCCCGGCGTTCGTAGTCGGACTTCCCCGTGATGGCTGGTGCCTTGCTTCGGGCCACCTTCTCCAGCGTGTCGAGGTATTCGTCCTCGGGCAGTTGGCTCAGGGCCGTGTGCCGGTCGTGTTCGCTGAGGCCCATCACGCGCAGCATCTGGTCTATCTTCACGCGCCCCCAGTGGTTGTAGCGCATCTTGTCCAAGGCGTATGCCCGGCAGAAGCGCGTTTCGTCGATGAAATGCTCTGCTATCAGACGGCTGATGATGCGCTCCTGCATCTCGGTTGGCACATCCCAGCGTCGCAGTTTCTCCTCTATTTCGCTTACGCAACATTCCCGTCGGCTGCACAAAGCCGCAGCACGTTCTAAAGCTTCTTTTTCCTCCATTTCATCGGTGTTTTTTAAGATTTATAGCGTGGAGCATACGGTCGCGACCATGTATGTCCTTGAGGACTTCAGCGCCAGCAAGGCCGTTTTCCTCGATTAAATGGGCCGTTTCTGCTCCCAAGGCTTCGTTGATTTCCAGCCAGAGTTGTCCTCCGTCGCAGAGGTGCTGACGGGCGAACTGGGCAATGGCACGGTAGAAGAGCAACGGGTCGGCATCCGGCACGAACAGGGCCAGATGAGGCTCGTAGTTCAGTACGCGTTTTTCCATGGCACGGGCTTCGCTCTGGCGCACATAAGGCGGATTGGAGACGATGATGTCCCACTGGCGTTCGGTGGGGCGGGGGTGCAGGATGTCCTCCAGTTCGAAGACCACCTGTGCCTCAGGGTGGCGGCGGTCGTTTTCACGGGCTATGGCCAGGGCCGCCTCACTCACGTCCCAGGCCGTCACCTGAGCTCCCGGCAAAGCCAGGGCGAGGGACAGGGCAATGCAGCCCGTGCCCGTGCCGATGTCCAGAATGCGGAGGGGAGCCGTATCCTGGCTGGCAGGCGGAGCAAGGCTGGCCAGCACGCGGGAGACCAGTTCTGCTGTCTCGGGGCGAGGGATGAGGGCACCGGGAGCCGCCATGAAGCGGTGACCACAGAAATCTACCGTGCCCAGGATGTACTGAATGGGTTCGTGCTGGAGTAGTCGGGAGGTAATTTCTTTGATAATCACGAGGTCATCTGCCGATAAATGATTATCTTTGTCGAGCAAAAGGTCGGTCTGCGACAGACCCAGGCACTCCTCGCACAGCCATCGGGCCATGGCACGGGCTTCGCCTTCGGGATACACCTGGCAGAGGTCGCGGACTATCTGGTGGTAGGTTTTCATACTGCAAAGGTATAAAAAAGTTCAAAGTTCAAAGTTCAAAGTTATTTGATGGAACAGCGTGAAATAGACGAGATGTATATGCGGCGTTGCCTGCAACTGGCACGCTGTGGCCGACCGGGGGCGGCTCCGAACCCCATGGTGGGAGCAGTGGTGGTCTGCGATGGGCGCATCATCGGCGAGGGCTATCACCGGCAGTGTGGCGGTCCTCATGCCGAGGTGAATGCCATCGCCTCGGTGAGCGAGGGCGACCAGCCACTGCTCCGGCAGAGCACCCTCTACGTGAGCTTGGAACCCTGTGCCCATTACGGCAAGACTCCCCCCTGCGCCCAGCTCATCATCGACCGGGGCATCCCCCGTGTGGTGGTGGGCTGTCGCGACCCGTTTGCCCGTGTGGACGGGAGGGGCATCGCCATGCTCCGTGAGGCAGGGGTGGAGGTGCGTGTGGGTGTGCTGGAACAAGAGTGCCTGTGGCTGAACCGCCGCTTCATCACCTTCCATACCCAGCACAGACCCTACATCACACTGAAATGGGCGCAGAGCGAGGACGGATACATCGACCGTCTGCGCGAATGTGCCGACGTACCACCGGTACACTTTTCCACTCCACTTACCCAGGCCCTTGTGCACAAGTTGCGGGCCCGGAACGAGGCCATATTGGTGGGGCGCAGGACGTGGGAGCTGGACCGTCCCAGCCTGACGGTAAGGCTCTGGAACGGCAGAAACCCCATGCGTGTGGTGCTCGGGGGTGGAAAGTGGACCATAGACGGGGCGGACGGTCGCAGCGAAACTGCGACTCAGCCGAGCGACGGTCTGATACGGGCGCTGATGGCCGAACTGTACGAGCGGGGGGTACAAACCCTGCTGGTGGAGGGCGGAGCGCATACGCTGCAGGGCTTCATCGACGCGGGGGTGTGGGACGAAGCCCGGGTGGAGACAGCCCCCCTGATACTGGGGGAGGGCGTCCGTGCACCAGAAATCGGGGGAAAGTGTGTGAAAAAACTGTTAATTGACGGCCATTCCATCACTCATATCTATAAAAATTCTTAAATTCGGGCGTGAAGTTTCGCAGAGCCAAAAAAATGACGTAATTTTGTAGGCCAAAAATGAAACACGCGTACATACGTATGAAAAGATACACCCACTGGTGGCTGCTTGCCCTGTGCCTGCCACTCTTCATTTCCTCCTGTTCGGATGACGAGGCTGTCGCTCTCCCGAGCGAGAACTGCTACATTTCGTCCTTCACCCTGGGCTCGCTGCAGCGAACCATCTATGGGCTGACACTGGCCGGTAACGACAGTATCTACACTTCCGTATTCTCCGGCGGAGCTTACCCCATGACCATCGACCAACGTACAGGACTGATTCAGAACACGGACTCGCTGCCCGTGCGTACTCGCGTGGACCGCGTGCTGACAACCGTCGTCTTCGACGGCGTACTAGCCTGGCGCCGAGCTGACATCTCACAGCTGGAGGATACGACGTGGACAACCTACAGCAGTGCGGATTCCCTGGACCTGACCTCCCCTTTGCACTTCCGCGTCTATGCGGCTTCGGGCAATTCCAGCCGTACATACACGGTGCAGCTGAACGTGCATCAGCAGGACGGCGACAGTACGGTGTGGAACCGCGTGCCCACGGCATCCCCCTTGACGGGAATGGGTGCACGCAAGGCTGTGGTTTGGGGCGGACAACTGAACATACTGGCCTTGGATGCCACCGGAGCCCTGTGCTGTGTCAGCCGCCCCTTGGACACCGTGGGTGACTGGACGACGGACATCGCCACCGGAGCCACACAGGCTGACCCCACCACCCTGCAAGTGCAGGGCGACACGCTATTCCTCAGTACGACAGACGGGCGGGTGCTCTCCAGTACCGATGCCCGTACATGGGCCACGGCCCCCTATACCACCCGCACCGGGCTGCGTCTGGTGGCTGCCAGCAACAGCCGCCTCTATGCCCTGGCCGACGGAAAGATGTGGAGCAGTGCCGGAGGCGACTGGACCGAAGAAACCCTGGACAGCGAGCCCGATTGCCTGCCTGTGGATCAGTTGCAGAGTGTCAGTTACACCTTGCGAAACGGCACACCCCGTGTGCTGCTGGTGGGACGGCGACAGCCGACTGACGACTATGCCACCCTCTGGGCCAAGGCCTGGGAGGGCGAGGGCGAGACGGCTGCCCCGTGGCAATACTATGTGCCGAACGGGGCGGACAAGTTCCGCTGCCCCATGCTTGAGAATCTCTGCATCCTGCCCTACGACGGCGGGCTACAGGCCCTGGGCGGTCGCAGTCGCAACGGCGACTTCGTGGCCATGGCCGACATACTGCACAGTGCAGACCATGGCATCACGTGGAAGAAATACGAGGAAGACGATATGAAGGTGGATCCCGACTTGCGGGCTGCTGCCCAGACGGCAGACTATCTGACTGCTGCCGTGGATGCCGATAACTACCTTTGGGTGGTGGTGGACACGGAGGTATGGCGCGGACGCATCAACCGACTGGGGTTTTTGAAGAACTGAAGAGTCGAAGAATTGAAAGATTGAAGAATTGAAAGATTGAAGAATTGAAAGATTGAAAAGGCTGACCCTCATACTGGCATGTTTGTTGGCAACCCTGACCCTGGAGGCTCAGGACGATGCCGATGTCTACCAGATGGAGATGGGCGGGGCACTGGGGCTGGACTTCTATCTGGGCGATGCCAACAAGCGCCCCTTCCGCCACAGCAGTGCCATGGGGGGCTTTATTGTCCGGCGGATGTTCAATCCGCGCATGGCCCTCAAGGGCAATCTCACTATGGGGCATCTGCACGGTAACTCCAAGGGCTACTTCGTCCCCACGGATGCTGCCACACCCTCTCCGACCGGTGGAGTGCCCGTCAGTGTCAAGTTCCGGCGCAACGTCCTCGACCTGGGTGCTCAGTTCGAAATGAACTTCTGGGGCTTCAGCATGGGCGAGGCCTATAAGGGCAACAGCCGCATCACCCCATACGCCGTGGCTGGCCTGGGGCTGACGCTGGCCATGGGGGGTGGAGGTGGCACGAAGGCCGGACTGAACTGCCCCATCGGGCTGGGTGTGAAATACAAACTGAAGCGCAGGGTGAACCTTGGGGCCGAATGGACGTTCCGCTTCACCACCACAGATGCACTGGACACCAGTGGACAATGGAAGCAACTTGGCCACCCCTATGCCATCAAGAGCACGGGCTTCAAGAACAAGGACGCATACTCCTACCTGATGTTCTTCGTCACCTACGAGATGATGCCCAAGTGCAAGACCTGCCACAATAACGACTGAAAGACAGAAAACAGAAACGACAAAAAGGAAATACGGAAAAGATATGAGTCTGACGGATAAAATAGACATGCAGCGCGTCCCCGCACACGTAGCCATCATCATGGACGGAAACGGGCGCTGGGCCAAACAGCGCGGACTACCCCGGACGGCAGGTCATGCCGAGGGCGTGGAGACGGTGAAACGCATTACCACCGAAGCCACGCGTCTGGGCATCAAATACCTGACACTCTATACCTTCAGTACGGAGAACTGGAACCGGCCCGCGCCAGAGATAGAGGCTCTGATGGGGCTCATCCTGGACCACCTGGAGGAAGAGATATTCATGAAGAATAACGTGCGCTTTCGCGCCCTGGGTGGGTTGGAACTGTTACCCCCTCGTGTGCAGCAGCGCCTTGGGGAGTGCATGGAGCGCACGGCAGGCAATACGAAGATGACGATGAACGTCATGCTCAGCTATTCCTCTCGCTGGGAACTGACGCAGACCATGCGCCAGATGGCCGAAGAAGTGAAACAGGGCACCTTGCAGCCTGTGGAGATTACCGAGGAACTCATCTCCAGCCGCCTGCTCACTAACTTCATGCCCGACCCCGACCTGCTCATCCGCACCGGTGGGGAACTGCGCATCAGCAACTACCTGCTGTGGCAGTCGGCCTATTCCGAATTTTATTTCAGTGATACCTATTGGCCCGATTTCAACGAGGAAAACCTGCAACAGGCTATTATCGACTATCAAGGACGCCAACGCCGATTCGGCAAGACCGGCGACCAAGTGGAAGACGAAAAGAAAGGGATGTAGGGGCTTACCCCCGCATACGTCCGTAACGAAGACGAGCGAAACGAAAAAGAATGAAACATAAGTATCTGACATTATTGTTACTCCTCTCCCTGGGGCTGCCCACGATGCTACAAGGGCAAATCCGGGACACGAATCCTGTGGTGGACTATGGTCGCACACCCCGGGACTACATCTTGGGAGGCATCACCGTGACGGGGGCACCGAACTACGACGACTTCTTGCTCATCGGCCTCTCGGGCTTGCAGGTGGGCGAGAAGGTGACCATCCCCGGAGACCAGGTGACCAAAGCCATCCGCCGCTTCTGGCGCAATGGGCTCTTCAGCAGTGTGGCCATCGATGTAGACAGTATCGTGCGCGATTCGGCCTACCTCCACATCCGGCTGACACCGCGTCCGCGCATTTCGCAAATTAACTATGCGGGCGTGAAGAAGAGCGAACGCGAGGACCTGGAACAGAAATTGGGACTGGTGAAGGAGAACCAGATGACACCTAACACCATCGACCGTGCCAAAATACTGGCTAAAAAGTACTTCGATGACAAGGGCTATAAGAATGCCGAAATCACCATCATACCCAAGGACGATGCCACGAAGCCCGACCACGTTGTCGTGGACGTGAACATTGTCAAGAAAGATAAGGTGAAGGTGAACCACATCTACATTACCGGCAACGAAAATCTGCCGGAGAAGAAAATCAAGGGTACCCTCTTTAGCAAGGGTGTGCTGAAGACCATCCACGAACGCAAGAACATGGGCAGCTGGTTCCGCTCGAAGAAGTTCGTGGATAAAAAGTACAAGGAGGCCAAAGACAATCTGATACAAAAGTATGCTCAGCTGGGCTATCGCGATGCCATCCTGCTCTCGGACAGTGTGGTGCCCTTCGATGAACGCAGCGTGGACATCTACCTGAATGTGGAGGAAGGGCAGAAGTATTACATCCGCAATATCGAGTGGGTGGGCAACACGCTTTACAGCACCGATGCCCTGAGCCACCTGTTGCGCATGAAGAAGGGCGATGTCTACGACCAGAAACTGCTCAACGACCGTCTGTCGGGCGACGAGGATGCCATCGGTAACCTCTACTATAATAATGGTTATGTCTTCTATCAGCTCGACCCCGTGGAGACAAACATCGTGGGCGATTCGGTGGATCTGGAGATGCGCATTTTCGAGGGTACGCAGGCCCACATCAGCCACGTACGTATCATAGGTAATGACCGCGTGTACGAGAATGTGGTACGCCGCGAGTTGCGCAACAAGCCCGGCGACCTCTTCTCTAAAGAGGCCATGGAGCGTTCCTATCGCGAGATAGCCTCCATGGGATTCTTCGACCCCGAGAGCATCGATCCCAAAGTGGAGCCCAACTATGAGAACGGCACCGTGGACATGGCCTGGGGCCTCACCCCCAAGTCGAACGACCAGATAGAATTCTCGCTTGGCTATGGCCAGACGGGTGTCATCGGTAAGATAGGTCTGCGCTTCTCCAATTTCTGCATAGCCAACCTGTTTAATAAGAATGCCGTTCGCCGTGGCGTCATGCCCATGGGCAATGGCGAGACCTTCAGTATCAGTGGTCAGACTAACGGTCGTTATTATCAACAGTACAGCGTCTCGTATCTGAATCCCTGGTTTGGAGGAAAACGCCCCAATTCGTTCTCCGTCAGTGCTTTCTTTATGAAGCAGACCGATATCAGCGACAACTATTATAACTCGGCCTTCTTCCGGAACTACACCAGCAGCTACCTCTATGGTGCTGGGTACAACAATGGGTACTACAATAACTACTACGAGAACTACTATGATCCGGATAAGTTCATCAAGATGCTGGGCGTGTCCATGGGATGGGGTAAGCGCCTCACCTGGCCAGACGATTACTTCCAGTTCATGGCCGAACTGGCCTACACGCGCTATATGCTGAAGGGCTGGGAATACTTTCTCGTCTCCAACGGCAATTGTAACTCTCTGGCCCTGAATCTCACATTGTCGCGTACCTCCACGGACAACCAGATATTTCCCCGCCGGGGCAGTGAATTCCTGCTTTCGGGCTCTTTCACCCCCCCCTATAGTCTGTTCGACAACACGGACTATACCAATCTGGCTACCAATCCCAGTTCTGCCACCTATAACCGCGAACTGCAGGACAAATACCGCTGGATAGAGTATCATAAATGGAAGTTCAAGGCACGCACCTTCACGGCTCTCACCAAGGGCAGTAAGTGCCTGGTGCTGATGACCCGTGTGGAGTTTGGTATCCTGGGTCATTACAATAAGCATAAGAAGAGTCCCTTCGAGACCTTCTATGTGGGTGGCGACGGCACCTCGGGCTATAGTTCCAATTATGCTACCGAGACCATAGGCCTACGAGGATACGAGAACGGCTCCATCACCAGCATGGGCTATGGTTATGCCTACGACCGCTTCACGCTGGAGTTGCGCTATCCGCTGATGCTTGGCAACTCGGCCAACATCTATGCACTGACTTTCCTGGAAGGTGGTAATGCATGGACCAATGTGAAGAAATTCAACCCCCTGGATATGAAACGCAGTGCGGGTCTGGGTGTCCGCATCATCCTGCCCATGGTGGGCTTGCTCGGTATCGACTGGGCCTACGGCTTTGACAAGGTCTACGATGCCTCTGCCGGTGCCATGAAGAAGGGAGGCAGCCAGTTCCACTTCATTTTGGGACAGGAGTTCTGATGAGAATTGAAAGACTGAAGAATTGAAAGATTGAAGAATTGAAAGATTGAAAAATACTATGAAACGATTTATGATTATGCTGATGGTGGCACTGGGTGTCACATCAGCCCAGGCACAGAAGTTTGCCCTCGTAGATATGGAATACATTCTACGTAACATTCCCGCCTACGAGCGGGCCAGTGAACAACTGAACCAAGTGTCGAAGAAGTGGCAAGCCGAGGTGGATGCCCTGCAGACTGAAGCACAGACTCTGTACAAGAACTATCAGAACGAAGCCGTCTTCCTTAGTGAGGAACAGAAGACCAAGCGGGAAGAGACTATCGTAGCCAAGGAGAAGGAAGCAGCAGAACTCAAGAAGAAGTATTTCGGTCCCGACGGCGAACTGTTCAAGAAGCGCGAAAGCTTGATGACTCCCATTCAGGATGAAATCTACAATGCCGTGAAAGACATTGCCGAGCAGAAAGGCTATGCTCTGGTACTGGACCGTGCCAGTGATGCTGGTATCATTTTTGCCTCGCCCAAGCACGATATCAGCAACGAGGTGCTGAGCAAACTGGGGTATAATTGAGAAAGGAATAAGTCATAGGGATGCGATGCGTCGCGTCAGTCAGTGAATACGAAATAATAAACAAACAAATAAAACAATAGGAATTATGAAAAAGATTTTAGTAGTGATGTTGATGCTCGCTCCCATGAGCATCTTTGCCCAGAAGTTTGCCCATTTCAATATGGCCAATGTCTTGCCTAACATGGAAGAGTACAAGACTGCCAGTGCCGAAATTCAGAAGTTGCAATCGCAGTATCAGGAAGAACTGCAGCGACTGCAGACGGAGTACCAGACGAAGGGTGAGGAGTTCCAGAAATTGCAGTCCGATGCCAGTACCGACCAGACTATCCTGCAAAGCAGAGCCCAGAACCTGCAAAAGATGGAACAGGATATCCAGGATTTCTACCAGGCTAGTCAGGAGAACCTGCAGAAGCAACAGGCAGAGAAGATGGAGCTTATCCAGTCCAAAGTGATTGCTGCCATCAAAAAGATAGGTGAGGCAGGTGGCTACGTCTATGTGATGGATGTCTCCACGGGTGCCGTGCCTTTCATTAATGAGACGCTGAGTACCGATGTCACTGCTCAGCTAAGGACAGAACTTGGCATCAAGTAAAACTAAAACAGGAGATAAGAGTTGCTATGAAACGCATATTGTTGATTCTCTTTACAGTACTCTCACCTTTTTTCGCTTGCTTCTCGCCGCTTTCCGCCCAACTGAAGTTTGGCTACATCAGTTACGACAGTGTGCTGCATCAGATGCCGGAATATGCCCAGGCCAAGCAGAACCTACAGACCCTCCGCGAGAAATACGACCAAGAGGCTACGCGCGGGGAGGAAGAGTTCCAGCGCAAGTTCTCTGACTTCCTGCAGGGGCAAAAGGAATTTCCCGAAAACATTCTCGTGAAGCGCCAGGCAGAGTTGCAAAGTCTCATGGAGGCGGGCATCAAGTTCCGCCAGGAGGCTCGTCAGTTGCTGCGGAAAGCCGAACAGGACATGCTGGTGGACGTGCGTGCCCGGTTGAACGAGGTCATCTGTGCAGTGGGGGTTGAGTCGGGTTATGCCTACATTATTAATATAGATGGCGACGCCTGCCCTTTCATCAGTCCCATGCTGGGGGATGATGTCACCCAGCTGGTGCTCCATCGTCTGGGTATCGAGACTCCGCAGCCTCAGCTAGAACCCGTCATCACGGAACCGATGTCGGAGACGGAAGAAAAGTAAGTCATAACCCTGGGGAAATGACGAAAGAAGAGGAAGTACGGAGGGTGCACGACGGAACCTTGCCGACGCAGCCTGGTCCTATTGGGGTGTTCGATTCGGGATATGGTGGGCTCACCATCCTGAGCCGGATACAGCGGTTGATGCCAGGCTATGATTATCTCTACCTGGGCGACAATGCCCGAGCGCCGTATGGTACGCGCTCCTTCGAGGTAGTCTACGAGTTCACGCTGCAGGCCGTTCGTCGTCTGTTCGGCATGGGATGTCACTTGGTCATCCTGGCTTGCAACACCGCCTCGGCCAAGGCCCTGCGCACCATACAGCAGACCGACCTTCCCCACATCGACCCTTCGCGCCGTGTCTTGGGCATTATTCGCCCTACGGCCGAGTGCATTGGAAACATTACCCAGACACGCCACATCGGCATATTTGCTACGCCTGGTACCATACGCAGCCGGACGTATGAGATAGAGATTGCCAAGCTTCACCCCGACATCCACGTTACGGGTCAGGCCTGTCCCATGTGGGTGCCTTTAATAGAAAATGGAGAGTGTGACGGGCCTGGAGCAGACTATTTCGTGCAGAAGTACATCGATCAGTTGCTCCATTGTGACCCAGACATTGATGCTGTCATTCTCGGATGTACGCACTACCCCCTGCTGCTGGAAAAACTGCAGCGCTATGCTCCGTCCCATGTACGGCTGGTGCCCCAGGGCGACTACGTGGCCCACAGTTTGCAGGACTATCTTCACCGCCATCCTGACATGGAATGTCGCATCACCCGGGGCGGTACCACGCGCTACTTCACAACCGAACATCCTGGAACCTTTGATGAGAAGGCTACGCTTTTTCTCGGGCGTAACGTGCAGGCTGAACGCATCCTGCTCGACCCTGCTGCCCCAGACGTATCGCCTTCCCTCAGCCCGGCCCCTCTCTTCCCCTAAAAAGAACAGCCCGATGGAGAATCTGCTGGGAAAGGATATCAACGAACTGCGCCAGGTGGCGGCCCTTGTGGGTCTGCCGCCCTTTGCGGCCAAACAGATGGCAGGCTGGCTCTATGCCCGTGGGGTTGAGACCATCGACGAGATGACCAACATCTCCCTTGCCGCCCGTCAGCGCCTGCAGCAAGATTTCCGTGTGGGGCGGTCATCTCCCGTGGATGCCCAGCATTCAGCGGATGGGACCATAAAATACCTCTATAGCACTGAAGGCGGCCATTTCATCGAGACGGTCTATATCCCCGACGGCGACCGCGCCACGCTGTGTGTATCCTCTCAGGTGGGCTGTAAGATGGGCTGCCGCTTCTGCATGACGGGGCGTCAGGGTTTCGATGGACAGCTCTCTGCTACTGATATTCTGAACCAAGTCTACAGCCTGCCCGAGCGTGACCGTTTGACCAACATCGTCTTCATGGGGCAGGGTGAACCCTTCGACAATCTGGATGCAGTGCTTCGGGCTACACAGTTGCTCATGGCCGATTATGGATGGGGTTGGAGTCCTCGTCGCATTACGGTCAGCACCGTGGGGCTGCGCAAGGGCATGGAGCGTTTCCTACATGAAAGCCCTTGCCACTTGGCCGTATCCCTTCACAATCCCTTCCCTGGGGAGCGTCGCGAGATGATGCCAGCGGAACGGGCCTTCTCGTTGACGGAATTCCTGTCCCTGCTGGCCCGTGAGGATTGGACCCATCAGCGCCGTCTATCCTTCGAATACATCGTTTTCGGCGGTTTGAACGACACCCCCCGTCATGCCCGTGAGTTAGCCCGCCTCTTGTCACCGCTGCACTGTCGGGTTAATCTCATCCGTTTCCACGACATCCCCGATTCGCCCTATCACAAGGCCGACGAGACCACCATGGAGTGGCTGCGCGACTATCTGACGCGCCACGGCATCACCGCCACCATTCGTGCCAGCCGGGGCGAGGACATCATGGCTGCCTGCGGACTTTTATCGACATTGAAAAAATGAGAGAATGAGAAAATGAGAAAGTTATTGTTTTGCATAGTGACAGTGCTGATGGTCGTGAGTTGTAAGGACGGCCATCTCGCCATGCCCCAGGCCAGCGGACGGCCCTATGAGGTGCTGGTGGTGATGGATCCTGTCGCTTGGGAGGCCCCCGAGGGGCGTGCCCTCTTCGATGTGCTGGACACCAACGTGCCCGGCCTTCCGCAGCCCGAGCGCTCGTTCTATATCTCCCAGGTCGCACCAGAGGATATGAACCGCACGCTCAGCATCTTCCGCAATATCATCGAAGTACACATCGACCCCACACAGTTCACGACCACGCGCATGAAATTCGTCCGCAACGAGTATGCCGAGGGGCAGGTCGTCCTGTACATCAACAGCGATTCTCCGCAGTCCTTTGCCCAGCATGTTACGGAGCATCGGCAGGACATCATCGACTTCTTTACCAAGATGGAAATCAACCGCCTGTGCAAGGACCTGGAACGGAGATATTCCAAGCTGACCTACGATCTGGTCAAGGAAATCTTCGGCTGTGAGTGGCATGCACCCGAGGAACTGAAAAACTTCAAGCGGGGCAAGGATTTCCTCTGGACCACGAACAATACGGCCACTGGGATGGTCAGCATAGTCATGTACAGCTACCCATACGAAGGGCCGGAGACCTTCAATAAACAATACGTCCTGCACAAGCGCGACTCGGTGATGCGTGTCAATCTGCCAGGCTCCGAGCCCGACATGTACGTGCAGACTGACACTGCCTTCACCGAAGTGCGCCCTATCGTCGTCCACCACAAGTATGCCATGGAAGCTCGTGGCCTGTGGTACATGCGCAACGATGCTATGGGCGGGCCCTTCGTCAGCCATTCGCGGGTGGATACCGAGAATAATCGCGTCATCGTGGTGGAGGGCTTCGTCTTTGCCCCCGAGAAGATGAAGCGCGGCCTCATGCGACGCATGGAGGGTTCGCTCTATATGCTCCGCCTGCCCGAGGAACTGAAGGACGAGGAGCAAGAGGACGAGGAGGAGACCAACCTGGAGGAGGAAGCCTCCCCTGCCACCCCTGCCGCCTCATAGTCCCCGAATACCCTAAACTCCCTAAGAATCCCAAAACTCCTAATAAATCCCATAATTCATGGAACCACAAGAACGCATACGTATAGGTATCACCCAGGGTGATACCAACGGGGTGGGCTACGAAGTGATACTGAAGACTTTCGCCGAACCCACTATCCTTGAACTCTGCACCCCCATCGTCTACGGTAATCCGCGCATTGCCACCTACCACCGCAAGGGTATGAACCTGACGACCAACTTCTCATCGGTGCAGGATGCCGCTGAGGCCCAGCCCGACCACCTGAACATGGTGGTGGTGGACGATGAGGAAGTGAAGATAGACATGGGCATCCCCTCGCCTGAGGCCGGGCTGCAGGCCCTGAAGTCGCTGGAACGGGCACTGAAGGACTACCGTGAGGGCAAGATAGACGTGCTGGTGACAGCTCCCATCAACAAGCATACGATACAGAGCCCCGGCTTCCGTTTTCCGGGCCATACGGAGTACATCCAGGCTCAAGTGGGGGAGGGCAGTGAAGCGCTGATGGTGCTCATGAACGAGCGCATCCGTGTGGCTTTGGTCACCACCCACCTGCCCATCAGCGAGGTGCCGCAGGCCATCACGCAGGAGACCATCCTCTCCAAGCTTCGCATTCTCCACCAGTCGCTCTGTCGCGACTTTGCCCTCTCTGCTCCGCGCATTGCCGTCCTGGCACTCAACCCCCATGCTGGGGACGACGGGCTACTGGGCACCGAGGAGCAGAACATCATCTCTCCGGCCATCCAGCAGGCCATTGCAGAGGGCATCCCGGCTTTCGGCCCATACGCAGCCGACGGCTTCTTCGGAGCCCGTACCTATGAACACTACGATGCCGTCCTGGCCATGTATCACGACCAGGGGCTGACAGCTTTCAAGGCCCTGGCCATGGACGACGGCGTGAACTACACCGCCGGACTGCCCATTGTGCGTACCAGTCCCGACCATGGCACGGCCTACGACATCGCGGGCAAGGGCGTGGCCGACGAGAACTCCTTCCGTCAGGCTCTCTTCACGGCCATCGACATCTGGCGTAACCGCATCCACTACGACGAGGCCTGCCAGAGCCCGTTGCCCAAACTCTTCCATGACCGTCGCGAGGACGACCGCCGGCCGCCTCGTCGCCCTACGGAACAGTAATTGCATAACCCACCACTCCGTATGTCCCGTTTCCGGAATATATTCCTCTGGATAGGCGTGGTGGCAGTGGCTGTCATGCTGCTCACGTTCGATATGTCGTGGAAGGAACTCTGCCACCACGTGCGCCAGTCCGGGGTGTGGCTACCTGCCGCCATACTGCTGTGGCTACCAATATATATAATAAACGCGCGTGCGTGGCAACTCATCGTAAACGATGGTGAGACTCGTCCCGTCGGCTTCTGGCGCATCTTTAAGTATACCATTTCCGGTTACGCCCTCAACAGTGTCACCCCTGTGGGACTGCTTGGGGGCGAACCTTATCGTATCATGGAACTATCGCCCCTCGTGGGGCGGGCCAAAGCGGCCAGCAGTGTCATCCTCTATGCCATGATGCACATCTTCTCCCACTTCTGTTTTTGGCTCTTCAGCGTCGGCCTCTTCCTGTGTCGCTATGGCCATGCTCTGTCGTGGCCCCTGGCTGCCGTGCTGGGGCTGATACTGCTGTTCTGCCTGGTCGGAGTCTATGTCTTTCTGGTCAGCTATCGCCATGGGCTTGTCCTGCGACTGTTGAGTTTCCTGGGTCGCTGGCCCCTTGTCGGGGCGTATGTCCGTCGGCAGGCTGATCGCCATGCCGAGGGCATTCGGGAGGTCGATGAGCAGATAGCCGCCCTCCATGCCCAACGTCGCACCACCTTCTATTGCAGCCTCTCTCTGGAGTTCGTGGCCCGCATGTTGGGCTGCTTGGAGTTGCAGTTCATCCTCTTTGCCCTCACCCGCGAGGTTTCCTATTGGGACTGTGTGCTCATGCAGGCCTTCGCCAGTCTCTTTGCCAACCTCTTCTTCTTCATCCCCATGCAGATGGGCACCAAGGAGGGCGGCTTGGCCTTGGTCACTGAGTGCCTGCACATCAGCGGGGCCTACGGTGTACTGACGGGCTTAGTCACGCGCCTGCGTGAACTCTTCTGGATAGCCGTCGGGCTCCTGCTGATACGGATTGGGAATAAAAGTAAGGCTTAAAAAAGGTATTTTGCCCGCAAGACTCATAATTTTTAATTTTTAATTTTTAATTTTCAATTAATTGTTGTATCTTTGCACCGCTTTTGCGGGATACGACCTTCCGCAGGAGTATGGAAAGTTATAAGTAAGCCTCTCGCAAGAGAGCATCGGAGAGATGGTAGAGTGGTCGATTACACCGGTCTTGAAAACCGGCGTGCTGAGAGGCACCGGGGGTTCGAATCCCTCTCTCTCCGCCAGGGAACAAGGAACCCGCTGATTCTTCAGCGGGTTCCTTGTTCTTTATGATTGTCCGCCTGTCGTCCCTGCAGGCGTTTCATGTGCTGTTGAAAAATATTGACATGAATGCCATCCTTCCGTCGGGCCCGTCCGTGGTGTCTTCACCAAAGGCGAGACCTCGCTTGTTTTTTTGTGTTTTATGGCCTAAAAATGATAAATTCTTTGCATAATTGACTAAATAGTCGTAATTTTGCATCGCTGATACAAACTGGGATAATCTGGCCTGCAGAAATGGAGGCAGGATTTGAATGAGATGTGAAGCGTCTATTAGGTGTCATATTACTAACGCTACTCACCCTCGGACTGAGGGCTGCAGTGGCAGATTCGTTGACGGCCAGTGAAGTGCGGCTGATTCATGATGCTGATTCAGTGCAACTGAGGCTGCAACTGCATCTCCCCGACCGGCGTTCCATCGGGAAGAAAGACCTCGTATTGGTCTACCCGCGCTTGGTCAATGGTGCAGACAGTCTGGACTTGCCTTCAGTAGGCGTGTATGGACGCATACCATGGTTGTTCGCTGTGCGCAGTGGGATATTCCTATTCCAGGGAACGTCCGACGTTGCGCTCCGCTCCAGTAAAATAGGGCGGGAGGGTGTGTGTGCCTACAGTCGCAACGTGGCCTATGAATCCTGGATGGAGGGAGCCGAAGTGAAGCTTGTCTCTGTCCGTTTGACTTGTTGTGGCGATGTCGCCGACACCCGTTCCTATCGCATCCTCCGCCGGCAGGAGGTCACTTATCCCCCCTACACCGTCTACCACACGCGCACGGCCACGGCCACAGGCACGTCGCACGTGGATTTTATAGTGAACCGCATAGAGCTTCGCCGAGACTATCATGACAACTGGCGCGAACTGGACCAGATCAGTCGTCTCATCGACTCCATACAGCAGTTGCCCAACAGCCATATCGACACCATCGCCCTGCATGGCTACGCTTCGCCCGAAGGCCCCTGGCGGCGCAACGTCTATCTGGCCCGCAATCGTGTCCGCGCACTGGCCCGCTATTTGGCCGACTTCCACCAGTTGGATCCCTCCATCATCTCCCTCCGCTCCACACCTGAGGACTGGGCGGGCCTGCGGCGTTTTGTGGAGCAGTCCTCTCTGCCCCATCGCGACGAGATGCTGCGCGTCATCGGCGACACCATAGCCGAACCAGACCCCGACCGTCGCCTGAACATCCTCAAGCAGCAGTACCCCGACGACTACCAGGTCATCTGGGCTCAGAGCCTGCCCTACCTTCGCCACACCGACTACACCATACATTATACGCTGGCGGACAGCGTGCCCGAGACTGTTCCCGGGCGCACCGAGGCCCAGTTGCCCCAGGTGGAGGCCCAGCCCATCACGCCGGCAGAGCAGTTCCCGCCCCTGCGCCCGCTCTTTGCTGTCAAGACCAATCTTCTGCTGGACGCTGCCCTGTGGCCCAACGTCGAGGCCGAAGTTCCCTTTGGGCGCAATGCCAACTGGAGTGTCATGGCCGAGTGGGGCAGTCCTTGGTATGTCTGGCATCACAACTCACGCGCTTATCAGATACTCAATGTCGGGTTGGAGGTACGCCGCTGGCTTGGTCGTTGCTATCCCTGCCGTCCCGTCCTCTCGGGGGGCTTTGTCGGGCTCTATGCCGCAGCTGGCAAGTACGACCTGGAGTGGGACTCCAACGGCAAGCAGGGCGAATACTTCTCCGCTGGCATCTCCGGTGGCTATAGTTGGCCCGTGCGTCCCTGTCTCAACATCGAGTTTTCCGGCTCCGTGGGCATTCTCTTCGGTCCCCAGCGCCACTACCATGGCGAGTTCCAGGACACCCACCTCATCTGGAAGCACTTCGATGGACTGATATACGGTGGTCCCACCCAGCTCAAGGTCTCACTCGTATGGCTCCTGCCCCGCAAGTGGTTCGGGCTCGACCGGAAAGGAGGTGTCGTATGGTACTAAGGCGCATGAAGGGTATGGGGATTGTAGGTCTTATGGGACTTATAGGACTTATGGGTCCTATGGGGCTGATAGGGCTGTTGCTTGGCAGCTGCGACCGCCGTCCGCTGGAGGTCTATTACATGGATCAGGCCCGCATCGTCCTGCATGTCGATTGGATGAGCCAGTTCGGCTACCATCCCAATGCCATGACCGTCCACCTCTATGATGACACGGGCCGTCTCTGCCGCAGCTTCTCCACCAACGACGTCGATTCCGTACCCCTCTCCCTCTCCGTCGGGCGCTACCGTATGATAGTCTTCAACGGCGACCTTGACATCTTCACCAGCTTTGGCTTCGAGGATGTCGCCGACTTCGACCTCTTCCGCACCGTGGCCCGCGAGAACACGCGCTACCGTGTGCGCCTCTGGGACCGTGCCTCACGCTACACTTGGGAACCCGACGAAGTGCTGGGCTGCGCAGTCGATTCCTTTGAGGTCACCGAGGATATGCTCGACCGCCAGCTAAAGTTCGTCAGCTACCACCAGCGCAACGATGCACACGGCCAGACCGCCATCTATCGTCTGGACGAGGTGGTCCACCCCTTGCAGACCATGATACACGTGCGTGTCCATGTCAATGGCTTGCAGAACATGTACGGACTGGAAGCCAGCCTCGACGGCATGGCCGATGGCTGCTCCATGGCCCAGACCTGGCGCAATACCACCGACTGCAGTGTGCTCTACCAGAAGTGGGGCTTCTACTTCGACAGCGACGTCTCGCCCCACGGATGGGTGGACCTGGACATTGCCACCTGGGGCGAGCCCCACGGCAAGGAACTGCCGGAATGGCGCGACAGCACCGACAATGTCCTGCGCATGAACTTCACCCTGCGCAATGATACCACCCTCTACTTCGAGTTCAACGTCGGTCACCTCATCGAGTACCGCGACCCACAGCGCGACCCGGCACGGCTGACACCGCCCGACGTACTGCGCCACCTCTATCTGGAGATAAACCGCGAAATACCCCTTCTGCCCGACGTGCTGCCAGACCCTGATAAGGAAACCGGCGCAGGCTTCGATGCCTACGTCGATCCCTGGGACTACGGTGGCGAGGTGGATTTGGGAACATTCTGAAAATGAGAAAATGAGAGAATGAGAAATACCAAACCTAATAGACAAACAAATAAAGAGAGAAAAAGAAAGATTATTCATTAAAAAGATATTACGACGAACCAGACAGTAACACAATGCACAGCGGCGTACTACGCGTATGTCCAATCCCCAAACAGAAAACCAACAACTCACAAAATTATCATTAATTAAAAACAAAAACAAAATGAAAAAATCGCAATTTATCGCAGTTGCCGCCGCCCTCGTGGCCATGGCCAGCTGCACGACGAGTGACGAAGTCTTCGAGGGCCTGAACCTCGCAGAGCAAGCCACCCAGGAGAATGCCATCAACTTTGGCACGTATATGGGTGAAAGTAAACAAACACGTGCAGGAACCCAAGGACTTATTACCACAGACCAGCTGAAAACTGGAACTCATGCAGCTGATGGCTTTGGTGTATTCGCGTATTACACAGGGAGTGACACTTATCAAGATGCAACTTCTTATGCTGTCAAGACTGATGGCTCAACAGGTCAATCAGCATTAGCACCGAACTTTATGTATAATCAGCAAGTAAAATGGAATTCGAGTCTGACGGGTTATATCTCTCAATGGGAGTATACTCCGCTAAAATACTGGCCAAACGAAGTTCAGAATGGTGCTGTTGATGACCAAACTAGTCCTGCTGCAACTACGACAAATGGGAATGGTGGACATCTCTCCTTCTTTGCCTATGCTCCGTATGTGTCTTCAGCTTCTGGTTCTGAGGGTATTACGGTTATGACGGCCAATTCGGATGAAAGTGATCCCATTCTTACTTACGTGGTACCGGCTAGTGGTGCTAATGCAGTCGATCTCTTATGGGGTACTCTTGGTAGTGCTAGCGAAAATGTGGTGGGTGGTGCAAACAGTGGCGTTGCTTATTTGGCAGATGGAACCAATTACCAGCAATCCATTTTGCCCTCATACACTATGAACGCCGACCTGACGAAGCAGAAGACCGATGGAAAGGTTGATTTCGCATTTAAACATGCGCTTGCAAAAGTGGGTGGTAGCGGTACTGGTATGCAAATAGTTCTAGATTTGGATGACCAAAAAGGGGCATTAACTGGCGGAACTAAAGCGGATGGCACTAAGGTTACCGTCAAGAGCATCACGATTGCAGCCAAAGCTAAATCCGCAGTAAGTGGAACTGATGTATATTATCAGACAAATATGACGGGAAACTTCAATTTGGCTACAGGTCGTTGGGGCATTACCAGCTCTACGGGTACTGCTGCCAGCGCGGCAACCACGACCTACGTTATCAATCAAAGTGGCACAGGTACTAATGTCGCAGGAACACTGACTACAAGTATTGCAGAACCAGCTTCTGCACCTGCAAAGACAGAAGACGGTTTTGATGGTTTGCCTGTTGGTGTACTTGCTTCTTCTGCTACAAATGTGTTTTCCGCAGAAGCCGCTCCGCTTGTATTTATCCCTGGTAGTTATCCAGAGTTGACCGTTACGGTGGATTATATCGTGAGAACCTTGGATACAAATCTGGCAAACAAATATTCTGAAGTGGAACAAGCCATCACGAGAACTATAACTTTTGGTAGTGCTGTAGAATTGAACAAGAGATATAGTCTTGTCATCCACCTTGGCCTGACTAGTGTGAAATTCGATGCTTCTGTTAGCGATTGGGATGAAGATGGTGGTTCGGCAACGACCATTTACCTCCCAATTAACGTAGATTAATTCAGTCATAAACTATATTAAAAGAGCCGAACCCCATCGGGGCCCGGCTCTTTTAATAGTTTAGATGAATATCGGATTATTGAACGTTGATGGGGAGGTAAACATTTTGCTGATCTTCAGCATCAATCGTTTCATTATTATTATTGTCATAAGGTTCCCAGTTGCTCACAGTAGCAGTGAACTTCACGCTAGTTAAGCCCAAGTGAATAAGCAAATTGTACTGCTTGTTAAGCTGTACCTTGTTTGCGAAATTGATAGTTTTCTTCACTGTCTGGGACACATTGGAATATTTGTCAGCAAGATTTGCATCCTTGGTGCGAACAACGTAGGTTATCTCCACTTCCAGTTCAGGGAATGTACCGGGGATGAAGACCAAGGGGTTAGCTTCGTTTTGATAAACATTTTTTGCAGTAGTAGTCTGCACGCCAGCAGGCAGTCCATTCCAGCCCGCTTCTGTGGTGGCAGGTGCTGTGGTGGGTTCTGCTATTGTAGTATTTAACTGACAATCTGGAGCACTCCCTGCCGTAGTGATGTTGTGGGTCATTTCAGCCTTGCCCGTGCCGTCTGTGATGTTTGTTGCTGTAGCAACATCTATCGTCCACTGACCTGTGGCCAAGTCAAGTACACCTTGGTTGCCTGCTTCTGTCAGATACTTATCGGCAGTGGCATCGCCATTTGTATCCACCTTAGAACGAGCCTTGATGTTGATGGCAGAAACCGTCACTTTGGTTTCAGCATTATTGTACGTGCCACCCGATTCGGAGCCATCTGCATTGTCTACATCGAGGATTATCTGTAAACCGCTGCCTGTAAAGCTGCCGCTTTCAGAGCCGCCAACCTTAGCCAGTGCATGCTTAAATGCAAATTCAACCTTGCCTTCCGTCTTCATTTTGGTGAGATTGGCATTCACCTTGAAAGGACGGTCTGCCCACTCCGTCGAACCTGTCGGATTCAAGGCAATATAGTCACCAGGCTGTCCCACAGACCCTGTTTGAGCCTTATAACCATTCGTTCCTGCAGTACCCCAAAGCAGATCAACAACGGCCCCCGTCGATGGCATCTTGTAGGTAATGGTTGGGTTACCTTCAGCGTTTGCTGCAGACATCGCCGTGATACCTGTTGACCCTACAGTTTCCACATAAGGAGCGTATGCAAAGAAACTAACCTTGCCACCTACAGAACCTTCGGCAGCCGGACTCTGGTCGTCTGCAGTGCTATTGCCGTTAGGCCAGTACTTGACAGGGGTATAACTCCACGCTGGAGTAGCGTCATCCGTACCCACAATACGCTGGTTGTACATAAAATTAGGCTTTGTGGCACTTGCCTGATCTGATGTAAGGTCGGTGGTAGGAGTTCCAGAGAGGGCTGTAGATGGAGTCTTACCACTTGCAACAGTTCCTAAATAATCCTTTTCCACGGTGTAATGAGCGAATACGCCAAAGCCCCGCTTCTGTGCCAGGGCTTGAGCTGAGGTGATAGAACCTGTGACACCGCCATTGACAGCATCAGCTATTGCGCGTGTCTGCTGGCTGCCACTCATATACGTGCCAAAGTTGATGGCATTCTCCTGGGTGGCTTGCTCTGCGAGGTTCAGGCCCTCGAAGACTTCGTCACTCGTCGTGCAGCTGGCCATGGCCACGAGGGCGGCGGCAACTGCGATAAATTGCGATTTTTATTATTCTAATTTCTGGATTAAATTATTCTAATTATGCTAATTTCTTTCCTAACACGAATTGCCATGAATTAGACACAAATTATTCACGAATTTTTATTATTCATGTTAGTGGATAAATCACTATTTTGCGGAGTGGATGCTCAACTGATGAATTTCCGATGCGACAGTTTGACATTGTTCTGGCTCACCATGGCGTAGTGTAGCGTCGTGTCTATCTTAGTGTGGCCCAAAAGGCGTTGCACCTGTTCGATGGGCATCCCCTTGTCGATGGCCATCGTGGCCATGGTGCGACGGAATTTATGGGGGTGCACTTTGCCAATGTTGGCCCGCCGTCCCAGTTGGCGCAGACGGAGTTCTATCGCACTGATGCTCAGACGGGAATGGGGATGGGCCAACGTCACAAAAAGCGCAGGGCATACATCGGTCCGCTGGTCTAGATAACGAAGCAGGTGTATTTTTGTGCGAGCATTAAAATACACCTGACGCTCTTTGTCTCCCTTTCCGAAGACCACACATTGGCGTTCATGGAAATCGATGTCCGAACGATTCAGTTTCACCAATTCCCCCACACGCATTCCAGTAGATGCCAGTAGGTCAATAAGGGCAACGTCGCGCAATTCCGTGCAACTGTCACGAAGGCGTTCCAATTGCTCGTCGCTTATCACCTCACGGACTTGTTTCTCCGTGCGCACTTTATGGATGCGGCGGACAGGGTTCTTGGGGATGAAATCCTCGTCCTCCAGCCAACCGAAGAAACTGGAGAGGATGCGCCGCAGATTGTCCACGGTCACGCGCCCCACGCCGTGGCGGTTCTGGTAGTCGGCGAGGAAGTTGCGGATGTCGGTCGTCGAGGTCTCCGCCAGCCGCTTGTCCAGATAGGCCAGCAGCCAGTTCGCCACCTGTTCGTAGTAGTGCAGCGTCTTTGCCGAACAACCCTCTATGCGCTTGGCCGCGACGAAGGCCGCCAGCAGTTTTTCGTTCGCCTCTCTTTCGGTCGGCAGGGCTGTCTCCCGCGGCTGTATATTCAGTTTTTCCAACTCTTCCGCCATCACGCGCCGAAGTAGCCTTATCTGTGCATTGTTCAGTGTGTTAGCCATTCGGTCCGTAACCCTCTCCACCCATGTTCCATTCATGTCCATTTCTTTCATAGTGCTCTGTGTTTTTTTAGTGTAAAAGTGTGTAAAAAATTCTCTGCTTTCGCACTCCAAAATAAGAAAAAATGACACACCTCGCACCTCTCCCGCCCGTATTTTTGTCCTGGCCCGGGAGGGGGGCATTTCGTCCTGTATAGGATGGGCCTCCATCCTATGCGGAACGAGGCTTCATCCTGCCCGGGATTGAGCTCCATCCTATGCAGGACGAAGCCCCGTCCTATACCCCCCCCCTTTTTTGCCCCTCCCTCCACTGCGAAAAATAGTGATTTATCCACTAACATGAATAATAAAAATTCGTGTTAGGAAAGAAAGAAATTAGCATAATTAGAATAATTTAATCCAGAAATTAGAATAATAAAAATTCGTGAATAATTTGTGTCTAATTCATGGCAATTCGTGTTAGGAAAGAAAGAAATTAGCATAATTAGAATAATTTAATCCAGAAATTAGAATAATAAAAATTCGTGATTTTAAGGTACTATTCCGAGGCATCATGGCACTCTAAAATCGGGCATTTGTACCGATGTCCTGTTATTTAATGTTAAATATTTGACAAAGTGAGCGTTTTTTCGTATCTTTGCGACCTCTTATATACGTACGTATGCACGCGTATGTATGTGTGAGAAATAAATAAAGAGACGAACTAACAACTATAGCGAAAGCAGACTTTATAGAATCTTTTACGAAATGGAACGGAAGATGTATTCGATGACAGAGGAGGCGAGGCAACTGGATTCCAACGAACATATAAGCGGGAGCCGACGGAAGTGGCGCGGCATGGTGCTGACCCTGCTGATGCTGCTTGTGGGCGGCTTCGCCAGCGAGGCGTGGGCCGTGGATGTGACGGTGAACTATGTGATAGTGGCACTGGACGGCAGTCGTGCGCTGACCATCAAGAACCAGTCGGCTACGGTGGGCGCAGACCTGCGGATGAGCACCCAACTGGCCAAGTACAAGAGTCCGATGGTGCTGGACAGCGAGTACAGTTTCTACACGACATTTGCCAATGCTCAGGCGCGTACGTCGGCCATTACCACGGTTCCGGCTACGGTGCCCGGGGACACGATATATGTCCGTTACACCTTTGAGCCTGCTAATGCCAGCCGCATCGGGCTGACGGACGGCGCACTGTACAACATCCGCCGCGTGGGCGATGCTGCCAAGACGGGTGGCTCGACATCCTATCTGGTGCAGGACAATTATAGCACCGACATTTGTGCTTACTTCAGTGCCGGCAATAAGGCCAGTTTATATACAGGGGAGCAGTCGCTGAGGACGGGCCGGTTCATGTGGAAACTGAACGTCAAGGACCCGTACCAACTGACCATCCAGACGCAGCGGGCAGACGATAAAAACTATGCTGACTGGTACCTGTCGGCCACTGGTGCGGGCGATGGCTTCAAGAACATCCGCCAGGTGCAGACGCTGGCCACAGCCCAGAAGAACAAGGTCTGGGCCTATGGCATCGTCCCCGGTGATGCCGACGGTGCGTATAAGCTCATCGTGTGCGACAATGCCACAGGACTGGTCTCGGCGGGTCTGGACGAGCAAGGGCATGGCTATCTGAACAATGCCCGCAGTGAGCGTCTGGACTATGCCGGATGGTCGAACCATACGGGCAGCAATAAGGTGGCCGACTATTCCGACCTGGAGTTCAAGGCAGTCAATGTCTATCACATCATCAACAAGGCAGGCCGGAAGGCCCTGTCCCTGGCGGCCGGTACCCTGACCACCCTGGCAGTCCCAGACGAGCTGAAGACGCCCTACATCACCAGCGATGCCAGTTATAAGTTCTTCGACACCCAGGAACATGCCCAGGCCTACAGCCGCGACGGATCCACGACAGGCGAGATTACGACCGTCGGGGAGATACAGGGGACGTCGGTATACATCGGTTATCAGTGGGACGGCACTGTCCCCTCGGGGCTGCCAAGGCTCGATGGCACTTCTTGGCACCAGGTGCTCTCCGACTCCGGCAACAAGTATTTCATCACCTCCGGAGCCACCCATACCTCCACGACCAACACCGCCACGGTGGGCACGGACTATCCCTATCTGTGGAGCTTCATGGGCGGCGACCCTTATGACATCATCCTCGCAAACCTGGCCGCCAACGAGAGCAATGGCTCCACCTATCAGCTGGCCTTGTCCGACAACTATAAGGCCTATGATACCCAGTACGGCTGGTACCGCCTCCGCATGTCGGCAAGCGGCGGTTTCTCCACGATGATTGTAAACAGCGGCACCGCCGGCAGGTATAACCTGATAACCCTCTCTTCCGACGGCTTTGTGGGCACGGAGAACTACGTGCGTGCCCTTTGGTCCAATAACAATGACGTGCTGTTCATTCGTCTGGGTGCCAGCTACAAAAACAATTCGGATGCCAGATACCGTTTCCAGTTCCCCGAAGTGCCCATTGCACAGGTTAAGTTCCATCTGACCACACAGCTGGGCGGTGTGGAACTGACCGCCATGCAGACCGTTGTTGACTATGCCTCCGTAACCATCGCGCTGCCAGAGAACTTGCGACGCAAGTACTGTTCCTACACGTTCTATCCGACCCCGGCTGATGCCGATGCGGGGACGAACCCCCTTACGACCTACGATGACGTGGTTGCGAACTGTACCCCGGAGGACGGTGTATATCAGGTCTATGTGAAGTACGCCGTGGGTGTACTTCCTTTTGAGAGAAGCACGGACTATGCCACGGCTCACTGGTATCGTATGACGGCCGAGGGGGCTGCCTATACCCGGTGGAGCGGATCGCAATTAGTGGCCGGTGGGGATGGGCTGAGCAACACCGTCTATACCCACGACTATCAGTATGCCTTCGAAGGCGACCCTTACGAACTGCGCCTGATGAACCGCGAGGGCGGCGAGGGGAACTATCTGGGCGTATCGGCATCGCCGAACAATGGTGACGACATCACGCCGCGTTCTTCGGGTATGCTGACGTGGGAAATCGTAGATGATGGAACCACCAGCAATACCTTCCAGTTGCGTGCTTTCGGCACAGCCGGAACTGCCACTCCCTATTACGCTGGTTATACGTCGGGTGCGGCCAAGTATTACATCAGTGCCATGACGATGGGTGTAGAGGAACTGCCCGAGCGCACTTACACCTACTACATCGTGGACAATACAGGCCGCCTGGCCATCAGTGCCGAGGTGTCGCAGCGCGTGACCACCCCCATCACCTTCCAGAGCCTGCCTGCCACCATCCGCAGTCCCTATATTGAGGACGAGGAGCTGACGGCCTATCTGGCAAAGACATCCCTCGGCGTGTCCTATAGCCGTACCACCTACAGTCTCTCCTCTCTTACGGACGAGACCCCCATTACGGCTGAGGGCAGCAACACCGACATCTATATCCGTTACACCACCGACCACTTGCAGGAGAAGACCCTGCGCATAAACGGCAAGCGCAGCTACAACGTCGTGAGGGTGAGCGGCAGCGAGTATGTGCACTCTGTGAGCGAATCGGCAGTAGGCTATAACTCATCGGCCACCTTGGACAATAAGCGGGATAAGGCTTACTTGTGGAGTATGGCAGGCAATGACCCCTACGCTGTCCTGCTGCAAAACACCCAGCAGGCGGGCAAGTATTTCACGATTAATACTTCGTCCTATCCACCCGCATTCTCCCTGGGCAGTGTGAGCGGTACGTCCAGTGCCAATACATTCTTCATCCTGATGGCTGGCAGTTCTTCGGATGAGACACAGGTGAAGCTGATGGCAGCCACGGGCACCTCAATTACGGGTGCTGAGGAATTGCGCTTTGAGAACAACTTGCCCACAGCCCATTACTATATCATTGACCGGCAACACAAGGTGGTCATTGATGCAGAGGCCTCCGGCGATGCCTCGGATCTGGAGGTTCCGGTGTCGATTCAGAGCCCCTTGGTGTCGCGGTATCACTACTGGAAGTTCCAGTCCTTATCGGCCAATGCTAATGGTAGCGGTACACCTAATGTCCTTGATGCCGATGCCACTTATTATGTGAAAGGCGGCGAAACTGAAATCACCAGCATCGGTGAAGCACTGGGCGGTGGCGACATCCATATTTATTGCACTTACGATGTGGCCGACGAGGACATGTTTGCTAACGCCAAGCACTATCGCGCCAAAGGCTATGACGAGGGCAAGGAGGAAGTGGATGACGGCAATGGCAACAAGGTCAATACCAATGCCACGGCGCCCATGTACCTACTGAAGTTCCTGCACGGAGAAAGTTTCTATCAGGAGGACGGCCACGATGCCCTCATGGGCACGGCCCAGAAGGCCGTCTATCCCTACAATAACGGTGATGCTGGTCTCTACGTCTATGGCCAGGAACAGTGGGAGACGCAGTTGGAGAGCGCAGCCACCACTCGTGGCCGTTGGCCGTGGTATCTGGAGAGTGAGACCCTAGACCCTTATCACGTCTATGTATCCTCGCGTCAGTCGCAGGCCGGCAGTTATTCCTATCTCCGTACTTACAAGCCACAGGACTATAGCGAGATTGTAACGGGCGTCATCACGTTGGCCGACACGGTGAAGTTATCCAGCAAGAACCCCGACAAATACACCCGCCAGAAACCCACCGAGTACATGATACTGGGTACGACGGGCCATGGCCGCTTCGTGACGGTGGAAAAGGTGGCCATAGACCTGAATAGCGACGGCGATACAGAAGATAGTGATGAGAACGAACGTCGTACAGTGACCAGTTTTGAGCAATACTGGAAGAACAACCCCACGGCCAATAACCTGCTGGAAGCCGCCGGAAAGGGAAGGGTCACGGCCAACGAGGAAAGTGTCAGTCTGACCTCTGCCCAACAGAACTATTTGGAAAATACGGACATCGCACGTCGAAAGGGAGAATGGCACCAGTACAAGGCCTGGGCCAACTCTGCACCTTGGACCAAGCGAACTGACGGTACCACGAACAAGAAGTACGAGTATAAGGACCACTGGTTCCAGACTATTTCGATGGGCGATGGCGAATTTGCCTTGGAGGAGACTTCACTCTCTGCCGTTCTGGTATTGTTGGACCAGCACGGATGGGAGATTGTCCGTTTGAATTTGCCTAACGGCCCCGACGACCCCATGCGAGCCGAGCGATATGCAGCCATGCAGAAGTACAGTAGCCCTATGGTAAAGGCTTACCACTACTGGAAGACCGGTTCCAAGGTGCCCGGCTATCACAAGTTCAAAGTATCAGACTATGCCGTGGACGAGAATGAACAGGAATACACCTCTGCCAAACTGGGTTTCTTGGAACCCGACGAGGACGGTGTCTATCGCGGTTTGCTACCCAACTACGAACTGCAAGGTAAGGTGGGCAACATGAGTCGTGACTGGTATGTGACCTACGAGGTGAAGGACGAGTACGCTGACAGCTATCGTGCCGCAGCCACGGAAGGGGCCACCCAAGCCTCGGCCTTCATGTTGGGGCAGGGCAACGGCACCACGACCCTCTGGGCTACGACGACCGATGGTAATGATATCACTACCGATGTCACTCCTACCGAGTACGACGACATTAGCGACCAGATGCTTTGGTATTTGCATCCCAACTTCAACATAGACCGTGAGATGGGCTATCTCTACAAGGGTCAGGCTGGCGCGCAGGATGATGCCCTGACCAAGGTAGAGACCGATGCTGAGAACTATGCTAATGGTGTCAATGGCTTTGACCCCTACAACGTGCAGATTCAGAACAAGGCCTATCAGAATAAGTACATCACCACCAATGCCGCCTCTGCTGCACTGGTGGCGGGACTCTGGCAGGGCCCGGAGTCTGGTACCATCACCATCGGCTTGCAGACCCTGGATGTCCGTTTTACGGCTATGGGACATGATCAAAAGACCATCCAGGGATCCAATGCGACCTTCATGGTTGTGGACGATGGGCATGGTAACATGCGTCTGATGCCTCGTTTCGACCACAATCGCGTGGTGCAGGCATTGAGCACTGTGGTGGCCCAGGCTGCCGCTGCTGCTACCGGGGACAAGAAGGGTGTGCAGACTACCCTGCTGACTCATCCGACCGAATACACTTATCACGTGGTCAATAAAAATGGGCGTGAGGCCATCACCTACAAGAAGCAATATTTCAGTCCTGATGCTTTCAGCCCTGATGAACACTTCCCCGACGAACTCCGTGCCTACGGGGCCAAGAATTTCCGCTACTATCCGCTGTCCGAGTTCGACCCCGACCCCCTCTCCCGTGGTGTATATCGGTTGGTATCTGGTACACCCGCATCTCTGGACACCTATGCAGTTTTCGGAAACAAGGGTGATGTGTTCGTGATGTACGACTTGGATGACTCGAAGCTGCTCAGCAGTCTCTATAACTTGAAACTCAACGACACCAACTTCCTCCACTACGATGCTTCGGGTAACACCACATCGGCAACGGCCACGAGTCTCGATACAGACGAAACGAAGGATCAGGAAAACATCTGGCGCATTGCTACCAACAATGGCGACCCCTACGACGTGCGCCTTTACAATTTCCGTCAGCCTGATATCCCGATGAGTGTGGCCACGCTGGGCACCTCGCCCACGGCCACAGAGAATCAGACCTATCAGACCTTTATCCTTACGGCCCAGGATGCTGCCAACATGAAATTCCGCCTCTTGGCCACCCATTCCGAGTCTGCCACCAGCGACCTGACTCCATACGCTTATCTTGGTCTCTCAGGCACCACCCCGCAGGTGCTGACCACGTCTCCCCAGTGGTTCAAGCTTTATCCTGTGACATTGGGCTTCACCTATAAACTCTACGATCTTGCTGGTAACCTGACGCTGCAAAGCACCGTGTCCGATGTCACCGACATGACGCCCGCTCTGCCTCAGGTGATGAAGAGTCCCCTGGTGAAACAGTACTATTATTATCGCGACGAGGCTCAGGCCATACCCATCACCTCCCTGGCTTCGACCGTAGATAACATCGTATATGTGGGTTACGAACCTTATCCTCTTGAAGAAGCTTCACTGAAGTTGGATGGCTCAGAGCCCTATACGCTCTTCGACAAAGATCATCCCTCCAACCTCTATGCCCTGAACAACGGAACCACGGGCGACGTGCGGCGGCAAAGTTCCATTTACCTGCGTGAACCCTACTACAGATGGTACCTGACGGCACGCCAGGTGGACGGGAAGTACGACCCCTACGATGTTACCCTCACCACCGGCTACAACAATTATGCCTGGAGTAACAATATGGTGGAATACGTGAACGAGGCTACAACGACAGGCTCCCACAACCTCAGTTTGCAACCCACGACCAGTCACCGCTACATGATTATGACCGGTGTGAAGGAAGACGGCATACAGTATGTGGAAATCCTGCAAAAGAAAGTAGATAGCAAGGGCTATCGCCCCAACTGTACGAACCGATACCAGTACGTTTATTACAATAATGACGGTCGCCTGAATGCCGGCCAGGGAGCTTCATACGTTCACGAGAACGCTAACATGCAGTTCCGCTTCCAGCCCGCCTACACTTATCATGTGCTGAACCTGCAGGGCAAGGAGGCCGTATCCACCATTGTGGGTCGGATGCTGAAGAGCGATACCGAATTAGAGTTGGAAGATGTCATCAAGAGTCCGTTGGTGGATACCTACCACTACTATGACGCAACCTCCTTCGATGTCTCAGCCGATGGTGTCTATACGCTAAAGAGTACGGCCAAGGAACTGACCCTGCTCTCCGAAGCCAAGACGGTGGACATCTATGTCACCTATGGCAAGCATGAGATTAACAACCTCATTGACCTGAACGGGCAGACGGCCTACAATATGATTACGGGTACGCCGGCCAGTGGTACACACGGGTCCTACACATGGTACGATGCCGAGGCGCGAAGCCTGAAGGGTACCAATCAATACTACAGAAACGGAGCGTATGTGACAGATGCCAATCCCGATGCCGAAGCACAGAAGACACGCCCCTACCTGTGGCGATTCTTCGGCGGCGACCCCTATGCCCTAACCATCCAAAATGCCCTTTACACCGACCGCTACATCTATCGTGGCAATGGTGTGAACCAGTATGGCTCTGTTCTCAACCTCGGTACGACGAATGATGAGAATTTCCGCACCTTCATCCTTACTGGGACGAAGGACGACACCAGCACAACCGAGGATGACGACTTCAAGTTCCAAATCATGGGTTCTGGCATCTATTCGCAGACCAACAACACTTACAAGTGCAAGTTCCAGTATCTGGGCCGCAATGTTACGGACAATCCCCATCGTAACCACACAGGCATCGAACTCTGGGGCTTCGAGTTCGGCTGGGGCGACTTCATCTATGGCACGAGCATTGTCAGGGTGAAGTTGCAACCCCAGAATCAGGGCAAGATAACGTATATCGTCCTGAACAAGCGCGGTGATGAGGCCGTCCACTATAGAGTAGATGCAACACAAAAGCTGCCGCCCGAACTCCCAGCCGCCATCAAGAGCCCATACGCCAAAAACTTCAAATACTATACCTCCGATGCCAAGACCACGGAGATTATATCGGACAACGCAGATACCTACATGGTGGATGGCGCAGAGGTATATGTTACCTACGATGCCGACACGGATGCGCTGGCCGATGCCGCACTAGACTTGACGGGTAGCGATTCTTATAACCTCTGGACAAACGGCGTCTATCTCTACAACGCCTCTGCCGCAGATGATGACAAGATTGTGACCGATGCCAGCCCTGCCCGCTATGACGACACGATGCATGAGTGGTATCTTGTGGGCAACGGCAATCCGGAAAATGTGCTCGACCCTTACAATGTGCACCTGAAGAGCAAGCAAAAGCCGACGAAGTACATCGAGATGGCCACCTACGACCCAGACATGCCAGGCAACACACTGAGCTCCATAATAGCCCATAGTGACGGAAATGAGGTGCCTGCCTTCATTCTTATGGATGGGCAGCCCGGCAATCTGGAACTACTGGCAGCCACGGGAGCGAAAACCAATCAGGCAGCAGCCGATGACGAGATAGACAACCGTCTGATGTATCTGGGCTACTATGCCGAACCACAGTTGATGGGTCCGGGCAGTGACCCGCTCCACCCTGTTAATCGGAGTGGCATGAACCAGGTGCAGATTCGTCTGAAACAGCCTCTGTCAGGTGTGGTTTATCATATCATCAACCTTAATAATGTCGAGGTTGTGCAATACACGGTAGCGGCCTCCAAGGGTGATGCCCTGGCCGTGCCTGAGCCTATCCGCAGTCCTTTTGCAACTCAGTGGAATTACTACAGTGATGCCGCTTGCACACAGTCACTGTCCGCCGTGCCCAGTGCCGGTTCTGACATATATGTAACCTATGTTTATGACGATGCTACGGCCACACACCTGCAATTGGACGGCCAGCGCTTCTACAACCTCAGTGTAGCCAACGGTTACATTCAGGAGAATGAAGGTAGTATTTCAGTGTTGGAGCAAACGACACTCTCCTCCGAAGAAGCCAACGTTGCGGCTAATCTGTGGGCCTTCGACGGTCAGACGGCGAGCAAAGGCATAGACCCTTATGGACTGAATCTGCTGAACAAACCCTACAATGACATCGTTGCCGGTGCAGCGTTGTCCTACGTGTCGGACACGGGGAACCCCATGCAGATGAGCGATGGCGAGACGGAAAATTTCCATTCGACTTTCTTCCTTGTCGGTTCAGATCCGGCTGGCCCCTACGAAATGGTATTGGCCTCGGGTCAGAACATTACAAACAACGTATTGGCTTACGTGAGCCGTCAGGAGGAGACCACCGTCAGTCTGACTCGCGATGCCGCCTATCAACATGAGAACGCTGCTTTGCAAATCCGGCTGACCTCTCCCGTAAATCTTTACCTCTACAAAGTGCAGGACCGCAGTGGCAATGTGGCCATCCAAGCTTGGGGCGAGGGTGTGGCCGGTGCCATACCGGAGATACCTTCCGTTATCAAAAGTCCATTAGTGTCTCGTTTCTATTACGATGTGGAATCATTGCCCTACACTACGGGAGAGGACGAAGTGGTGGTGACTTATGACGTGGATGACGAAACAACATTGCAACCCTATCTCAATGGTGCAAAACTCTATAACCTGATGCTTCGCGATAGCTGTTACATGAAGTCGAGTGGTACGGATGTTTCTTTGGAGCAAGATACCAAGCAAAGTAACTTGGGTACACCAGCTACTGTCGTGGGCGGTGGTAATGATCCGTATATCTGGAAACCATCGGCCAACATGGGCGATGGCAGGTTGGATCCCTATGCCATCATACTGCGTCACAGCAATGACAATGTACTGTGCTCCAGCAGCAGTAGCTTAAGCCTCGGCACTAATGACATCGTCCTTGCCACTACGCCTGGTGCCGGGACATACCAGAAGTTTATTCTGCTCGAAGGTTCCGATGGTCGCTACCAGTTCATGGCTGCTACGGGCGAAGACCTAGATAGCAAACCAGATCAAAACCTGTTCGCCTATCTCGGTGTTACTGGTGACAACCAAGCCAAGCTACTCATTGGTAATACTTATGCTCAGGATCGTGCCGCCATTCAGATGGAACTGGTGCCTTTCCAGTACACTTATACCTATGTGGTGGTGAACAACAATCGCTACGAGGCCATCCGCAATGAGTCCGTACACGATGCTGGCGACCCCGTCAGTCTGCCCCTCGGCCTGAACTCGCCGTTGATAGATGCCAACAAATATACCTACTATACACCAGAAGCCTTTACGACAACTGGCGACTGGGGCACCACCCGCTTTGAATATGCCGCAGACTCCGCTTCGCACACCATCAGTACGCTGCCTTATAACAATCAGACTATCTATGTGCGTTATAAATACACTCCGACGGCGGGTGGACTGGACATTGGCAATACTGGGGAAGCACCTAAAGTGAAGTATCAGGTGGGCTACATCACCAGCGATATGCAGCGCTATCTCTATGCCAATACGGCAGGAAACGTGAAAGACATCTACACTGCCAGTGCGCCCAGTTCGAATGCCAATTACCTCTGGAAACTGGATGGTAACGGCGACCCCTACGACGTAAGGATAATCAATATGCACGACAACCGCAGTGGCGATGTGCTTGACCTGAGAGAAGTATGGTGGTATAGCAAAAATGGTAATACCTCCTTATCGTGGAGTGGGCGTGCTCCCTATCCTCACATGTATCCGGAAGAGGGTGATCCTGTGACATATACGGTGGCCGTCGATGGCGAGAACAATGTGACGGGCACCAATAAGACGACGCGCTTCGCCATCGTCGAACATCCTGACGGAGGCTATCGTTTGATGCTCATTGCTCCGTTCACCTGGCACGACGAACTGGATGGCGTTGATAGGGGAAACACTAATTTCGGAACCTATTTCTTGTTTAACCTCAGCAGTAACCGCTTCACTTCCATCTCCACGAGCAGTTCGACACCTGAAAGCGGCGACCCCATTTACTTCATTCCAGCCACTACGCACAACTACCGTTTCCACCTGACCACAAAGATTGAGGAGCGTACGCTTGTTGTAGATAAGGAGAAGCAGATGGTGCGCGACCTCTTCAGCTTGCCGGAGGAACTGCAGCGCAAATACTGCACCTACACCTATAAATACTATACGACCGACGCTGACGAAGACCATAGGGAGCCCGTGGAGAAGGGCACGTTGGGCGCAGTAGAGCGAGAGGTCGAGGCCGACAACTTCGGCATTACCTATTATCCCTATTTCCCTGCGATTGATGGCGACAATTCCAAGTGGGTAGATATCTATGTGGATTACGAGGTCATACCCAAAGGTGAGCCTAATGGCATTCCCTTCAACTTGATGACCAGTGACCGTGCCCGTACACAAGCACTGTTCGACCCCAGCAGTGGCATTCTGGATGTGGCCTTCGACTTGACCTCTTATGACAAGATGGTGGAAACGCTCTCGTGGACTGGCCTGCGCCGGTGCGACTACCTCTACTTTATGGTGCTGAAGACTAACAACGATTATTCGAACAATAACGGTCAGTACTTCCTGCGCCGTGAGAGCAACGGCCGCATATCATGGTTGAACAATGATTTTCGACTTTACCAGGATAGTGAGAAGAACTACAACAAGTGGCCATACGCCCGCTGTGCCGAGGCCTATCGTGAGAACGACCACGACCCCTTCCAGGAGAAACGATGGCTGTGGAGCTTCGCCGGCGATCCATACGACCTGTACATATTCAATACCAGTGCCGCCGTGGAGGAAACCTACAATGCAATCACGGGTGAGACAACATTCAATACCCACCGTGACCATCTGGTAAGTTACCAGACACTGGTCAGCACATCGGGCACCACCACAGAGCATATGGTGAACACCCCGGGCTATGAGGAACTGGCCCCGAGACGTTATCTTTGGGGATTGGCAGAAGGCCAGGGGGCGAACTCCAGTCAGACATTCAGTCTCATAACGAGCGAGTTCCAGTACGATGAGGAAGACGATGTCTATAGGAATCCTGCTATACCGAATATAGAGGAAAAGCCTCTGTATTGGCGTATGGACAAGTCAGTGGTGGAGGGTGCGACAGAGGTGATGCTACAGCCCCGTGCCCAGACCAATACCACACTGGACTATAATTTGCAGGTACTGCCCTTCGAGCCTACAAAGTTCGTGGATTTGCGTTTCATTGTCAGACGTGATGACGAGGTGGGAAAGACCACCGACGACAAGAGCAAGGGCACCTATCTGGGCAACTATCCGGTGTCTGTGGCCGACTCCATCAGTTCGGGCTTAATCCTGCCCGGGGACGCTGCTGCCAAATCGCAGGCAAGTAGCCAGTTCATCGACCGTCTGTCCTCTGGTACAGTGCGCATGTTCTACGAACTCACCGACCGTATGTTTGCCGCAGGTGATGTCATTGACACCGAACATCCCGAGACATTGCCGCTTGAATTGCGGAGGCAGTTCTGTAACTACACAGTCTATACGGACGACTATCGCAGCACGGGAGACTATACGGTGAGTGGTGACTACTTCCGTGGTACCCCGCAGACCGACCCGGTGACGGGAGATCCCATCTATAACGAGGCGGGTATGCTGATGTACAACTTCTTCAAGTATCAGAGAGACGGCTCAGGAAATCTAATCCTTCTGCCCTCAGGCGACCCCCTTGTCGTGGGCACTGCTCCGCAGACTATCTATGTGAAGTATGAGGTGACAACAGACAAATTCCTGAAGAAGCGTCCGACGAAGGAGGAAGTGGATGAGATGTTGGCTAACAATGACCATGTCTATTTCATGGATTTCGCCAATCCCAACCTGATGAAGGGACAGAAACTGGGCTACAACACGGGACACCATACCTACTACGACGAGAAAACTACCTTCGAAGGGCAGATAGGCCGACTATACGGAGGCTTGAGTGCTGAAAAACGAATCTGGGATGGGACTCAATTTGTGGACGATACGAACCAGCGCTTCAACTATTGCCACTACAGGACCACGACCAATCGCATGGAGTCGGTTCCCGAGAATCTGAAATGGTACTTCGTGGGCGACCCCTATAAACTGCAGGTCTATTGTACGCATGATGAGTTTAATAAGGAGACCGTCCGGTTGGATGGAGAGGATTGTACGCCAGGCACGGTGCCCTCCAACCTCTGCCGTTTCGACCCGACGGAGAGCAATTTCCAGTTCGTGGTGGACTGCGTGCATTTCCGCACTCCAGACGAGAACTTCATCGACGAACGCAGGACGCTGGACTATATTGATGCCGACGGAAACAACATCACGGTGGAAAATGCCAATTATGGCAAACCCTACTACGATAACTTCTACTGGGAGGTGGTGCCCACTACAACGGACGACAAGGAAGCCTTTGCCCTGCGCTTCCGTGCTGACAATCAGATTCTGGGTTACCGTAATGTATTCTATTATCTGGCCCACGATGGTCTGAAACGCACATATCGCGAAGCCCGGAGCGATAACCCCAAGGCCTACAACATCAACCTGAGTTATGACGAAAACAACACACGCCACCTGTCAGGCAGATACGTGGGTTACCATCAAGCCAATGACGTAAATTGTGTCATTCGCCTTACGCAGCCGACGAAAATCTACTTCACAGCCTACAAAGAGACGTATGGCGGACAGCCCGTAGTGAAGGAAGAACTGTCGGAGTACTTTGGTCTCGGTGAGACGCTGACCGAGGTGCCGCGCCACTTACAGCGCAAGTTCGTAAAGTACGGCAATCTGGAGTATCAGACATCTTCGCCTGACACGTGGCACACCGCATCGTTCCCCTTCACGATGTACAACGATTCGGCTTATAACTTAGAGAATTGTAATCTTGTAGACCCCGTCCATACCATCGCTAATGAGTGGGTGCACCAGGAAGGGGCGTATGGGGAAAATTTGGCCGTAACAGGCAACTACACCAAGACCCGCGCTTCCTTTAAGTTCCGTGTCACTTACGAGGTGGACGACATGACAAAAGATGGCATTCACCTTTTCACTACCCCAGCTGAGTTTGCCAATGCCAGTGTGCAGCCCCAGTGGCTTGACGTGACGGTGGGGGGCAACAACTGGATGTACTACGACAAAGCCAACCTGGATGCTGAGAAAATGGAGAATGATACGCTGCGTGTCAGTCGTTATCCAACCTCAGCAATAGCCGAACAGGCAAATTCGGGTTGGGGTACGGGTCTGAAGGGATTGCATTGGGCCTTTATTGGAGACCCCTACAAGTTCAACATCATCAACCGTCGCCGCTGGGAGGACGTGGGCAGTCCGCGCACCGAGGTCGATGGCAGCAACTTCTGGCTCGGAACAGACTATGGTCAGCACAATCAGCTAGAGGGCGGTGTGTACAAGTACTATAATTACACCCAGCTGGGTGATACGAAGGAGAACAACGCCTATAATAGTGACGACACGGAGAATGGTAATACGGAGTGGAGTCTGATGATGTGCAAGACGGGCGGTACGTCCGACTATTTCTTACGCACGGCCTCATTGAAGACCACTTCTGTAGATGATTTGGTGGGCGATTACAGCAATGATCATGCCCCGTCGAACATGACCAATAACTATGCCCGTATCGTGCGTAAGGACTTCACGAACTTGGACGGTTCGGCCGATCCTCAGAAGAGCGCCTACGTGCTGGAGACCTTCAGTCTTGACACCAAGACCAACGAGATACACAAGGCCGAAATACGTACGGCTGTAGCTAAGGACGAGGATGGAGCTAATAATGATTGCTTCGATGCCACGGTGCACATCTACAACACCGCAGGTGAACTGAAGGCTACGCTGAAGCATGTGGAGGTTGTATACGGCGATGTAGTGAATTCCCTGCCCAAGACGCTGAAACGTTACGGCTGTAATTACATCGAGTGTTACCAGATATACCATCTGGGCTACACTGAAGAAATGCTGAAGGATCCCACTTCGGCTGCTACTGTAGCCCGAACGGAATACATCAAGAACACGGTGGCCAACCTGAATAACTTCACGGGAGCCAATCTGATGGGCAGTATCAAGACATTCAGCGATGCCACGTTGGATCGCAGTAAGGTCATCACCGACATCAATGGACGCAAGTACATAGAGGTGGCTTATGTCTATGAGGTGGAAGACGATGTGGCCCGCTTCTTCACATCCGTCGAAGATGCTCAGCAGGACAACTATTATTGGTCCAATGCCTACTACCAGTGGGATCAAACCTATAAGGGTACCAATGTGCGTGTAGTGACCTATGAGAATGTTTTTGACCATTACGAGTATAACTCTGACGGACACATTGTCAATGAGGTGTACAAGCAAGTGGAAAAGGTGGAATATAGGTCAGGTGAGGAAATATCCACTCCGGCCTACGGATGGCTCAATAGCCACGTAGGCGTGAGTCAGGCTTATGGCGACGAGACAACACAGAGTGAGGACAACCGGCAGAAGTGGAGTTTCGTAGGTGACCCATATGACTTTGAACTGAAGAACTATTCTCAGTATCTGGAGAACTCCCATTCGGCCTTCACTTATGCGAAAAACAATGATCTGAATCGTAACGAACTGAATGCTTCTGACACTCAGAACAGCCACTGGGCCATAGTGCAGGGTTTGCAGAAGACTGCGGTGGTGAACGGCAAGACCGTGAAGGTGGTGGATGAAGAGGGTAATCCTGTCTATGTCTACTATCTGGCTCTGATTGATGACGAGACGGGACTGGCCACGGACTTCGTGACCTTCGACCGTGCAGCCGAGAACCGGGATTTGCCCAGTTCTGAACAGAACCTTTTCATGAAAGGGAGTCCTCTGGAGGACGATCCTACGGGAAACTTCTATAACAATGCGACTAAGGAGGTACGCCCCTTCTATCTGGCCGATCTGCAGAGCTATGCCAACTGGGTGGTCTACCATCTGGTCATTGCTCACCAGCATTCGCTCGACTATACTGACGACTTCGACACTGAACTGACCACAGCGGCACAGCGCACTGAGGCTAAGCGCATCATTGACCAACATCTGGTGGAGTGGCTGAAGTACAACTATCCCTCCTACATGCAGACCACCACCGTCTCGGATGGTACGAGGAACTACACGAAGGTGACCGAGCAATTTCTGCCGACCTATGTAGCAACAGGCGAAGGTAAAGTCACTGCTGATCAACCCCTGAAAGGACAGTTGAAGACGAGCACGATAACCGAAATAGAGAAACTGCTGAAGACGGCTTCGCTGCGTGACGTCGTAAACGACAGCATTAGCGACTACAGCGTGCAGCGCGTGGGTATTGGCAACACGCTCACCGTGCCTTGGTACATGAAGCGCCAGTTCTGCAACTACAAACTCTACCAACGTGACGTTCTGCGTTCAGTCACCAGCACACGACCGGCCTATGAGGAGGATGGCGTGACACAGAAGACCTTCATCGACCCCGAGACTGGTGAGGAGAAACCAGCTTATGAGGTAGACTGGGTGTCGGTGACAGAAGAACCTGAGGCACGCGACTATGCTACTGTCGTGGCGGAGAACGGCAATCTCATCACCAAACTCAATGCCAGCCACCGCAATCGCATGGTGGTGGTGGACGTGGTCTATACCATCAATGATGATGAATTCCGCTTCTCTGACAAGGGACGTAATACCACAGCCTGGTACTCCATGCTGACACAAAACGACAATGACGGCCTGATGAACTTCTCCTATCGCGAAGGCATTGGTGCCCGACATGGCCGTGAAGTCCACTACACCAACAACTATCTGTGGGCCCCCGAGGGCGACCCCTATGGTTTCGTCATGCATTCACGCTATGCTACGGTGAATGGTACTGGCTGGGACGATGTGGTGGTGACCACGGCGGGCAAGCTGCCTACGGCAGTTGATGCCGTCAAGGACAAGGTGGGTACCATCGACTATGCTACTGCCTACTCGCCTGGTGAAACGCTGGACAAGGCCGACAGCGACGGTGCTGTCTATACGGGGTACTATGGCAACATTCGCTATCTCCATGACCGCATTACTCACCCAGGGCGTGGTACTTTGCGCCCCACATGGGGAGCCCGCAATGCCGTGTATGAGATGTTTGCCGGCAATTACGAACGTACCTTCCTCATGCATCCTACCAGTGCTTATGTGGATGTCAGCGGCGACAAGTTTGGCTCCTTCTACATGGTGCACAATACCTCGCGCCACGGTGCAGAACTGCATTACTATAATGATGCCAAGACCATACGCAGTGACAAGGATGCCAACTGGCGCATGATGACCACGCCCGAACAGCTGTTGCCCTATTTCAGTCGGTCGGGCTACGTGGGAGGTTTGGAGCCAGACATTGCCAACCGTTTCGAGAACCAGTCGCTCTACAGTACACTGCGCTACTATAAAGACAACTACCGCACCAATCCCTTGGTTATCGATTTTAAGACGATAGACAGTGCACGTGAGTTGGTCTACGGCGGCAAGTTCTACAAGAACGGCGGTGCCGAACTCGACTATACCGACCGTCGGCCCACGGAGGCTGACGACCTGCCACTGACCTTTGTCTCCAACAATCTGAAGCCTCTGCAGCAGGGCTACTATCGCATTGTGGCCTTCTCGCGTGATGCCTTGGACAAGGATGCTGAGGATCTGGACGGTACGGGCATCACGGGCATACAGGGCCCGCGCTATATCAGTGGCTACCGATTCAAGTCGGAACGTGAGTTTGAGGGCTATGTGGATGATGACGAAAATGATGCCACCCCCATGAAACTGAAGGCGGGCAGTCGCTGTCTCCACTTCATCGAGACTGACGAAGAGCATACTACACTGAAGACCTTCGAAGAACTGAATGCCAAAATACGCAGTCTGGAGGGCAGCAGTCACTACGAGCGCGACATCGAGCCTCATCCGGCCATGCGAGGTAACATAGAGATTCTGCCTGCCGAGTATGACCCCAGCAGTATCTTCTACTTCCAGCCCACGGGGGACAAATACAACCGCTTCCGCTTCGGCACACAGGGATTGCAGGTTGTGGGTACGGTAGGGCAGACCCGACTGGACGATATGGGAACGGGCACAGACTTCCGCATGGACGACATTGGCGGTACGGCGGTCACCATGCGTGTCCTGGCTGCTACGCCTTCCGATGCTGACAGTGACCACACGTGGGATTCTGACGTGACCAGCGGCGTGGCGCAGAACTTGCAGACCCACTACCTTTGTATCGATCCCACACACCGCTATCGCATCACCGTGAATGCCAACAACGAGATGAAGGAGATAGGTGACAGCTATGGTGCCACGACGGAGGACTACTGGAAACTCTCGGACATCAACTATGGCATCCAGGACACCAAATGGCTTCTGCAGCCCGTGGGCACGCAGACGGAGTGGCCCTATAATGAGAAGCCACTCAGTGTCCGTGTGAACAAGGGTGGACACAAGCCCGACCCGTCGACGGGGTATGGACTGGCAGGAACGGAGAACGAGGACAACAACTACTATGCCTCGCTCTATGTGCCCTTCGACAGCCGTCTGTCGAAGACCATCGACGCTGCCTTCACCAACACCAACGAGGCTCCGTCTCCCAAGGCTCTGACGCTGAAGTCCGTCAGCCAGCTTAACAACATGGATAACCCGCAGTTCATCCCGGCCGGCTGGCCCGTGATCTTGCGCACTAGCCAGCCCGTCACCTCCATCACCAAGGAAGACGGTTCCATGATGAAGACAGACCCGCATGTAGACCTCTACCTGCCCAATCCCACACCTACCAGCATTCCCGAGAACTATGCCAAGATAAATCTCTACGGACAGTATCTGGAGCAAGAGCTGACATCCGATGTCATTACGGCACAGACCAATGATGTCTGCAAGGCTGAGGCTATCCGGCGCACGATAGCTGCCGACCATCAGTTTGTGATGGTAGTGGGCCTGCCCTTTGCCGAGGAAGGTACCAATAATATGTATGGCGACGCGAACTATTCGCGCGACTTCTATGCTTACAAGACAGCTGATGCTGTAGGCTTTTATGCTAACAAGAACTGGCAGCGAGGCTACTATGACGCTTCGTCCAAAGAGAACAACGGCGTGGGCACGGCAGAACTGTTCGAAGCTTTGTCCCAATCGGAGCAGTCAGTACGCATCCAGAGCCACTGGGCTACGGCCCGCAAGGCCACCTCTGAGCAACGAGAAAACAAGTATGTCTATCACAACCGCGCCTACTTCGTTCACGACTACGAGCCTTCGTCGCCTGGGGTGAAGGAGGACGACTTCTTCTTCTTCCTCTTCGACGATGTCGAGCAGCCCGCGATGGAGGATGGACTGCTGCCCCTGGTGCCCCGTTGGGGTGTCTATGACCTCAGCGGTCGTCTGGTACGCAGCCGGGAGGCCGTGCTCAACGGTACGTGGCGGCGTAACCTGCCCCCGGGCATGTACATCGTGAACGGACGCAAGATGCCAGTAAGGTAAAGTTTTGAAAGCTGAATTCTGAAAATCGTATGAAACGCATATTCTATACCGTATCGTTGCTTGCCGTGCTGGCAAGCTGTACTGACAATCACATTCTCCCCCCGGATGGAGGCAATGCGCGGGGGCAGGGCATAGCCTTCACTACTGCAGTTGCTCCCAGCCGTCAGGCCACGGAGGATATGACCACTCGCGCCGATGGTTCGCTGGTGAACCGTCTGGAGACACAGCTGCCCACTACAGCTACGCGCACTTACTACCTTTGGAACAACGACACCAAGACGGTGACGGCGAAGGAGGCTGCGTACTACGTGGGTATCTACGGCTGTTACACAAAGGACAGTCTCTGGAACGACTACACCGTGGCGGGCAAGAAGCCTACGGCCAACTTCTTCTACAATCAGAAGGCCTCGGTCGGGGCGGGTGGGGTGCTCTCTTACTCTCCCGAACGCTTCTGGCCGAATGCCCTGCGTGACGGCGAGACCGACGAATACCAGCGGGCTTCCTTCTGGGCCTACTACCCTTGGAACGAGGCAGCCTCCGGCGTGGGCGACTATGGTATCAGCATCACGACGGACGAGAACGGCGTGCCCGCCGGAGGTGGCATGGGCAAGGTGAAGTTCACCATGCACCCCGACGCTGCCGAGCAGAACGACTTCCTCATCTCGGAACTCACGGCCGACTGCTCCAAGGACCTCTATCCCCTCATTGACGACGGCGATGGCGGACTGACACCGAAGCGCGTGCCCCTGCGCTTCCACCACATGTTGGCGCAGGTCAGGCTCTATGCCTTCATCCGGGGCACCGATCGTCTGGTGTATGCCGATGCCAACGCCGATGGCATAGATGACGTGGCCGACGGCACTTGGTTCGACAGTTGGACGCTGAACGGCACCATCATGGATGCCTATGGCAATGTCTTCACAAAGAAGGGAGCCGACCAGGTGGAACAAACCACGACGGGCAAGCCCGACCTGACCAAGGCCGAGTTCGTGGCCCTGGGGCTGAAGGTGCCCGACGAGGCGAAGTCCGTGCGCTGGAAGCGGACGAGCGTATGGGACGTGACCCACTCGCGTCGGCGTTCCGACATCCGCTACTCCATGTCGTTCAATAATATCCATACGCAGGCCATTTATGAACCGACCATTACCTACAGCGCTGGCTCCTACACCACCCGCACCAACATTACCGTGACGGATGCTGCCACGGGCTCGGCCACGGTGAACCACTACATCATGAATCCCTACTGGTTCCGCTTCAACGATAAGGGCGAGCGCGTCATGCTCAACGAAAACTACATGTACGACTATTTCGAGGATACAAAGGGTTACAACAAGTTAGATGCCTCTGACCCGACCGAGGACGGTCGTGACTGGAGCACGTACGCCACGGGCAACATCTTGGGCTACGAAATCACAGGTACCACGGGACAGGAACTGCTGGACCGCGCTTCCGCAACCCCCACCAAGCACTACAACTACGCCCCGGGTAACATCCTGCTGGTCGTTCCCCAACAGCTGACCGACGACGATGTGCCCAACATCGTCATCACGGCCACGGGACTGGATTCCAACGACAACCCCGTCACGGCCAAGGTCACCATCAATATGCTGCAGATGAACCTGAAGTGGGAAGCCGGCTTCATCTACTGCTATGCCTTCGTTGATGAGCTCATGCCTGGCGACGACAAGGTGCGCGGCCCGGAGACCATAACCGTCGTCTTCGACCCCACTCGGGAGACCGACCAGTGGTAATTAATGGGGGGCACTCAGTCTCGTACAGGTTCCGCCTTCGTCCTGTACAAGATAGCGTTCCGGCCCGTACGGGATTCGACTGAAACCTGTACGGGCCGGAACGCTATCCTATATGCGTGCGCATGCACGTGCGTTTTCCTTATATTATATATATTATAGGGAAGGGAATGATGGGGATTATTCCTTCCGGGGACGGATGGGGAGGGCATCTACGTTACCCTGCTCCCAGAAGCGGACTTTGCTGTCACCAAGAGTGCTCTCTGGCTGGAAATAGAATACCTTGCCCTCCTCGGGACTTGAATGAACAGTAGTCCACAAATATCCTACGGACTGATCCTTCTGTGATGTGGACATGGTCGTCCCGTCATTCTGGTTGCCAGAGTAATAGCTCGATACAGGGATATACACGACAGGTTCGGTGCGCTGCCCGCGTGTGACGGTTGTGGTGCGAGCCTTGGTGTAGAAGTATCCGCCCTGCTTGCTACCCACAGCATCCGTCCACATGTTGAGTTGGCTGGTTCCGCTGTAGGTGGTTGCAGCAGCGTTGCTGCTGACATACTCTGTGATGGGGCTGGAGGGGATGACAAACGTGCCGAAGAGGTCGCGGGCAGGCACCATGAACCCTACCGGGCAGGGGTCGTAGAGGGTCTTGGTCGTGTTCCAGAAAGCGTAGTTAGGATAACTACCTCCAGACTTGCCACCCCACCAGTGGTATGCGTTCACTTTTATCATCTTCTCTGGGGAACTGATGGCCAGGGGCACATAATTTACACTTTCCTCTGAGCGTGTTAGAATCTGGAAATTGTTGGTGATGGACGAAGAGCCAGAGGAACCATAGATGTCGCGCACGCCTTTATTGATGTAGTTTACCATCGGCAGTGCCGTGGGGCGGCCCCACTGATAGACCGTGCTAGTGCCCCTAATGAGGTCTTGCTTGGCCTCTTGACGCACCTTCAGGTAGATGACCTCGTTTGTTCCTAATTCGTCGTTAGGTTGGGTCTGTGCTATTTTCACCCACACCTCGCGCGGTTCGTACTTGCGCCATTCCATGTCATCGGGCACCCAGCCCAGATTGACGGGCAATATTTGTGCCGTCGGGGTTCCACTGGCATCGCTGAGTTGGGCAATCTTGGAACCATTGGCATAGGAGGGATAGGACTTGTCTACATTCTCACCGCTGTTGGGGTAGACCTCATCGGTCGCCCAGATGTGCCATGTCCACAGCACTTCGGGAGAGCCGGCAGTCTGGGTCGTGACGGGATAGGTGGTGCCACCCACGGTGCTTGTGTATTCGACTGTTCCGGCATCGTCAGTGTAGGCTCTGGTGACAACGCGTGTCTTTTTCTTTCCCTTCAATGCTATGACACAGTTGCCTGGCTGGATGTTCTGCACAGTGAACCCAATTAGTCCGATGGTACTTTCCGTAGGCTGAGGACTGGGGAGGCTTGCATCGGTGAACATGTCGTGTACATCTTGCCAGATGATTTCTGTCGTGATGTCTGTCGTAGTCCAGAAGGTGCCGTCCTCCCATCTTCCATAGTGTTCATCCCTGATTTCCACTTTCTTTTTTATGCCTGCAGCAGTCTCCTCAGGCGTGATGCCCTTGATGGGGTCGTTGCTGATGTCGGTTATTTGGTTCTGGGGCAAGGGATTATTCACCTGTTTCAGTATGTTGGCGTATTCAATGGGGTTGCCTACATGGTCGAGGAATATGTTGCCGGGATTGCTGACGGACTCACTCCCATTCTGATAAGAGTTTCCATAGACCGCGGGGAATAGGTAGGAGCCATTTGCATTTACGATGTAGCAATTTGCTGTATTGTAGTGATTGCCGACGTAGTCTGACTTCATGGCTAATCCTTTACTGGATGCTCCGTCGGGCAGATGGGTAGAAAGGTTTAGGTCTGTAACGTTATTATTGGTGCTCAGGATGGATTTATGGTTGCGCTCGTAAACAGGACTCTGGGCCGTCATCTCGTAGGTGAAAGTCGTATAAGTCCCCGTTGTTCCAGCCTGTTCTGTGGAGGTCCCCGGATTGTTGCTGCTCCAGCCGGAAACGCTGCTTAGCCAGACGACAGCATTGGCGTCGTTCAGATTGTAACTGGCCGTGGCATAGTTGAAACTTTCGTCTTTTGGCGTGGCGAACCCCAGCACCTTCCATCCCACGGCGTGGTGCTGATTGGAGCCTTCGGAATAGCTGGAATAATTCTTATAGTTCTGAAAACTATGGATGCGGAACGAACCGCTCTGTGAGGCACTGGTATTTTGTTCGTAAGAGTCGCTGCCCTGTTGGTACAGGTTGGTGCCGTAGTTGGTGGTCTCTCCGTGTTCGGGCACATTGCTCACGGGGGAGTCCGTCTCATAGTCGCTGAGGTTAGGCTCTACGAGCAGGTAGTAGTCGCCGGAGAGTTCACCGATGGTTATTTTGTAGGTGACGGTGTAGCCTGGGGCCCAGAGGTCACCTGTCATGCCCCCGGCGGCTGTGCGGATGGTGCGTGTCTCGAGTTCGCCGTCCTTCTGCAGAGTCACCACCAGTTGGGCCTCGCTGCCCAGGGTTTGCGGCATGAGGAACATCACTTGGCCCCCGTCGATGTAGGCATTGCTGCCGTAGGTCGTGACGTCGTGTCTGACGTCGATGGCGTAGTTGGCGAAGACGGCATCTTCCACGGCCCACGAACCCGTAGAGGGGGTAGCCGGGCTGGGTGTGTAAGTCCCCGTACTCTTGATGTGCAGCAACTGTATGTTCCGTATGGTTACGTCGGTGGGCATGTTGCCCTGGGCAAAACGAACGGCCGTGAGGATGTGGCGGAACTGCAGGGAGACCACCTTGTCATCGTCGCCCAGATGGCGTTCTTTGGGCGTGTCGCCCAGGTAACGCCCGGCTCCGGAAGGGCCGGCTTGCACGTCTATCTCGTTGGAGTAACCAAAGAGCAGGTCGCGCTGAGCTGCCACATCCCTCGGCACCACGTACTTGAAGGAGGGGGGCGTGTTGTAGGCTGGTGTGTTCATCACCTGTATGTCCATGTTCTCCAACGAAGGAGCCAGGGCAAAGAAACGCATATCTTTGGCCTTCCCGTCGTCATAGGGCCAATGAACGCTGGAACGCCAGCCGCGTATCTTCTTGAGCAAAATTTGGTCGAAGAGAGTGCGGGTGTAGGGCTCCTCGGCGGTGTAGGGGGAGGTGGTGTTGTAGGCATATCCCCAGATGGTAAGCGAGTCGTGGAAGGAGAGCGCATCGCTAACGATGTCCTCAACACTGGCGCGGGTGTCACTCTCCGTCGTGGCAGGCACGCTCTTGGGATGGATGCCTACGAGAGGGAGTGCCATGCGGTGAACCTGTAGTCCCAGGGCGTCGCCCTCGAAGTGGTGGCTGCCGAAGGTGTTGGCCACCATCGTGGCACTGTCGAGTGGTGTGCCAGCAGAACGTGTGCGACCATATTCATAGAGGAAATCAGCCTGCTCCGTTACGCTCAGGCCAAACCCTATGCCGTCAGTCTCTCCTTCAGTGCGATTGCCATCAAGCAGAGCGTCAGTGCAGGCCGTGAGTAGCAGCATGCACAATATGGAATGTAGGAAGTATGCGGTGTGTTTCATCTTAGTCTTCATTGAGGGTCTTGGAGGTTCCGTTCTCGCCGGTTGATTCATTATAGGGGTTGGCGAAGTCTGTCACACTGGGGTCGAACCGCAGGGGGAAGTCCCAGTCCTCGACACTGACTACCTCGAAAGCGACATGCTCCACGCCGATATAGCAGACCAGCGTATAGCGCTTGCCTCCTTCCAGACGGACAGGAGGGCCTGCTGAGGCGATGGTGACGGTGGAGGGCTCGCTCTGGACGTCGTGGTGCAGGATGCGGGAGTAGGGCGTGCCCTTACTGTCAGTGATGTTCAGGGCTAGTTCGGGATCAGCGGTCACGAAACTGTAGGACACCGAGGGGGTGACGGTTACTCCACCTGTGCGAGGAATGAGCATGGTGGCATAGTCAGTGGTGGTCAGCCGCTTGCGCGTCTCGTCCACACCCTCCTTGTCGTCGAACCCGTCGAGTTCTATGTTGCGCACAGCCGTGAGGTTACTGTTCTCCTCAGTGGTGCCGCGCAGGTCGGTGGCTATCTTGTCACTGCTGATGACGAGCTCTGCCGCTGCTGCATTGGGGGTAACGGATGTCCAAGTGCCGGTGCTCAGGTCCAGGTCGCCACTGGCATTGGTAGCCCCGGCGGCCATCGACAGTTTCAGTTCGCTGACGAATATCTTTGCAGCGTCCGTGTCGGGTGTTTTGCCCGAGTAGGTCACCTCGTCGTAGATGCGCTGGACGTAGATGTCGATGCAGGCCAGAGCATGCTTGAAGAGGAAGGAGACACGCTCTGTGGTGGTTTGCTTTGTTAGGTCGGTGTTGGTGATGCTGCTCTCCGTGTTTGAGGTGCCGTCGGCCTCGGCATAGGCACTTTGTCCACGTGCTCCCCAAAGCAAATCGACCTGCTCGGAGGCTTGGGAGGCCAAGGTGTAGTGCACGAGAGGATTGCCGGTCTCTGCGTTGGTGGACAGCCCCGTGATGCCCGTAGTGAGAGGGCCGGAGGCGGGGATGCCCGTGTCGGGTGTCACCTCTACGTAGGGCGCATAGGCAAAGAAACTGAGGAAACTGTGTTCTTGACTACCAGTAGCATCTTCGTCGTCAGCAGGCTGGTTGTCGTTGGGCCAGTACTTGATGGGTTCGTAGGTCCACTGCACATCGGAAAAATAGCGCACCCATTGGTTGTACATAAAGTTCGGTCGCTTGTTTCCATCGCCCACACTGCTCCACTCCGTGCTGCTGGTGTAGTAGGCCATGACGCCAAAGCCCTGGCTGCGCAGTTCAGTGTCCGTCATGTTGCCTGTCAGGCCTGTACGAGTTTCCGTCGGGGCCATGGTGCGCGAGGTGAAGGCTACGGGCACTTGAGGTGTCATTTCGGACACATGGTCAGTGGTGCACCCGGAAAGAAAAAAGCTAGTGAAAGTCAGAAAAAGAAAACAATATACCCAATGTTTCCGTCTCATATTTGTGTATTTTCTACTTGCTATAAGCAAGTTTTCCAGCTGCAAAGATACACAAAAAATGGCGATTATGCACGACTTTCGGCAATAATTGTTACCTTTGTCCCGAAAAACAGAGAAAAACGATGAAAAGACTGGCTGTATTCGTGTCGGGAAGCGGGTCGAACTGCGAGAACCTGATACATTATTTCTGCAATCGCGATTGTGCTGAAGTGGCACTCGTAGTGTCCAACCGGGCCGATGCCTATGCCCTCACCCGTGCCCGCAGGCTTGGTGTGGAGTGTGTGGTGATAGACAAACAGCAGTTGGCCCAGCCCGAAGTGGTGCTGCCCATGCTTGGCAGTCGGGCCATCGACATGGTGGTCTTGGCGGGCTTCCTGCCGCTGATTCCCAACTATCTCATTGATGCTTTTCCCCGTCGCATTGTGAATCTGCATCCGGCTTTGCTGCCTAAGTTCGGTGGCAAGGGCATGTGGGGACACCACGTCCATGAGGCTGTGAAGGCAGCAGGGGAAACAGAAACGGGCATGACCGTACATTACGTCACGCCCGTTTGTGATGGTGGCGACATCATCGCCCAGTTCTCCACGCAGCTATTGCCCTCCGACACGGTGGACGAAATTGCCGAAAAGGAGCACGAACTGGAGATGGCCCACTTCCCAGCAGTCATTGAACAACTGGTCATGCAACTGTAATCCCATTCCGGTGGAATCGGCTCATTTGGGGGGTGTTCCCGTGCGCTTGCTACATACTGTCCTCTGGGGCTAATGGAGCGTAGGGGCCGTCCTTCACTTCCATGATAACGCATGGTTCGGTCACTTCCACTGTGTGCCATTGCCCTTTGGGAATGTTCAGCCCGTAAGGCCCTTCTTGCGCATCCAGTGGAAACTCTTCCAGAGGTTGTCCTTTGTCGTCAAAAAATATTTCCTTCAGCCGTCCGTTAAGTACCACTACGGTCTCCGACGAAAACCTGTGCCGATGGATGGGAACGACGGTACCCGGCATCAGCCCGTTCATCATGCGTTGCGACTGATCCTCAGCTGAGTTGCGCAGGTCGAACGCTGCCCGCAGGCGTGGCGACGCTGCAGCCTGTCGTAGCAGGTCTTCCAGTAGTTTTTTGTCAATCTGTATCATATATAAAATGAAGTGAACTAGACTTATATTATGATAAACGCATGTGCTAGTCTCTTTATTGTCTTTGATTGTGTCTTTCGTTCTATAGTTTTCGCCTGCAATTGCCCACGCTCTGGTGTAAAATATGGTGTAAAATTTGGCTCGTCTCTGTCTTTTCACTATCTTTGCGACAACAATTTTTAACATTTATGTCTTATTTAGTGCTTTTTAAGCTTCTGGGCTCGCTGGCTCTGCTGATGTTCGGTATGAAGTCGATGAGCGAGGCGCTGCAGAAGATGGCGGGTCCGCAGTTGCGACACGTCCTGGGTGCAATGACCACCAATCGCTTTACTGGAGCCCTGACGGGTATGTTTGTAACCGCAGCCGTACAGTCGAGTACGGCTACTACGCTGATGACGGTGTCGTTCGTAAATGCCGGACTGCTGACGCTGGTGCAGGCCATCTCGGTCATCATGGGCGCCCACATCGGTACCACGGTGACGGCCTGGATCATGTCGCTGGGTATGGGCTTCAACATCACGGACTTTGTCTATCCGGCCTTCTTCGTGGGTATCATTCTGATCTACATGAAGAGCAAGCGCATCATCGGCGACTTCCTTTTCGGTGTGGCTTTCCTGTTCCTGGGATTGGGCACGCTGAAGGAGACAGGCTTTGCACTTGTTGAGGACCCGGCTTCCAAGGAGATTATCAGTGCGTTCTTCTCTGAATACAGCGATGGGGGCTTTCTCGTATCCTTGCTCTTCCTGCTGATGGGTACCATCTTGACGCTCTGTGTACAGTCGTCGGCTGCCATCATGGCCATTACGATGATGCTTTGTTCTACGGGTGTGCTGCACATCGACCAGGGCGTCATGCTCGTTCTGGGTGAGAACATCGGTACCACCATCACTTCGAACATCGTGGCCCTCTCGGCCAACACGCAGGCTCGCCGTGCCGCCTTTGCCCACATGACGACAAACGTGCTGGGTGTCTGCTGGGTTCTTGCCCTGCTGAAGCCTTTCTTTGCGATGGTCTGTCATCTTTCAGGCTTCGACCCTGCGATGTCTGCAGATGACCCAGGTTTTGCCATTAAGGCCAGCGTGGCCCTGGCCACTTTCCACTCGGCTTTCAATGTCAGCAATACGCTACTGCTCATTTGGTTCATTCCACAGATTGAGAAGTTCGTATGCTGGGTCATCAAGCCGAAGCGTGTTGATGAGGAAGAGGACTTCCGTCTGCACTTCATCACTTCGGGTATCATGAAGACTCCGGAATTGTCAGTGCTGGAGGCTCATAAGGAGATAGAATCCTTCTCGGAGCGTATGCAGCGCATGTTCGGCATGGTGCGTGAGTTGCTCAACCTGTCGGCATCGTCCACGCAGAAGGACAAGAAGGAGAACGAGTTCAACAAACTCTTTACGCGCATCGAGAAGTACGAGGACATCTCCGACAATATGGAACTGGAGATAGCCAACTACCTCGACCAAGTCAGCGATGCCCATCTCTCGGACGAGACAAAGGCCAAGATTCGCGCCATGTTGCGTGAAATCAGCGAACTGGAGAGTATCGGCGATGCCTGCTACAACATGGCCCGTACCATCAGCCGCAAGTATCAGGGCAAGCAAGACCACTTCACCGATTCGCAGTACGAGCACATCCATCAGATGATGGAACTCACCGACCAGTCTCTGACGCAGATGAACCTGCTCATGGGCGGTAGGAAGGAGGCTTACGATGTCAATCGTACGCGCAATCTGGAGAACGAGATAAACAACTACCGCAATCAGTTGAAGGCGCAGAACATCAGCGACATCAACAACCATGAGTACACCTACGCCGTGGGCACCATCTACATGGACCTTATCAATGAGTGCGAGAAGTTGGCCGACTACGTGGTGAACGTCGTGGAGGCTCGCATGGGTCTGCGCCAGCGCCTCTGAACAGATACATTCCGATGAAACGGACTTTTTTTGCAGTACCGATGCTGCTGTTTGCGCTCTTCGCGCAAGCTCAGCATCGGTCTTTTGTTTGGTGTCCCGACCGTGGCGACAGCACTTATGTGAATCCCGTTATCTATGCCGACTACAGTGACCCCGACGTGTGCGCCGTAGGAGATGACTTCTACCTGACGGCCAGTTCTTTTAACTGTGTGCCAGGATTGCCCATTCTCCATTCCCGCGACCTCGTAAATTGGTCCATCGTGGGCCATGCCTTGCAGGAACTGGAACCACGGGAACTCTTCTCCACTCCACAGCATGGGTGTGGTGTCTGGGCCCCCAGCATCCGTTATCATCAGGATGAATTTTACGTCTACTGAGGCGACCCCGACCGTGGCATCTTCATGGTGAAAGCGAAAGACCCGGCAGGCGAATGGAGCAAACCCGTCTGTGTGCTCTCCGGTCGTGGCATGATAGACCCCTGTCCGCTGTGGGACGATGACGGCCGTTGCTATCTCGTCCATGCTTGGGCGGCCAGTCGCAGCGGCTTCAATTCCGTGCTGACGGTGCAAGAACTCTCGGCCGACGGTACTCGGCCCATAGGCCGGCCTTCCATTGTTTTCGACGGAGGGCAGGAGAATCACACTACTGAGGGGCCGAAGTTCTATCGCCATGACGGCTACTACTGGATATTCTGCCCGGCGGGCGGTGTGCAGACGGGGTGGCAGCTGGCCATGCGTTCGCGTTCGCCTTTCGGGCCCTATGAGGCACGCCGTGTGATGGCACAGGGACGGACGTCCGTGAACGGTCCCCACCAAGGTGGCTGGGTGCGCACGGCGGAGGGAACGGACTGGTTCCTGCACTTCAACGACCGTGGTCCCTATGGGCGTGTGGTCTTCCTGCAGCCCATGACGTGGCGCGATGGTTGGCCTCTCATCGGTGTGGACGACGACGGCGACGGGGTGGGGGAACCTGTATACTCCTACCGTAAACCTGTGCAGGGACAGACCGTCGCAAATCCACAGGAGAGCGATGAGTTTGACTCTCCCGAGCTGGGTCTGCAGTGGCAGTGGTCCGCCAACTACGATCCGCTTTGGGGGATGCCAACAGCCAACGGCACGATGAGGCTTTACACTTGGGACTTCCCTTCAGGTAACCTCTGGCAGGCCCCGAATTTAATTTTGCAGAAGACTCCGGCCGACTGTTTCCAGGCCACTGCCCGAGTGCGTTTTGCCGCCAAGGGCGATGGGCAGTACATCGGGCTCGTGGTAATGGGGCGCGACTATTCGGCCCTTGCCGTCCGGCGGGAGGACAATCGTTTCCTGCTGCAGCAACTGACGTGCCTGGGGGCCGACGAGGGACAACCTGAGCGCGTAGCCACCTTGGCCACTTTGCCAGCTTCCGACAGCGATACGATACCTTATTCACCAGCTGTGTATCTCGACATCGACCTGCGCGTGTCCGTCGTGGCCGGACGTTGTACCTTTTCCTACAGCCGCTACAATGAGCCCTTCCGGCCCATAGGACAGACGTTCCCCCTGAGAGAGGGTAAGTGGATTGGTGCCAAGGTGGGCCTGTTCAGCGAACGTACCACCGCCGAGGGTAACCGCGGCTGGCTGGACGTAGACTGGGTGAGGGTTGAAGGGGTGAAAAGGTGAAAAGATGAAAAGTTGAAGGGATGAAAAGATGAAAAGCTGAAGGGGCGAAGGATTTTTTCAATCTTTCTTGTCCAGGATTTCGTACTTGGAATTATTGGATTTGAACTCTGGCACGATGAGCTTCATGGCCTTCACGATGGTCATGTCGTCATAAGTGCGTGCCGTCTCTATCAGTTGGTCGATGTCGCGACTAATCTCGTCGAAGTCGTATTCGCGTACGCTGGCGATGCGAATCTTCTCATGGAAGGTGGGCTTTGTGCTCTCCATGTCGTTCAGCACCTCCTCATAGAGCTTTTCGCCCGGGCGCAGTCCGGTGAACTTCACTTCCACGCCCTGTGCCCCGCTGAGGCGTATCATGCGCTTGGCCAGTTCGGCAATCTTGACGGGGTTGCCCATGTCGAAGACGAATATCTCGCCGCCGTTGCCTTTCGTTCCGGCCTCCAGTACGAGTTTGCAGGCTTCGGGTATGAGCATGAAGAAGCGGATGATGTTGGGGTCGGTGACCGTCACGGGGCCGCCCTTCTTTATTTGTTCGCGGAACAGGGGGATGACCGAGCCGTTGGACCCCAGGACGTTGCCGAAGCGGGTGGTGACGAACTGGGTCTTTTTCTCGGAGCTCTCGGAGCGCTCTGAATTTTCGGAGCTTTCTGAGGTCTCCGAGATTTTTTTGTTCAGGCTCTGGACATAAATTTCGCAGATGCGCTTCGAGCAGCCCATGACATTGGTGGGATTCACAGCCTTGTCGGTGCTAATCATGACGAACTTCTGTGCACCGTACTTCACGCTCAGGTCGGCCACCACCTTGGTGCCATAGACATTGTTCAGGATGGCCTCGCCGGGGTTGTCCTCCATCATGGGCACGTGCTTGTAAGCTGCGGCGTGGAAGACGTAGTCGGGGCGGAACTCGCTGAAGATCTTTTCCATGCGGACGGGGTTGCATATGCTCGTGACGATGGTCTCGGCTGGCACCTCGGCATACTGTTTCTGCATCATCAGGCGTATGTCGTGCTCCGGTGTCTCGGCCTGGTCGATGAGCATCATGGCGGCGGGCTTCGAGTCGGCCACCTGGCGCACGATTTCGCTGCCGATGCTGCCTGCTGCTCCGGTGATGAGCACGCGTTTCCCGGCCAGCGCACGGGCCACGCTCTCCATATCCACCTCTATCTCGTCGCGGGGCAACAAGTCCTCCACGCTCACTTCCTTCAGTGCCAAGGCTTCAGGCAGTTTGCCATCCTTGGTTTCCTGCACCTGTTCCTCCACCATGTAGAGCTTTATGCCCTTGGCAATGAGCATGTCCTGGAGGTCTTGGTCGTTGCGGAACTCGCGCTTGCGGATGGGGCTGATGAGCACGGCCTTGACGTGCTGCTTCTCCAGCGCCTCTTGCAGTTCCTCGTTGTTGTTATACACCTTCACGCCCATCAGCATGTGGTGGGAGAGGTGCTCCTGGGGCGAAATGAATCCCTTCAGGATGAAGCGAGTGGGGCGCTGGCTGCGGATGCTCTTGGCCAGGGCCACACCGCCGTCGTGCACGCCGTAGATGAATACCTTCTGTGCACGTTCCTTGTCGCTCACCACGTCGTACAGGATTTTCACCAGCACGCGCTCGGCCCACATGAAGGCCGTGGCGATGAGGAACGTCAGTAGCAGGTGGCGCGTGGTCAGGTGGGCAAAGGTATGGCTGGGCATACGATAGACGGCGTAATGCAATGCTACGACGAGCAGCAGGGCCGATATGTTGGCGTAGGCCACCCGTTGCAGGTCCACGAACGAAGAGTAGCGTATGATGCCCGAGTAGGTGTTGAAGACACGGAAGCACACTATGCACACTGCCAGATAGAGCAGCATGGAGTGGAGCAGAGGATAGAAGTGCTGTTGCAGTACGGCTCCGCCAAAGTAGAGCCAATAGACGAAGACGGAGGAAACGTATATAATCAGGCAGTCCAGCAGGAGGATAATCCAGTAGGGCAGGGCGCTGCGCTTGAAGTACCAACTGAATAGTTTATATGTTGATTTCATCTCTATAGTATTTTAGGCTACAAAGTTACGCTCTTTTGTCGGAATGTACAAATTTTTTCGATGTCTTTTTCTACCCCCCCCCATTGTGAAAAATCCAAAAACGCCCATTTCATCGGGGCGCGGCGTATATATGTTTGTCCGTTTTTCCTCCGTCTTCGCCGGCTTCCTTGCCCATGGCTGTGCCCTTGCTCCCATGTCCTGTCTGGCGGGATGGCATAGGATGGGGTTATTCGCAGGTGAGCGTTTAATTATTCGCTCAACTACGTTTAATTAAACGCTCGTGAGTGAATAACCTTGTCCTGTACGGGAGTGTCCTCCAGTCTGCCAGAGATTGGCCCTTCTTTCGGACGAGTGGTTCCTTCGGCAAAGCTAAGTGGCTCCTTCGGCAAAAGATTTTCCGTCATTTATGCCTGCGTCTCGGAATATTTGCGTACCTTTGTCCTAAATTTGTACTATAGTGAATGTAAAGAGATTTGTACGATAGTATAATGAGATTCATACGATAATATAATGAGATTTGTACGATAATGAGATTAGACGGACGCAGAGAGAGCAGTAATGTGGAAGACCGTCGCGGTATGGGCGGCGGTGCGAAGGCCGGCATCGGTGGTCTGGCCGGTGTCATCATCATAGCCTTGGTTACCCTGCTGAACGGGGGCGGGCTGGGTGATGTGGTCAGCAATGTGATGCAGAGCGGCATCGTGACCCAGGTGCAGGAAGAACAGCCCGACGGACAGCGCGAGTTCACGCCCGAGGAGGAGGAACTGGCCCGCTTCTCGCGTCAGGTGCTGGCCTCCACCGAGGATGTCTGGACCGAGGTCTTCCGCCAGATGGGCAAGACCTATACGCCGCCCACGCTCGTCCTCTTCACGAACAGTGTCTCTTCGGCCTGTGGCGAGGCTTCGTCCAGCGTCGGCCCCTTCTATTGCTCGGGCGACCAGAAGCTCTACATCGACCTCTCCTTCTTCACGGAGATGAAGAGCCAGCTCGGGGCCGATGGCGATTTCTCCTATGCCTATGTCATTGCCCACGAGGTGGGCCATCACGTGGAGAACCTGCTCGGCACGCTCAACGAGGCGCACGTGCAGATGAACCGCGTCAGCCAGACGGAGGCCAACAAGATCAGTGTCCGTCTGGAACTCCTGGCCGACTACTATGCCGGCGTCTGGGGGCACTACGAGAACCAGGCCTATCAGTCGCTGGAGCCGGGTGACATCGAGGAGGCCATCGACTGCGCCGAGAAGATTGGTGACAACTATCTCCAGAAGAAGGCCCGGGGCTATGTGCAGCCCGAGAGCTTCACTCACGGCACCAGTGCCCAGCGTATGCGCTGGCTCAAGCGGGGCCTCGACACTGGCGACATGCGCACCACCACGTTTAACATACCCGAAAGTCAATTATAGAACAGGGCTGCCTGGGATATTCCTGAAATGCCAAAGTTCCCTAAAACAACCAAGACAATGAAAAAAGACATCCTGCTCTGTGGCCTCACGTTCCTCTGTGCCCTCTGTGCCCAATCCCAGGTCACTATCGACGTAGACCTCACGTCTCCGGGCCACCCTGTCAGTCCCACGCTCTACGGCATCTTCTTCGAAGACATCAACCACGCCGCAGACGGCGGTCTCTATGCCGAACTCATCCGCAACCGCTCCTTCGAGGAATTGCGCTCCGACCACCGTCGGGAGCGTGTGGTCTCCCCCGAAGACACCAGTGCCCCCCTGGCTTGGCAGTCCTTTGGCGGCAGCACCATAGCCCTCACCACAGAGGGTATGCTCAACGAGGCCCAGCAACACGCCCTCCAGCTCTCTGTCACCCAGCCGGGCGGTGGCGTGGAGAATCTGGGCTACTGGGGTATGCAGGCTGTGAATGGCAATCAGTACACCCTCTCTCTCTGGGTGCGTGCAGCCCAGGGTAATCCCGGACGACTGACCGCCTCCCTCGTCGGGCACGACGGACAGACGTTGGGCGAGGCCGTCATCACCGATAAAATCGGCAAAAAGTGGGCCAAGGTAGAGGCACGTTTTGTGGCTACGGGCGACGACCCAGAGGCCCGTTTCCGTCTCACGGCCGAGCGTCCGTGCCAGCTGGTGATGGACGTGGTCAGCCTCTTCCCCCCGACCTTCAAGAACCGTCCCAACGGTATGCGCCCCCAGTTGGCCCAGATGTTGGCCGACATGCACCCGAAGTTCATGCGCTTCCCCGGCGGATGTTTCGTCGAGGGGCAGGTGGGCCCGGAGAATGCCTACCACTGGCAGCGCACCGTGGGCCCCATCGAGCAGCGTCCCGGCCACCTGAATGCCAACTGGACATACTGGGTGAGCGACGGACTCGGATTCCACGAGTATCTGCAACTGGCCGAGGACCTGGGTGCCAAACCCCTCTACGTCGTGAACGTGGGCATCTGGCACGGCGGATTCACACCCGTGGAGGAACTTGACCCCTGGATTCAGGAGTGCCTGGATGCCCTGGAGTATGCCAACGGCGATGCCAAGACCACGAAGTTCGGCCGGATGCGTGCCGAGAACGGCCATCCCGAACCTTTCAATATCGAGTATCTGGAGATTGGCAACGAGAATGCCAACTTCTTCTTCGACAACAACCGCGACCAGAGCGAGCGCTACCACGAGCGCTACCGCAAGTTCTACGATGCCGTCAAGGCCCGCTACCCCAATATCCAGTGCATCGGCAACGTGGAGGCCTGGGGCACCGACCGTCCGTCGTGGCGCAGCCAGGAGCCCGTGGATATGCTCGACGAGCACTACTATCGCAATCCCAGGTGGTTTACCGATGCCTACGACAAGTACGACCACTACGACCGCCAGGGCCCCAGGATTTATGTCGGCGAGTATGCCGTCACCAGCCAGTTCGGCAAGGTGGGCAACCAGAATGCCGCCCTGGGCGAGGCCGTGTATATGCTGGGCATGGAGAATAACAGCGACATCGTCGCCATGGCCTCCTACGCCCCCATCTTTGTGAACGACAATGCCTCCAACTGGCCCACCGACATGATTCACTTCAATGCGGAATACGCCTTCGGCACGCCGTCCTACTGGGTGCAGAACCTCTTCTCCAACCACGTCGGCACGCGCACCGTGCCCCAGACGCTTCAGTGGCGCCTCCCCGAACCGCAAGCCGTGGAGGCTACCCAGCCCCTGCACGTCGCCGTCGGCACGTGGGCCACGCAGGCCGAGTACCGAGAGCCGCAGCTCATTGTCGATGGACAGGCCTATGACCTGCCCGACCTGTCCGCCTGGAAGCACAATCGCGGTCGCGAACCCCATCTTGAGGTATGCCCCGTCGAGTTCCAGGGCCAGAAATATACCTACCGTGTGAAGGCTCGCAAGACGGGCGGTAACGAGGGCTTCCTCTTGGTGTATAACTACCAGAACGAACGCGACTTCGACTGGTTCAACGTCGGCGGATGGGGCAACTCGCAGAATGCCATCGAACAGAGTGTCGATGGCGGTCGCATCAACATCGGCCAGGAACAGCCCTTCCGTGTGGAGGAGGGGCGCTGGTACGACCTCCGTGTGGAGGTGGACGGCGACAGCATGGCCACCTACATCGACGACCAGCTCTGCATCACTGCCCGCCACAAGAATCCCAACATGCGTGGCATCTACAGCAATTCCACGCTCGACGAGCAGACACGCACCCTCTACATCAAGGTCGTGAACGTCGGTGAGGGGGGAGCACAGGGCTGCATCAACCTCTCTGGCGGTCTGGCCGAGCGTGCCGGCATGGTACGCCTGGCCAGTGAGAGAGGGCAGGACGAGAACACCCGTCGCGACCCTCAGGCCATCCATCCTCGCCATATCGGAGTCTTCGTGGACCGTGGTGGTGCCCAGCTCAAGTTCCCCGTCGCCCCCTTCTCCGTCAATATCCTCACCGTCAAACTCAAGTAGTAAATGCCCCGCAGTTCCCAAGGCCAAGGCACCTATCAGGTGCAAACGCAGACGCAGCAACTCACGCCCCAACAAGTCCTGCTGGTGCGCCTGACAGAGATGCCCCTGAACGACCTGCGCGAGCGCATCGACAAGGAACTGGAGGACAATCCCTGGCTCCAGGGCGAGAATGCAGAGTACGCGGAGGATTCCGATTTCTCTGAAAATTCTGAGACCTCTGAAAACTCCGAGTCTTCTGACTCCTCCGAGAACTCCGAACTCTCCGACTCCTACGACGACTTGGACGACGGCATCCCCCGCGACCCCAATGCCTCAGCTGACGAACGCCGGCGCGAGATGGGCGATGTCTCCGAGTCCTTCTACGACCATCTGATAGGTCAGTTAGGTGAGTATCCCCTTACGGACCACGAGGTGGAAGTGGCCAAATACCTCATCGGCTCCTTGGCCGACGATGGCCTCCTGCGCACCCCCCTACAGCAGATAGCCGACGAACTGGACATATATCAGAACCTGCCCACCACGTCGCAGGAACTGCAACACCTGCTCACCGATGTCGTGCAGCAGATGGAGCCTGCCGGGGTGGGGGCCCGCGACCTCCGCGAGTGTCTGTCCATTCAGGCCCGTCGCAACTACCGTGGGGCGGCTCGCGACCAGTTGCTGACCCTCTTCCAGCGCTATTGGGACGACTTCAGTCACCTCCGTTGGGGGCGCATCCAGCAGGTGCTCCGGCTCGACGACCTCCAGCTCGACCTGTTGCGGCAGCGCGTCCAGCACCTCAATCCCCGCCCCGGTGGCAGCATTGGTGGCGACCATAGCGACAACCATGCCGTGACTCCGGACTTCATCGTAGAAACCGACGAGAACGGCGAAATACACCTCACCCTGAACGAGGGCGACCTGCCACGGCTGACCGTAAGCCCGGATGCCGAGATGGAGATGCAGATGCCCGTTGTCTCTAAGAATGAGCGCGAAGCCATGCGCTATCTGCGCACCCAGGTGGCCAATGCACGCATGTTCATCGATGCCATCGCCCAGCGGCGCGACACCATGTTACGCACCATGCGGGCCATCATCCGTCTGCAGCGGCCCTTCTTCCTGGAGGGCGACGAGACGTTGCTGCGCCCCATGAAACTGGAGGACGTGGCTCAACTGACGGGGCAGGACATCTCGACCGTCAGCCGTGTCTCCAACAGTAAGTATGTCCAGACCAACCATGGACTCTATCCCCTGCGATGGTTCTTTACCACGGCAGCCCGGCAGAATGGCGACGAGGTCACTGTGCGCAAGATACTGCAATCCCTCCGCGAGGTGGTGGATGCCGAGGACAAGGCTCATCCGCTGAGCGACGAGCGTCTGGTGGTGCTCCTCCGCGAGCGCGGTTACGATGTGGCTCGCCGTACGGTGGCCAAGTATCGCAGCCAGTTGGGCATCCCCGACAGTCGCCTGCGGAAGTCCTAAAACGAGGCGGGGGAGGACGATGATATTCGCGCATTCAATGAAAGGAAATACAGAAAGCCCATGAGTGAAAAAATGAAAGTGAAGGAGCGTACGGCCATTAACGTGGCAGCCAAGGCACTGTCCCGGGTGTTCCGTCCCTCATACTATCCCTTGGTGGGCTTCATCATCCTGCTCACTTGCACCTATCTTTCCCTGCTCCCCTGGGCTATGCGGCTGGGGTTGCTGCTGTTGGTCGCCCTGCTCACGCTCTTTGTCCCCTTTCTGGGCGTGGAAGCCTATCGGCGCATGAGGCATCTGACCCGCCAGGAACTGCTCTTGCGCAACAATCGCCTTGTGCCCTACATCCTGCACATCATTTGCTACGGCGTCCTCCTGCATTTCCTGAACTCCATCCATGCACCCACCTTCATGGGGGGGATCGTGGTCATCAGCCTGCTGGTACAGAGCGTTTGCACCGTCATCAACCTGTGGTGGAAAATCAGTATGCACTCGGCAGGTGTAGGGGCCATCATGGGGGCCCTCGTCACCTACGCCGCTGTCTTCAACTTCAATCCCGTTTGGTGGCTCTGTCTGTCCATTCTGGTCAGCGGACTGGTGAACAGCAGCCGCATGTTTCTGCGCCAGCATACCCTGTGGCAGGTGCTTGGTGGCACCGTGGTGGGATTCGTTTGCGGCCTTATAGGCCTGATACTATAAACCTCATGGCCCTCACCAGGGCCTCACATACAAGATAAACCTCATGTCCCCTGTGATAGGGGCCTCACATACGTCCTATAATGCAAAATCAAAGACCCTAAGATATATGAAACCACAAGTCAGCATCATCATGGGCAGCACCAGCGACCTGCCCGTCATGGAGAAAGCAGCAAAGATTCTCGATGAAATGGGCATTTTCTTTGAGATGAATGCCCTGTCGGCCCATCGCACGCCACAGGAGGTGGAACAGTTTGCCAGCGAGGCTGAAGGGCGTGGCATCCGCGTCATCATTGCCGGTGCCGGCATGGCCGCCGCCCTGCCCGGCGTGATTGCCGCCCAGACCTCGTTGCCCGTCATCGGAGTCCCCATTAAGGGGATGCTCGACGGACTGGATGCCCTGCTCAGCATCGTGCAGATGCCTCCCGGCATTCCTGTGGCCACGGTGGGCGTGAATGCAGCCCAGAACGCAGGCCTCTTGGCCACCGAGATGCTTGCATTAGGTGACGAGGCCTTGGCCAAACGCCTGAAAAACTACAAGGCCAGTCTAAAAGAAAAAATAGTAAAGGCCAACGCCGAACTGGCTGCAATTAAATACGAACATAAGATAAACTAGGTCCTAGAAAGTCTAGCCCATCTAGCCCATCTAGCCCATCTAGTCAATCTAGCCTATCTAGCCAATCTAGAAAATCCCTCTCCGGGGAAAAGACGAAATACTATGCAAAGGAGAACAACCCACGAAGTGCGTGTCGGCAATATCGGCATCGGTGGACAGAATCCAGTCCGCGTGCAGTCGATGTGCACCACCTCCACGATGGACACCGAAGGCTGTGTCCAACAGATATTGGCCATCGCCCGTGCCGGTGGCGAACTTGTCCGCCTGACCACCCAGGGCGTGCGTGAGGCCGAAAACCTCCGGGAGATACGTCGTCGGGTGCGCGAGGCCGGGTGTGACGTGCCGCTGGTGGCCGACGTACATTTCAATCCCCGTGTGGCCGAGGTAGCCGCCCTGTATTGCGAGAAGGTGCGCATCAACCCCGGCAACTATGTCGATGCCGCCCGACAGTTCAAGCACCTGGAATACACCGACGAGGAGTATCAGACCGAGCTCCGGAAGATTGAAGACCGTCTGGTGCCTTTCCTCCGAATCTGTCGCGAGCACCACACCGCCGTGCGCATCGGCGTGAACCATGGCAGCCTCTCCGACCGCATCATGTCGCACTACGGTGACACACCCGAGGGCATCGTCGAGTCGTGCATGGAGTTCCTGCGCATCTGCATGAAGGAGCACTTTATGGATGTGGTGGTCAGCATCAAGGCCTCGAACACCGTCGTCATGGTGGAGAGTGTACGTCTCTTGGTCAAGGCGATGGATGCGGAGGGTATGACCTTCCCCCTGCACCTTGGCGTGACCGAGGCAGGTGAGGGCGAGGACGGGCGCATCAAGTCGGCCGTAGGCATCGGTGCCCTTCTGGTCGATGGCATTGGCGACACCATTCGCGTCTCCCTCTCCGAGCCCCCCGAGAACGAAATCCCCGTGGCCTACACGCTATTGCAGGCTGCCCGCCTGCGCTTCACGAAAACAGAGTACATCAGTTGTCCGGGCTGTGGCCGCACGCTCTTCGACCTTCAGGGCACCATAGCCCGCGTAAAACAAGCCACCAGCCACTTCACGGGCCTAAAAATCGCCGTCATGGGTTGCATTGTGAACGGCCCCGGGGAAATGGCCGATGCCGACTATGGCTATGTCGGCGCCGCCCGTGGCAAGGTCAGTCTCTATCGCGGTAAGCAGTGTGTGGAAATGAACATCCCCGAGGCCGAGGCCGTCGATAAGTTAATAGAACTGATAAACAAGAATGAAAGCCTATGATATATTTTTAACCACAAATTGCACGAATTACACGAATTGGCTATGCCACAGTGTATCGCACGATACAAGTTGGTGTAATTCGCTATAAACAGTCATGCAAGAGGATAAATTCGTGTAGTTCGCGTAATTCGTGGTAAAAAAAAATAATATAATTAAGTTAATTAAGTATTATGAATAATCAACCGTTACTGATTTACAACACGCTCTCTCGCCAGAAAGAGCTATTCCGCCCCCTGCACGAAGGCAGAGTAGGCATGTACGTCTGCGGCCCCACGGTCTATGGTGATGCCCATCTGGGTCATGCCCGTCCCGCCATCACCTTCGACCTCCTGTTCCGCTACCTCCAGCATCTGGGCTATCGGGTGCGCTACGTCCGCAACATCACCGACGTGGGCCACTTGGAGCACGATGCCGACGAGGGCGAGGACAAGATTGCCAAAAAGGCCCGCCTCGAACAATTGGAACCCATGGAGGTGGCCCAGTACTACACCAATCGCTTCCACGAGGCCATGACGGCCCTCAACTGTCTGCCCCCCAGCATCGAGCCCCATGCCACGGGCCACATCATCGAACAGCAGCAACTGGTGCAGGAAATCCTCGACCATGGTTATGCATACGAGTCCAACGGCTCCATTTACTTCGATGTGGAGAAGTACGACAAAGCACACCACTATGGCATCCTCTCTGGCCGCTCTCTGGAGAACATCAAGGATGCCAGTCGCGAACTGGCGGGTGTGGGTGAAAAGCGCAACCAGGCCGACTTTGCCCTCTGGAAGGCGGCACAGCCCGAGCACATCATGCGTTGGCCCTCGCCCTGGAGCGACGGTTTCCCCGGCTGGCACTGCGAGTGCACAGCCATGGGGCGCAAGTATCTGGGTGACCACTTCGACATCCACGGAGGCGGACTCGACCTCGTCTTTCCCCACCACGAGTGCGAGATAGCACAGGCCGTGGCCAGTCAGGGTGACCAGATGGTGCGCTACTGGATGCACAACAACATGATTACCATCGACGGCAAGAAGATGGGCAAGTCTTACAACAACTTCATCACCCTGCCCCAGTTCTTCGCAGGCGACCATCCCCTGCTCTCGCAGCCCTATTCGCCCATGACCATCCGCTTCTTCATCCTCCAGGCCCACTACCGCTCCACCGTTGATTTCTCCAACGAAGCCCTCCAGGCCGCAGAGAAGGGACTGGCCCGACTGATGGACGGCTGGAAACTGCTCCAGCGCCTGCAGGACGGCCAGAAGACAAAGGGTGCTCCACAGGTCAGCGCCGAAGAGGTTACGACGTTATCGCAGCGCTGCTACGATGCCATGAACGACGACCTCAACTCCCCGATGGTCATTTCGGCCCTGTTCGATGCCTGTCGCCTTATCAATACCGTCAATGACCATAAGGCCTCGATTACAGCCGAGGTAGCCCAGCAGTTGCGCGACGTGTTCCATACCTTCGCCTTCAGCATCCTGGGCCTTACCGAAGCTTCCGGCACCAGCAACAAGGCCCGTGAGGAGGCATTCGGCAAGGTGGTGGATATGATGCTCGAGCAGCGCAGTCAGGCTAAGGCCGAAAAGAACTGGGCCCTCAGCGACAAAATACGCGACGATCTCCAGGCCCTCGGCTTTGAAGTCAAGGACACCAAGGACGGCTACGCCTGGTCGCTGAACGTCTGACTCCTTCTGTATAACAAGCAACCGGATTTATTCGTGGCTTGTAGTGTGATTTTTCTTTATTTTATAAAAAGTGTCTATCTTTGTAAAGTGAAATTTATAAAAGAAAGCAAAAACAGAATAAAAGGAGCAGATTATGGCCATAAGTAGGGATGTCATCAGACAGTACATCGTAAGTAAACAAAGGGATTGAATTTATTCATATCATAGGCGTAATATTGGGCTAAATATTGGACTAAAAAGGGTACTTACAGCAAAAAGGACCCTTTTTTCTTGCCTTTTTCCCTAAATTAAGGTAATTTTACGCCGCTTTTATACCAAAAGACGAACTTTTTAACTTAAATAACTAACTTAAACATGAAACGAAAACTACTTTTCGCGATGCTATGCATCGTGAGTGTCCTTGGATTGAGGGCACAATTGACCGACGGTACAGTGTACTGGATTCAGGACACAAGTACTGGCGAATTTCTTAGTCAGGGTGCCGATTGGGGTACTCAAGTCGCAGTAAAACCCGTTGGTGGTCTAGGCTTAGAGGCGGTCTATGTCTCTGAAGGCAAGTATAAATTAAAGAACATCATGTGGAACAAAGTCAACTCTGCAGACCGTGGCTTACGTGGTGGCGACGGCTATCTGGATCAAGCACCGACTGAACTCGAATTAATAGCATCAGGTGACGGCTATTTGATTAAAAACCATTTAGGATACTACCTAGCCAATAATCAGTCAGCTAATGCCTACGGAGTGAAGCCAAGAGGTTTTGTAGAAACAGCAAGTGAGGCCACAGTCTGGAAGTTTCTTACCAAAACAGAATATGATGCGGCTATTCAGGCATATAAGGATAGCAAAGCTGTAAATTTTGCCTCAACGCTGGGTTATACTGTTGCTGGTGCTTCTGATCTGGAGTCACTTATCACGAATCCGGATCAATTCATATCCAAGGATATGACTTCCAGTATCAGTAACCCTACACTGAGTAGTGCATGGACAGATTGGACACACGGTAAACCTAACCAGCGGGCTGAAGGTGCGGGTATTGGCAGTGGTTGCGCTGAGTTCTGGAATGGATGTGGTTATGCTACACAAACAGTGTCTGGCCTGCCTAATGGTTTATATAGAGTTGATTTTGTAGGTACGTTCCGTCCACAAAATAAAGACGAAGCATTGAGATTGACTTCGGAAAATACAAGTAGCCCAGCTTTTGTGTCGGCCAATGAAACTAGTGTAGAGTTTCTACACTGGATAGATGTTGCGGCGCAAGCAAATGGCCGTTCTGGGATTGTAAAGCCTGCTTATAATAATACCCTATACACTTATGTGACAGATGGAACATTAAAAATTACAGTTGTTCAGGATGTGTGGTTTGATAAGAACATGTGGTGTCCTTTTGGACAATTCACGCTTACTTATTATTCAGATCAAGTGACCGACGAGGAAGCAAGTGCCTTGCTCGCTACCATTCCTACAGCCAAGATGAGCGATGCCACACAGGAAGCACTGAATGATGCAAAGGATGCCTTTGAGGCAAATAAAACTATTGCCAATTATAATGCTTTGTCGGCAGCGATTGATGCTGCTAAGGTTTCCATTGCCGAATATGCCATCATTGCCAGCGGCACCGTTCCTACGAATACAGATGCCGGTTGGGCAGTTTCGACTACCAATGGTACTCTGGCTTGCAACACATGGTCTACCGAAGGTAATAGCGACGGTTCGGGCATGACCACGCCGTTCATTCAGGATTGGGTGGCCTCTGGTACGCCCCTTGCTGGTGGCAATGCCGGTGGCAAACTCTACTACACGTTCACCGACCTTACTCCTGGCGAGACATACGTGGTGACGGCCTTGGTTCGTGCCTTTAATGAATCTGGCACTGGTGTGGCTGGTGCTACCTACTTTGTCGGCAGCAACTCCAAGAGTCTGGAAACCTTTGGTGCTGCTTGCACGGGCGACTATGCCGCAAAGGGCAAGTTTGCCACGCTCAGTTGCGCTGGAACAGTAGATTCCAATGGCCAGTTGCAGTTCGGTATTGAACTCGACGACGACTCTCCCGTAAACTGGGTGGCCATTAAGAATGTCACTATTGCCACAGGCACAGGCGACGTGCCCACAGCCATTACGATGAGTCAGACCTCCGCAACCCTGACGACGGGTTCGACTATTGCCTTGACGACAACCATCACTCCCTCGACGTCTGACGACAAGACCACGCTCTGGACTTCCAGTGACCCCACCGTTGCTACCGTTTCGGGTGGTACCGTTGTGGCCTTGAAGGCAGGTACTGCCACCATCACTGCCACAGCATACGCCGGTGACGACGTTACGGCCACTTGCATCGTTACCGTAGCAGATGCTGCCGCTCCCACCTATTACACTACCACCATTGCAGCCGAAGACTACTATATCGTAAATGCCGCTACGGGTAAGTATCTCGGAGGCGGAAATGCGTGGGGCACACAGGCTTCGCTCATCGAGCATGGTATTCCCTTTGGTGCTACGGTCGGAGAAGGCGTTTATACGCTCGATTCCTATACCTATAATAATGCGACCGAGCACTTCCTTAGCGGTACATACGTGGATGGCGCAAGCACCAACCTCTATATTACGGCTCTTGGCAGTGGCAAGTACAGCATCTCCACAGCCGATGGTTCCGCATTCCTGACTGCAACCGCAGGTTCTACCGTTGTTGCCAACACCGCAGCAAATGCCACAAGTTCACTGGCTCAGTGGTACTTCCTCTCGAAGAAAGACCGCGACAAGGCTTTGGCAGCCGCCACGGCCCTGAATCCAGCCGATGCTACCTACTATATCAAGCAGGCCAATATCAGCCGCAACCGCTCGGCTGGTGCACTTAATGTAAATGCCTGGAGCCAGTATAATGTGGAGGGTACGCAAGATAACAGCAATTTTGCCGGACAGGTCTATAATGCAGCCGTCGATAACTACCAGACGATAGAGAACATTCCCAACGGCACCTACACCGTTACGGTTCAGGCCTTCACCAGTGGAACGGATGTCAAGTTCTATGCCAATGACCAGAAGGTGGCCGTACGTAACAACGACAGCGGTGTAGGCTCTTGCTCTGGTGCAGCAGCATTGTTCGCTCAGAAACTGTATCCCAACACTGTTACGGTAACGGTAACCAACCGTACGCTGAAGATTGGTTTCGAGGGCGACTGCTCTAGTGCTAAGTGGCTTTGCTACGACGACTTCGAACTTTACATGACCGGCTACACAGCCAACACGGGCGTATCGGCCTCTATCGACAAGGACGAGTTCCAGATTGGCGAGACCGCAACCATCACGGCTGCCACTGTTCCTGCCACGGCTTCCTTCAACGCTCTGACCTACACCTCCAGCAACGAGGCCATTGCCACTGTCGATGCAAACGGTGTCGTGACGGGTGTTGCAGAGGGTGATGCCACCATCACCATTACAGCCAATGAAATGGAGAACTTCAGCACGACTGTGGATGTGACGGTAACGGTTATTCCTCCCACAGCCATTGCACTCTCTGAGACTACGCTTGACCTGGACAAGGAGACTACCAGTGCTACGCTGACCGTTTCCCCGACTCCTGCCAATGCCACTCCTGCTGTTACGTGGACTTCCAGTGACCCCAGTGTTGCTACGGTTGCCGCTGGCGTTGTGACGGCTGTCAGCACGGGTTCCGCCACCATCACCGCCACCAGCGTGGTTGATGCCGGGATTACTGCCACTTGCGAAGTCACCGTAACTTTCCCCGAATCGGAATATCCTGCCAGTTACTATGTGAACGACGGTGCAACCCGTACCATAACAACCTTGGGCGAGAACCTCATCAAGAATGGTTCGTTCGAGTATCCCAACGCCGTTTATGGCTGGAAGACTGTCGGCTACACCACCGATGCTGTTGCCAGCAACTTTACTGTCAACGCTACAGGCGGTGTAAATGATGGTGCCTATATTACCACAAACGGTGCTGGCGTTGGTTCTGATAAGACCCTCCGTCGTGCTATACCTGTTGAAATAGGTAAGAAATACTACTTCTGCGTCTATACCAGCGGTAAGGCTCCTTCGTCTGGCAACTTCCAGTACAATGCCCTCTTCAAGATGTCCGATGCTGTCACAGAATCTGGAACCATCAAGCAATTTGAGTGGCCGCAGGGAGCAGAGAAGACTACAACTGAGTGGTCTAAGACCGAATGCACCTTTACAGCAGAAACTCCGTACGTAGGTGTCCGCATGGGGTGGAACTCCTCGACGAGTTTCGATAACTTCGTACTTGCAGAGGTAGAAGAAACGACTGTAGGTAACGTTCAGTATGCACTGGATGCCATCCCGACGGCCAACATCGGCACGGGTGCCTTCCAGTACTCGCAGGATGCCATCGACGCTGCCGGGGCTCTCGTACAGGGTACGGCTACTGTAGAAGATGTGGAGGATGCCTACGAAGCCGTGACTACAATAAATGCTCCTGAGGACGGCCAGTTGTTCAATGTAGTTCTGACCTATGCCGGATGGACTTACGACAACAAGGCCCTTACCTATTTGGCAAATGACCGTAACGATATGGGTAACTACAACATCCAATACAAGGAGGCTGCTAACCAGAACCTGGCACAGGCATTCACGTTCACTAAGGTATCTGGTAATAATTACAAGATGTCGCAGATTGATGCTGACGGCAATGCCCGTTACGTCTGCACAGGTGTCCCCTATAGCGGAAATACGGCCCAGATTCGTACAACGACGGATGCTTCCAAGGCTTTGTCCGTAACTGTAATTCCGACTGCTACAGAAGGAGTCTATAACCTGCGCAATACAGAGGCTAACCAGTATATCGGCTCTCAGGATGCGGGCATGTACACAGTGAACAGTCACATCAACTTCCACATCGTGGAGACCACGAAGCCCTCTATCGAAATCAATACCACCGCTGCAGGCTGGGGCACCGTGATGCTGCCCTTCGCCGTGGATGCACTGCCCGAGGGCGTGAAGGCCTACACTTGCGCCGCCGTCAATGAGGCCACCAGTCGCGTGGCGATGGAAGAAGTGACAGCACTCGAGGCTAACAAACCCTACATCATCGAAGGCTCCTGGAACGAGACGCTGACTGGCGATGCTCAAGGCACAGCTCTCACCTACACCGAAGGCTATCTGACGGGTGTCTATGCCAACCAGGCAGCCCCCGTAGGCAGCTACGTGATGCAGAAGCAGGGTGGGAAGGTTGCCTTCTATATCGTAGAGGATGGTCATCAGCCTACTGTGAAGACCAACCGCGCCTATCTGACCGTTCCTGCTGGCATGAGCGTGAAGGCTTTCTTCTTGGACGATGATGCTACGGGCATCAATGGCGTGGAGATGATTAACACTGACGAGGTCATTTACAACATGGCCGGACAGCGTGTCAGCAAGGCCACCCGTGGTGTCTACATCATTAATGGCAAGAAAGTGTTAGTAAAATAAGTATTCATATGAAGTGAATCACAAATAATAAGAGAAAGTATATGAAAAAGACATATATTGCCCCCACCGTAGACGTTACGGAAATCCTCATGACCCAGATGTTGCTGGAGACCAGTGGCGTGGAATTCTCTGACACGACCCCGGCCGATGAGGAGGAAGAGGTTCTGACCAAGGAAGAGAAAGGTGAATTCCTCTGGGAAGAAGAGGAAGAGGTCGTTCCCAGCGACAATTACTGGGAATAGCCCGCGCGATTCCATACGAATCCACCATACAATGAAATCCGGGGATGCACCATGCAAGCGGTGCGTCCCCGGATTTTTTTCTATGCTTATTTTCTTAATTCAAATTTTATTATTACTTTTGTCGTGTGATAAGTTTACCCCAGCACAATAGAGAAAGGAGTAAAACATGTTAGGAGTATATAATTGTGTCCTAAATATTTAGGATATTTTTAATTATATCAGTTTATCTCTTAACGTAGCGTTTGCGGACGGAACCGTCGGGCAAGAGCTGGATGTAGAGGCCTGGAGATAAATGTTCCGGGGATACTTGCAGGCCTGCGGTGTTATAGGTGTGGGGAAGAGACGAGTGGTGCTGTTGCACGGGGACAATGCCGTCAGTCTCGCTGGGGCCAATGAGCATGTAGCCTACCTGCTCCGCCATAGGGCGAGTGAAGGAGGTGGATTTCTCGCGGTCGCGGATAAGAGTGGCACTACCGCGGTCGCGGCGTTGGATACGCAGGGTGGAGGTGATGGTGTCGTTGGCCGTCTGCATCTGACCGAAGAACAGAGGCATGGATGAGAAGGAGGTACCGTACGTCAGTGTATATCCTCCGCTGAGGGCATCGCCGACGGCCCCCTCTGGTGTGAGCCCGACACGTACTGGGCGGCCGTCGATATGCCCTTCGCCAGGTATTACGGCTACGTAGGTGATGGTTTCGCTTGCGGTGTGGTGGCTATGCCGGCCCTCCAGTTGCAGGCACACGTCGAAGCCCTCGGGTGTGACGTTCTTAATGGCCACAGCGTAGGGATAGGGACTTCTCTGGCTGTTGGGGGAGGCCATGACGACGGGGGTGGAGGAAAAGGGAGCGGGAAAGCGGATGGTTTGCCAGGTCGGGGATACATCAGTGAGGGTATCTACGAGGGCTTCCAGTCCGTTCCAGTCATGGCGACCTGTGGGGAGTTGCAGAAGGGCTATGGTGTCGGGGTAGAGCATGGTGGGGGCCTCCTGGTAGTCCCAGGCTCCGAGGAGCAGGTCGAGAGAGTGGGAACTGATATGCCGTGCCTGTATGGTCAGGGGCATCTTGTTGCGATAGGTGGCGATGCCGAGCAGGGTGGCTGGCTGGCATTCGAAAGGCTGACGCAGCAAGAGGGGTTGCCATCGGTTGCTGATAAGTGCTTCTCCCTTCAACGTCTCCCCTTCGGTACACTCCATCCACTGTACGTCGATGGTGTTGGACGACCGCTGTGTGCCGTTTGTGGCTTCGGAGGTGATGCGCAGTTGGGTGTTCTGCTGACCGATGGTCTCCAGTGGGATGTGGCCCGATGTGGCAGGCACGGTGGTTGTGGCAATGGTCTCGAACACTTCGCCAGTATTGCGCTCGATGCGGAAACGGTCTATCTGCTCGCCATTGTTGTCGTTCCAGGTAAGCACCAGCGTATCTGGTGTGGCCATGCCTTCGTAGCGGAGCACGGGACTGTCGAAGATGCGCCACACTGGCACCACTTCGCCCGCACGCTGGAAGAAGTAGGGAGGCGTGGTTCCGGCATAGTATTCGCCAGCCGGAGTCAGTTGGGCCGAGGAAGAGATTATCATGCGCTTGTCCTCTACCCAGTTGTAGATGGAGTATCGTTCGACGAAGGAGCAGGTGTCTAGCACCGTGAGTATGCTTTGCAGGTCGCGCAACTGTTTAGCCTGCTGTTCGGCAGTGCCCGAGGGCCATCCCTCTTTGGTCCAGTTGGCTCCGTTGTTCCATTCTTTTATCCACAAAGGTCGCCCCGTGCGCTCGTGCACTTCCTTCAGCCGCTCGTACCAGTCGGGGCCACTCAGTCCACCCCAGTAGGCATGGACAACGACGTAATCGACACGGTAGTTCAGTTGGCGGGCGTAGTTCATGAAGTTGTAGAGCCACGTGAAGTCGGTGGTGGATGGCGAACCCAGCCGCAGTCCTGTTTGCATCATCAGGGGCCACTCCTCGATGGCCCGTGCCACGGATACATTAGACTGCTCGCTGTGGTCGGGCTCGTTGTAGCCCAGCAGATGAGATACGTCGTCCAGTGTGTATATCTTGCTCCATGTGCCGCCTGCACCCCATTTCTCGGGCACGAATTCCTGGTTCAGGCTATTGCGAATCTCGTCGGTGTTGCCTGAGGGCGTCGTGCCCCAGTTGTAGTACCAAGTGCTGTTGGTGAAGTCGGCTTGCTGGGGGGCATATTTCAGGTTGCTGGGCATGGCCGACCATGAGGAGCCGGCCCATCCCTTCTTCGAGGGGTACTGCCAGCGCATGACCCGTACATAGCTGATCTTTCCATTGAGTTCAGCTGGCAGGGACGGCAGGCGGAGGTCGGCATCGTCGGCAATGAATACGCGACTGTATCCCATGCCGTTAGGTTCGCAGGCCAGTGTGGCCATGTAGCCACGGCGCAGGAAGAGGCTGTGGGCCCTGTTGTCCAGTGTCAGGGGGTGGCATAAGTTAGCTGGGGCACTGTCGGGCGGGCAGTTGCTATAGTAACGGTGTGGCAACATGTGTTCCTGCTCGCCCTGGAAATCGGTCTGGGCATAAAGTGTCAGGGCTTGGAAATTGCGCGGATGAGGGATGACGACGGCCCCATGACGATAGACCACGACGCGGGCGTTGTAACCCATGTCCAGCGGTTTGCCGCCGATGCGTATGTTATCGGCATATTCCCGGACGACGGAATTGGGTTTTACATTGTCGAAGAAAAGCCAGGCGACCGTAGAACGGAGGTCGATGGTGACATCCGCGGCTATCGCCTGTTCCGCAGCTGTCAAATGCAGGTCTATTGTGTCGGCGAGCACCACGGATGTGGTCTGCCGTTCTCGGGTCTCGGAATGCTGGCCGTAGGCTTGTGATAAGAATAGCAGGAAGCAGAGTAGGAGGTTTTGTCTTACATTCATCGTGTGGGGTATGAGTCACTTTTTGACGTTGTGTTTCTGGGTAGCGTATTCCGAGGGTAACATGCCGAAGTCTTTCTTGAAGCAGGAGGAGAAGTACTTGGGGTCGCTGTAGCCCACGGCGTAGGCCACGTCGGCAATGCGCACGTCGGGATGCTGGCGTAGCAGTTCACTGGCCGACTTCATGCGTACGGTGCGGATGAAGGCTGAGGTGGAAAGGCCTGTGGTGCTTCGCAGCTTTTTGTAGAGGGTAGATTTGGACATGCACATGGCATCGGCAAAGCGTGGCAGGTCGAATTCCGTGTCGCTGATATGGCGTTGCATACAGGCCAGGCACTGACGCACGAAGTCCTCATCAGTGTGCGAAAGGCTGATGCCACAGATGTCGGCAAACAGGTCCTCGCGCACCTTCTCGTAGGTCTTTTGCTTGTACTCCTCCAGTTGGTTCAGGGCACGCTGCCGCTCCATGTGCGCCAGTTGCAGTTCCAGCCGATGCCGCTCACGCTCTTGCATATAGCGGAACAACATGTACAGGAGAGCGCCAATGATGAGTAGGTAGAGCAGGTAGGCATACCAACGCTGATAGATAGGGGCCAGCACGTGGATGACAAGCCGCTGTTCCTCCTGACTCCAGCTGCCACCCTCGTTGGTACAGCGCAGGCGGAAGGTATAGGTGCCGGCCGGCAACTGACTATAGCTGACTTGGCTCTGTGCCACGTCGGTGTAGTGCCATTCGCGATCCAGACCGTCCAGCATGTAGGCATAGCGCACGCTTTCGCAGTTGTCAAAGTCCATCGACGAAAACTCGATGCTGAGGTCGTGCTGGTGAGGGCGCAGGGTGATTTCGTGGCCGAAGTGCCCCAGGGAGGTGTTGAACAACTTGACATCGGTGATGAGGGCCGGTGTGTCGTCACGTACATCGGGAATGTCGTTGCCGTTGAAGGTGGTGTAGGCGTAGGAACCGCTGAAGCAGAGCTCTCCCGTAGGAGATACGGCAGAGAATCCAGCGCCGAAGTAGTCGCTGCCGATGACGTTCTTGCGGTCGAAGAAACGCAGTTCGGCCACTTTGCCGTCGGCTGTAACCAGGAGCCGTATCAGGTGGTGGCGCGAGGACATCCATAGGTGACCGTCAGCCGTCTCCTCCAGACTGTACATGTCGTCGTCGGGGATGCCGTAATTGTCGCCTACGTTGACGAAGCCGTCGCGTTCGCGGTCATAGAGCATGAGGCCCGATTCCTGCGAACAGGCCCAAACGCGACTGAGGTGATCCACGAGGATACGGTAGATGTTGAGTACCTGGAAGTCGGTGTCGAGCAGGGTGGTGTAGCTGTTTTTCCTTATCGAACGAGGCTTTCGCACGCTGCCCTGTAGGCGGATGATGCCGGACTCCTGTGTGGCCAGCCATATCGTGCCGTCTGGCGAAAGGCCGATGTCGGCCACTTGTGCCATCTCCAGCCCTTGCAGGTTCTTGCCCTCAAGGTGGAGTCCGTGGCCGTTGGTGTATTGTACACTCAGTCCGCGCCAGGTGCCGGCTAGGAGATTCCCCTCGGCATCCTGTGCCAGGGCGAAAATACAATTATCGGCCAGCCAAGGCGTGTTATTGCGATCCTGTTGCCGAATGATGTTGCGATTGGCAATGGTGATGAGGCCGTTGCGCTGTGTACCCACCAGCAATTCGCCACTGGGTAGGGGAAGAATGGCGTTGGCCTTCGACGGTAGGGGAACGATGGAATTCTCTCTGTCCATGAGCAGGCCTGTGTGGCTTGTGCCCACGATAAGGCCCCCGTTGCGGTCGTAGGCCATGGCGGAGATGTGTTCTGAGGCCTGCATCTCGTGTGACAGGGCATGGGGAGCGAAGTTTGATGGACGCGTGCTGGTGGAGACGATGCCTCGTTCATAGGCATTCATCCACATGCGGCCCCGCTGGTCGCAGAAGAAGGAATTGACACCATGGGCGAAGAAGTCGGGTTCGGGCATTAGCGATACGGGCAGGGGGAAGATGCTTTCCATGCTGTCGTCAGGCTGTCCCTTCTTCTCGGAAAGGGGCATGAAAGAGAGCCCCTTGCTCGTGCCTATCCACAGCAGTCCCGTATAGTAGTCCTCGTTCAGGTCCCACACAATGTCGGATAGCAGTGCGCCTTGGGTCTCCACGTGGGTGTAGTGGAAGAAACGAAGTGGGCGATTGGTGTCGTGTGGATTCAGAAGGCAGTAGATGCCACGTCCCCACGTCCCCACCCATAGGTGGCCGTTGTGATCTTCGAAGACGGCTTGCGCCGAGTTGAGGTCGTTGAACAGGGGCATCTCGTAGTAGGTGTCCTTCTTTGGGTTGTAGCGGAAAAGCCCCTTGTCCCACGTGCCAATCCAAACGTAGCCTTGCTTGTCCTCGATGAGCGAAGTGACGGAGCAGTGGGGGACCTTCGAGTTCTTGCGTTGATCGCACAATAGTTGGAACGTATCGCACTCGGCTTCGTAGCGATACAGACCGCCTTCCGTCCCTACCCAAACCTGACCTGAATGGGTGACGAGGATGCGATTGACGACGTCGCTGTTGCCGAAGTCGCGGAAGTGGTATTCGTAGCTTCCTTCACGCGTCGCATCCATTCGGGTGACACCTTTGCGGGTGCCTATCCACAATTGATTCTGATGATCCTCACTGATGAAGGAAACAACATTTGACGCCAGCACGTGGGGCTGTGCTGGCGTGTTGCGATACTGCTTCATACGATAACCGTCGAAACGGTAGAGCCCGTTTTGCGTCCCAATCCAGATGAAGCCCGTGTAATCCTGAAAGATGTGGCTAATCTCATTGGCGGGCAACTGATCGTTAGCCTTCAGCCGCTCAAAAACAATGCCTTGCGGCATGGGCTGGGCTTCAATTATTGTGACAAAGAGAAGCAACAGCACATGCAGCAAGGCACGTTTCCGGCAGACCGTGGTCATTGAGGGCTTATTTAATAAAAACCTTGCGCGTAATGACGGTCTGGCCATCCGTTAGGCGCAGGATGTTAATGCCCCGGCGCACGGCGGACACCTGCTTGCCTTCGGTAGTGAAGATGGAGAGCGTATAGCCTTCGGGGAGGTCGGCCATGAGTCCGTTAATGGCAGTAATGATGCTCTTGAAGAGCTCCACGTCGCGGCGCAGCAGTTTGGCTGCACGGTCGATGGCATCCTGATCGGTAGAGTAGAGGAAGGCGGCATTCTTCTCCAGCGAAGCTTTCAGAGCGTCGTAGTCCTCTTTCTCGCACTGGATTTCACCGCTTTCTACAGCGGTTAGCAGGTCTTCAGCCTCCTGTACGTATTTCTCCAACAGGCTGTAGTCGTTGGCCACGCGGGCATTCTTAAAAGTCTCGATAGCTTCAGTCAACGTCTCGGTCTCTGCATCTACACCGGCCTGGTTGTGGGTATTGTTCTTCACCATGGCCTGTGCCTTGGCCAATTCGGTTTGCAGAGCTTCGAAGGCCGACTGCGGAATCTTGCCCGGTCCTTCACCCTTTTCGGATTCGGCAGCACTGAGCGCTTGCTGAGCGGCTGCTATTTGCGCATTCAGTGCCGTGTAGTTTATCTTTACGACTGCTGCGGCAAAGGCCTGTCCGGCAGCCTTCAAGGTGGCCGTTGCATCGTCTATCTCAGCCTGAGTCAGCAGAGCATCGTCCTTCTCGTTCACAGCCTTGGCAGCAGTGAGTGCCGTCTGATAGGTTTCGATAGCTTCGGCGGGATACTGCCCGTTGAGGTCACCAGCTACGGCATTGGCCAAGGTACGTTCGGCGGTGGCAATGGCGGCGGTGAGTTCGGTGTGGTTCATATAGTCGTGGTCGTGAGCTTTGGCACGGGCTGCCTCGATGTCGAGGAGGAACTGGGCCGTGATGCTGTCCAGCGTCTCCTGATCCTTGGCCTTGTTGGCCTGCGAACGTGTGCTGGCAATGAGCTGGCGGAATGCATTGATGTCCTCCTGGAAGTACTGGCCTGTCAAGTATCCAGGTTGCATGGAGGCTAGCAGCTCGTTAGCCTGCGCCAGTACAGCATTGAAGGCTTCGCGGTCGAGCACGACGGTCACGTAAGGTTCAATAGTCCAGTAGGCCAAGGTGTTGCCCGTTCCAGCCTTGTCGCTATAGACACTCTGTCCACTGCTCGAACCATCGGTTCCGGCATGTTGCGAACTTATTGTGAAACGCAGGCCCAGCCAGCGGCCATCCAGTTGTACAACGTTGATGCTGGTAGCATCGCCAGGCTCGTCCTGCCATACGGTGTTATAGTCACCCGAGCGAGCTAAATAGGTACCCATACCTACGGAACGGAAGTTGTAGGTCATAGCCTGCCCTTCCACCTTTTCCAGCATGACGAGCTGTTGTTCGGTGGCTCCCTCTTCACTCAGTGCCGTGATGGTTGCGTTACCCGTCTCGGTGGCGGTCAGCAGGTTACCGCTGTAGTGTGAGACGATGTAGGTCTGTCCCTCGTCGAACTCCGCCAATGGGTTGAACGAAGCCTTGAAGGTCGCAATGGCGGTATTCAGAGCCTCGGCAGCAGCAGCCCCCTCTTCGAAGGTGCTGATGGTGGGCAGTACAGCCTCTGCGGTGGCAATGGCTGCTAGCAGGGCATCCATGGCCGACTGGGGAACTTCGTAGTAAGCGGTGCCCACACTGACGGTTTCGGTCAGCGTCTTGGCCTCGGCGATGGCCTTTTCCAGTGCTGCGGTAGCAGAGTACTCCTCAATGAGCCAGCGCGAGTTGGCAGCAGAAGAGGCCTTGTCACAATACAGAAGGCTGCCGTCGGCTACGGCATCACTGCCCAGATAGCCCTTGCCTGATGCATTTTGCAGGGCATATACACCGTCGGAGAGTACAGCTACGCCCCATTGGGCTAGGGCATCCGTGTCGTCTTCAGCCCAGTTGGTGTTCCAAGCACTGCTACTGCTCTTGGCCAAGAATTTGCCGCTGCCGTTGTTCTTGAAACTAAAATATTCACTGCCTTGTGGCTGCGTGATGGTAAACTGCTGGGTTGGGTCGGCCGATGGTGTGCTGACGGTGGCCAGCGCCTGTTCCTCAGTATAGGAAAGGCGGTTGCCTCCGGCCTCTTGAGTGATAATGTATATCTTGTGAGGGTCGGGCTTGTTCTGCTTTGTGGCAGTGAAGGTATCCATGGCGGTCTGAAGGCGTTCGGTGGCTTCTTTCCATCCACTGGTCACCGCCTCTGCCTCGGCAATGGCGGCAGCAAAAGCATTATAGGCTTCGCGAGAGTTCATAAAGAGCCCCGTGCCTAGGCTGCTTTCGCTGACACTGGCCAGCATCTTCTGTGCCTTGCCCAGCAACTCCTCGAAGTTGTACTGGTCGTCACGCTGATCCTTGGGGACATACTCCTTCAGCGTCCAACGGTACTTGCCGTCGGTTCCGTTCTTGTTGCTATAGACAGTGCTGCCGTCGTTATTGTTGTCAGTGCCCAGGACAGAACCACTGCCCATGTTTTGGAGTTGGATGTAGGTGTCGCGGTCAATGATCTGGAAAATGGCATTGGCTGTGGTCAGGTCCACATCGCTGCTGGCCTTGGTGTCCCACGAACCGCTGCGGGTGACAAAGGTGCCGTCGGCAGCCTCCAGGTTGTACCCCGTGGCTGAGGCTCCCGAGGGTGCCGGCACAAAGGTAAATATCTGGCCTTGGTCATCGACGTCAGCGGTGACAATCTTCACCGTGCCTCCCGTTGTGGTCATGTAATAGCCGGAGGAGTGAACGATGTTGTACTGCTGGCCTACCACAAAGGGTGGAATCACACTTTGCTGATAAGTGGCAATGGCTGCACGGAGGGTTTCGGCAGCAGCATTGATTTCGGCCTGTGTGGTGGCCGTGGTCAGTATGGTCTCTGCTGCATCGATGGCAGCTTGGAGCGTGGCACGTGCCTCGGTGGTATATTGTCCGCGTTCGTTGCCTTCAACGGTGTTGGCCAGCTGTGCCTTGGCATCGGCAATGGCCTCCTCCAGTATGGCCGTGGCCAGTTCGTTGCTGGCTTCCAGAACGCCAAGGAAGAAGCAATCGACGGCCGACCTGTTCATCCATCCCAGGTTCACGACCAAGTAGGGCTTCTCTGCCGTGAACACAAGTTGGGTCTGAGTCCAGGTGTCGCCCTCGAATTTAACTGAACCAATCTGTGTGGTGGTTCCCGTCTCATTGTCAGAGGCATAGATACGACTATACTGCGTATTGCTGCTCATGCCGCTGGCCGGACGGTTGGCCCACATGGAGAATAAGTATGTCTTACCGACTTCTATGGCCCAGCCCTTCTTGATGGAACTGGCCGAGCCGCTGCCTGCCGAACCTTTGGCCTTCAGGTAGGCACCGCCGTCGGCACCACCCTCGCCGATAATCTCAAAGTTGTCTTCCGACAATTCCTGATTATTACCGGCCAGCCAATTGGCAAACCCTTCGTCGAACGAGGGGTTCAGTATCAGGTTGGGGCCCGATACCACATAGATGCCGTCCGTGGTCGTAATCTTGTCGCCCAATTGCGGAGTTACGTTTTGCGCCTTGAGGCTGTTTGGCAGGAAGAAGCTCATGAGCATCCATCCCAGTCCGAGGAGAAGGTTAGTTGCTTTCATAGATATTATGATAATTTTGTTTGGTTATTCGTTGCGGAGTACTTATGCTGTCGGTCTCGGGCTTTTGGAGGGCCGAACCGCCGTAATGGGCCGGTTGGGCATTGCGACGGGCTGCATCGAGCAGCCTGGCCCGGCTAGGGCGCAAGGGTTGAGTCATCCATTCGGCAGCATTATAACTGCGGAAGAGTTGCTGATAGTGCTGTGGGCTGCGCTGGGGCAGCAACACAGGTCGGTGGGCGTGCCCTGAGCGGTCGAAGTACGACAGATAGAGACGTGTGTAGTTGCCATCGGTGCGGCGCGAAGAAAAAAGAATCCACCTTCCGTTAGACGACCAACTATGGTAACTCTCGCTCTCGGGGGAGTTCAGTGATTCGAGGTTATCTAGTCTGTCTAGCCCGTATAGTTTATCTAGTTCTTCTAATTTTTCTAGGGAGATAGCACACAGGTCGGCGCTTCGGTGCCAGATATGGAACTGGCCGTAGTCTGCCACGGAGAAGAGTAACCAACGACCGTCAGGCGAAACACGTGGAGTCGAAGCACTTTTGCCTAGTCTTCCGGCGTCGAATACCATCTGGGCTGGCCCGAATTTGCGGGCTTGAGCATCGAAAGTTCGGGCGTATATATTATAGTGTAGGGATTGGTAGTTCTGGTCGAGATCTATATCGATGTCCGTACCGACGGGGGCGTGGTGAGTACTGATGTAGTAGAGCGTGCGTCCGTCAGGGCTCCAACAGGGGAAACTTTCGTAGTCGTGGCTGGTGCGGGTGATACTTAGCACTTCGTTCTTGTCGATGTCGTAGAGAATGAGATCGCTGGCGTAGTCGATGACTTCTACCTTCTGTAGGTCGAGTGTGTGGAACACTTGCCCTGTCTCGTTTACAGAATAGACCACCAGTGGAAGGGTGGGGTGCCAGGCCGCATAGACACCAGCGGACATGGTGGAGTCGGTCTTCAGGTTCACCTTCCGTATATCCTCGCTTTGGATGAAGAGGGTACCGCCCTTGTTCTGTCGGAGGTGGAACTGTGAGCAACCGGTCTGCCCCTGGCGTTGCGGTATGTGACAGTTCACGCATTGACCATTGTCGCCCTTGCTCAGAGGCATGTTGTCGTAGAAAATGTGTTCGTCGAAATTCTCCATACAACGCTCGGCGAGGTATAGTTCCTCGTAGGCTACGTAGCTGGGACGTATGAGGCGGTATGTGATGTAGGGGTCAATGCTGTCGCCGACAATAGGGTTGGCGATGTGGTGAAAGTGTTGCCACCTTCCGTTTTGTCGGACATAAATGTCCGTCCATAAAGTGTCGCCCACTGCAGCAGCGAGCAACTGGTGCCACTGGGTAACGTCTATGTCCAGTGTCTGTCCGCTCATCACCATTTCCTGGCCATTGTGAGTGCTGAAGCGTGTAACGAACTCTTCGCCTTCTTCTTGGATGCAGAAATTCAGTGGGGCAATGTTCGGCGGCAGCGTGGCTCCGCTGTTATCAGGCAGAACTTGAGCCGGACGCCCCACCTCCGTAACTTCCTTTGGCACTGAGGACGTACAGGCAGCAAGGAATGCGATGCCACAGATGATTAGTGATATGTATCTAATTGCTTTCAACTTTCGATTTTCAACTTTAATTTGTTTTCATCCCTTCCACAAAGAAGTAATAGTACCAATACGTATCGCCGAACTCGGGGCGTAGGCGATAGGCGTTGCTGGCATCGTCGCCTAGTTGCGCCGAAGCCTCCACTAGGCGGTCGAAGCGTTGGCGCACTTCGTCAGATATGGGCAGTTGGCTAGTTTCCATTCCCCCCTGTAGCTGGGTTATCATGAGGGCAGCCTCTTGATAGTGTCGGGGTATGCCTTCCTTCCACGTGGGCAAAAGAGCCATGAAGCGTGGCCAGAAGCCGTCGAGTTGTTTTGTTATCAGACTGCACATCAGGGACAGCTCCACCATCTCGCGTGAGCCGCCGTCGGTCAGGGCAAAGCTTTGCAGCAGGTAGAATTCCACCAGTCCGTCGTCGCCGTCCAGTTGATCGGTGTAGTTCAGCAGCGGGCGAATCGTCTGTGCCTCCTGCTTGATGCGAGTTCCTTCGTCGTGATAGAAGAGTGTATGCTGTAGGGCCTTAGCGTACTTCTCGGCCAGTGTTTCCTCTCCGTTCAACATGGCCACACGATGTAGGATGCGCAGGTCGGCCGGACGCATACCGTACTCCACTATGTCCTCCATAGCCCAGCGATAGGCAAAGCCCAGTTTTCCGTAGTGATAATAGAGTAGAGGAGCTCCGATGAGGCGTAACCATTGCCGTTGTACGGGAGCGTTGTAGTTGGCCGAGCCCTCGGGATAGGCAAACAGCTGGTCGCCCATCTGCCCTGTCTTGTACAAGGCCAGACGGGTCAGGCATACTTGCAGACGAGTGGGCACGGCTTTGTTTTCACGTGCCAGGGCGAGCACGCGCTGCCAGTCATTCCGTTCGGCAGCCTGCTTCATCTCCAGAATGTTGAAGAAGGTCAGGTCCTGATAGGTCTTGCCCCAGAAATAGTAGCCCATGGCTGCAAAGACGACAATGGAAAGGACGTAGCTAGCAAGATTAGCCGAGCGGCTGAACCTTTGGCGAGTCTTGCCCTGTCGTACGTCGTGCTGATGCTTTAACAGAATCCATAACCAGCGTATGCTCCCCACTAAAAGAAGACCGAGGAGTACGGGGGTGACGACGAAGAATACAAACGCAGGTTTTTTGCTGACGTAAATTTCATAGCCTATCTCGGTGTAAGTGGATAGGAAGAAGAATGGTATAATCCAACACAGACCGAACCAAGTGTCGCTCACGCGGAGCACCCAGCGAGTGGCGTAGGCAATGGCTGTCAGCAGGGTCACGAGTAACAGGGCTCCAACCCACGGCTTGACCATGCAAGCCTGTAAGAACCATGCTACGTAGTAGAACAATCCCCATGAACTGGCGATCAGTGTTTCGCGGAAGAATACTGGGGTAGTCAGAAAAGGTGTCAGTTGGCCCGTCTCCAGAAGATATGGCTGCAAGGGCCCCATCATCACATAGAGGGCGATGATGAGGAACGCCAAGGTATAGGGTATTCGCTTCAGCATAGGGGGCCTACTTCTTGTTTGCTTATTACTTCATGATAAACTTGCGTGTTTTGCCATCCCGGACTTCCACGTAGATGCCGTGACGCAATGTGGCGTTTCCGGGCACTTTGCATCCCGTGGCAGCATCATAGATGCAACGGTTGCCTGACAAGGGGGCAAGGTCGGTTATGCCTACTTCCAACTCCTGCTGAGCCATCTTTTCGCGATTGGCTGGGCGATACTCCTTACCGTACATGTTGGCCTCTTCGTAGTCGCTGTGTGCCTTCGAGTCAAAATAGAGCCCGAAACTCTGGTGGATACTGCTGTTCTTTTCTGCCATGTAAATGGTAGTTCCTGCTTCCGTGGTGTTGCCCGAAACGGAGAGGCAGACTGCGTCGTTGGCGTTCTCGATACGGTAGTAACCGTCTTCCTCCAGCCAGAGAACCCATTCCTGGGCCGTACGGTCGGCCTCATCCTGCCATCGTGTGGTGCCGAAGACGGATTCCAGATACTTGCTCATCTCCTTGTTCTCAATTTTGTAGGTGTGGGGTTTGTCGGTCTTGTGTAGGATGAAGCAGACGTTGGCATTACCATCGTTCTCAATAGTGAGTGAACTCTTGGGACGTGAGACCAGACGGTTTGAGAATTTTTCCAGTAGATACACTTCGGCACCGTCTGCGGGTTCTTTTAGTCGCTTGAAACGGTACATTTCGTCGAATACCGAGAGGTCCCAAGAATCATACCACTGGACTGTGGGATAACCTGAGCGGACACTCAAAGGTAGCCATACGTGCTTCGAACTTTGGATGTTACTGCTGTTCCAGCGGTCGCCCATGTAGATGAAGCACTTGTCCCGGCCTGGTACGGGAAATACATAGTTGCTCTGGCTCTGGTAAGAGTTGTTCTTGCCATTGTCGATACAGAAGTTGATACCCGTCGAGCCGTCGCTGGCACGGAAGTCGGCCGGAGCCTGCCACGTTTCGTTCAGCAGGTCGTAGGTCCACATGAAGCGACCGGGATTCGGATCCCAGCCCGTGCAACCAGAGAACACACCATAGTAAATGTCGCCCACCTTGAAGATGGCTGCAGCTTCGTAACGACGGCCCTTCAACTGTACGGCATAGTCCTCCAGCGGAGTCAGGAAATCTTCCGCGAGACGTTCACAGTTGGTGTTCGAGTTCATGTTGGTGGAATAGATGTGATAGGCCTGTCCGTCGGTGTCGAGGAACAGGGTCTGGTCGCGCGAATCGCAGCCGTTGGGGCGGAAAACGTCGGACAGCGTGTAGGGGCCTTCGGGCTTGTCGGCCGTGCAGACGGCTACCTTGGCCTGTCCGTAGTCACTGCCGTTCTCCCAGTGAATCCACATCACCCACTTCTTGGTCAGGGCATTGTAGATGACCTTCGGGCGTTCCAGCGTGCGGCCGCTGGCTATGTCACGGTTTTCGTCGGTCTTGTTGCCCGTCGGTGTGACGGCCCGCGAGAGTTTGGTCCACGAGTAGAGATCCTTCGAGCGATAGCAACTGATGCCGTCACTCTTGTTCGTACTGCGTTGTTCGCCGAACCAGTAATAGTAACCATCGGCATAGACTACGCAACCACCGTGGGCGTTAATGGACGATCCGTTTGTGTCGTTCCATGTCTGACCTGGCTTGATGCTCTGGGCATGCAGGCCCCCTCCGACCCTACGCAGTAGCGTGGGAGAAGCCTGCACCAGGGCGATGAGTATGAAGAAAACTATTTTACGATGCATAATCCCTAATCTCTAATCCTTTCAATAGGCAATCTTCAGTACTTGTTTACGTCCATCCTTGAATACGGCTACGATGTAGATACCGCGACGGGGCAGACCGATTCCTGTCCCATTGGCATAGTCGTTGAGAGCAGCCACCTGTGCACCGTTGGTCTCATAGACAACCACCCGTGAATGGTCTTCAGCTCCTGTCAGGGTGAGCATGCCACCGGAGATGTGTCCGCGTAGGATGCCCTCTGTATCGCTGGCTGTCTCGATGGCATCGTTGATGTCATTGACAGTCAGGCCTGGCAGTGCCGGAGCGTATGCTCCTGTGGCATCGAAGTTGAAGTACTCGATGTCTGCACCGATGTTTTCAAAGCCAATCTGCTGAGTGGGTGCACGGTGTGTACCAATCAGTTTGGCATCGTCGATGCGGAAAGCACTGACACTGGCACCCCAGGCTGCACGTCCGAGGTTGAACCAGATGCGAATCTGCCTGGTGTTGGCTTTGGTCTCGAAATCTACGGCATAGGTTTGGTACGAATCGCTATTTACGGTCAGTGTCACTTTGTTGTCGTCGTTCTGGAGGTCCTGAATGCGGATGCTGCCCAGCAGGTCACCGTTAGAGCGGATACCACCCTTGGCCAGTGCCGAGAAAGTGTAGATATCGTCAGGAGCTACATCCACTATCTGCGAAATCTCGCCGTCGGCCCAACCGCCTTCCCACATGTAGCGGTGCATGGAGAGGACGTGGTTGTTCTGATCTACTTCGTTCGAACGCTCTTCGCGGTTGATGTTCTGGTATGAGTTGTACTGGTCATAGGGATAGACATCCCAGCCTTCAATGAACTTTGTGATGTTCTGCGAACTGGAGAAGTTGTATTCGCCCTCGAAGTCGCCGTTCTTCAGCAGGTTCTTCGAGATGAAATCGCTCTCGTTCGACCATTCGGGCTGCAGTGCGAGGTCGGCCACACGGAAGGTATCGACGGGCAGGCCGTCGCGATAGACGAAGACACGGCGATCTGCCGTCACTGCGTAGCGATACGTGTGGTACAGTCCGTCGGTGTTATAGAACGTGCCACCGTTGGCAGGGTTCGAAATGCCCTTCTCCGAGACGAATACGTTCCTGGAGTTCATCAAACCCATGCTGGTCGAACGGATGTAGCTCTTGAAACCTAGCCCATCCTTTGTAACTGCATACGGCAGCACGCTCTTGCCCGAGTTGTCGGTCTTGGCCTTGATTTCCACGGTATAACCCTTGTTCGTGAGTGCTGATGCGTCGAAGGTCTGGCTGTCATCATCCTCTTTTCCTTTATAGATAGGATTCTCCGATAGGTCTTTCACTGTCAGGGGAGTGCCCAGACCTGTCAGACTGACTTCTTTGCGCTTATCGCCACTGCGGAGGATGATGCGGCCCGTGTTGTTGATGAGGGTTGTCAGGTTGGTCACCTTCACAGTTGTCGTCTTTGTACCAGCCTTGATGGTGGTGGGACTGACAGCGAATCCGTGTGTGGCGCTTACACTGATGTCGCCCGTCAGGTTTTCAGCCGAGACGGTGAAGGTCTGCGTGGCGCCCGTCCCGTTGATGGTGAGTTCGTCGGCAGAGGTCTCCAGCGATGCAAACAGCGGAGCGTATGCCCCCGTGGCATCGTAGTTGAAGTACTCGACGTCTGCC
>JAFUAH010000007.1 GCA_017464345.1 Bacteroidaceae bacterium
AGAGTCATCAACCACCGTACATCAACTTGTTGAACGGCTTCTTCTATTTACCGAAAATTGATAAGTATTATACTGGTTAAATACTTACCTGCTATTTGGTTGACAGTTGAAAACCGCTTAGTGTTTTTCTACTTGTCAACCAGTTTTTTCGCTTCCATTGCGGCCTTAATCTTATCGCCAACTCTTAGGGCCTGTTCTGAGATACCAATGCGGATATAGCCCTCAAAGTTCTTCTGCGACTCGTGGCCTGTTATGCTACGGAGTTCCAGGTCTGACAGTACACCTAATTTATATAAGTTAGTGGTTCCGCTCCTTCGTGCGGTGTGTGAACATATCAGTTCATATTTGGAACGCACAACTTCACCATGTTTGTTCCGTTCCCAAAGAGGAGAGCCGTTTCGAATCTTGGCCCACTTGTCTAGTTTGTGAAACCACTTACGTTCATTTTCCGTAAACTTGATGCCTTTTTTCTTCTTCTCCAACAGCTTCTCATAGGTGTTCTCCGACCGTTTTTCCACAGTTGTCAATACCGTTACATACTTTTCACGAAAAGAGGGAACGGTTTTTGACAGCTCATACCCTACCGCCTTAATCTTCAAATTCATTTTCTGGACATCTATTTCCGGGAAATCGTAGTGATACTTTTCGCAGAGTTCATAGACACGATTATCGAAAATAGGCACTTCAACCTTCTTTTTAGTCTTCTTCTGCGTCAAAGTAATCAGGCCACTTTTATTATAGGTGATGAAATTCTCTTCCCTCAACTTGCAGTAGTCGCTATAGCGTTGGCAACTAAAGTATCCAAGGAGAAAGATGTCGCGTACGATTTCATTGTCGCCTGTAAGTTTCAGCTCATACATGGCATCAATTTCCTCGTCAGTCAGGTATATCTCGGCCCGCTTGTCTATCTCTTTGACTGCTTTGTCTTTCCACACCCTCAGGGAAACAGCATTCTTGTTATAGCCCTCCATAGCTGCAAGATTGCAGAGCTTGCGGAAACAGGAGACCTTTTTGTTGATGGTGTTCGACATATACCCTTGCTTCAGAAGATAAAGTGTAAATCTGTCTGCAAAAGGTTTGTCAATATCATCGAAGGGAATATCTTTCTTGCAATATTCCTTTAGATTCTCACCAAATGCTTTCCACACGACAACTGTACCAGAGGAATAGTCGGAATTGTTGCCGTGACGAATGGAACCGTCAGAAATTCCTGCATAGAAATAATTAAAAAAGCCTAATACCGTAGTCTTTGATTTCTCAGTGGCAACCTTTGCTACCTGCTGGATTTCTTCTACGGTGCCATTGACAACACGAGACAGGGCTTGTTCTAACACTACCTTGTCTTCCTTAGACTGAACCTTGTTTTCAGCATATAGTACTTCAATGGCCTTCATTACATCTACTTGAAGATTATGGACTCGTTCACCTTCTTCGGTTCTTTCATATCGTTGCATGGCCGACAGGCTCTTCTGAGCCTTCGTCCACTCTTTTACATCAACCATGATACCAGTACTCACGCAAAATAGAATTCCCTTACGTCGGGTTCTGACATACAGGGGAGCTTTACCTTCACTTTTGTTGGTTCTCAAAAAGAATTGTGACATGCTATATTGTATTTTTGACGGTGCAAAGATACATATTTTCCTTGAAAGTTGTAGCCAATTTGTAGCCAAAATTTGAGATTTGGTGAAATTTTAACTTTTGAAAGCTTTTTGATATGTTGTTGTAACTTATTGATAATAAGTTTCTTGCGATTTCCGAATATTTCTAATAATTTCATCTTCTTAAATTCAAGCCCATCCTGAAGCGCAAAAGCCCAGCCGAAAGGTTGGGCTTCTTGTTTATACGAACTTATACGAAGCCTTGGCAGCTTCTGCAAAAGAACAGACCTTTCCATAAAGAAATCGCCTGCTCCCTCATCGGGGGCAGGCGATTTCTTATTGTGCCAAGTCCGGAGACTTGAGCTGTGGGTTCGTTTTTACTTATTCAGTCTTGTTTCTCACTTAATCACGACCTTTTTGCCGTTGAGGATGTAGATGCCACCCTTCACAGCCTTGCTTACGCGGCGGCCGGCGAGGTCGTAGATAACATCGCTGTTGTGGTTGAGAACGTCAGTTTCAACGTTGCCTACGCCTACTACGGTGCCTTCGGGCAGCTTGGTCAGCGTGAAGCTGCGCCATACCGTCCAGTGGTCGCCAGTGGTATCGTCGGCCTTCAGACCGATTTCGACTTCTGTTGTCTCATCGAGCACGAAGTAAACGTCGTTCACGCCGTTGCCACCATCGAACCAGGTAGCAGCCTGTGCACGGCTGTTGGCCGTAGTTTTATCAACGGTTGCAATGACAGTCTGCTCCTCGCCGGCATATACGTAACCGGTCATGTCGGTACGCTGCAGGGCAATTACCGTCAGTTTGTAGTCGCCAGCGGGCAGGGTAACCGTCTGATGCAAGGTGGAACCTGCGGCATTCCAGTACTCGGCTACGCCATTGCTCTGGTCACCTGCGCGGTTGCCTTCCCAACCATCCTGATTCTCAACGGGAGTGGGATTGACGAGAGCACCATTGGTGATATCTATGCCAGTGCCAACCTCCAGAGAGGCGATATAGTCAGCAATGGCAGCCTTAGCCTCTGCGATGGCAGCCTCAAGAGCTTCCACAGTGGTGATGGCATTGACGTCGATGGCAGCCAAGGCAGGAATGTTGGCATCGCCCTTCTCCACTGCGAATGCGTTACCACGGTCGATGATGGCCTGCAGTTCGGCAAGGCCTACGACCAGAGCCATATCCTGCAGCTGCCATACGTAAGCAGCCTCCAGCGAGTAACCAGCTTCGGGCAACTCACCATTCTCAAATACGTCCCAATAGGTATTGGAACCCCATGCTACATTGTTGGCATTGGTTGCACGAACGGCATACTTGCCATTCTTCAGGAAGAATACCTGACGCTCCCAGTCATTACGGTTATTAGAACCTACGAGAATGTGGCCTTCATTCGTAAACGTTGTGTTACCGCCCGTATCAGGATTGGTGAACTTGCAGCCCAAATCCCAACCGGTTTCATAGACTGTGCCACTGGCATTGACAGCATTCAGGGTGAAAATCTTGGCATCATCCTCACTGTCGGTCAGATAACCGTCGGCCTTCAGATAGAACTTGTTCTCACCCACTTCGGTGAAGATGCGATAGTTGCCACCGTTCTCGATAGCAGCCAGGGCAGCTTCGTAAGCCAGTTCTGTGGCGTCAGCCGTCTGGGTGTACTTCACATTCTTGAAGGAGAGCCAGCTGATGTTGTTGTCGGCAGCGACGTTGATGTTGAACTTCAGCACACCGTCCTCGCCCACAACGCCAGTAGCCTTGAACTCGGCCAGATAGAACTGAGAGCCTTCCACCAGTTCGCCAGCAGCCAGGTCGATGGCCTCGCCACCGTTCACGTCGGCCGTGATGCCGAAGGTGGGAGCCGTGAAGCCGTTCTTACCGCGAACGCGGGCCCAAACGCTTACCTCGTAGCGGCCTACGGGCAGGTCAGTCATGGTAGCGGTCAGCGTGGCAGCATCAAGCGAGTTGGCATCGCCAGTCCAGTACTCGAAGAAGGGCACCTTGAACTCGGAACCGTCGGTGTCGCCTTCGGTTGACCAGGTGTTGATGTACAGAGCGGTGTCGAAGTCCTTGGCCTGAACATCGTTGATGGTCCATGCGGAGAGCAGGATGTCGTCGATGTTGTTGCTGCTGTGCCAACCAGTGCTATAGGCTGCATCGGCAGTCAGAGTGGCCAGCGTAGCGTCGTCGAGGGCTACATCCTCGAAGTCAGCCTTCCAGTCGCCATAGTAGGCATTGTAGGCCTCTTCGGTATATACATTGGTGTTGTTGAGCACGTCGGCCATCTTGACGAAGTAGGCATTGGCAGCCACGTACTTGTTGGCCTTGACGATGGCGGCGTTGATGGCGTCGATGGCAGCGACGTAGGCCTCAGCCGTAGCGTAGGTCTTGTTGTTCTCAGCCACAACGGCAGTCAGTTCTTCGTAAGCCTTGGCGGGCAGCGTCTCGGGATCGATGGCCTCGGCCAGAGCCACAACGGCAGCCAGAGCATCGGAACCCAGCACCTTGGCGGTCACGCCCTTGAGCTGAATGACGTGCCAGTTGGTGGAGGTGGAGGTCTTGCTCATGCCAATCTTCACCTGACCGTTGGCACCCACCTTCACTCCGTCGAGTACTACAGTAGCAGCACCGTCGGGGAAGTTGGTAGCATAGTAGATGGGTATCTCACCGCCATAGTTGCCTTCGCTGGTCTCAGCGTAGAGGACAACGCCGGTGTTCTCGTCGATGTGGTCACCGGCATTCCAAGTGCCCTCGCTGAAGGCAGTGGAGGTGAAGCCACGACCGAAGGTGTAGGCTGCGGCACCGTAGAGTTCGATGCGATATACGCCCTCGGCCAGGCCTGATACGGTCTGATAGAGCAGGTCGCCCGTACGGTTACAGTTGGCTTCGTAGAATTCGCACACCTGTACGGTCTGTCCGGCATTGGTGGTAACCATGGGGCAGAAGTTGGTGGCCGTGTAGCCAGCCGTGCCACCGGCACCCGTACGCCAGTTGGTGTTCACCGTCAGAGCAGCGAAAGAGGTGGTCAGGTCAGTCTCGATGTAAACTACCGATGCCTCCTGCTGAGCGGCAGCGAAGGCCTCCTCGGCAGCCTGCAGTGCAGCGATGGCGGCAGCCATCTCCTCGTCGGTCTTGCCAAGTTCTGCCTTGGCTGCATCGATGGCAGCCTGCAGGTCAGCCTTGCCGTTCTCTATCTCCGTAGCGGCAATCATGGCCTCGGCCTTGGCGATTTCCTGCTGCAGAGCCACGTAGGTGACAGTCTTCACGGCAGTGATGGACCAGTAGGCCTTGTCGCCAGACTTCTCGATGCTCTTGTCGAGGTAGCAAGCCGAACCGGCAGTCTCGTTGTCGGTGGCAATCATACCCTTGGGCTCGGTCAGCGTGTAATACACGGCACCGTCGATTTCAACGGGAGTAGCCTTGACCCAAATCTTGTTGGCCTCCAGAACGGAGGTGGTCCAGTTGTTGGTCTTCTGACCTACGTAGCCGGCCTCGTTGTGCAGATAGTAGCCACCCTCGGTAGCCGTCCAGGTGAATTCCTGGGGCTCGTCGGCCAACTTCACGATGTCAGCGGCGGCATCCAATGCCATGTACAGACCGCTGGACTTCTGCTGCAGGCTGTATGTCGTGCCCTCTGCGGGGGTGTTCACCTCAGCGGCGGCGTATGCCTCAACGGCAGCGGCTAGGGCTGCGATGGCAGCCTCCAGTTCCTCAGCAGTGGCCTCGGCGTTGTCGGCCACAGCCTGTGCAGCAGCTACGGCTGCGGCGAAGGTGTCGTAAGCAGCCTCGGGAATCATGAACAGGCCCGTGCCTACGCCAGCATGAGCCTCAACGGTGGCAGTGGGAGCTGCAAGGGCTGCGATGAGTTCTGCGCGAACTACCTCGGCATTCGTGGCGGTCTCAATCTTGATAGCGTCGATGAACAGGTGCTGTGCGCTACCCGAACCCACGTCCTGGCCCTGGTAACCCAGTGTCAGGTAACCCGTGGTCTTCTCGTTGAGGGAGAAGGTGATGACCTCGTTCGTCCAGGTATCTACAGGATAAGCCTTGGCGGGAGCCAGGTACTCGGTGCCGTCCTCTGCGATGAAGCCAATCAGGCTCTTCACGGGAACATTATTTCCACCCTTGGAGTTGTAAACGGGGATGGTCAGGATGTAGTTGGCGGGCTCCAGGATGACCTTCTGGACATACTGTACGGTAGCGCTCCAAACACCTACGAAACCCAGGGCATTGCCTTCGACATTGCCTTCGGGATTGGTAGCGGGAACGATGTAGCCGTCGCCGCCTACAAAGTTGCCGTCGCCATAAGCGAAGACACCGGCAGCGCGTGCGTCGCCATTCTCAACACCCATGGTCCAACCCTCGACGGGCTGCATCTGGGCAACGTTGCTTCCCTGGATATCCTTGACATAGGTGTGGATACCTACGCCGACGGGAGTGCTTTCAGAGAAGTCGAGGTTCTTGGGCTGGGCCGTAGAGGGGTCGAGCACGGCAATGGCCTCGAAGGGGTCGAAGTCGGCAGCCTCAATGATGAAATATTTGTTGCCATCATCAACCGATACCCAGTCGTTGATGACCAGACCAGGAGTATAGCCACTGCTGATGTTGACAGCATTATTGCCAAAGCGCAATTGCCATACACCCTCGGAAATAGGCTGGAAGGTAATAGCCTCGGGCTCTTCGTTCGAAACCTTACCGTTTGACTTGACAAAGCTCTTGGCAACCACACTCCAGAGGTAGTAGTTGTCCTCTGACTTTACTACTGCAAAGTCAGAAGCCTCGTAACCCTTGATGGTTGATACGAGCTGGCCGTCACTGACTCCCAGCGTACCACGAGGAGTGGTGAGTTTGTAGGCCTTCTCGTTCGACAGTTCATCGAGCGAAGAGAGGACTTCCGTGCTGGATACTTCGTAGAACTGCAGGTTGATGGCTGTGCTCCAACCATGCAATACACCGCTGGAACGGTTAATGTAGAAGCCACCGGAACTGGCCTGTACATTATTGCCACTGAACGTAAACGTCCAATCTGCAGGTTCGGCGGAAGGTGCAAATGTACCTACAGCAGCGCCCGTGAGCTGGCCCCAGTAGTTACCTGTTGCCAGGTTCTTCACCGTGAAGGTTTCCCCATCAGCATTCAGGACGATGTAGTACAGCGCCTCGTCTGTGATGGCGTTCTGGGTATTGGGGGCAACGTACTGTTCACCTGATTCGGTGATGTACGAACCGCCGTTTACCCGAACGGCATACAACTTGCCATCGACAAAACCACCCGTACCAGTCACCTGGGCAGTGTTCTGCATGGTAATTGTTGCCCATGCGCCCGCTACCGAGAATAGCAGGGAGCACAAGAGGAATAAAAACTTTTTCATGCGTTAAGTTTTTGGTTAATAATTAAGGTTAATAAAAAGATTGATTTATATTAATTCAGTAGTTTTCCGTGCAAAGTTAGCGAAAAGTTTGGACTGTGCAAACATTTTCAGGATAAATCATACAAGATAGACTTCGGGGCCTTAGAGCCTTTGCTTGTGGGTCAATTGTCCGTCAAGGCCAACTTGCCCGAGTCTGGCCTCCGTCCCGCCCGAGTCTCGCTTGACGGACAATTGACCCACAAGCAAGGGCCGTACGGGAGCGGAAAGCCGGCTGGGGAGAAAAACCCGGGGAAATGCTTTGCCGTGACGGGGAAAATGTGTATCTTTGCGCGTAAATACAATTATTTATTAATATAAAGACCAATATGCAAAGACGATTCAGAATGCCCGTCCTGGCCCTCGTGCTGGGTCTGGCAACGACGGCTACGGCGCAGACCGTGGTCCGGGGCCGGCTGGTGGACGCCGAGAACGGCGAGCCGCTGGTGGGTGCCCAAGTGCGCATCGTGGGCGACAAGACTGCCACAGTGACCAACGCCGAAGGCGACTTCACCCTGCGGAACCCGCGCCGCCACCGCGAAATCACCGTCTCGTATCTGGGATTCAAGGCCCAGAACTTCAGTGTGGCACGCTCCGGAGAGATGGGCACCCTGGCCCTCACGCCCGACGAGATAGCCCTGGAGGGCGTGACCGTATCGGGCACCATGGCCTTCGACCGCAAGACCCCCGTGGCCCTGTCGAACGTCACCGCAGAGGAGATAGAGGAAAAGATGGGTGCACAGGAACTGCCCGAAGTGCTGAAGACCACCCCTGGCGTAGACATCAACACACAGGGTGGCGGATACGGCGACTCGGAACTGTGGATGCGAGGCTTCGACAACTCGAACATTGCAGTCCAGATCAACGGCGTCCCCATGAACGACATGGAGTGGGGAGGCGTCTACTGGAGCAACTGGGGAGGCCTCTACGAAATAGCCAAAATCGTGCAGACGCAGCGCGGACTGGGAGCCTCGAAGGTGAGCGCACCCAGCGTGGGCGGCACCATCAACGTCATCACCAAGACACTGGAGCGCGAGCGCGGAGGAAGTGCCACACTGCAGATGGGCAACACCCGCAACAAGGCCTCCTTCAACGTATCGACAGGCATGTCCAAGAAGGGCTGGGGCATGACGCTGCTGGGCAGCCGCGAGTGGGGCAAGGGATACGTCCAGGGCACCGACTTCACGGCCTACACCTGGTTTGCCAGCATTGCCAAGCGGTTCAACGACCACCACACCCTCTCCTTCACTGGCTTCGGCACATGGCAGCAGCACGGACAGCGTGTCAGCAGCCAGAACTACGGCCCGCTGACCATCGCCGAATGGGCACGTACCAAACAGCAGTACGGCTACAAGCACTACGAATACAACCCCACCTTCGGCTACCTCCACGGCGAAAAATTCAACGCTGCACAGAATGTCTTCCACAAGCCACAGCTGTCGCTCAACCACGACTGGACCATCAATGAGAAGAGCAGCCTGTCCACGGCCCTGTACATGAGCATCGGACGGGGCTATGGCTCCACGGCCGAGGGCCACGGTGCTGGCAGCTACACCGACTACTACGGCGCACAGAACGGACTAGTGAAGAACGACTTCCGCACGGCGGACGGATACTTCGACTACGATGCCCTCTACAATCGCAACGCCCTGAGCAACGAGGGCTCGGTGATGGCGCTCTGCCACAGCAACAACGACCACCTCTGGACGGGCCTGCTCTCCACCTACAAGAACCAACTCTCAGAGGACTGGAACCTCTACGGCGGCGTGGACTTCCGCTGGTACCGGGGCGACCACTCGACCACCATCTCCGACCTGCTGGGCGGACAGTATTTCATGGACGACACTGACCGCTCCACCGTCAATCCCGCAAACAACCCCGCAGCCGCCAGCCCCAGCTGGGTATACCAGAAACTCTACGTGGGCGACAAGGTCTATCGCGACTACTCGGGCCACGTGGTACAGGAGGGTGCATTCGCACAGGCTGAGTACAACCACGGCCCCGTCTCGGCCTACCTGAACGGAGCCCTGAACAACACCACCATGTGGCGCTACGACCGCTTCTACTATGAAAAGGCACAGGCCAAGAGCGACATCGCCAACTTCATGGGCGGCAACATCAAGGCTGGTGCCAACTACAACATCAACGACTATCACAACGTCTTCGTGAACATCGGCTACATCAGCCGTGCACCCAAGTTCAGCGCCGCCTTCATGAACAGCACCAAGAGCAACTACCTGAACAAAGATGCCAAGAACGAGAAAATACTGTCCTTCGAGGTGGGCTACGGATGGAAGTGCCGGTGGGCCAACGTAAAACTGAACGCCTTCTACACCAAGTGGATGGACAAGTCGATGACCAAGTACCTCACCCTGGACAATCAGGAGACGGGCTACATGAACATGACCGGCGCAAACGCCCGTCACATGGGCATCGAGCTGGAAGGCAAACTGTCGCCCGCACGCTGGGTGGACATCAAGGGTATGCTCACACTGGGCGACTACCAGTGGTACGGCACTGGCGAAGGCTATGTCTATGACGAGCACTCGAATGCCGTGGACGCCGCAGGCAACATCGTGACCCCGTTCTCCAACCAACATGCCCAGGCTCGCGTGAACCTCGACGACATCCGTGTCGGAGGTTCAGCACAGACCACCGGCGGCCTCGGCCTCGACCTGAAGCTGGGCGAAGTGCTGGGCTTCGGCAAGGGACGCGACCTGAAAATCGGAGCCGACTGGACCTACCGCGGCCGCAACTACAGCTACTACTCACTCTCCGGCAACAACATCACCGTGAAGCAGAACGCCACCACCGGCGAGTGGGCCACCACCACACCTCAGTCGCCCTGGAAGATACCTTCGGCCAGCGACCTCGACCTGCGCATTACCTACAAATTCAAGTTGGGCAAGGTGTTTGATGCCACACTGAACGGTGTCATCAACAATCTCCTGGACTACCAGTACATCACCAAGGCATACAACAACAGCACCAGCTCTGCCCCCGCCACAGCCGACAACGTATATGTCTTCTACCGCTCCGGCAGAGTCTACACCGTACGCCTGACGCTGAAGTTCTGAGAATTGAAGAATCGGAATACCGAAATATCGAAACACCGAAATATCGAAAAAAAATGAATGTTATGAAAACAAGAAATATATTCGCATTAGTCCTTGCAGCACTCACCCTGACCGCATGCGAAGACTACACCGAGCACAACTTCGGCAAACCAGAGGAACTATGGGAGGCACAGCAGGTGAACAACTACGTCATCGAACTGACCACGCAGAACTATGCCGACCTGGCCCAGAACGCCGACAACCAGGCACTGGCTGCCCAAGACGAAACGGGCGTGACTGCAAAACACTTGGAAATGACGAGCAATGTTGCCTGTTTCGTGGGCAACATCACACCGCAGGAGTACCTGCCCGCCATCCTGAAGAACCTCGTCGGCACCAATCAGTACTACAGCATGACCGACGGTTCCAGCATCACCGTACGCTACAAGACAGGAACCATCGTCTCGGATGCCGGCTACGTGCCCAGCGAGGGCGAACTGACCCAGTCAGGCAAGTACCTCATCGTGGCCCAGGGACAGGAACAGCCCATAGCCACGTCGGGCGAAGGCAAGACCTACGGCTACCTGCTGCTGGCAGGCAACACATTGTGCCCCGAGACCGTGCAACGCTTCGGCAACGAGACCATCTGGGCCAACGACGTGGCCGACGGCTGGGCCTACAGTTTCGAGAAGGACGGTGACACATGGTTCCTCTGCAACCGCTACGGACAATATCTGTACATGAAGGGAACCTACAACAACTTTAACTACACCGACGACCTGGGCGACCTGGACTTCGACGAGGAATGGCCCAGCTGGACCATCACCTACAACGCTGCCGACAAGACCTACGACATCCAGAACACGGGCAACAACAAGACGCTGCGCTTCACCACACAGTACAACAACGTCGGAGCCTATGACCTCTCGACACTGGAGACGACGGACGGCTACCTGCCCTTGCAGCTCTACAAACGCGTAGAGGGCCAGGTGGAAAGCGTCGAAGTGTCGGAGGAAACGGAAGAAGTAACCTTCACCCTGGAGGGCGGCGAATGGCAGGCCAAGGGCGACTACCTGAACGCTGAACTGACGGGCGGCAACACGCTCACCGACATGGATGCCGTCTACGAGGCCACGGGCTGGAGCATAGAGTTCATCGGAGGCATAGGTGACCTCACCTACGTCTGGCGCTACGATGCCACCTACGGACTGCGTGCCTCCGCCTACAAGTCCAGCACCTACTACCCCACCGACGCATGGGCCATCAGCCCTGCCATGAACCTGAAGAAGGCCGAACGGCCCATCTTCTCCTTTGAGCAGGCACAAAAGTATGCCGGCACACCCGTCACTGACTATCTGAAAGTCTACGTCAGCACTGACTACACAGGGCGTGGCGGACTGGAAGCAGCCTCGTGGACTGACGTCACCGGACAAATCGTAGGCGAATGGCCTGACGGCAGCAGTTGGGACTACATGCCCATGACGCTGGACCTCACCGCCTTTGCCGGAGAGAAGAGTGTCAGTGTGGCCTTCCGCTACATCAGCACCGACGCCGTAGCCGCCACATGGGAAGTGAAAAACGTCGTCTGCAAGGAACTGGAAGAAAGCAAGGAATAAGAACCGTAGGGGCGTACCCCCCGTGTATGTCCGAAAAGAAAACAGACATTGAAAGTAATTGACCTGATACGCGACACGGCGAGCGTGCCGTTCTCCTTCGAGGTGCTGCCCCCCCTGAAGGGGAACGGCACCGAAGGGTTGTTCCAGACCATCGACCGCCTGCGCGAGTTCCAGCCGCGCTACATCAACATCACGGCTCACCGCAGCGAGTATGTCTACCACGAACTGCCCAACGGCCTCATCCAGAAGCAGCGCATACGCCGCCGACCGGGCAGCATAGCCGTGGCCGCTGCCATACAGCACCGCTACGGCATACCCGTGGTGCCCCATCTGGTGTGCAGCGGCAACACACGCGAGGATCTGGAGTACACACTACTGGACCTACAGTTCCTGGACATCAGTGACCTGCTCATCCTGCGGGGCGACAAGGCACGCGACGAGCGCCAGTTCCAGCCTACGGGCGACGGACCCAGCCATGCCACGGAACTCATCGAACAGGTCCGGTGCTTCAATCAGGGCCGCTTCTTCGACGGCAGCCCCATTCGCTGCCCTGGCACGCCCTTCACCTACGGAGTGGCCTGCTATCCCGAGAAACATGAAGAGGCACCTAACCTGGAGGCCGACATGGAGGTGCTCGCCCAGAAGGCACGCATGGGGGCACAGTATGCCGTCACGCAGCTCTTCTACGACAACGGCAAGTACCTGCACTTCGTGGAGCGGGCCCGGCGCATGGGCATCACCATTCCCATCGTCCCCGGCATCAAGCCGCTAACCCGGCTGAACCAGCTGTCGATGGTGCCAAAAACCTTCCACTGCGACTTGCCCGAGGCCTTGCGCCTGGAGACGCTGCGCTGCCGCTCCGACGAGGACGTACGCCAGGTGGGCATCGAGTGGGCCGTCCAGCAGTGCCGCGAGTTGCTGGCCAGCGGAGCACCCAACCTGCACTTCTACTCCATGGGGGCCGTGGAGAGTATCTACGAAATAGCAAAACAGATATACTAATATGCTGCCCAGTGATATTATAGGCCAAGAGGAGATAGTCAAGCAACTGACGCAAATGGTGGACCAGGGACGCCTGCCCCACGCACTGATGCTGTGCGGCCCGGCAGGGAGTGGGAAACTGGCCATCGCGCTGCTGCTGGCTCGGTACCTGCTGTGCGAACACCCCGAGGGAGGCACCCCATGCGGCCACTGCCATGCCTGCCACATGACGGAACAATGGCAACACCCTGACCTCCACTTCTCCTTCCCGCTCATCAAACAGAAATCCACCGACCAGCCCATCTCCGACGACCGCCTGGCGGAGTGGCGAGAACAGATAGGCCGGACGCCATACTTCACGCCCAACGACTGGATTGCCGACCTGCGAGGCGAGAACCAGCAACTCCAGTTCTACGTGGGCGAGAGCGATGCGCTGCAGCGTAAGCTCTCCCTGAAAGCCAGTCAGGGCGGCTACCGGGTAATCGTGGTCTGGCTGCCCGAGAAGATGGGGGCCGCCATTGCCAACAAACTGCTGAAACTCATCGAGGAACCTCCCTCGCGGACTCACTTCATCATGGTATCGCAGGAACCCGACCAGGTGCTGGGCACCATCCTGAGCCGCACACAGCGCATACAGGTACCGGCGCTCAGCCAGGAAACCATCACTCAGGCTCTCTGCCAGCACCACGGCGTGCCACCGGAACGGGCCCAGAACCTGGCCCACATCGCACAGGGCAACTACACACTGGCACTGCAACTGGCACAGGAGGACAGTGCCCGGCGCGAATACTTCACCCTCTTTGTGGAGCTGATGCGCCTCTGCTACATGCGCAAGGCCAAGGAGATGCGACAATGGGCCGAACGCGTGGCCTCCATCGGACGCGAGGAGCAGAAGCACATGCTGGAGTACTGCCAACGGCTGGTGCGTGAGAACTTCGTCTACAACTTCCAGAATCCCCAACTCGTCTACATGACTGAGGAGGAACAGGACTTCGCACGCAACTTTGCACGCTTCATCAACGAGCGCAACGTCATCTCCTTCATGGAAGAACTCGCAGCGTGCCAGACTGACATCGAACAAAACGTGAATGCCAAGATGGTCTTCTACGACCTGGCACTGAAGATAACCATGTTACTGAAAAAATAGAAAGACTAATAACTATGGAAATGGAATATAAATGCGGCTGCGGCCAGCGTGGCCTCTGTGCCCGTGGGTGCGGAAAGGACCAGTGCCAACTGAACGTGCACGACTACCAGGCCGACTTGCCCGACAACCAGGAGGTCACCGACCTGGTGGAAGTGCAGTTCAAGAATACACGAAAGGGATACTATCGCAACGACAACCATCTCACCATTCAGAAGGGCGACATCGTGGCCGTAGAGGCCTCGCCCGGGCACGACATCGGCATCGTGACGATGACGGGCCGTCTGGTGGCCCTGCAGATGAAGAAGGCCTACATGAAGCCCGGAGAGGAAATCAAGCGCATCTACCGCATTGCACGCCCCACTGACATGGAGAAGTACCACGAGGCCAAGGCACGCGAGCACGACACCATGATACGCAGCCGACAGGCCGCCAAGGACCTGGGACTGGAAATGAAAATCGGCGACGTGGAGTATCAGGGCGACGGCAACAAGGCCATCTTCTACTACATTGCCGAAGGGCGCGTGGACTTCCGCCAGCTCATCAAGGTGCTGGCCGATCTCTTCCGCGTACGCATTGAGATGAAGCAAATCGGCGTGCGGCAGGAGGCCGGGCGCATCGGCGGCTTCGGCCCCTGCGGACGCGAACTGTGCTGCGCCACGTGGATTCGCTCGTTCCAGAGCGTTGGCACGGCTGCGGCACGCTTCCAGGACATCAGCCTCAACCCCCAGAAACTGGCCGGGCAGTGCGCCAAACTGAAGTGCTGCATGAACTACGAAGTGGACCAGTACATCGAGGCCGGACGACGGTTGCCCAGCCGCGAAGTGTCGCTCCACACGATGGATGGCGAGTTTTTCCTCTTCAAGGCCGACATCCTCTCCAACATGGTCACCTACAGCACCGACCGCCGCATGGCTGCCAACCTGGTCACCATACCGGCCAAACGTGCACTGGACATCATCGAGATGAACCGCCGGGGCGAGAAACCCGATGCGCTGGAGGAGGGCGGTAAGCCCGTGGTGGCAAGGCCCGTAGACCTAGCTGCCCAGGAGGACCTGCACCGCTTCGACAAGAAGAAAAAGAAGAAGAAAAAGAGCAAGCCTCACGGCGAAGGACACCAAGCGGAAGGACACTCCAACGAGAACCGCGACAGAAAAAGCCAGGAGAGGCATAAGAACGAGAGCCCAACACCCAGCAGCCAGCCTGCCCATGAAGGGTAATAGGGCACTGACACTGGCAGCGACAGCAGTCATGCTGCTGGCAGCCTGCACGGACGGGAAGTTAATGCACTGCTATCTGCCCACCGACGACGAGGGCTGGGGACGCACCGATACGCTCTGCTTCCCGCTACCTGACATCCCCCAGACGGGTGAATATCCCGTCAGCGTGGGGCTGCGACACGGCAACCGCTTCCCCTACACAGGCCTGTGGGTGGAGGCCGAGACACGCCTCTCCCATCCCACGGCCGTCCGTCGCGACACGCTCTACATCCCCATCACCGATACCAATGGCCACCCGTTGCAGCCGGGTGTCAGCCTGCACCAGCACGAAGTGCCCCTCACCACCCTGCACCTCCAGCGCGGGCAGAAGGGCAACATCCGCCTACACCACATCATGATGCGCGAAGTGGTGCCCGCCATCAGCGACGTGGGCCTGCGCATCTCACTACCCTGAGACAGACCCCTACGGGTCGGAGCACAAAGCCGGGCAGGTTGGACCCCCAACCTGCCCGGCTTTGACGTCGGACCTGCACGGAACCACAGCCCGACCTTATGGGTCTCATCCCCACCCCACTCAGGAGTTATGCACGAAGCGGTTGCGCCCGGCATCCATGCGCAGAAAGATGAAAAGCAGAATGGTGAAGCCCCATAGCGACGACCCTCCATAACTGAAGAAAGGCAACGGAATGCCGATGACCGGTGTCAGGCCCAGCACCATGCCCACATTGATGAAGACGTGGAAGAGGAAGATGCTGAGCACACAATAGCCATAGATGCGGCCGAAAGCATAGGGCTGACGCTCTGCCAAGTGTATCAGGCGCAGTATCAACAACAAGAACAAGCCCAGCACGACGGAACAGCCCAGGAAGCCCTCTTCCTCGCCCACGGTGCAGAAGATGAAGTCGGTCTCCTGCTCAGGCACGTACTTCAGTTTGGTCTGTGTCCCATTCAGGAACCCCTTGCCACGCAGTCCGCCCGAGCCGATGGCTATCTTGGCTTGAATCACGTTGTATCCGGCATTCCGCGGGTCGTCCTTCAGCCCCAACAATACCTCGATGCGTGTGCGCTGATGGTCCTTCAGCTTACTCATCATCAGTCCCGAAGAATAGTGGAAGCCCACCGAGGCCAACGCAAAAAGGGCCACGTAGACGTAACGCCCATAGCGGTGGCGTATGCCCAGAAAAAGCAGATAGACCACCATGGCCATCGTGATGCCCAACTGGGCCCAGACCACATTGAACGGAATGACGTACTTGGCAAACAGCAACGAGGCCAGCGTACCGCCCAGACCATAGACTATCACAGCCAGGATGGGTTTGAAGCGCTGGGTGTAGACCCATAGCAGGCCTATGGTGAAAAGCATGATGAGCAGGAAGACCGTGAACTGCCCCAGGCTCACGTAGGGCATCTCCCAAAGAGGGTCGGCAGCAAAGCGCACACCCACCACAAAATACACCACGGCAGCCACACCGGAGAAGAGCACCGACCCTGGCATACCCTCGCGATAGAGCATCAGGAAGAATGCCGCGTAGACCAGTGCACTGCCCGTCTCCTTCTGCATGACGATGAGCACCATGGGCAAGAGTATCAGGAAACAGGTGAGGCCGAAATCCCACCAGCGCGAAATGTTATAGTCCGACGCACTCATGTACTTGGCGATGCACAGTGCCGTGGCGAACTTCGCAAACTCGGCCGGCTGGATGCTGAAGGTCCCTATCTTTATCCAGGACAGAGAGCCCTTGATGTCATGGGCCAGGAAGGGCGTGACAAACAGCAGCACCACAAAAAGGGCATAAAGAACGTAGGAAAAGTTCTCATACAGCCGTTCGTCCACAAGCAGTAACACCGTGCCCAGAATCAAAGAAGTGGCTATCCAGACCAACTGCATACCACTGCGCGTGCCGAAGTCCAGGAAGTTCCCCCCCTGGTCGAAGTCATACGTAGCACCGCACACACTCATCCATCCCAGCCCCAGGAGCGTCAGGTAGATGACGATGGTCACCCAGTCCAGCGAACGCAGGACGCCTCCCCTTTCCCTATCTCTGACCGTTGCCATAGACGTAATGTATTGCTCTGTTTTCAAAACTCCGGGCCTGTTCCTCGCTCTGCGGCGACAGCTCGCCCCGAATGTATTTCTCCATGATGAGTGCACCGATGGGCACACCGTATGTGGCTCCCCAGCCACCATTCTCCACGTAGACTGCCACTGCTATCTGCGGATGCTCCTTAGGTGCAAAACCCATGAAGACGGAATGGTCATGCCCACGATTCTGTGCCGTCCCCGTCTTGCCACACACCTCATACCAGGGATTGTTGGCCGTGTGGCACGTACCGCCCGTAACGGCGCGGCGCATTCCCTCCACCACGTATTCGTAGTTCCGGGCGTCCACGTGAGTGTAGTGCTTCGTCGTATACAGGGTGTCCAGCGGTTCGCCCTGCACCTCCTTCACGATGTGGGGCGTGATGTAGTAGCCACGGTTGGCAATGGTGGCCCCGAGATTGGCAATCTGCAAGGGGGTCAGCGTCACCTCGCCCTGTCCGATGGCAATGGAGATGACACTCAGCGGGTTCCAGCGTCCAAGATGCTTGTCGTAGTAGTCGGCATTGGGTATCATGCCACGCTTCTCGCCCGGCAAGTCCACGCCCAGTGCATAGCCGAACCCCATCGATACCATATAGTCCTTCCACGTGGTCAGTGCCTCCTGTATGGTCTTGTACTTCTTGCGATTGCCCAACATGTAGTACAGGCCCCAGCAGAAATATCCGTTGCACGAAGTGCCGATGGCCGGCAGCAAGGCCAGGGTGTGCACACCGTGGCAACCCACCTTCATCCCACCAAAGCGGAATCCTCCCGTACAGGAATAGGCCGTCTGCGGCGTAATGATGCCCTCTTGCAGGAATGTCAGTGCCTGAGAGGTCTTAAAAGTGGAGCCGGGGGGATAGGTGCCCATGATGGCGCGGTTCAGCAGGGGCTTCCTGGGGTCGAGAGAGAGTTCATGGTTGTTGGCACCACGCAGTTTGCCGACCATCAGGTGTGGGTCATAGGTGGGACTGGACACCATGCACAGCACCTCCCCCGTAGCCGGTTCTATGGCCACGATGCTGCCCAACTTCCCCTTCATCAGCCGTTCGCCCAAGGCTTGCAGCTCGATGTCGATGGAGAGCGTCAGGTTCTTCCCCGGCACGGGAGCCCTGTCAAACTTCCCGTTCTGGTAACTGCCCTTGATGCGCCCGTTGGCATCGCGGAGCAATATCTCCACCCCCTTCTCGCCACGCAGCTCACGCTCGTAGCTGCGCTCCACACCCACTTTACCGATGTAGTCGCCACTCTGATAATAATCATCAGCCTCGATGTCGGCCGGGTTCACCTCTCCCACATCGCCCAAAATATGGGCCGCATAGGGGAAAGCGTATTGGCGGATGTTGCGCTTCTGGATATAGAAGCCCGGGAAACGGAACAGCTTCTCCTGAAAACTGGAAAACTCTTCGGCCGAAAGCTGATTCTTGAAAGGCTGCTGCGTGTAAGTGCTATAGCCCACCAACTTCGTGATGTCCTCCATACGTTGGTCGAACCATTCGCGCTCGATGCCCAGGCTACGGCACAAATCCAACGTGTCCAGCCCCTTCATTTCAGACTTCACCACCATGATGTCATACGAAGGCTGGTTGTACACCATTAGTTCTCCATTACGGTCGCGAATGGCTCCACGAGCCGGATACTGGATGCGCTTCAGGAAGGCATTAGAGTCGGCATTACGCTTGAAGTCCTCACTCATCAGCTGCAAGGAGAACAGCCGTATCAGGTAGACGACGATGATGCCGACAGCCACACCGCCCAGCACATACTTCCGGTTGCTATAGAGGTGGTCACTTCCCATGACGAAGAGAATCGATGGTGAGCATCAGTACAAGGGACAGGAGCAGACTGCTCCCCACAGAGATGAGCAGACTCTCCCAGTGAAAATAAGAAAAGCTCTCCAACAGATAGAACACAAGATGGTGGACCGTAGCCAACACCGCCAAGTAGCGGATGTGGTTCCACACACCCATGGTCTGGTACGTCGGCACCATATCCTCCACACTCTCCTTGGGTGCCCAAGCCTGCAGCAAGGGCCACTGTACGAAGGCTGCAAAGGTCAGTGCTGCGGCTGCCGCCCCGAACGTGTTGGAAAAGATGTCCACCGACAATCCCAGTACGAAGGCCCACAGGAGACTGCCGATACGATTGGCATTGAGGGGAAGATAGGCCAGGAACAAGACATAAAGCATGGGAGTGGCATAGCCGAAGAGATGGATGTGATTGCACACCAACACCTGCAAGGCCATCAGCCCCAGCATTTGCAACAACCGTTTCAGAAATATCAGCAGCATAGCCTATTAGATTATTTCAGCGTTTTCGGAGTCTCCACAGTATTCAGGGTATTCAGCCCTCCCTCTATCACCACTACATCCCGCAGGCGGGCAAAGTCGGTACTCAACTGTATCTCCAACTTATAGGACAATCCGTCATCCGAATTCAGCACACGCTTGACCCGACCTACAAAGATACCTGCGGGAAAGACACTGCTGTAACCACTGGTCTCCACCAACTCACCCTTCCGGACCTTGGCATGTCGCGGGATATCATCAATGAAAGCCCGCAGGGGCGAGCCTCCGTTCCACTTCAGGTAACCAAAATATTCCGTACTCTTCAGGCGGCAGCTGATGCTACTGTTGGAGTTCAATACTGGCAGGACGATGGCATAGTGGTCGCCTGTCTGGCAGACGATGCCCACAATGCCCGTACCACAGAGCACGCCCATCTCGTTCCGGACGCCGTCCAGTGTCCCACGGTTTATGGTTATCAGATTGTCGCGGTCGCGCACCGAATTGTTGATGACTTGTGCGGGAATGCGCCTACAGTCAGCGATTTGCCTGGCCAATAGTCTTTCGGTATAGGATGAATCGTGCTCCAATACGGCCAACTGGTGGCGCAGTACGTCCACCTCCTGTTGCAACTCCAGATTCGTCTCCGTCAGTTGCTGATTGAGCTCTCCCAGATGGGCATAAGCAATGATTCCGCTTTCCCACTCCAGAACCTGCCCTACCAACGCATTGGCCTGGGTGAACCACACACTGGCCTGATAGGCACTAAAACGAAATAGGAGCACCAGGCTCGCCACCTCCAGCAGGAGGAAGACAATCCAGTGCCCCCATTGTTCTATTCTTTCCAACAGGCTGCGCACGCTATCTCACTTTTTTACATCAAGAATGCATACCGGTGGATGTTCTTCAGTGCTATGCCTGTGCCCTTAGCCACGCTGTGCAGGGGATCCTCAGCCACATGGAAGGGGATATTTATCTTGTCGGTCAGACGTTTGTCCAGTCCGCGCAGACGCGCACCGCCACCCGTCAGCCAGATGCCATTGTGGACAATATCGGCATACAGCTCAGGGGGAGTGTTCTCCAGTGCACTCAGTACGGCAGCCTCCACACGCGACACGGTCTTCTCCAGACAGTGGGCTATCTCCTGATAGCAAACGGGCACCTCCATAGGTAGCGCCGTGATGCGATTGGGGCCATACACGATGTAGTCTTCAGGAGCCTCATCGCCAAGTTCAGTCAGCGCCGACCCGACATTTATCTTGATGCGTTCGGCCATACGCTCGCTGACTTTCACATTATGCTGTCGGCTCATATACTCCTGAATATCGGCATTCAGATCGTCGCCAGCCACCTTGATGGAGTTATTGGTCACAATGCCCCCCATAGAGATAACGGCAATCTCTGTCGTACCGCCACCGATGTCCACCACCATGTTTCCTTCCGGCGCCGTTACATCGAGCCCGATGCCGATGGCAGCAGCCATGGGTTCATAGATGAGATAGATTTCTCGTCCACCTGCATGTTCAGCACTGTCGCGCACGGCACGCAATTCCACCTCCGTGCTGCCGCTGGGCACACCGATGACCATCTTCATGGAGGGGCTAAACAAACTGCTGCCTGTATGCACCATCTTTATGAGTCCGCGCATCATCTTCTCGCAGGCATCGAAGTCGGCAATCACGCCGTCACGCAGAGGGCGTACGGTGCGTATGTCGGCATTCGTCTTTTCATGCATTTCCTTGGCCCGCTCGCCGACGGCTATCATACGGTCGGTGCGACGGTCAAGAGCCACCACACTGGGCTGGTCCACCACAATTTTCTCATTTGAGATGATGATGGTATTGGCCGTACCCAGATCCATGGCTATTTCTTTGTTCAAGGAGAACCATTTCATAGTTTTTCTTCTTTTTGGGAGTTCTTGTTTTTGAGGATATAGGGTCTCTGTAGGACTCGTGAGCCCTGTGAGGATAGAGAAGCCCTGCAAGGGTTAGGGAAGAGACCTACGATGCTTTAGGAGACGAACCAGCCGTGAATGGCCGTGTCATAGTGGCTGCTGACGCCAAAGGCCCTGGCAGCCAAATCGCGACGCTGAGCGAGCGTGGTGCAAGCCCCCTGTTCGCGCAGGAGTCCCATCAGCACAGAATACTCAGCCTTGGAGGGAACGATGACTACGTCCTTGAAGTTCTTGGCAGCTGCACGGATGAGCGAAATTCCTCCAATGTCAATCTTCTCAATAATCTCTGCTTCGCTGGCACCGCTTTTCACCGTATCCTCGAAGGGATAGAGATCTACGATGACCAAGTCTATCTCGGGAATCTCATATTTCTGCATCTCGAACTGGTCTCCAGCCAGTTCCCGGCGCCCCAGAATTCCGCCAAAGACTTTGGGATGCAGCGTCTTCACCCGCCCCCCGAGGATGCTGGGATAGCCCGTGACATCCTCCACCTTACGGCAGGGAATGCCCAGACCCTCTATGAAAGCCTGTGTGCCGCCTGTGCTAAGCAGTTCCACACCTTCCTCGTGCAATTTATGCAAGATTTCATCAAGCCCGTCCTTGTGATAAACACTGACCAAGGCCCTACGTATTTGTTTACTATTTTCCATATCTCTTTCTTTTTGCGGTGCAAAATTACAATTTTTCCCCCATACAGACACTATCCCGATAACGGAAAGTTTCGGTATCAGGGTGTTTTTTCTCAGCGCACCACCTTTTTGCCGCTTTGTATGTAGACTCCGTGACGACTGGACACGTGCGTGAGACGCCGGCCCGAGAGGTCGTAGAGTGGCAAGGTAGCTCCCGTACTTGAAGCTTCAACAGCAGGGGCTGCGATACCGTCCACCTTGGCTCCGAGGTAGAATATCTGGAAGTTATCGAAGCACGTCCAGCTGCTTGTGCTCTTGGTCTTTCCATCCTTTTCTACACCCAATCTCAGTGTTCCGTCCGTCACGTTCACCTCTATTTTGGTCAGATACAGTCCCTTCACAAAGTACTGCGATGCAGAAGCCATGTCGTTGGGCACGTAGCCCCCCTCCACCATGACCTCGTTACCCTTGCCGACCGCCGTAGCCTGCGGCTGGCTCTGGACTAATGGCAGACGCGCTTCCTGCCAGTCGCCCCCACAGGAAGCAAACAGGCGAGCATGCTGTGCACCTCCCGTCCCATTGTCACCATCGCGGTAGAACCCCTGGCACTGAACAACGTAATGCCCATTAGGCAAGTCCCGGATCTCCTGGAAGAGCGACCACGTGGTATTGCTTCCGCCATTCACACTACTGTCGCTGCCGATATATACTTCGTAGACCCCGTTGCCATAGGTAGTCTCGAAATATCCATCCGTACTGCGGTTGCCCTTGCGCGACCAGTCCGAGCCTGCCGTCCACTGCCACTGTGCTATGCCCTCGCCGTCGTTGCGGTCGAAGTTCGCACCGGGGAGTAGGAAGGTGCAGTTAATAGGCTTCGTCTCCGTGGCATCCTGCATCTGGTTTTTCAGATCTGCCAGTGTGTATATCTGCCATTGCTGGCCCGAGAGACGTGTATTGGTGGAGGCCGTCGTCACCTGATATGTGTTAGGCCCGACACTGTTCGTGGCATAGCGGTTCTGTCCGCCGCGTGCCAGTGATACACTGCCCGTGGAGAACACCACATAGTCTCCCACTTCTGTGATTTTCCAGGCAAACGGGTCGCCATCGACATAGGGGTCTGTTCCATTGACAAAACCACCGCCACGCCCCGTAGCCAGCGTATACTGTCCGTTGCCCAGCGCTGCAATGTCCAGCGGCATCCCATAGTCGCCTATGGCTGCGTGGGTGCCCCACATGCCTGCCGCCTTCAGGAATCCTCCGCCTGCTGCCCGCAGATACACGCCCTGTGCCACAAACTTGTCGTCGGGTTCCTCACCGGGGTTCTCTCCCTTTTTCTCATAGGAAAATGTCACCACCATGGGCCAATGGTCGGCCAGCGGTTCACCATCCTCTCCTATGAAGGAAATGTCCTGTGCAAAGATTTCTGCCTGCAACTGATACTCCGCATCGGTGTTGTTGATGTAGAAGACCTTGTCCACCACCTCGCCACGGCGATATCCGTTATCGCTTACCAACAGGGCATCCGCCCCATATCCCGGGTAACCGCCCATACGTGCTGCCTCCACCCAGGCATCACGAATCGTGAAGCGCGGGTCGGCCTCAATGGCATCAATGAAGAGCGCCTTCATCCTGTCTCGCGTGTAGCGGCAGTTGGTGTCTCCCATCACGATAATGGGGCGCCGGTTGTCCGTCCCTAGGATGTCTGCCACCAACTGCTGCATCTGACTCTCGCGGGCAGCCAGATCGCCCGACGAGGTCTCGGCATCCATGTGCATGATATAGACATCGAAGGCCACACCGTCGTTCATGGTGACCGTGTAGTATCGGTAACCCTTCTTGATGAGTTCGTCGTTGCCGTCGCTGGTGGTACCGTTTCGCTTGTTCCACTTTGTCCAGCGCTCATTGGACTGCGAGCAGACGCTGTTCCGGGTGAAGAAGTTCAGACCATCGGTGTCGATGCCACCGCCACCCAGTATGGCTGCCAGTCCGCCGAACAGTCCGCCGGCCCCCTCGATGCCTCCACGCCAGGTACCCGTGGTATAGTCGGACAGGGCCGAACAGATTTCACTGTTATAGTTAAAGTCCTCGCTCACCCCTATCACGTCGTAGCCCATGGTGGACAGCTTCTGACTGATGGCCCGTGCCCCATTGGCTCCCTTACTGTCGGGGTTCATGCTGATACCGAAAGCCTTCGAGGGCAGTCCGTCCACATTCAGGGCTACGGCCACAAAGCGTTTCTTGGCCAGGAGGGCCTTATAGTCATCTTCCGGAATAAAGCGCCACAGCCCCATGTCCTCACGTATGGCCGTCGATGGCAGTTTGTCGAACGTACACCGATTGCCGTCCTGGAAGCGCAGGGTGTCGCTGGCATTGTCTATCAGCAGGTAGCCTTCCGGACAGGCTATGGCACGGAACTGTGTGGGCGTGCGCGAAGTGCGGTTGTCATCGTCCGAGCCATAACAGGCATCGACTACAGGCACACGGGTAGTCTCGTCCTGGGCCTTATATATCCAGTTGTCCACACCGGCATCCCAAGCCTGATGTGTCAGGCTATAGTGGGTATTGATGAGGATGCGGCTGCCCGTACCGCGCTCCAGTGTGCAGAGCAGGGCCCTCTCATTTCCAAAAGGCACCAGAGACACCTGTGTACCCCAGGCATTGCCATAGGAGAGAAACTTGCCCTGATAGACATTGTAGAGATAATAGGCCTTACCCACCTCCGGTACCGTGCCGACGAATGCAGCCCGTGCCGTGCTGGCAAGAGTTAGCACCAGCAGCAGAGCCGCCCAGAATTTTCCTGTCTTCATATTTCTTTTCACTATTTATTCCTTAGTCTATAATATACAATTCGTGCCAAAGATACGAAATAAAATCCGAACTAAGGCACTTCGGATAAAAAATAATCTTGCATTTATTTGGTTATATCATACACTTTGTATTATCTTCGCCCCCGAAAACATAACACGAAACCCAATGGACGCAAAAGAATCTTTGAAGAATGTGCTGGACATCCTGCACGAATTGAAAAAACAAAATATTACAAAACAGACACTTATTGATGCCCTTCGCGGCGTCGAAAGTCGCGCCGTACTGGAGCTGGGACTGGAATCTCTGGAATTCTTCGGCTGTGGCGACAAACGCGAAGAACTGCACTACACCATGGTCATCGACCAAGCTACAGAGGAGAAATACCTGAAATTCTCCGACAGCGGGATAAGTATCACTCCCAAGGGGGAGCGGTTCCGCAAGGCTCCCACCGCATTCGTCCTGAAAGACGACAGCGAAGAGAACGGACCCGACGGCAGCGAAGAGGCACTACTGGACAGTCTAGTGGAGAAAGCCCTGAACGACAAGACTGAGGAAGAGGACCCTTCCCTCATCCCTGCCACCCCTAATCCGGCTACAGCACGCTCACAGCAGATGATACATCTCATCCAAGCCATCGACCGCAAGATACCGCTCGACGACTATGCCGAACAAATGCAGCTGGACTTCGACGAGGTGCTGGACACACTGGATGCTCTGGTGCGCCGAGGCACACAGCTGGACATATCCTACTTCGTGGACGAAGTGTTGGAGAAGGACTGCCAGGATGAACTCTTCGACTACTTCGATGAGGTGGACGGCGACGTGGAAAAGGCCACGGAGGAGTTCTACGGTGTCTACCAGCCCGAGGAAATCCGCTTGGCACGCTTCGTCTGGAAAAAGTAAGTCCCGACCGCCTCTCACGCCTCCCCCATCTCCCCTCCTAAATATCCGAACTACAACTATACTATCATGAAAAAATTTTTCCTCTCTGCACTGCTCTTGCTATGCTCGCTCACGGACATGGCACAAAAGACGGTCTACATCCCCAACGAATGGCGCACGACGCGCACCGATACGCTGCTCTACGCCGAAAGCGACCCCGACGGGCGCTACACCTGGTCCAAGACTCGCTCCAAGGAGACGGACAATGTCATTGTCTTCTGGGACAAATACTATGGCGACAAGGCTCCTAACGAACTGGCCAAGTCGAACGCTCTGTACGTAGACATTGACGACTTGCTCCAGAAAGCAGAAGCCTTCTATGACCTGGAGTGCCGCGAACTGGGCTTTGTGAATCCCGAGACCTCGAACCTCGCGAAGTACAAGGTGATGATACTCATGAACCACACTACCGACTGGGTGTGCTACGGCGGCGGCTATGACTATCAAGTGAGTGCCCTCTGGCTCAGCCCCTCCACCTGCCATCCAGTAGGCCATTCGGTGGCACACGAGGTAGGGCACTCCTTCCACTACATGTGCTACTCCGAGGACTCCAACCACGGGGCCAAGTCGAACGTACAGACGGGATTCCACGGGGCTGTGGGCAACGGCAGCGTCACCTGGGAGCAGACAGCCCAGTGGCAGGCCAACCAGTCGTACCCGGAACTTATGTTCGACCAGAGCATCAATGTCTTCCGCAACTCCCACAACCTGGCTTTCACCCACGAGTGGCACCGCTATCAGTCGTACTGGTTCTTCTACTATCTGTGCCAGATGACGGGCAAGCGCACAGCCGTGGCTGATGTTTGGAACTACTCCACCACCACGGTGCTGGACTTCAACCAGGCCCTGATGAAACAGCAGGGCTGGAGCGTGGCAGACCTCTACCGCCACTATTACGATTATGCCGCACGCTGTGCCACATGGGACTTCGATGTCTCGGCACCCTATCGCACACCCTACATAGGCGACTTCCACTATGCTGCCGCACTCACTGACGACGGGTGCTACCAAGTGGCTTTCGAAAGTGCACCACAGTCCACGGGCTTCAACGTCATCCCCCTGCAGGTGCCCAGTGCCGGCACTCAGGTGGAGGCCACCTTCGTCTCCCTGCGCCCCAGCAACACCACCGCACTGGCACCAGGCGACCCCGCACGCTACCTCGACGGCAACACGCAGTGGGCCGAAAGCAAGCGCAGCACGTACTACACCACAGGGACGGCCTCCTACAAGGGCTTCCGCTTGGGCTACGTGGCACTGATGCAGGACGGCACACGACGCTACTTCCAGCAGGACAGCATCTACTGCAAGAGTACCAAGGCCGATACGGCCCTCGTCACAATGACCCTGCCGGAAGGCGTGGCACGCCTCTGGATGATAGTATCCCCGGCTCCCAGCAAGTACTACCAACACCTGTGGGACGAGAAGTACAACGTGAACGATGATGCCTGGCCCTATACAGTGGCCTTCCGGGGCACTGACATCGACGAGTCGCACGCCACCGTCTATGCAGCCCCCACACTGGACGGACGCGAGATTTCCGATGTCTACTTCACCTATGACGTCTACCTGCCTGTGCGCTCCAACTATGATGCCGTACCCGTCACCGTCAGTGGCATGGCGGCCCAGCTCCTAGGCACGGCACTGCAGATGCCGACCAGCGACATTGCCAGCAAGATGACAACCTACGCTGCTGCAGGCCCCAAGGCCGACAAAGTGATGTTCTATCCTATCAAACCGTCGGAATTCACCATCGTCAAGCGTGGTAGCACGGCCAACGGCTACGGCCACTGGTTCAACGCCGCAGGCAATGCCACAGACTACGGCAGCGGCTTCCTCTTCTCTGAGTTCAATGCCACCAGCCTGACCTTCAACATCGGACAATACCCCGGTAAAGTGAAGGCCGGACAGACCTACAACATCGGGCAGGCACTGGTCTACAACGACGGCACGCAGACGGCCACGGCCTATTTCCGTTTCCGCGTGCACATCACCGACGGACAGGCGGGGGCCGAACTGGCTGAGAAGACCAATGTCATCGCAGACATCCCGACCGCAGCCCCGGCTGGCAGCCATGCCACCTACGACCTCAGCGGCCGACGCGTACAGCGCTCCACTGCCGGACTATACATCATTGACGGCAAGAAGGTGGTGGTGCGGCACTAAACTGGCCCCTCTATATATGCTGTAGGAATTCGCGAGTGACGCCGAACGAACGGTCGGCCATTTCCTCCCAGAAGTTCTCATACTGTTGTTGGTGTCCTTTGGCTCCTGGTGTATCGCTGATGATGCGGAAGGAGACGAAGGGCACCCCTTGTATGTGACACACCTGGGCAATGGCAGCCGACTCCATATCCACGGCCAGCCCGTCGGGGAACGCCGTCTTGATGGCATCCAGCGACTGGCGCGAGGTGATGAACTGGTCGCCCGTGCAGATGAGTCCGGCATGGATACGCGTCGGTGTGTGCAGCCCCATGGCTACGTCCACCAGGCGGGCATCGCCATCGAAGAAACGAGGCAGCCCCTGCACCTGGCCCGGCTCGCAGCACAGTCCCACGCCGCAATCCACGTCGTGGTACACCAGACGGCAGCTCACTACCACGTCCATCACCTCCAGCCCGGCATCGATGCCGCCGGCACAACCCGTCGATACAATGCACCCAGGTCCGTAGTGCTCAATCATCAGCGTCGCCCCCATGGCAGCATTGACCTTGCCTATGCCACATTGCAGCAGCACCACCTCATGATCCCCAATACGCCCCGTCGTAAACACCAGCCCGCCCCGCTCCTCGCGGCGGACATCCTCCATCAGCCGTGCCAGCTGGTCGAACTCGACCGTCATGGCCACTATCACGCCTATCTTCATATACGATTCTTTTTTTATTGGTTTCCGCCTGCGAAGTTACAAATTAAAAATGACATCTCTGCCAACTTTCGGCCGAATTATCTGCCGACCGTCCCCTTTGTCCATAATTATCACATCTCTCCCCCAAGCCCCCTATACAGGGCTTGCATAACTCCGGCATGGGGGGCATAACCCCTTCCCAGACACCCTGGAATGTAAGGATTTTCGCCTCTTGCAAAACTGGGAAATATGCATTTCCGCTTAAATTCAAATAAGAAGGGCAAAAAGCAGATTAGTATAGAAGCTCATCTTCATTTTTTTTCACATTTGTTTGCATTGTTTTACAAAAAGTTTGTATATTTGCGCCATGCTTAGCGAAGCATAAACAAATTTTTAGCTCTATTTCCCGAACGAACTAGCACCTCAGACGGATTTTTTTAGAGCTCTATCTATGACCAATAGGAGTATGCGCTGTGTAGCGTGGACTTCTCCATATGGTTATAGAGGCTGTGCTAGGCCTGTTCGGGAATATGGCAGGTCTGCGCTTTTCTTTTGCTCAAAAGTTAGTACAACATCCTGCCACGTGAGCGGAACCAGATTACTAACCTATTAATAACCAAAAGTATGAGCAAAAGAAGTCTTCTTGTCCTACTGAGCATCGCACTGACGGCTACAGTAAGCGTCGGCCTCACCTCCTGCGGCGACGACCCCGACCCCGTGACACCTACCCCCACCCCCGACCCGGGCATCGTGACGCCAACTCCCGACTCCACTCCCACCAATTACGCATGGCCGACATGGACGGACATCAACGGTAAGAATGTGAGGCTGCTGAGCATGAGTGAGCAATATTATGATGAAATAGATAACTATTTCTACACATACGACCAGGCGGGCCACCTCTCCAGCGTATTCGGTGACGGCGTAAAGTGGACAAGCCAGAACACCTTCACCATAAAGAGTGAGTACGATGACGGAAGCTACACCATCACAGTCACCCTGAACAACGACGGCCTCATCAGCACCCTCATATATGAAGAGATAGAAAACGACGGTGAATATGAAAAAGCGACGGTTACATATACCTATAATAGCAACAAGCAACTGATACGCATCAATGATGTGGGGGAATGGAGCGAAGATGATGGCGACGACAAAGGCACATATTCCGCTATAGAAGATTATACCTGGAGCAACGGCAACCTGACGGCCACACTGTATTCGGCGAGCGAAGAATACTACGATGAGGGGGTAAAGGAAACAGAGGAAGACAGCGGTTCGTCCGCCGTCACCTACAGCAGCCAGCAGAACCCCACACGGCAGTTCCCCTATGCCCTGGCCTATGAAGGCATAGATGCGTCATTCCCCGAACTGGCGGCACTCGGGCTCTTCGGCATTGGCCCCAAGAACCTGCCTTCCAGTGCAACGTGGAGCTACAGCACGACATCGGGGATATACTTCATCTACGCGCTGAACAACAACGGCACCATAGCTTCCGAGAAATACTACTACTATAACTACAATAGCAATTATACCTACAATATTGCCTACAACTACGGAGATAGCACGGACAATGGTGACAATGGCGACAATGGTGGCGGGTTCAATCCCGGCGGAGGCAACAACAACGACGACATCTACAAGAAAGTGCCCCAAAAGCAAAAACTTTCGATGCCCCACCGCATCCATCGCCGCCATACGACAAGACAGAAATAAGAAACGACCATCAACAAGCACTTTTACATTCCTTATTTATTAACCCTCAAAAAACAAACGACAATGAAAAAGTTTTTCAGTATTTTGATGCTGGCCATGCTGGCCGTGTGTACCATGACCATGGTGTCGTGTAAGGACGATGACGACACCCCCACTGGTATCCACATCACCAACGGTTCATCGTACTCCTTCAACCGCTTTACGGTGGTCTATCTCAACGACAAGAGCAACAACGGCGGAGAGATTATTTCCACCCAAAATTTCGGCACACTCAATCCCCAGGGTAGCGTGACATCCACCATACCCGCCGGAGCCGCCTACTACTATCTCTACATGGTCAATGGCTCTGACTCTTACGTTTCGGCCGACTATGCCATATCCGTCATCAACCTGAACATCGACAACAACTTCAGATGGTATAACTAACAAAGAATCAGCAAATAGAAAAGAATGAAAAGAGTCTGGCCGGGGCACCATGTCCCGGCCAGACTTTCTTTCAAAAATGCCTCTTCCCACAAAATCGCATGCAATAAATCTGCCGAATCATTTTGCATTTCGCCCGATTTGCATTACCTTTGCTGTGAATCCACGAAGAACTGCGTATGAGCACACAGACCATGACCCGAAAAATAGCCGATTACTTCAAGACAAAACCCGTCGTGAAGGCATGGCTTTTCGGTTCCTTTGCCCGTGGTGAAGAGACACCAGACAGCGACATTGACATTCTGGTAGAATACGATAAGGACGCAAAAATATCCCTACTGACCATTTCGCACATGATGGGAGAACTGGAACAAAGTACAGGCCGACGCGTGGATTTGATAGAGAATGGATGTTTACTCCCCTTTGCCGTGGCCTCCGCAAACCGTGACAAGAAACTGATTTATGAGAGAAGAGATTAGAAATCTGGAACGGCTTGAGCACATAAATGAAGCCATTAATGTGCTCATCGAGTATCAAACGGCACATACACTGGAAGAGGCCAAGTCCAACCCCGTCGTATATTTCGGTTTGGTGAAACATGTGGAAATCATTGGAGAAGCTGTCTATAAACTAACACTCGAATATCGGGCCAAACACAACGAGGTCAATTGGGGAGACATTGAACGCATGCGACATGTATTGGTACACGGCTACTACAAAATCCGTCCACAACAACTGTGGCAAACAATAGTGGAAGACATTCCCAATCTGAAACCAGTCATTGTGCGACTGATACAAGAAGAGAAAGAAAAGGGCTAACGAAACAATATCACAGAGAGGCACTGATGCACATCGTCATCGCAGGAAACATAGGCAGCGGAAAGACCACACTCACCAACCTGCTGGCCAAGCACTACGAATGGGAACCCAGGTTCGAGGCCGTGGCGCATAACCCCTACCTTGAGGACTACTACGGCGACATCGAGCGGTGGGCCTTCAACCTGGAGGTGTACTTCCTGAAGGAGCGCTTCAAGGACTGCCTCTCCATCGACCAGAGCCCCAAGACCATCATACAGGATCGCAGCATATACGAGGGCGTGTATGTCTTTGCCGCCAACAACCGGCAGATGGGGCAGCTCTCGGACCGCGACTACGAGACGTACATGGAACTCTTCCAGCAGATGCTGACCCAGCTGCGCGTGCCCGACCTGATGATATACCTGCGTGCCGACATCGCCCACCTGGTGGAGAACATACAGAAGCGCGGACGCGACTACGAACAGACCATACAAATCGAATACCTGCAAGGACTGAACGAACTGTACGAGCAGTTTATCTACGAGAAGTACCCCGGACGCGTGCTCACGGTCGATGTGAACAACCTCGACTACCTACACCGCCCCGAAGACCTCAAGGGCATCATCAACCAGATAGACACCCTGCTCTTCGGACTGTTCCCGCTGCAAGACTCATAAGACCCATTAGACCTATAAGACCCATTAGACCTAAAAGCCATGCACATTGCCATTGCCGGAAACATCGGATGCGGAAAGACCACACTCACCAAACTGCTGGCCAAGCGGTACGGCTGGACTCCACAGTTCGAACCCGTGGATAACAACCCCTACCTGAAGGACTACTATGCCGACATGGCACGCTGGTCCTTCAACCTGCAAATCTACTTCCTCAACAAGCGTTTTCGCGACGTAGTGGAAATCTCCAAGTCCAAGGAGTATATCATACAGGACCGCACCATCTTCGAGGATGCCTGCATCTTTGCACCGAACCTGCACAACAAGGGGCTCATGAGCGACCGCGACTTCGCCAACTACCGCGAGCTCTTCGACCTCATGATGTCGCTGGTACGGCTGCCGGACCTGATGATTTACATCCGTTCCAGCATCTCGAACCTGGTGAGTCAGATACAGAAGCGCGGACGTGCCTACGAGCAGTCTATACAGATTGACTACCTGCAGGGCCTCAACGACCTTTACGAAGAGTGGATACGCTCGTACCAAGGGCCCCTGCTCATCGTAGATGGCGACACCTGCAAGTTCGGCGACGACCCGAAGGCCTTCCAGACCATCACCGACGGCATCGATGCCAACCTCTACGGTCTCTTCCCGCTGGGCGAGAAATGAACGGGCACTATTATATACAGACCACGAAAAATCACAGACCACGAATTACACGAATTTCACGAACCACAGGCTACGCCCTTCTTATGGACACAAAGCAGTTCGTGAAATTCGTGTAATTCGTGGTCTGTATTTACTGTATCAGCGGCCCTTATACATTTCTTCGTAGTACTTTTCGTACTCGCCCGAGGTGATGCGGTCCATCCACTCCTGGTGGTCGAGATACCAGCGGACGGTCTTCTCGATGCCCTCCTCAAACTGGAGGCTGGGCTCCCACCCGAGTTCGCGCTGGAGCTTGCGCGAGTCGATAGCATAGCGCAGGTCGTGGCCGGCACGGTCGGTGACGTAGGTGATGAGGTCGAGATCCTCACCCTCCTTGCGGCCCAGCAAACGATCTACGGTCTTTATCACCACCTTAATGATGTCGATGTTCTTCCATTCGTTGAAACCGCCGATATTGTACGTTTCGGCCACCTTGCCCTCGTGGAAAATAAGGTCGATGGCACGGGCGTGATCCTCCACATAGAGCCAGTCGCGCACGTTCTCGCCCCGGCCATAGACGGGCAGAGGCTTACGGTGGCGGATGTTATTGATGAAGAGGGGTATCAGTTTCTCCGGGAACTGGTAGGGCCCGTAGTTGTTGGAGCAGTTCGTGACAATGGTGGGCAGACCGTAGGTGTCGTGGAAAGCTCGCACAAAGTGGTCGCTGCTGGCCTTGGAAGCTGAATAGGGCGAGTGGGGCATGTACTTCAGGTCTTCGGTGAAGAATTTCTCGCCGTAGGCTAGGTGATGGCTCTCGGAAGAGGCCACGGTGGTGAAGGGAGGCTTAATACCCTCGGGATGCGTCATCTCCAGGGCACCATACACCTCGTCAGTGGAGATGTGGTAGAAGCGCTTGCCTTCGTACTTCTCGGGCAGGGACTCCCAATAGAGTTTGGCCGCCTGGAGGAGGCTGAGCGTGCCCATGACGTTGGTACGGGCAAAGGTGAAGGGATCCCGGATGCTGCGATCCACATGGCTCTCGGCAGCCAGGTGAATGATACCATCCACGTGCTCCTCCTGCATCAGCTGGTAGAAAGCGTCGAAGTCGCAGATGTCCATGCGCACGAACTTGTAGTTCGGAGCCTGCTCTACATCCTTCAGGTTCTCCAGATTACCGGCATACGTGAGTTTATCAAGACAGATAATCTTGTACTCAGGATACTTGTTTACAAAAAGTCTGACTACATGGCTGCCAATAAATCCGGCACCACCGGTAATGACAATTGTTGGATTTGATTTCATTTTCTATATAGCTTGATTCTGTATTTGTAAAAAGAGACATCATGGCTTCAGCGCCCATTGGAAAGGGCCTTACGGACATCAGATGTGCGTGCGTTGGTCTGCGACGTACGCAGGATGTAAAGGCCCCGTCCCGGAACCTTGGGCAGCCGCTTCCCGTCAATGGAATAGACACCGAGTATGGTTTTGTCAAAGAGGACGTCGTCTCCGCCTATACCCATACCCTCACCGTCCGGGGTGAAAAGCCCTTCAATGCGCACCTCGCCATCGATGTACGAAGCCGGGATGGTGTATTCATCCGTTGAAGCGTCGAACGATTCGACCGGAACCGTGACGGTTCGGAACTGACGGTTGTCACGCACATACTCGGGACCATCGAGGTTGTATCCGTGGGTGAGCACGATGCCCGTATAAGTGAAGTCTGGCGCAGGTGCCATCTTAATTTTGAAGGACTTGCCAAAAGGAATCGGTGCATCACTGAGGGCCAAGCCGTCAGTTCGCAGGACATCGCCGTTGAGCTGGTTGGCCGTGATGCGCACCTCCTCTTCGTGGACATTCAGCAGCACATCTACCACAGCACCGCCATTGGCCGTGATGAGGTTGTTAGTCTCGCTGTTTCCTCCGGCATCATCGCTGTTCCAATCTACCTTGAGACGCATTCGGTAAATGCCGGGCTGTATATCTGCGGGTACGGTGAAGGCAGGACAGGTAATTACCCCATTCACGACACTGTTGCCGTTGCTCTGGCTACTGCCCTTGCTGTTGTATCCGTCCAAGAAAGTGTAGCTCACTAGTTCACTGTCCGCTGTGGGCTTGCTGTTTTCGATGACGGGTGTGAACTGTCCGTCGTTGTTCCAATCCACATAGACATAACCGCTCATCCAGGCCCCCATATAGGTCATCTTCACGGTTATGCTGCCGCCAGCCTTAGCATTGACAGTTGCGCTTTCCGTCAAATTCGTATAGACGGTTGTTGTAGGCACAGTCACGTTCCGCGAAGACTCACCCGTGGAGGTGAAAGTCAGTTTGGTCAGTGCACGGTCAGTACGTGTGGGCGTCTGGTTAATATCGAAGTTGATAGGATAATTGACGAGTTGGAAACGAGGTTTGGGATTGTCATTAACCTCGATTTCATCGATGTAGGCGATGAAATCCGTCGTACGCAAATGGGGGGATGCCAAGTCTGGTACAACGACAAAACTGTGAATATCCACAGCCTCGTTAGTGGTGATGGGGAATACGAGGTCGTTCCATTCCCCCAGGGCTGCCATGGCGGCATCCACCCAGAACTGCTCCGTCTCTGGCCTCTGTCCTTCCCATTCGTGGCGCTTTCCCAGTCCTATCAGCATGACCGCAGCCCCTTCGCCCACGGGCTTATTGACGAGCACATGGACATACTTCTTGCTGGTTCCGAGATGCAGGGGTTCGTTAAGATCAATTCGAGCACCGAAGGTATTGCTGCCGTAGCGCGACCGCTGCACGGCCAACACGGTGGCACTGGGATTCGAAGCGAGTCCGGTTATTTCGCTGACCCCGGCATCGGGATTCTCCGACAGTGCCACATACTTGCTACCGTCGAGAAGGCCCGTTCGGAAGGGCGATTGTTCCCATGTATCATAGACCCCGAGGCTGCGATACTCACCCTCCGTCTCAAACGTGATATGCTGCGCCCCCACTACAGAAGGCAGCAAGGCCTGGATTGCAATAAGCAATATATGATAAATGCTATAGTTTCTATTTGGTCTCATGGCACTCTATCTTTAGTTCTTCATCTTTCACCTTTCATCCTCAATACACTGCCATCGTATGCAACGTCGGACACGAACGACTGTCCTCGATTGTGACACGCAGGTAGCGTGCACTAATACCACTGTAGGTGCTGGTGCTACCGTTCAGAGGCACGATACGCTTATAGCCCACCGTCGTGGTACTGCCAGTGGCACGTTTGGTCCAAGAACTGCCATCAAGGCTGGTCTCAATGCTGAACTCACGGATGCGCTGCCCCAGGCGGATGTATTCCATGAGCATCACATAATGCAGTGTCCGGACTTCTTCCCACTCCACATTGATGGTAGCCGTATGCACGCCGTCATCGGTGGCCCAATAGGTATCTTTGTTGTTATCGGTGAGGTTATCAACTTCGTACGTCCGAGCCGCACCGGCTGCACGCGTGGCCGTGGCCGTAACGGTGGCATCGGCCATCAAGTCGGTGCCGAGCCGTTGCTGAAGCATTGTTCCCAATTCACCGAGCACCTTCACGTCAGCCTGTGGTAATTCGCCCGACTGGTCAGGAGGGAAATTGAGGATAAGTGTGGCATTGCGACCAACGGTCTCCAGATAGATTTTGAACAATGCCTGTGCCGTCTTCGGGCTCTCGCCGCTATGCCAGAACCAGCCTTTGTCAGTCGCTTTGGCATCGCATTCTCCGGCACACCATTTCCATTGGTGCTCATTGCCACTCTCGCCAGAGCCCATGGCCCAGTTAGTCTCTCCGGCCCAACCCGCCTCGTTACCTATCCACCGGGCCTCATCGCCTACGCCCCAGATGACACAGTTGGGAGCAATGGAATGAACGGTATCGCGCAAGTTGGGGATGTCGTAATAGGTGGAAGCATCGGAAATGGTGCGCATGCCGCGGGCACCGCCATAGTAGCCGGAATGGTCTCCGCCCGTGGCCCCGTCGAACCACATTTCAAACTGGTCACTGCCGTATTTCGCCAGTTCCAGACACTGTGGCAGGAACACCTTATTGACGTAGTTGCTGGTTCCGTCGCCCCAGTAGCCGCTGTTCAAGTCCCATGGCGAGACATAGAACCCATATTTCATCCCCAGATCGCGAGCGGCGACAGAGAACGAATCGGGGATATTCGTGTACCTTCCATTCTCGTTTCCGGCATTCATGATACTGTGCGTCGTCGTTGCCGTGGGCCAGAGACAGAAACCGTCGTGATGCTTCACCACGGCAATGCCACCCTTCATGCCCGCCGTCTTCACGGCAGTCAGCCACTGACGCGGATTGGGTACTTTCGTCGGTGCAAAACGGTTCTCGGCCTCACTGCCGTCGCCCCATTCGGCGTTCGTAAACGTATTCATTCCGAAGTGGAAGAAAGCATAGAACTCCGTTTCCTGCCAGAGCAGTTGGCGCTGGCTCGGAACGGGGTGTACGGGAGCTGGTTCGTTGTCGGGGTTGGGCAAAGTCTCTTCGACGATTGGTCCTATTGCAGCATGTCCATTGCTGAATGACAACATCGCCACAAGGTAAAAGACAATTTTTTTCATTCTCATAAACATGCTTTACGTATATGCCACAATTCTTGTTCTTGTTAGATCCTAGCTTTCATGATGTTTTTCAGACATTTCTCCAGCGAATCCACCCAGTAAGGCACTTCTACGCCGAAGGTTGCTTTGATTTTTGTCTTGTCCAATACAGAATAGGCCGGACGATGGACAGGACTGAGGAACTCGTCGCTGTGGCAAGGCTGGATGTTGCACTGCATATGGCCCGCCATCTGGGCTATCATCTTCGTAAAGTCGTACCACGAGCACACGCCCTCGTTGGAGAAGTGGTAGATACCCGTCTTTGAGAATTTGAGAATGGACAATTGAGAATTGACCATTTCTTTCTTGTAATCTTCAATTATCTTTGCTATGGCTCGTGCCAGATCCAAGGCATACGTGGGCGTTCCCACCTGGTCGAAGACCACCTTCAGTTGGGGTCTCGTAGCCGTGAGGCTGAGCATCGTCTTGACGAAGTTCCGGCCATATTCGCTGTAGAGCCATGCCGTACGCAGGATGACGTACTGGCAGCCCGAAGCCGCAATCTCTTGCTCACCCTCCAGTTTGGTCTTTCCATAGACTCCCGTGGGTGTCCCTTTCTGGTCTTCGCGGCAGGGCACATTATAGGGGTCTCCACCAAAGACATAATCCGTCGAGATATGCACCAATAGCCCACCCACACGCTTCATAGCATCGGCCAGGATGCGGGGAGCTTCAGCATTTAGGCGGTGACAAAGCGCCACGTCCGTTTCAGCTTTATCCACATTGGTATATGCTGCACAATTTACGATGAAATGGATGTTTTTGGCATCCACCAACCGATTTACAGTCTCCCGGTCGGTCATGTCCAACAGGGTAGTTTCCACATCCCCGGCCTCCACCACGTCGGTGAAGATGTACGTATCCTCCGACTGACTGGCAGCCACCAGCCGCATCTCACGGCCCAACTGTCCGTTTGCTCCTGTTACAAGTATATTCATTCCAATTCATCGCTACCAAAACGTCGTACGTCTTCAATCACTTTGAGCAGATACTGTCCATACTGGTTCTTTAGCATCGGCTGTGCCAGCTGTTGCATCTTCTCTTCCGTAATCCAGCCACGGCGATAGGCGATGCCCTCCAGACAGGCCACCTTCAGGCCCTGACGCTTCTCCAGCACTTCGATGTAAGTCGAAGCCTCGGACAGAGACTCGTGGGTGCCCGTGTCGAGCCAGGCGAAACCGCGTCCCAGCGTCTGCACCTTCAGTTCGCCGTCGGCTAGGAACTGCTGATTGACGGTCGTTATTTCCAGTTCGCCACGCGCCGAAGGCTTGATGTGAGCAGCCACATCCACTACCTTATTGGGATAGAAGTACAGGCCCACCACGGCGTAGTTCGACTTCGGGTGTTGAGGTTTTTCCTCGATGCTGAGGCAGTTGCCTTGCTTGTCGAATTCGGCCACGCCATAGCGCTCGGGGTCGTTCACCCAGTAACCGAAGACAGTAGCCTTCCGTTCGTGCTCGGCCGCATAGACCGCCTGTTGCAGTTTCTCTGAGAACCCTGCCCCGTGGAAGATGTTATCACCCAGCACCAGGCAAGCCGAATCGTCGCCGATGAAGTCGCGTCCGATGATGAAAGCCTGCGCCAGGCCGTCGGGACTGGGCTGTTCAGCATATTCGAAGCGCACCCCGAAGTCTGCTCCGTCACCCAGCAGGCGGCGGAAGCCCGGCAGGTCGTGCGGAGTGGAGATAATCAGTATCTCACGGATGCCTGCCAGCATCAGCACCGAGATGGGATAGTAAATCATCGGTTTGTCATAGATGGGGAGCATCTGCTTCGAGACTCCCTTCGTGATGGGATAGAGACGTGTGCCGCTACCTCCGGCTAGAACGATTCCTTTCATATCTTACTTAATTCTTCATTTCCTTGCCATTTAGCATGGTTTGCAAAGATACATCTTTATATTTAGATTAACGACGATAAGTTCCAAAAAGTACATGGAAATGCAAAAAAATATGAATTATCAATTGCCAATTATCAATTATTTATTACCTTTGCACCCGATAACGCTTGGAGAGATGCCAGAGTGGTCGAATGGACCGCACTCGAAATGCGGCGTACGGGCGACTGTACCCTGGGTTCGAATCCCAGTCTCTCCGCCACTATAACAAGGGGGAAGGAGGAGCATTGACTACGATGTTCCTCCTTTTCTTATTTCTTAACCAAAGCACTTGCTACTATGAAACGCATCTTACTGTTCCTCTCCCTCACGGCCACACTGAGCCAGACCAAAGCCCAGTCTCTAGTCCCTGCTAAAGTGGACAGCCTGCTAAGCCTCATGTCCAGCCAGGAGAAAATCAGCCAACTGGCTTGCAACACCCTCTACACCACTCCCGAAAACACCCGTCTGGGCATCCCGGGCTTCCTCATGGCCGACGGTCCGCACGGCGTCCACCTCCAGGGCTACACCTCCTTCCCCACTGGCATTGCCATGGCAGCCCTATGGGACCGCCAGCTCCTGCAACGCCTGGGGCGTGCCATGGGCGAGGAATTCTGGGCCGCTGGCCAACACGTAGGACTAGGTCCCTGCATCGACTTGTCGCTGGACCCACGTGGTGGACGCACAGCAGAGAGCGCCGGAGAAGATCCCTACCTGAGCGGGCAGATTGGCACCTACGTCACCCGGGGCATGCAGGAAGTGCCCGTCATTGCCTGCCTGAAGCACTTCGAGATTGAGGGCAAGCAGGCCTACCGCAAGACCTGCGATGAACAGATAGCCGAGCGCGACCTGATGCAATATTTCGGAACAAACTTCCGCACGGCCCTGCAAGAGGGTGTCCCCCTGAGCCTCATGTCCAGCTACAATCTGGTGAACGGCGTGCAGGCCAACGAGAACTGGTTGCTCATGACTGCGATACTCCGCCACCGCTGGGGCTATCCCTTCATGGTCATCTCGGACTGGATGGCCATCAAGGATGCCGACCGTGCCCTGCGGGCTGGCAACGACGTCTGCATGGGCTCCTCGCACTATGGGTCGCAGCTGCCCAAGGACTTGACTAACGGCGACATCACCGAGGCCCATCTCGACACCGCCGTACGCCGCGTACTGCTGACCAAGTATGCCACAGGCATGATACCCTGGCGCCCCACGCCCGAGGTACATCTGGTGGACACGGAGGAACATCGCCAGCTCTGTCGCGAGGCTGTGCGCCACGCCGTGGTGCTGTTGCGCAACGGGGCATCTCCCACCTCTGGCCTGCCCCTGCTCCCCCTGACCAAGAATGCCCGCATCGCCGTCGTCGGCCCTAATGCCAAGGCCGAGAACCTCAATTGCTACGGCAGCAGCGAGACGCTACCTGCCACCTCCGTCAGTCTGTGGGACGGCATCCGCACCGTGGCCCCCGAGGCCACGCTGACCTATGTGGCCGGCTGTGACATCGCGAGTGAGGACGAGAGTGGCTTCGATGCAGCCCTGCAGGCCGCCGCCGAGGCCGACTTCGTCATATTTGCCGGCGGACTAGACCGCACACTGGAGGGCGAGCGCACGGTGGAGATACTGAGACGCCCCTTCGACCGCGACTCCACAGGACTACCCCTCATCCAGCAGCACCTTATCAGCCGTCTGGCCAAGGCCAACCCACACCTCATCGTCGTCCTGCAAAGCGGTGGCGTGGTCAGCCTGCGCCACTGTATCGACGACATTCCGGCCCTCCTCTATGCCTTCTACGGGGGCCAGGAGGCTGGACTGGGCATTGCCGACGTGCTCTTCGGCGATGCCAACCCGTCAGGCCGCATGCCACTGACCATGCCCACGGATGACTCGCAACTGCCCGAATGGAACGACACCTACTATTCCGACGACTTCGGCACGGGCTACCGCTGGATGGAGCGTCAGGGGCTGACACCGCAGTTTCCTTTCGGTTTTGGCCTCAGCTACACAACCTTCCAATACAGCAACCTTACGGTTTCGTCCGTCACCGATAGACTGCCCGTGCGCATCTCGGCGGACATCACGAACACGGGTAGCCGTCCCGGCGACGAGGTAGTCCAGCTCTACCTCAGCAGTCCACAGGCCGCCACCGACCCCACCCTGCCTCTAAAGGAATTGCGTGGCTACGAACGCATCAGCCTACAGCCCGGCGAGCGCCAGATGGTGGTCTTCGAACTGAATGCCGAGGACTTCTACACCTGGAACACCGCCACGAATAGCTACGAAGTGCTGCCGGGCATCTACACCGCCCACGTCGGCTCCTCGTCGGCCACCCTGCCCCTCTCTGCCACCTTCGGCGTGAGCAGCGAGGCACGTCCCGACCTGAAAGTGACTGCCCTCTTCACCCATCCGCGCTACCCGCGCCAAGGTGAGGAGGTCACGTTCTACGCCTACGTCAAGAACCAAGGCAATGCTCCCGTCCCAGCCGACACCTACTGGAGTACACTCTTCGCCGTGGACGACGAGCCTATAGCCATATACTTGGCTGCCAAAACCGATGCCACCGGTCTTTCCACCCCCGTGGCCGGCCAGACACTGGCCCCGGGACAAGGCACACTGGTGATGGCCGAGGGCACCTGGACGGCCACCGATACCCAGGAAGTAAGGTTGTCGGCCACGGTCAGTCTTCCCCACACGTCCGAATGGCGCACCGACAACAACCAGTTGCAGGCCACTCTGCGCATCTACCAGGGCGACGAGGGCAATGCCATCCGCGACATCACATCCGGCACAGCCGATACCGCACCCTCAGGCAGCCCGTCCTATAACCTCATGGGACAGCCCGTGAACCATCCCCACCGGGGCATCATAATCACCAGAGGAAAGAAGAAACTGATACGATAGCATTCAGCCCCCTTAACAGGGGCACCCATACAGAAAAGCCCTCCCTGCACGTCCGATGTGCAGGGAGGGCTTTCGTGTGTATAGAGAACACTTTACCAGATGTCCCAACCGCTGTCGCCCTTGGTTCCAGGGTCTTTACCGTTGGGGTCATCAGTACCTACTCCCAGTCCGCTGTTGCCATCAACTTTTGTAATGGAGCCGTCCATGAATTTTTCAGTTCCGTTAAGTTGAAGTACATCCGTTTGTGGAATGATATATGTCTTTTTCATTGTTTTATGCATTTATATGTTTTTATTTTACTTATTTCACTATCACCTTCTTTCCGTTCACGATGTACAGGCCCCTCGTGGTTTTTTGCACACGCTGGCCAGCCATGTTGTAGATGAGTTCATCGTCCGGCTCGGCAATTTCACCATCTACCACTACTATGCGTGTCTCAATGTCATCCTCGATGTTCAGCCACAGGTTCTTCACGTCGGCATCAGCATGAGGCTTGATGTAGGCACGGAAGCCCTTCATCGTGTTGCCCACGCCGTTACTGCGATACAGATAGCCCACGCCTTCCTTCACACCAATGAAGTAGTCACCGGCCTGGAGGGCTGTGCCGTTAGTGAATGTTCCGACGAAGTCGAAGTTCGTACCTTCAACATCATCTACACCAGCAGCCGAGATAGTCACACCGTTGATCGTATTCACCGTGGAGGCTTTAGTAGCCTTCACCAGCACGGGAACGTTGGCCTCGATAGTATTTTCAGCCTTCGAGTTAAAGGAAACGGTAGCATTTTCTGCATCCACGCTTTCTTCGCTGTACGCATAGACTATGGCTCCGTCGCCAAATACATCTTCCACCTGAGCAGCCGTCATACTGAAGGGCAATACCACGGTGTTATACGTAGCGCTGAAAGTGCGGTTCAGTGTGACGTTGGCAGGACCTGCAACGGGAGTATAGTCCGTAGAAGTCTCGTTGAGCACAGCAGCGGTGGCCTTTCTGAGGTCGAAGTCGGTTAATACAGCGTTTTCACCATATCTCGTCTCTATACGAATCAAATAGTTACCTGCTTCTGGTAGGGCAAATACATGGCTTACGCTTGCAAACGGGTTTGAAGAATTGATTTTCCCGGCTGTATAGGTAAGGTTTTTAGTCATTCCAACCTGCGTTCCATCCTCCTTATATACAGATACATTCACGTTCGTTGATGCATTGCCATCTGTCCAGGAGGCAACTTTGAAGCGTAGTTCATAAGCATTTGCGCCCAAAGGCAGCGTATAACCTTCCTGCCCGCCATAGGTATATGTACTATTCGATTCAGCACCCCATACATATATACCTGCATGTGCATCTGCTTGGGCTAAACCTAGATAAGTTTCCTGATTCTTTATGATTTGACGAATCAAGTCAGAACCACCGGGCGTCCAACCCAAAGGAGAAGCAGGAGCCTCTGTGTCTTCATCCTGAATAGCAAAGTTACCATCATAAATAGCATTAACCTCACCATCATTTTCACTCCATACTGCAGTGCTTAGGGTTGCTGTGGCTACTGTTACAGAACTACTGGTAGGTTTGGATTCACCTTGGAGAGACTTTGCTCTCTTCAAAGCCTTTATAGCAGCAACATTCATATAAGGAGCATATTCTCCATCTTCAAAACCAAGGGTTTTATCCTCTGCAGAAGAAATAGCCGATGCCAATGCAGACTTCTCTGAAGCAGAAGCTGCAGGGCCATAGTAAGTCAGTGTCCAGTTATTATACACAACCCATGTTCCATTGTTTACGCCATTTCCCTGACGAGTCGGGTTCTTGATGCCGATTTCCAGCGTTCCTGTTTCAGAATCGGGGTCAGCAGGAACATAGACATAGACGTCATTGCTGAAATCCAAATTCTCCAATGCTTCGTATGCACTGGCCTTACTGTTCGGATAATGCTTATCGCCATCTGCAAAATCAGGATTCGTACCTAAAGTATATGCGACATCTGCATAATGCTCCATCAGAGACTTCAACTGTGTCTTTGCCGTATTGGCATACAAATATATAGTACCACGTGCTCCATCAGCCCCAACAACCCAATCGTTCCAAGTAGCACGTTGGAAGGCATCGACACTGAGTTTATAAAGACCTGGGATAAGTCCGCTTACGGTTTCAGAATAATATGTGTTCTCACTTAATGTCACATCACTACCAGCATATTCTTGATATTTTTCATCCTTGGCCCCTGTGATTGCAATATCATCGTGAGCGTAGTTTTCGGCCAATTCTACCTCAAGGTCAGCCTTGGTCGTAATACTACTCAAGGCAGGAATATTAGTAACCGCAGTAACAACTTGCGCATTGGCATTAGCCGTATAATTGGCTATATGAGCCGATGTATTTTCAAATGTCCAAACATTAGAGACATCGTTTTCTTCAGCATTGGCAACAACGGTACTGCCACTTACAGCCATGTATTTGCTGTTATTTGTGTTCAGCAACCGGTATCCTCCAACGACAGCCGTTACATTAAAGTTGCGGATATTGTCACCACTAGCATCTCCATAACAAGGGCCATCGAAACCAAAATACAATCGGTTGTCAAAATATTGAAGTTGAGTATTGTTTGAAGCATCCGTAGTAACATGTATAGCCAATCCTTTGTTATCCATTATGGCCTGCGTACCATAGTTGCCACTACGGCTGAGATAAGTGTCATCACTTACGTCCTTCAGATAATATACACCATCGAAAATCGCAGGAGTCTTGAACATTACGTTTTGTGCTGCATTGTAGGTACTACCTGCAACATAGCCTATGACATTGGCTGCGATGGCCAACGTATATGTGGTGCCGGCATCCAGTGTCACATCGCTAAACGTAGCCGTCACCGTTGTACCATCAAGGCTCAGTTCTGCGATTGCCACCTCTTCGTCTGAGGAATCAAGCAACTTCACCGTACCGGTACTGAGTGCTAATGAAGCCTGCGTGTCGTTGGTTGTTGCCGACTCAAAGTTCAATGTCACGGTCGAAATACTCTGCAAATATGAATTGGCAACAAGACTGGACGTGGCACTGCCTACGGTATATGAAGCCTCAGCAAAGGTCAAAGTCTGTTCGCTTGAAGACTTGATATAGTAGCGGCCCGCCGACAAACTCTGCTTTGCGGAGAAATGAGATGTGATACTAGTCTCATTTGCTATGAACTCGGTTCCATCTGTAGTGTAAACAATATTATTCACATCGTCCGTAGCTGTAAACACATAGGGAGCATCGGCTGCTACATCAAAATAGTACCATATATTAGGCGTCATTGTTGAGCCACTTGTTAATGCCGCAGCTTCTTCATTTATTGCTTTTTGGCGGTAACGTGTTAATGTAAAATTGTTAAATATAAGATAACTTTCCCCACAATAATTGGGTTTAGCAACCTTAATTACTAAATTTTCTGTTCCATTAAGATATACAAATACTTCGTTTTCCGCCTTACCATTATTTACTCCTTCTTTTTGCAAGTCCAATGTGGTAGCCTCTTTTCCCATGGCCGTATTCATTTCAACCCAAGATTTAATACGTACCTTCTCATCGTTGGCCTGCAAATAGCTTAAACTAACAGTTGTATAGTCTGAAGCTAAAGTTTTATCTTTACTTTCAGATGCATGTCTATCAAAACCACCCATCGTTAGTTTATAGATACCCGCTTCTAAACCTGATATTGTCTGTGAGAATGTGCCAGTCGCTTCATAAACGCGTGCGACCTTGCTAGCATAGTCCGGGTATCCTTCATGTTTGCGATCCGTTCCACTCCAAGACCAGTCGCCAATAACTCCATCATCAAATTTGGCCGTACCAATGCTGCTTGTAGCGTCGCTACTCACCCACTTTCTTTCAACGGTTAGGTCACTAGTTGTAATACCTGTTATACCAGATGCATCTATTACATTCTGCTTATTCTTATTAGGATAGTTATTGACAATTGCATCATGTTCAGCGATAGAGAGAAATTGCCAATACGTCTGTCTAATATCAGGGCAATTTTCTTCGGATCCACCTATTATTGCATTACCGGCAATACCGAATTCATCCATATTTATATACATAGAATAATCGACATCACTAATCACATGCTTTATAATGTAACTACCCAGAATTCCATCAACGCCCGATATGGTATAAGAACGAACACGCTCCCCCGTACAATCTGCATACATCCAATAATCGTCACCATAATAAGCTTCATTATCAGGGCAATACAACTTGAATTTTGTTCCATCGGCAATCAACTTAATGGGAACTCCAAATTCATCAGCTAATGCACGTGTACCCCACCAAGAGCCACGACTAGCAAATTTTCCTGTCAGAGGATTGTACAAATAATAAACACCGTCAGCCTCTGGTGTCTGGTACGCTTGCACTTTACAGCCCAGCCCACCCACGATGCATAGCATCGCGAAAAGTAATTTCCTTTTCATATATTTATAATAAGTAAGTTAGTTCTGTACAGAAATCGGTACAAAATTAGTACTTTTATTTGAAAAGAGCAAATGCAAAATGGTACTTTTTGATTTTCCTTACCATTTTTCCTTATTTTCATTCGTGCTAATTCGTGGTTCTTTTTCCTTGTCGGCGAATTAGGCAAAAGGGGGCTTGTTACTGGAAGGTGAAAAATCCTGACAAAGGAGCCCTTACCTCACCACGACCTTTTGGCCCTGGCGGATGTAGAGGCCCCGCTGGGGTGTGGAGATCCGGCGACCGGCGAGGTCGTAGAAGGCAGTCTGGCCGTCGGTGAGGGAGGTGTCAGTGAGGACACCAAGGGAGGTGCCGCCCTTGAGGGTCAGCACGACGTTGTCGAAGCCGATGATTTTCTCCGTACCACTGTAGTTGTGCATGGCGGTGAGGCGGACGGTGGTGGAGGACTGACCGTCGCTCTGGAACTGAAGGGTGACGGGCTGCCATTCAGTCTTGTTCTCCAGCGAGGGGGAGGTGACGGTGGGCCCGTCCTCGGTCAGCACGGAGACGGAGGCATCGCCGCCCAGGCCCGACTTCCAGAGGTCGCACGTCAAGGTGTACTGCCCCTCGGGCAGACGCATCTCCTGCGAGAGGGTGAGTGTGGGCGTACCCCAGTTCTGGCGTATCCAGTAGGTCTGCTGCCCGTGGCTGGCAGGCTTGGCAAGCGAGCCGAAGAACTGGCTGAAGTAGAGGTCGCCAGCCTTCAGTGCCGTGATGTCGTTCTCGTTGCCGCCCGTGCGCTCCAGTGTCCAACCCTGGGGGACGTAGATGGCGCGGTCGGAGGAGACACCGCTGCCCTCCTGTACGGAGTACGCGCCCTCGAAGTCACCGTTCTGGAGTGCGGTGGGCAGGTTGGGGTTCGTGACCTTGATGCTTTTCGTAAGCGCCCGGACGGTCTGGGGGGAGGCTACGGCGTGGTAGGACACGAGGGTGGCACAAGTATGGTTGAAAGTATCGTCCCACGCATTGATGTCACCCACGATGCCTTCCAACTCAAGGACTTGGTCTATGAGTCCGTTGCGGTAGATGATGAGCCGCTGTCCGTCGTAGGTCAGGGCGATGACGAGTTTGCGGAGTTTCGTCGGGTGGCTGTCGCCGTTGGTTCCGCTGGAGCCGTTGGCCCAGTCGTCGCTCGTGTAGAGGGTGTTTGTGCTGGCGTACGTCTTGCCGTCATAGACCACTTCGGGGCACTTCGTCGTGGCGTTGATGCGGTATTCCAGACCGGTTGCAAGGCGGAACAGCGTGCCTTCGTATTTCTCCTGATTCAGGATGAAGCCCAGCACGATAGTCTCCTGCGGGCCAAAGTAGGGACAGTCGTAAGGGGGACCTATCTCTTCCTCCGGTGTCAGTTCCTCCTCCCACTCATGGTCGCAGAGGATGCTGGTGGGGTAGCCCAGGGGGTAGTTCTTGTTCACCATCCAGTAGTAGTAGTCACCCTGCATCCAAGCCAGACGCATCTTCGCGTTCTTCGAGCCGGGCAGAATGAAGGGGCGAGCGTTGTTTTTCGACGAATTCATCGTGATTTGCTGGCTTCCGGCCACCTTGCCATCGTCGTCGATGGTGTAGCGCCATATCTCATACACGCCGTCCTTGTTGTATTGGCCGTCGCGGGTGGGTATGGAGAGATAGAGGTCGTGAGGGTTGTCGGGATCCAGTGCCATGCCGCCGGAGTAGCAGCGCTCGGTCTGGTTCCAGTTCTGGTGGAAGGCATGGCCGGCGTACTGTACCCAGGTGCGGCGCCACTCAGTGCCCGTCCAGCGGGCATACCAATAGACGTGCGAGGTCTTGGCTTCGTCAATGTGGGGATAGGCGATGACAGGGTGCTCCTGCTCGTCCAGCGCTATCTGCCACACCCAGTTGCGGATGTTGGCGGTGTTATCGACGATGGTGACAGGGTAGGAAGAGGCGTAGCCGGACTGCTTGTTCACGTTGAAGACACCGTCCTGTATTATGCTCAGCTGCTTGCCGTTGATGTCACGCAGGATGGGGCCCTGGCCTTTATTAATATCTATGACGTTGAAGTAGAGCCAGTCGGGCTGCTCGTTGTCGGGGTGGCCAGTGGTGTAGGCCAGGTATATCTTGTCCTTCCCGTTGGACTGGTACTTGGCGTAGGGCCGTGCGCCAGTCGATTGCACGATTTGCCTGGGACCGAAGTCGAACTTACAGTTGTCCTCCTGGTCGGGCATGGTCAGCCGAGCCAGTGTGGGATGCCAACTGATACCTCGCCAGCAGAGGTAGATGTGAGTGGGGTCGTCTGTGAGGATGAAGGGTGAGGGATAGGTGGTGTTGTTGACCGTCGTGAGGTACTTCTCCTCGCCCAGGGCGGTGATGTCGCCGGGCCGGCGGCTGATGCGGTACCATATCCGGGGCTCATCGGTGTGGCGCGTGTAAAATATCATCACACGCTCGTCGGGCAGGACGAGGAAGGTGGGGTTGTTGTGGTCGTCGGGCTGGAAGTAGGAGCGCACCAGCACGTCGGTCTTCCGACCCGTGAGCCAGTCGTACTGCGTGGCCATGACGTTGCCGTGCACGTCGATGTAGCCCAGATAGGTGGCGTTGATGGTTCCTGCGGTGTTCTCGTAGTGCAAGGCACGCGGGTCTGCAAACCAGCACCAGGCTCCCTCCTGGGCCACTACGTTGCTCTTGAAATTCTCTTGTGCCCAAGTCCATACGCTTGTCAGGACCAGCACCAATACTGTGATTATTTGCTTCATTTGATGTTATGGATTATATACTCTTTACGGATATTGATGCTTTGCGAAGCCATTCGTGCCGTTCGCGTAATTCGCAGTCAGAGAAACTATTCTCTTTCCAGTTGGTCGGGACGGCGGTCGATGTCGCGATAGGCCTGCTGGAGGTCGGACTGCGTGATGGTGATGTCGCGATTGACGGGACGGTCGGGGTCGTGCAGCGAGTGGGAGAAGAGCCAGTCGTAGGTCTTGGCCGTGTAGAAGTAGCGTGCCAGTGCACCGTGCGAGGCTCCGGGCAGCCAGTCGTAGCGCAGCCGGCTATCGGCCCCCAGGGCCTTCATGCCGCTGACCACCACCTTCGACTGCTTCACGGGTATAGCGCGGTCGGCCGTGCCGTGGGCTATCCACAGGGGCAGCTGGCCCAGTCCGCGGTAGTCCTTCAGCGTGGCACCGCCACAGAGGGCCATGGCGGCGGCAATCTTTTCGGGATAGGTGCCAGCGAAGTCCAGCGTGCCGTAGCCGCCCAGACTCATGCCCAGGACATAGACGCGCGAGTGGTCGAAGGCGTAGTTCTCCTTCATCCATTCCAGAATGTCATTCAGTTTCTTGGGGCTCCATGCGCCGCCGGGATTCTGCGGGGCGATGATGAGGGCCGGGATGTTGCGCCCTATCTTCACGGCATCCAGGGGGCCGTAGCGCAAGACGCGGTTCAGGTCGTGACCGCAGAGGCTGGCACCGTGCAGGAAGATGAGCAGGGGGGTCTGCTCCTGGGTGTAATAGTAGTCTTCAGGCGTATAGACCCAGAAGTTGTAGTTGCCCGGGATGACGTTGCGCTTGGCCGAGAGCAGGTCGTACTGTGCCCACATGGCCACGCCCCAGAGGAGCAGAAGAAAGGAGAAAAAAGCCCGTTTCATCGGATAATGAATTTATAGATGTTACGTCCGCGACAGCCCACCACGGCGGCATTGCCCACGGCGATGGGCGAAGACTCGAAGTTGAAGCCCACAGGGCGCTTGCAGAGCACCTCGCCCGTCAGTCCGCGGATGACGTAGGCCGTGCCACTGGCATCGCCGGTGAAGATAAACATTTCGCCCTGCTCGTTCAGGTAGGGGATGGGCGACGACCATGCAAAGTTGTTGTAGGGCACGGTGTAGGCCACCTCACCCGTCTGGGTGTTGATGGCTGTCAGCTCACCAGCATGGCGGGCGGCACCGTTGCGACAGATGTTGACAAAGATGAGGTTCTTGCAGTCGCCGAGTCCCAGCAGCGGAGTGGCATACATGCCGCCGTCCAGCGTCTTGCCGGGCAGTTCGATGCGGCGGCACGGTATCAGCTGCTCCCATGCGCGTTCGCCCGTCAGTCCGTTCAACTTCACGAAGTGGCACGTACCGCTGGCACCCTGTTTATCGACCTCACAAGCCGTATAGACGTAAGGCACGCCACCCTCCTCGCGACAGACAATGGTGCCGTCCGAGTCGTCGTGGTTGCGGTAGTGCCAGACAGGACGCAGATTGTTGAGATTGATGCACAGGATGTTGCCGTGGTTGTCGCCAAAGTATCCGTAGTTCTTATAGACGCACAGGCTGCTCTCGATACCCGGGGCTACACCGTTCACGCGATAGCGCATGACACTGACACGGCGCAACTGGCCCTGACTGCGCTCGTACTTATAGACGCTGCCGTTTTCGCCGCACCAGAAGAGGTAACCTCCGGCCACGATAGCATTGGAGTCGAAGGCATTCCAGCCGCGCCATGCCTTGGGGTCGGGGCCAAAGAAGAAGGTGCGCTCGTGGCGCAGCAGGTCGAAGGCTTGACAGCCGAAGGGCCCGCTGGTGCGCGGTACGCCCTGTCCGCAGTAGAGGTTCTTGTATTCGGGATCCAGCGACATGGTGCCCTTCACCACGTTACCCAAGTCCAGAGGCTGGCGACTGGCCTTTCCCGTCTGGAAGTTGATGAAGTAGGCTTTGCCGCAAAGCGAGCCGACGATGATTTCCTCGCGGCCAAAGTCTGCAGTCAGTCCGGGCGACTGCTGGCGGAAGGCTGCAGTGTCGGCCGGGCTCCATGCAACGTACAGTGGCTGGCCAGTCCATCCCGTACCGCCGCCCCAGGTGCCGAAGCGTGTGTTCGTGGTGTCGTAGGCGGTCTGGAACATCCATGCCTCCTCTATCACGCTGGGGGTGCCTTTCACACGCCCACCAAAGTTAGCGTTGCGCAGCAGGTTCTTACGGAAGACGCACACGTTCGGGCTCTCGGCATATCGGTCGTCGAAGTCCCGCAGCGGTGCCTCCAGGCTGTCCGCATCTTCTATCTGATAACTGATGGTTCCCACCGACGCATAGTTGGTATCAGGCAGATACACCAGAGTCTCCACCACAGGGGTATCGCCCATCAGCGTGTCCTGTCCATTTTCATCAGCTTGGGCTCTGTGTCCACTGCAGCCTATGGCTACTAAAGCAAACAAACTAATAGTAATCTGTGTCTTCATCGTACTTTAATATATGTATTCGCCCACAAAGTTAGGTATTTTTTGACAAAAAAACAAAGAAAAGGTAAACAGCGACTATAACTTCGAATAAACCAAATACACCTGCCATCGTCAGCATATGGCAGGTGTATTTTTTATATTCCTCTCTCTGCCCAGTCGCCACGGTCGAGGTTTCTATAACCTATGGCCTCGGCGATGTGCATGGACTGAACTTTCTCGCTGCCGGCAAGGTCGGCGATGGTGCGAGCAACCTTGAGGATGCGGCTGTAGGCACGGGCAGAGAGTTTAAGGCGCTCCATGGCCATGCGGAGCATATCCATAGATGATGCATCAGGTTCGGCGAACTGATGGAGCATGCGTTCCGTCATCTGGGCATTGCAATGAGGCCTACCCCCACCCCCTCCCAAAGAGGAGGGGAGTGAAGCAAAGCGCTCAGTCTGGATATTGCGGGCACGGATGACGCGCTCACGAATGGCTGACGAGGGCTCGCCCGGTGTCATCTTGCTCAGTTCGGCGAAGGGCACGGCTTGTATCTCGCACTGAATATCGATACGGTCGAGCAGGGGGCCAGAAATCTTGCTCATGTATTGTTGAATGCGACCTGGGGTGCAGGTGCAATGGTGGGTGGGGTCGCCATAATAGCCACAGGGACAGGGGTTCATGGAAGCTACGAACATGAACGAAGCTGGATAGGTGACAGCGTACTTTGCACGAGATATATTGATGACGCGATCCTCCAGCGGTTGGCGCAGGACTTCGAGAACAGAACGCGAAAATTCAGGCAATTCATCGAGAAAAAGCACACCATTGTGAGCCAGAGAGATTTCGCCCGGCTGCGGATTAAGACCACCGCCAACAAGAGCTACCTGAGATATTGTATGGTGAGGACTGCGGAAAGGACGCTGTGCAATGAGCGATGTATCCCGACTGAGTTTTCCTGCAACGGAGTGTATCTGGGTGGTCTCCAGACTTTCGGAAAGAGAGAGTGGGGGCAAAATGGTGGGCAAGCGTTTGGCCATCATGGATTTTCCACTCCCTGGCGGACCTATCATAATCAGGTTGTGCCCCCCGGCTGCAGCAATCTCCATAGCACGCTTTACTGACTCCTGGCCCTTGACATCTGCAAAATCCAGTTCGTATTCGTTCTGCCGTTGGTAAAACTCCTTACGAGTGTCTATCTCCGTCGGTGAAATAGCGGTTTCCGGATGGTTGAGCAAATCGATGACTTCAGCAATATGCTCCGCACCATAGACTTTGATACGATTTACAACAGCTGCTTCGCGTATATTCTGCTTGGGAACTATTAGCCCCTCATAGCCCATCTCACGGGCCATGATGGCAATGGGCAAGGCTCCACGGACGGGTAGGAGCGAACCATCAAGACTTAGTTCGCCAACCATCAAGTACTTGCTGAGATGTTCAAGACTCACCTCATCGTCTGTTGCCAGTATGCCTATGGCTATGGGCAAATCATAAGCTGAGCCTTCCTTCTTCAGGTCGGCTGGGGTCAGATTGACCGTGAATGTGTTCGTGGGAAAACGATAGCCACTGTTCTGAATGGCTGCCACAATACGCTGGTGGCTCTCCTTGACAGCATTGTCGGGCAGACCTACGAGGAAAAAATTTATTCCCCGTGAAGAATTGACTTCGGCCGTGACAGGGATTGCTTGAAGTCCCTGCACGGCCGAAGTATGAATTTTAACTAACATAATATGTGACTACCGAATCACTATCTTACGGGTACGGATGACACCCTGGTTCTGCATCTTGATGATGTAGAGACCCGGAGTGAACGCTGCCGTGGATACAGAAGAACCATCATTCACAAAGCGGACGAAACGACCATCACTGGTGTAGACCCAAGCCTTCTGTACATTAGTGAACTGCAACTGCCCATTGCTAACAAGAGCCTCAGATGCACCACCCTTAACAACATTGATGCCTACGGGTATCAGGTTTTCTGGTTCATCGGCAACACCCTCGTCGCGCGTCTTTACAACGGTACGTTCCTCATTGTCACCGGTTATTTCTACAGGGAAGTCTATGGAGAATCCCTTAGCCGTCAGACCTGTGGGACCAGGATGTGCAGCCCAAGCATCCGTGAAGACGATACGCAGACGACACTTACCCCGAACGGCATCCACGGGAACCTTGAAGGTGAAAGGAACAAGAGGACTGCTACTCCATCCATTAGCATGAAGCGGGCTGCCTGTCAAAGAACCTGCCTGCGTATTTGTGATGTCATTGTTAGTATTGGCCGTACCCTGCTCTACAATAAGTTCGTCGGTCGTACCTTCGAAGTAACCATTACAGTTCCAGTCAATATAGGCCTTCATAATACACCACTGCAGACCATCGCTCGAATTCAGATATACATAGTTCAGATTGATGTCATCACCCTGCTTCACTTTCAGTACATTATCCTTGGCAAAGATGTAGTTGGTGCTGTCGGTGTTGGCCTTGCCCACATAGTTCAGGTTACCGTTGGTGGCACCCGTGGTGGTGACAGAAGTCAGGTAACGAGTCTGTATAGCGGTCAGATAGCCATCGGCTGCCGAGTTGATGGTGCTTGTAGCATAGCTGGGGCCCTCACCCTGATCTTCAGCAGGTACATTCTCACTGCGAGGCACCTCTACCCAAATCGGTTCACTATAAGTCTTCAGATCGGTGCTGACAGAGCGTACACCAACGAAAGGCTTTGTCTCGGTATCCATGGCTATGTCACCCACAAACGATGCCCAGCTCTTTACATGGCTAACCACACTGACACGTCCATCCTCACCATCCTTATAGAGGACCTCGAAGTGGTCGATATTGGCATCGTCATTGAAGACCATACCATATGCTGCACGGTCGGTACCCGTGGCATCTACCTGCCAACTCAGTTTCACGGACAGTTTCTTCGTCGTCTCGCTACGAACATCTACCAACAAGTCCTTCACTGCAGCCGGCTTCACTTCTACTTCGTCGTTTAACTCCAGTTTACCCACCAGCAGTTTATAGGCACCGCTGCCCTTAACACGCAGGCCAACGAAATCAATCTGGTCAGTGGCACTGATACCCTCGAGCTTGACCTCCTTCTCTTCCCAATTTTTGCCCGTCGTGCCGCCCACGGCATATTCCTTCCATTCACTGCCAATCTTCAGGATAAGGGAGAGCCCCGTCTCGTTCTCACCCTCCAAGCCTGTCTTCACAGCCACCTTGGCGTACGGTGTACCACCGTTGCCCGTCAGTTTGGTGCGGAAGAGGATGATGTCTGTGCCAGTGGCCTTGGCCGTACCGGCAATACGCAGACAGGCACCACCCATGTAGGCATCGTCAATAGTGAACTCGGGCTGCAGGTTGCTGGCAGCCGTCGTGGTGCCTGCATTATATACCAGCCAACGATAAGTGGGCACAAGATCCTGGGTGGACATGTTGTACCACGGGCCAGCTGTCTGCTTGCCTTTGTAGTTATAGACCTCACCGGCACCTGTGTTGAAATAGGTGTGGAAGGGGAGTTTGCCCTGAATGGCCGAACGCTCGGGGAAGTAGGTACTGATGCCACCGAACTTCGACAGAGGAGGTGTAGTACCGCTCCAAGCCCACTCATTACCCGTATTCTGCATCGTCGGACGATTAGCCGGGTTGCGATTGCCACCTGAGAACGCACGCTCATAGAGAGCCTGCAAGTTGGCCTGGAATGAGCTGGCATCCGTGCCCACGTTATTGCTCCAGAAACGGCTGTTGGCATGTTCACCCCAGAGCACCATACCCATGTCGTTGCCATTGAAGCGAGTCCACGTGCGGTTCATGGTCACAATCCATGCACCGGCATACAGACCGTCGGTAGTGCCCATGGCATTCTTAGCAGCCGTTAGGGAAGCGTTGAAGGTCGTGGCAAAATCATTGCTCATGTAGTTGAGGAAAGTATCAGCCGTACGTCCCTCCGAGTTACCGAAAATGGCATTGGCATTATAAGCAGTCAACGTGGACTGACTGGTATACAGGCCAATGTGGAAATTGTTGAAACCCTTCTCGGCAGCCTTCTTGTAAAGAGCCTTGTGAAAGGCCACTACGTCAGCATTTGAGTAAGAGGTATCCTCCCAGTTGTAATTGATACCGTCACTACCGAAGTAAAGTAAAATGTTAATGACAGGTTCTACATACTTGTACGTGCCGTCGGCATTCTTTTCACTAATGAGTTTGCTATATGCCTGATCACCAGAGCCCGCCGTCCAGCTCTCGAAGAACTTAATACCGGAGAGTATGTCGGTGCCGTTCTGATGAGCGGCATCTACCCAACAACCGGGTGCTTGGAAGAGACCATGATTCCACGAGCCAAACATGTGAGTGTAGTTCCATAGCGAGTAGGTGTCGTCACCCGTATTGGTATTGGGATAGCCACCTGTACCCCTGGCTGCACCCATGGGGGTATTCATCCAGAAGCGACGCGTGTTCTTAATATTCGGATTCAACTGATTGGCCTGGTCGTCGATAATCTCGGCCCGCCGCACATGGGAGCGCACGAACTCGATGTCGTTCATGTCGAAGCCAGCGGCTTCGAACTCGGCCTTCGTTGGGAACTGCCGACCATCCTGCAAAGCATTGTAGAAAAGTGTAAGCAGATTACTGTCATTGAAAGGTGAGAAGTTGAAAACATCCGTTGATGCACTTGGTCCATACTGTGCAAAAAGCGCAACTACACCAAATAACAAAGTTGCTAACGATGTTAGAAATCTTTTTTTCATAAGAGCAATATTTAAAGTTTTGACAATTCTAAAATCCCACTATTTAGAAATTAGGAACATCTATATCCCACCATAGACGTGTGGCTTGCTGATCAGGGCCTCCCAAGGCACTAAGTCCTGTCTCCTGAATGTCGCGCAGGGAAGAGTCGTCGGTGTTGGGGAATACACAGCGACGAATGATGTCACCCTCGTTGAGACTACCATCACCATCATCGGGGTTCAACACAGGGAACAACTTAGGATAACCTGTACGACGCAAGTCGGCCCATGCTTCAAAACTATTTGGGAAGCCTGCAATATACTTTTGGGTGATAATCTTCTCCAGTTTTGTTTCCTTGTCATCGCCGTCGTTCCATTTTACACCAATCTTTGTTAAACTAGGTTCATCGGGAACCCGCCCCAGAGGGTCGTGATAGGTATAGTCATACGCTGCCTCCAGATTCATGTAGGTGGCCATGGCACTGGTATAGGTAGGATCCGCGCCTACCATACGTTCATCCAGATAGCCATATTCAATGCCACGCTCATAGAACTCTTGAGCAGTCCCACCCATGTTCCAACCACGCACAGCACCTTCAGCGCGTAAGAAATCCACTTCCGACATCTTCATCAAATATAATGGTGCAATAGAAATGACATCAGGGACAAATTGGCTAAAACCAATCATGGGATTGGTGGCAAAACCTTGTCCTTGCCCAGGTGTTATACCCTCACGCAAGCCAACAATACGTGATTTCTCCGGTAGCACCTCTCCCGTAACCTCATTGGTAAGTTTATTACCATTCTTGGCAAAGAGATATTCTGCATAGGGATGCCCCAAACTCATAAGCAGACTTTCAAACGATGCACTCAGCCGATTATCGCCCCAGCCATTCCAGATTTGCAATAGAGGATTAGTAAAGCCTAATATCAATGGAGAAAATGCCAGTTCCTGTTCAGGCCCCTCCACGACACCGGCAGCGACAGCCTCCTCCGCCCATTTCTGGGCCATTTCAGGATCCACTTTCACAATGCGCATGGCCATGCGCAGTTTTAGCGAATTGGCAAATCGAATCCAGGTATCCATACCTGTCTTACCCGTAATCAAATCCTGTGTGAGACGAGTATAGTCTGTCATCAGTTTCTGGACTTTCGTTTTATACCATTCGGGGCGTGTATCATAGTGCTTCAGTACGTTCACTATAGTATCTATGTTTGCCTCAATAGTGAAATAGATACTACTCAAGTCATTGTACGTAAAGGGCGATTCCTCACGATTAGCCTTAAAATCAGCATAGGGATAAGGGCCATAGATGTCTGCTACCTCTTGGGAGGCAAAGTCGAACATCAGCAAATAGATAGCCTTCATCTCTGGTATGGAATCAATGTCCGGATGGTTCAATATAGGTGCTATTGCATTCTTGACAATAAGATAAGAACTATTAGGCCCTGCATTGAAATCGTCGCTGACATCATAAGTGGACTCCAGTGTACCATACATAAAGTCGAAATGAGGCACCGTGCTGTACTGAGCATAATTATCAGGTCCCAGGCTATATTGACGCTGATAGGCGTGTTCGCCAGGCATGTCGCCGTTCTTGCCACCACGCATGGCAAACTGCCCCGTAATGGTCATACGCAAATAGGTGTCCAGCCGCTGAATGGCCTCATCCACTCCTGTCTCGCTGGGCACATATTCCAGATAACCTATAGAATCGGCCTTACCTTGCAATACCACATCCTCAGCTTGCATCTCGGTATACTGGTATTTGTCGTCAGGGTCGTCAAAATCCAAGCAAGAAGAAAATCCCAGACTGAGCGAGCTCAGTGCCAATACCATAAAGAATTTGTTTGCTTTCATATCCTTATGAAGTTTTTAGAACGGATTAGAAGTTCAATTTCACATTTATACCATAGGAACGCGACGAAGGCAAGTTGAACATTTCAAAACCGCCCAGTCCCGTGCCTGTAGAGAGAGAAATATCGGGATCTACAGGAGCATCTTTATAAAGGAAGAAGAGATTACGGGCTATGAATGACAAAGAGAGATTTTTGCCATTACCCAGAAGATTACGGAACATGTAACTAAGCGAAAGTTCACGCAGACGGAAATTGGTGGCATTGTAGACATAATTGGGCGAATACTGCTTACCGCGTGCACCCACAGTGGTATACCAGTCCTCAACAGCTATCATACGCCCACTCCCATCCGGCAAAGGCATGGCAGCACGTCCGTCGGGCATAGTCCATCCATTGAGCTCTGCCGCCATTCGGGCATCTGCCGTCCGCTGCGAGAAACCAGATTCATCCAAATAAGCTTCGGTCAGGGAAATGACCTTGCCACCTACACGCCCGTTGATCAGGAAGAACAGCTGGAAATCCTTATAGCTAATGGTATTACTCCAACCCAATTGGCTCTTGGAATTCATGTTACCAATCTTCACACCATATGTTTTATCAGCAGCCGTTTCCAACATAGGTTTCCCCTTACTGTTGAGAACCAATGTTCCATCTGCATTACGTTTGAAATCAGTAATATACATATCACCAATACTTCCTCCTTCACTATAGCGTACACGCACACCAGCCACATCGGTGTAAATGAGGAATTCCGAGCCATCGGCATTGTGAGCCGTTTCCAAAATTTTGTTATTGTTGAATGAATAATTAACCTGCGTTTTCCAACGCCAATCCTTTCCAAAGTGGAAATTATATCCCACAGTTGTTTCAAAACCACGGTTGCGTATTTTACCGGTATTCAGCAGAATGCTCTTGCCAGATTGATTATTTCCCCTCATGAACTGATTTTTGCCTAGCAGATTATAGAATGTAATATCCACGCTAAGCCTGTCATCCAAGAACTGCATGTCCAAACCTGTCTCCAGTGAACCTACAGTTTCTGGCTTCGGATCCCTGTAAGCCCCGTTTTCATTTGGTTTTATCGCCCCAGTTCTCGTAACTTTGAAAATCGTCATCAAACCATCTGGGTAACTATTACCCACTTCTGAATAACTGAGACGGTACTTGAAGTAGCTCCACCACTTAGGCAAAGTGACCAATTCGCTGATAATGGCATTTGCACCTACACCAAAATAGCCAAAACTTGGAGAATTTCCCCGCTGTGTGTATTGGCGGAAAGCACGATACCAGTCGCGACGATAGGAACCATCAACAAATACCTTATCCTTCCAGCCCAGCTGAGCTGTTCCCAGAACCGACCAGTCCCAATTATTCCCATAGCTGGTGCTGGTCACGCCAGCATCACCAGCATTGGTCATAAACATATTCACAATATCGGAGATTCCGTTTTTCCATCCGTCTACATAAGTGGCATTGAGACCCGTCTGCTGATTCTCCGTGCCACGAGAGTGGCCTACCCAACCTCCAGTGGCACTCAGTGCCCAGTCTTTTTTGATGGTCTTATTATAATTCAATAGGAAGTCAGTATAGTAATCCTCCGCCTTGTTAATGGTCTTCCAATAGCGCCCCACATATTCCATGCTGGCCGGAACGAATGTGGTAGCATAGCGCTTCGATTCACTATTGAAACGACTGTTATCGAAATTAAAACGCGCCTGGAATGACAACCCATCCCAAATATCTACTTTAGCCGATGCACTACCGTAAATGCGATCATCCTTGTCTATTCCAGAATTCTGCTTCATGAGCCAATAAGGATTATTATAGCCTTTCTGCAAGTAGGCCCACTCCTGACGTGGCCCAGTCAAGTCTACAGAGTACGGTACACGGTCATAACTACCCAAAGCATTAAGTTGATAGATTTGTGCATTAGGGTCAGAGTGCCATTCACCGTTCTGTACAACATAGTTGTTGCGATAGTAGCCCATGTCTATGTTACGCGGTGTCATGTAGAGGTGGTAGATGGGATTCATCACCGTACCGCCGCCTGTACGGTTTTTTGTTTTGGTCTGCACATAATTTAAGTTCACATCCACTGTCAGACGTTTCTTGAAGAGCACGTAAGTCTGACGCAGGGCTGCAGTGTTGCGGTTGTAATTGTTCTCTTGCAACATGCCAACTGCATGAGAGTTGGCAATGGAGAAGTAGTTCTTCACCGTCTCCGTACCACCGCTCAGAGATATAGAATTATTGGTCGTAACACCCGTACGGTAGAAGTCGCTCACATCGTCATTATTGTAGCTGCGGAGACGCACGTGATTGGTAGCATCCGGTCCCGTAGCACGGAAATAAGTGTTATCGTTAGTCACGTCGAAGACACCTGTCGGTGCGTAATTGCTGGCATTGGCCACTTTGTCACCCCAACCATTTACCCCTACCGTACTGGTCGTGGGATTTATGGGAGCCCCATAGACTCCCTGGATATCCGGAGTCATCAAAGGAGTATCAAAAGTGACGTTGCCCGTGTAAGTCACATCCAGTTTACCCTCACGCCCCTTTTTCGTAGTAATCATGAGTACACCATTGGCCGCACGTGTTCCATAAAGTGCGGCTGCATTAGCGCCCTTCAGTACGTTGATGCTCTCAATGTCATCAGGATTTATCATGGACAGAGGGTCATTACCTTCGGCCAGCCCTTGATAGGCGATATTTTCGGCAGAATTAATTCGCCCACGGGTTTCGTTATTTATAGGTATACCGTCTACGACAATCAGTGGTTCAGAATTTCCGAGAATGGACTTATTACCGCGAAGCATGATTTTGGATGCGCCACCGGCACCACCGGCACTTGGGGTAATGGTGATACCAGCAATTTTGCCCTCCAGTGAATTGGCCACATTGGGGTCTTGCACACGCATCAGGTCTTCTGACTTCACTTTTTGCGTCGCATAGGTCAGGGACTTTTCCTTACGCAGGATACCCATGGCAGTGACCACCACTTCATTCATGGTCTTGTTGTCCTCCTTCAGTTTCACCGCGATGGTGGCCCGACGGTTCACAGCCACCTCCTGAGGCAGAAAACCAACATAAGTAACTACCAGCACAGCATTAGCAGGGATACCAGACAGGGTGAAGTTGCCATCCATGTCCACACTGGCCGCCTTGCTCCCATTCTTCACTCGTACTATGGCACCAGTCAGAGGCTCTCCCATATCATCCGTCACCGTTCCCTTAACCACATGTGTGGATTGTGCTGATGATTGATTACCAATATTCTGTGCTTCCACTTGAATAGTGGGAGCCATACACAAGGCTGTCGCCAAAACAATTCCGGCCAACAGCATCCCATTGCAGCATTTCACTTTCATAGATTGCTCTTTTTCATGGTATACTTCGCAAATCTACGAAAAACTCTGCAATAAACCAATTTTTAACAAAAAAAAGTATTTTTTTTAACTACTACCATATCCTCATGGATGATATTGCTCACTGAATCTGGGTCAGATAAGGCTTGATATCGCGATTATAGTCGCCACCCATAGCCTGAATTTTACCTTTTGGTCCCACCAGTATAATCCAAGGGATATTGCGAATACCGTAGCGAGCCAGCAGTGGACTGCTCCAACCCCGATAGTCACAATAGGTATGCCAGTGTGTGGTGTCTTCGATGGTCTCCCGTACACGACCGAATTCGGGATCTACGTCCAGACTGTAAGAAATGGCATAGAGGCTGTCGGGATGGTCGCGCAGAGCCTGACGTACATGATAGTTAAGCGAGGAAGAGCCATGCCGCCAGTCAGCCCAGAAGACAATGAGCAAATAGGTGCCAGGCTTATGTTCGACAATGTCGGATTTGGGCAGCCGGCCCCCGATGGAAAGAAGCTTTTTGCCCATCTTCTGCTGTTGTGGCAGTATGCTGTCAGCCCCCTCCACACGCACCTGGTTCAGGCTAAGAGCATCACCACGAATACGGATATCGCTGCCCGAATGGGCCTGAAAGCCCAAGGTAGAATAGTTGGGATAGAGAATGACATAGGTATATGGACCGCCGTCTACTGGAATTTGATAGTCAAACTTCCCCTTGACAATGTGCAGTGTATCAAATGTGGACAATCCACCGTCAGGACTATATATGCGCAGATCGGCTTGAGGCAGATTGTCAAACTCCCCTCTAATGCGCAACCTTCCCTTTTGCGGCCCACAAGCCACAAAAAGGAAGGTTGCAAATAATAGGGTGTAGGATAATTTCATTACTTACTTTAGGAGACTAGCGATGGTGCTGGCATACTGAGCAAATTCCAAGTCATTCTGGGCACGTGCTTTCAGTTCGGCATCCTGCTCCACAGCCTGCCGCAGATTGTTCACCAGTGCAGCGGTGTCATTGGTGCGTGCTGCCAGCACAGCACGGAGGTAGGCAGTGGTGGAGTCAGCCTTCTTGATGTGCTCCAGTGTGGTGCGAGCTGCCGCATAGTCGCCAGCCAGCAACTGAGCCAAGGCTGCTGTGTTTCCTGTGCTCTTGGCCAGACTTTGTGCTGCCTGTTGGTAATTCCCCTTGGCCACATTGTAGGCCCCCAGCACCTCGTTATAGGTATCGGCCCCGAAGCCTTGCGCCAGATAAGTCTCAGCAGCATCCAGATTACCGTTGCGCAACTCCATCAGAGCCAAGTTGGTATTCACCTCTGCGGCACGGTTGCTGACGTTACGAGCCTGTGCCAGATAGTTGGCTGCAGCCTGATAGTCACCCTCGGCATAGGCCACCTGTGCCATATTGTTCAGTGCACGATAGTCACTGGGATAGAGACGCTGTATGGTACGGTTCCAGTCCTTTTGTTCAGCAGGAGTCTCCACCAGCATTGTGGCTCCGTATACCAGTTCCTCCAGACTCAGTTTCGAGGGATCCTGCTTGTACTGATTAAGAATTTCCTCATCACTACGACCTATGATTTCGTAATTCACGATGAGGCGTGCACGACGCAACTCAGGCATGATGCCATCCTTGATGTCGGTGTAGATGGCGCTCATGTTCCGAATTTGCTGTTCGCGTTCTTCGGGATCCTGATACATCGACAGGACGGAGAGGATGACCTGCTTGTCCTGCAAGTTACTTTGGCTGACGAGTGCCTGGAAACCGTCCCAGTCCTCAGCCGTATAACGGGTATTGATGTCAGCATCCATCTTTATCTTCTTCAATTCCTTCTTCAGATAGTCGGCGCTAACGTTCTGACGGCGCTCTGCCAACTTTTCATTAAAGGAATATCGACCATCGGGCGAAGCGTATGCACTGACCTCGATGGCATCCAGTGCACGGCCCTCGGCATCGTCGTTAATCTCGCGCAGCACCTTCACCAAGTCCTTGATACTCACACTCTCCAATTCACTAGTGCGCAGGTTAGACTGAGCAATGAGGAACTTTATATTGGCCTCCTGTTTCTGTTCGATGACACGCTGGAACTGGTCGGGAGCCGTGGCCGCATTCACACTATTCAGACAGCGCGAAAGCAAGTCTTCAGTAGCCAATATGCCGTAGCCCACCTTCACGTCGGGCAACTGCTTTTGCTTCTTGCCCAACCGGGCATCGAAGGTCATATAGAGGTCGCTTCGCAACATTTCCGGCGTGTAACGGAAGTTGGCTTTCATCTGATACGTACCTCCCAATTTGTAGTTTACGTCAGTGCCGTTGCCTTCCACCTTCTCGCCCTGATAAGTGACGCCCTGTGCACTCACCTCTCCAGTGGCATAGCGCAACACTGGTGTAGCGGTGATGGAGGCCTTCTTCTTCATAAATTTTTCGGGGAAAGTGACCGTGATGGTAGCCGGCACTTCACCGCCCGTAGTCACCAGGGGGGTAGGAGTCACCTTGAAGTCGTCAGATGTCAGATTTCCCAATTTACTGCATCCCGTCAATGTCAGGGCTGCAGCCATTGTCAGTACGATGGTTTTCTTCATAATCTCGTTCTTATTCAGTCAATGTGTTACATATTTGGCTGCAAAGATACGAATTAATTGTGAATCGCAGGCTCTACGAACCGCTGAATTAACTTTTTTTACATAAAACGGTACTGAAATTTGGGAAAAACACCCATCAGACAGCCACTAATTGTAGATGAGCGTGCAGAGACGGGCCGGGTCGAACACCTCACGAGCGACATCGAGTAGCTGAGGAGCAGTGAGGCTATCTACTGCATCACAGAATTGCTGGAGCGTCTGCGTGGTGCCCAAGTGCAAAAGGCGGCGCCCCATGCCGATGGCCACGTTCTCGCCATTCTCCCATGCCAGAGCCATCTGGCCACGCAGCTGACGCTTGGCGGCGGAAAGGGCAGAGGGCGAAAGCGGGGCATCAAGAAGACGCTGCAACTCGATACCGACCAAACGGCGGCAACGCTCCACATCGGCATGGTCACAGCCGAAGTAGGTCTGCCACAGACCCGTGTCGGTATAGGCCGTGAGATTGCTTTCGACGGTATAAACCAGTCCGCGACGCTCGCGCAGGGCCAAGTTAAGGCGCGAGTTCATGCCCGGCCCTCCCAACAGGTTGTTTAGCAGATAGAGCGCCGTGTAATGGGGATGCCCCATGGGATAGGCCTGACAGCCAATAATGACATGGGCCTGGTGGGTGTTTTTGTCGATAGAAAAAGGCACTCCCCCCTGCCCCTCCATAACAGGGAGGGGAGTAGTTTCCATGGATTGCTCAATGTCTGGTTGATATACATTCTCCTCCATAACAGGGCGAGGCAGGGGGAGGGTCCGTAGGCTGACATCCCCCAGGACAAAGAGTACCATGCGCTCTGGACGATAGAGCCGACGAGCAAAGCGCTGGACATCGGCAGCCTGATACTGACGCAGGCGCCCGGCATCGCCCAGGATGTTGCGCCCCAGGGGATGATTGCGGAAGAGCATGGCCTCGAAGTCATCATAAATGAGTTCGGAAGGCGTGTCGTTGTAACTCTCGATTTCATCGATGACCACTTCCACCTCCTTCTCCAGTTCGTGTTGGGGGTAGGTGCTATGGAGAGTGATATCGAAGAGCAGGTCGAGCGCACGGGAGAGATGCTGGCGCAGCGTGGAGCAGTAATAGACGGTATGCTCCTTACCCGTATAGGCATTGAGTTCGCCCCCCACGGCCTCCATGCGGTTGATGATGTGCCAGGCGGAACGATGGACAGTGCCCTTGAAGGACATATGTTCGGTGAAATGGGCCATTCCTGACTCTTCGTCCGTTTGGTGGCGCGTGCCAGCCTCAATGGCCAGCCCGCAGTATACGATGTTGCCTGGCCGGTGGTCTATGACGATGCGCAAGCCGTTATCTAAGGTTGTTGTTTCCATGTGTAGTTTAGGGATTTGAGATAAAGTATGCTTTCTGGCCCCATGTTGAACAGCAAGTCTGCGATGCTGAGGTCTGGCATGAAGCCGTGACGGTCGGAGAAAAGTTGGTAGTAAGAAGCTCCACCACCTCCTTTCGAAGGAGGGGAGATAATGAAAGCTTCTATCTTGTCAGAGTTACTACTCTCCTCCTTCGCAGGGAGGGATTGTGGGCAAGTATCTATCTCCAACAACCCACACACCATGTCCTGCAAGGCTTGGTTGTAATCGACGAGAAAGTCCCACTTTCGCTCGTAGAAGGGAGCGAAGTCGTCGGCATAGAACTCAAAGAAAGGGGTACGCCGATACGAACTCTGCAGGGCGTTCCAGTGGAGGTGACGCCAGTTGCCGTGGTCGCTGATGCGGATGTCACGCATCGGCGTATGGTAGGGCACGAACTTCACCACGGGGATGGTGAGCGAAAGGGGGCCGTTGGGCGAGGCTATCCAGCAGCGGTTGCGGAGCGTCTGCTTGCGATAAGGCTCGTCCACATCGATGCAATAGGCATCGTACTGCACCATGCGGGCGTAGTAGGAGACGGGGGCGAGGTAGAAGGAGGGAAGAAATAACATGATTCAAAATTCAAAATTCAAAATAAACATGCAGGCCTTTTACACACTTTATTTTGAATTTTGAATTTGCTTATTTTGAATTTACTTATTTTGAATTTGCTTATTTTGAATTACTTAATACCGTCTACCCAGCGGAAGAGGCGTTCCCAGCGGATGCCGCCGTTGAACATGCCATAGTCGGGATTCTTGGAGAACCAAATCATGATGGGCTTGCCCACGATGTGATCCTCGGGCACGAAGCCCCAGAAGCGGGAGTCGGCCGAATTATGCCGATTGTCGCCCTGCATCCAGTAGTAGTCCATCTTGAAGGTGTACGAGGTGGCCCGTTCGCCGTTGATGAGGATGTTGCCCTCGTCGGTGACCTCCAGTGTGTTACCCTCATATTCCTTGATGCAACGCTCATAAAGGGGCAAGTTGTCGAGGTTGAGCGTTATGGAAGCTCCCTTTGCAGGAATCCAGATGGGGCCGTAGTTGTCCACCGTCCAATGTTTGTTGCCGTTGAGGGGGTAGAGCAGTTCTTCCTCTGGTTTCACTATTTCCACACTCTCCACCAGGTCTGTCCGGGCCTCCAGGGCTTTCACCATCTTGGCTGTAAGCGGACAAATTCCAGACTGATAGAGTGGGCGGTAGTCCTCAAACGAAAGGCCTATTTCCCGTCGGAACTCTTCGGGCAAAGTCTGCAGGAGTTTCACTTTATACAAGTATTGCACATTGTCAGGTTCCTTATTGGCCTTGCCGTCAAGATAAACAATGCGGTTGCGAATCTCCAATGTCTGGCCGGGCAAACCGACACAGCGCTTCACATAGTTTTCCCGACGGTCTACGGGACGCCACTTCACTTCGCCAAACTCCTGGGGATTCTGCTTGATAATCATACTGCCCAGCGCATAGAAAGCGTTAAAGTATCTCCGGCGTTCCAGAGCCGTCATATTGTCCAGGTCTACATAGCCAAAGTTCTCCATGTAGCTCCTGGTGCCCTGGACGTAAGCCTCACGGTAGTAGTCGCTGTTCTGCCGATTCAGTGCCACGGTGTCGCCGGAGGGATAGTTGAAGACAACGATGTCGTTCAACTGCACTTTCCGGGGGCTAATGCGCTTGTACTCCCACTGGGGCCACGTGATGTAGCTCTGGCCGCCGAAGGGCAGTGTGTGCTGACACAGGGGCATGGAGAGGGGGGTCATGGGGGCACGGGCTCCGTAGGCTGTCTTGGAGACGTAGAGGTAGTCGCCCACGAGCAGGCTCTTTTCCAACGAACTCGAGGGGATGGTGTAGTTCTGGAAGAAGTAGATGTTCACGAAATACACTGCCACGAGGGCGAACACGATGGCATCGAGCCAACTCATGATAGTCTTGGTGACAGGGTTCTCGAGTTCCTTCCACCAGCCCCATTTAATAAACTTTGTCACGTAGGCATCGAACACGAAGGGCACGGTCAGATAGCCCCACCAGGAGGCGCGTATCCACATGAGGAATGCAATGAGCAACAGACTATAGATGACACCTTGCGCCCAGTCTTTCCAGGTACGGTTTTTTTCTTCTTTCTTTTTCATTTATTACGAATTGTGCATTATGAATTGTCAATTGTGAATTGTCAATTGTGAATTGTCAATTATGAATTGTGAATTGTGAACTGAAACAAGTCTTCCATGGTGAGGAGACCCGTGTGGTGGGCCGTATATTCAGCTGCCAGGACGGCACCCAGGGCAAAGCCACGGCGGCTGTGAGCGGAATGGGTGATGGTTATCTCGTCGGCATCGGAGTCCCAGCGAATGGAATGAATGCCTGGCACCTCGCCACGGCGGACGCTGTCGATGCGGAGCCGGTCGGCGGCGACTGTCGTTGTTCCCTCCACCGAGCCGTCGGGCTGGGTGAGTTGGCCGAACTGCCAGCCATCGAGCCGCTCCACTTCCCCGACCAGTTCTTCAGCCAGGGTGATGGCCGTGCCGCTGGGATGGTCGAGTTTGTGGATGTGGTGGACCTCCTCCATCGAGGGGCTGTACGAGGGGAACTGGTTCATGATGCGGGCCAGGTAGCGATTGACGGCCCGGAAGACGGTGACACCCAGACTGAAGTTCGAGCTCCAGAAAAGTGTCTGCCCACCCTCGGTGCAGAGGCGGCGCACCTCCTCACCATGCTCCTTGAGCCAGCCCGTGGAGCCGCTGACCACCTTCACACCCTGGGCGAAGGCCCGCAGATAGTTGTCGTAGGCCACGTGGGGAGCCGTGAACTCAATGGCCACGTCGGCCGTTCGGAACTCAGGACTGTCAAAGTCCTGCTGGTTGTCGATGTCGATAATCGAGACAATCTCGTGACCACGGCTGAGGGCGATTTCCTCTATCATGTGCCCCATCTTACCGTAGCCGATTAATGCTATTTTCATACGCAGATAACAATTTTCGACTGCAAAGATAGGGAATATCAGCGAAAAACCGTACTTTTGTTAGGTATTTTTAAGATTTACACCCCCTTTGCCGATATGGAGAGACTGCTGCACTACGTCTGGAAGCACCGACTTTTGCCCCTGCGGGCACTGCTGACCACCGACGGACAGGAACTGGAAATCATTGACCCGGGACTGGCCAACACGAACGCCGGTCCCGACTTTTTCAATGCCAAGGTGCGCATCGGGCAGACCATGTGGGCCGGCAACGTGGAGATACATCTGCGTTCCAGCGACTGGTTCCGCCACGGCCACGAGGGTGACGAGCGGTACGACAACGTCATCCTGCACGTGGCCAACGTGGTAGACTGCGACGTGACCACCTGCAGCGGAAAACGGCTGCCCCAGCTGCAACTGGACATTCCAGCCGGCCTCAGCCAGCGCTACGAGACGCTGCAGCAAACGGAGGACTATCCACGCTGCCACCGCATCATCCCGGGACTGGACATCTTCCGGGTGCACGCCTGGATGGACACGCTGACCGTGGAGCGACTGGAGGAGCGTGCCCAACAGGTGAAGGCCCGCCTGAAAGCCACCAACGGCAACTGGGAGTGGGCGCTCTTCACCACACTGGCCCGCAACTTCGGCTTCGGGCTGAACGGCGATGCCTTCGAGGCATGGGCCGGACGCATCCCTCTGGACCGCATCGGGAAGCACCGCGACGAACTCTTCCAGATAGAAGCCATCTTCCTGGGCATGGCGGGACTGCTGGAGGCGGCCAGCCTGCCCCCGGAATCGCGGGAAAGGGGTGCCTGGGACGAGTACTTCCTCTCGCTGCGCCGTGAGTTCCAATATCAGTGCCGCCTGTTCTCGCTCCCGGCTCCCATGCCGTACCAGCAATGGCGATACCTGCGCCTGCGCCCCCAGAACTTTCCCCACATCCGCCTAGCCGAACTGGCCTGGATGTACCACAAGGGACGGGTCACACTGTCCGGGCTGAAGGATGCCACGATGACTGAAGAACCGCTGAAGGCTCTGCGCGGGGTGCTGAAGACTGAGACATCGCCCTACTGGCAGACACACATCATGTTCGGGCATCCCACCGGGAAACGCACACTCCGACTGAGCCAGAGCTCACAGAACTTGCTCATCATCAACACCGTGGTGCCCGTGCTCTATGCCTACGCCACCTCCCACAACGACTGGGAACTGCGACAGCGGACACTGGACCTGCTGCAACTCCTGCCGGCCGAGCGCAATCACATCCTGCGGCAATGGGAGGCCTGCGGACTGCATGTGGACACTGCGGCCGACAGCCAGGCTCTCATCCAACTGAAACGGCAATACTGCGACCGACACGACTGCCTGCGGTGCAGTTTTGGCTACGAATACCTGAAGAGTTGAAAGATTGAAAAGTTGAAAAGATTGAAAAGTTGAAAAGACTATGACACACGAACTGAAGATGAAGGTGCGCGACTACGAATGCGACCTGCAAGGCATCGTAAACAATGCCAACTACCAGCACTACACGGAACACGCACGCCACGAGTTTCTCTGCGAACGGGGAGTACGCTTTGCCGACCTGCACCAGCGGGGCATCGATGTGGTGGTAGCACGCATCACACTGGCCTACAAGGCACCACTCCGCAGCGGCGACGAGTTCCTGGTGCGCTCACAGGTCAGGAAGGATGGCGTGAAATACGTCTTCCAACAGGACATCATCCGCCTCTCCGACCTGCGGCTGGCCTGCCGCGTGGAGGTGGTGAATGCCGTCCTCATTGACGGAAAACTGGCCGCAGAGTGTCCCGACCTGGACCGCCTGCTGGAAGAAAACCAATAACTGCCACACCACACACAGGGACAAGCATCACTGATGTAATCCGTAGACCTATGGACGAAGAAATACTCTATAGCATAGCCCTGACGCGAGTGCTGCCCTACCAGTCGCAGGTGCAGCGACAACTGACAGAGGCCGCAGGGTCGGTGAGGGCACTTTACGAACACCGCCACCAGCTGCGCGAACTGCTGCCCAGCGCATCCGAACGCCTGCAGCGCACCATCGCACAGTGGGAACAACACATGGCGCGTGCTGAACAGGAAATGGCCTTTGCCGAAAAGAATCGCATACGGGTGACGATACCGTCTGACGTGGACTATCCGGCCCGTCTGCGCGAGTGTCCGGACGCCCCCATCGTGCTCTACTACCGGGGGACGGCAGACCTGAACAGCCGACACATGCTCTCCATCGTGGGCACACGCCGGGCCACAGAGTACGGCAAGACTTTCTGCCAACGCTTCCTCAGCGACCTCTCCCATCTCTGTCCCGATGTGCTCATCGTGAGCGGACTGGCCTACGGCATCGACATACAGGCCCATCGCCAGGCCCTGCAGAACGGACTGCCCACCATCGGGATTCTGGCTCACGGACTGGACCAGATCTATCCGCGCCTGCACCGCCAGACTGCCATAGAAATGCTACAGCAGGGCGGACTGCTCACGGAATTCATGAGCCAGAGCACGGCAGAGAAGATAAACTTCGTGGCCCGCAACCGCATCGTGGCCGGCATGACAGATGCCACACTGGTGGTGGAAAGTGCCGACAAGGGGGGAAGCCTCATCACAGCCCACATTGCCACGGACTACAACCGCGAGGTTTTTGCCGTTCCCGGACGGCTGGGCGATGCCGCCTCGGCCGGATGCAACGGCCTCATACGCGACAGCCAAGCCATCCTGCTGCAGAGTGCAGAACAACTGGTGGAACACATCGGATGGGTAACGGCCCAACGGGAACAGCAACCCGTGCAACGGGACCTCTTCCCCACCCTGTCCGACGGCACTACCGCCTCGTCCCCCGAAGAAATGGCCATCTCCCGTGCACTAAAAGGTTCGGACGGCAAACAGCTGAACCAACTCACCGTGGAGACCAACCTGCCCATAGGTCGCCTGAGCAGCCTGCTCTTCGACATGGAGATGCGTGGCCTGGTACGACGCCTAAGCGGAGGCACCTACCGCTGGATATAAAAAAGACTCCCCTATAGGAGTCGCTTGTGGGTCAATTGTCCGTCAAGAGAAACCCGTACAGGTCGGATACCCGACCTGTACGGGATGAAGTCGAAACCTATACGGGACGGACATCCGTCCTGCACGGGCCGAAAAATATCACTTCCTGATGATCAGTTTTTTCAGCAGATTGCCGCCCTCGTTCATCTTCTCGGGCTTGTTGGGCATCACACCCTGGGTCATCTGCAGGGCCTTCAGGTCTTCAGGAGTGGCCTTGTGGAAATTCTTGTAGGTGCCGACAAAGCCTGTCACCGTAATCTTGTGGTGACGGAAGGCACGGGGGAGGACACCGTCGCTCTCGTGGATGAACTGGGGCTCCAGCAACACGTCGCCACCAGCCTTGGCCAGCAGGTCGGCCACCAGGTTGCCCTTCTCCTCTTCCACCTTCTTCTGAGGCACGAGACCGTTCCTCCACTCCACAGTCTGGGTCACCCGCTGGGGAGACACCTGCATATCGGCAATGACAGGATAGTTATGGACGGTATTGTCCACACCCACGACATCGGCAGTCTTCCTGACGGTCGAGCAGGACGCCAGACACAGGGCTGTAACAGCCAAAAGCATAAACTTTTTCATTTGACTTTCGTGTTAGTAAGGGTGAAACAAAAGGGGATTACTTGCGAGGACCGCCCTTCTCGAACTTCGTATACGTAGCGGGATAGCCGCTCACCGTCACCCTGCGGATGCCATGACGGAAGATGCCATTGATGCTCTTCGTCTCGAACTGGGGAGCCACCAGCACGTCAGCATTGCCGTGGGTCTGCAGAGCCTCGCGGACAGCAGCGTTCTTGATGTTCTGGGCACCACCGCGACGAACGGACTTCTCGGGACGATAGGTGTAGGTTATCTTCTCTGACTTCACGGTCAGTTCTGCCTCGTTGAAACTGCGGATGTTGTCATCCACGGTGTACGTCGTAGCAGTTTTCTTCACAGTCGAGCAGGATGCCAGACACAGGGCTGCAGCAGCCAGAAGCATTAACTTTTTCATTGTCTTTGTTTTTTGGGTTTAGGTTAATAAAATGTTAATGAATAAGGTGAGTTTTATCAGTAATTCACTCGTTATGCCCACAAATTTAGTCTTTTTTTCATAGACGTACAAGCAAATACCGCTTTTTTTGCCTCTGGGTCTTCAATTTTTCACCTCAGCGTGGTTTTCACCGTAAAATAATTCTCCATCAGGCACTTCCCTTCTCACTCCACGACGGCCCGCAACAGCACTACGTCTTCCAACGGGCGGTCTGCCCCGTCCGTGGCCACGGCCTGGATGGCCTTCAGCACCTTCATGCCCTCCACGACACGACCGAAGACCGTGTACGCACCGTCCAGATGGGGGGCTCCGCCGCGCTGCAGATAGTCATTCCACATGTCGCGGTTCATCTCTATGCCCTGCTCGTCCAGCATACCACGCACCTTGCCAAGGGAGTTTTCGCCCCACGACTTTCCGTATACGATGTAGAACTGCGAACCGGAGGAGCGCATCTCGGGATTCACCTCGTCAGGCTCACGGGCGGCAGCCAGGGCACCACGAACATGGTAGAGCCAAGGCAGACGTATTTCGGCAGGCAGCGTGGTACCGATGCTTCCCTCCCCCAGCGGACGTTCATGGGAGGGCGAGGCCAGCGTCCCGTCAGCCTGACGGTGTACCCGGCTATTGGGGTCGCCACCCTGAATCATGAAGTCCCGGATGACACGGTGAAAGAGTGTGCTGTCCAGCAGTCCCTCGCGGGCCAGCTTCAGGAAATTGTCCCTGTGGCGTGGTGTCTCGTCGCTCAGCTCCACACGTATGGTGCCCATCGTCGTCTCCAGTCTCACCACCTGTGGGCGCAACTTCTTGGCCCCGGCACTCAGGGCAATGGATAAGAACAGTAAAAAAATGTTCGGTTTCATCGGTTATATTTTCATGTATTTCCGGATAAAGGCACGCAGGACGGTCACAAGAGATATGTGCAGGCAAGCGCTGTGGCGGACAATGTTCCAGAAGGCCCTTCGGTCGGCCTCGACCATGTGGTCCACACAGGCCTGGCGATAGTAGGCATCGATGAGGGGAAGCAAGTCGGCACGGAAGCCCTCTTCGCGCACCATCTGCCGTACCATGTCCATGTACTGCTGGAAGGCCTGCAGCTTCCGGTCCATGTCGCGCCGGTCGCTGGAAATGTTCTCACCACTGTCGCGAAACAGGGTGAGGCACTCCCCGGCACTGGCGATGCCGTGCTGCAGGGAAAATCGGAAAACGGACAGATTGTCGGCTCCCCAGGCATAGGGCAGATGGACATAACCGCCCAGACGGAGCATGGTGGGCCGATGGAGCATGAATTCGCTGATAGTCTGACGACGACATCCGTTGTAGAGGGCCCACATGTACTGTTCCGTCGTCTCCCACTCCGGCGATACGGGATAGCGCTGGGTCTCGCGCCCCAGGGCATCCGTGACGCTGACACATGAGCGCAACACATGACACTGGGGGTACCGCGCTGACAAACGAAGCATCGACTCCACAAACGTGGGAGCATACTGGTCGTCGTCGCACAAAAGGCAGAACCATTCGCCTCGGGCATGGTGCAGACACTCGTTCCAGTTCCGAGAAGGGTCGCCCTTGCCCACATTCCTTTCGTTCACAAAATAGCGGATCCGTGGGTCGTCAAAAGCCCGTACCACCGAATCCACGTCCTCTGGCGACTGGTCATTGACTATCACTATCTCGGTATTCCGATACGTTTGCCCAAGTGCCGAAGCGATACTTTCGTGCAGATGCGCAGCCTTGTATGCCGGAATGGCTATGGTTACGAGTGGCTCCATCCAGAGGGGTTAGGCATCAATATAGTTCGTGGAAAAAGTCAGTCATCAACATAGTTCATGGAGAAACGGAGGGGAAGGGCGTATTCAAGACGCTGTGGCACATTGTTGCTGATGGCGGGATGCCACTTCTTCATCTTGCGGACTATCCGGAAACCTTCCTTGGCCATCGACTTAGCACAATCCTTCAGCATTACAGCCTGCTGCTCACTGGTGTATCGTCCAAATACATCTATGTTGTAATGTATCACACGGCAATCCGTAGCCGTTATGTTCGTGATTGTGCCATCCGTCTCCACGGTGAAGTGCATGACACACTCTCCCTCGCCCTCTATCTGGCCAAGTAGTGACGGATAAGCCAAATTCTTCTTTATGAACTTCTGCAAGGCCTTCTCGCCGCCTGGGTAGGACGGCGGATAGGACTGAGGGTACAACTTTGCATGACTGGCAGTACTCAGCGTATCGCCACACTGGGACCATACATCCGGCATCCCACACACAAGCAACCCCACCGCCAGCAGTAATTTTCTTTTGGTAAACATGTTTTCTGATTTGTTAGGGTAGCAAAATTAAGTATAAAAAAAGAAATAACAAAAAAAGCACCATAGATTTTCATCGATGGTGCTTTTTTGCATAAATGTATTTGTTAGTCAGCCAACTTTGCGCAGATGAACTCGCGGTTGAGGCGGGCGATGTTGGCGATGGTCTCGCACTTCGGGCAGACGGCCTCGCAGGCACGTGTGTTGGTGCAGTTACCGAAGCCCAGTTCGTCCATCTTGGCCACCATGTTCTTGGCACGGCGAGCAGCCTCTACGCGACCCTGGGGAAGGAGGGCGAGTTGAGAGACCTTCGAGGAAACGAAGAGCATGGCAGAGCCGTTCTTACAAGCAGCCACGCAAGCACCACAACCGATGCAGGAGGCGCAGTCCATAGCCTCGTCGGCATCCTCCTTGGGAATGAGGATGGCGTTGGCGTCCTGAGCCTGACCGGTGCGGATGGTGGTGTAGCCGCCAGCCTGCATAATCTTGTCGAAGGCAGAGCGGTCGACCATGCAGTCCTTGATGACGGGGAAGCCAGCCGAACGCCAGGGCTCTACGGTGATGGTGTCGCCGTCCTTGAAGCGACGCATGTAGAGTTGGCAGGTGGTGGCACCGCGCTCAGTCTTGCCGTGAGGCGTACCGTTGATGTACAGTGAGCACATACCGCAGATGCCCTCGCGACAGTCGTGGTCGAAGACGAAGGGCTCCTTGCCGGCACTGATGAGTTCCTCGTTCATGATGTCGAGGGCCTCCAGGAACGAAGTGTCGTCGGGTATGTTCTTCAATTCGTGGGTATCGAAGTGGCCCTTATCCTTCGGGCCGTTCTGCTTCCAGAACTTAATAGTAACTGATATATTCTTTGCCATAATGTTGGTCGTTTGGGAAATTAGTCGTTTGGGGAATTAGTCGTTTGGTCGTTTGGGGTTGGTCGTTTGGGGTTGGTCGTTTGGGGTTGGTCGTTTGGGTGAGTTAGAAAGGCATTAAGTTCTGAGTAGATAACCTTTTCTTAATAGAACTTATCAAAGCGTTTAATTGCTTCCATACAGAAGTTACTTTCTCAGATAGTTCGTCATAAGTATCTTGAGGTATATAACCTAAGTTAAGACTTAATAATAATTGCGTTTCTACTTCAGACAAAGAGCCGGAAGAAATACGTAGGAAATGTAGTTTCTCCTTGTCAGTTCCTCTTGCATAGCCTTCAGCGATATTAGAGGGTACAGAAATTGCAGCACGGCGTATTTGTGAAACCAATCCAAAGAGTTCATCTTTAGGAAAGGTCTTGGTCATTACATATACAGATGTGACCAATTCCACGCTCTGTCGCCATACATGCAAGTCTTTGTGAGTTTCCATCTCTAATCTCCCTAAACGACTAAACGACAAATATCCTAATTTACTAAATCAATTCTTATAGTTACGGGTTTGTACCTTGATTGCCTCATACTCCAGGGGCTCCTTGATGAGTTCGGGGTCGTTGCCTTCGCCCTTGTACTCCCAGCAGCCAACGTAGAAGAAGTTCTCGTCGTCGCGCTTGGCCTCGCCTTCCTCGGTCTGGTATTCCTCGCGGAAGTGACCGCCGCACGATTCGTTACGGCTGAGGGCATCGTGAGCCACGAGTTCGCCCATCGTGATGAAGTCGCGCAGGTGGATGGCCTTGTCCAGTTCGACGTTCAGACCTTCCTTCGTGCCCGGCACGAACAGGTTGGTGTCGAATTCCTTCTGCAGGGCACGCATCTTCTCGATACCGGTCTTCAAGCCTTCTGCCGTGCGACCCATACCTACGTACTCCCACATGATGTGGCCGAGTTCCTTGTGGATGCTATCTACGGAGCGCTTACCCTTGATGTTCATCAGGCGGTCGATTTCTGCCTCAACAGCCTTTTCTGCCTCCACGAACTCGGGCAGGTCGGTGCTGACCTTCGGCCAGATAGCCTGGTCGGCCAGGTAATTCTGGATGGTGTAGGGCAGCACGAAGTAACCGTCGGCCAAACCCTGCATCAAGGCAGAGGCACCGAGACGGTTGGCACCGTGGTCGGAGAAGTTGCACTCGCCGATAGCGAAGAGGCCGGGGATGGAGGTTTGCAACTCGTAGTCTACCCAGATGCCGCCCATCGTGTAGTGGATGGCGGGATAAATCATCATGGGCTTGTAGTACTTCACGCCGTTGATTTCGTTGGCCAGATCGCCGGGATAGACGTCGGTAATCTCCTCGTACATGTCGAAGAGGTTGCCGTAGCGCTGCTTCATGGCGTCGAGGCCAAGGCGATTGATACTCTCGGAGAAGTCGAGGAACACGGCCAGGCCGGTGTTGTTCACGCCGAAGCCCTTGTCGCAACGCTCCTTGGCGGCACGAGAGGCCACGTCGCGCGGCACGAGGTTACCGAAGGCGGGATAGCGACGCTCCAAGTAGTAGTCGCGGTCTTCTTCGGGAATCTCCCAACCTTGCAGCGTGCCTTCCTGCAACTTCTTGGCGTCCTCCAACTTCTTGGGCACCCAGATACGACCGTCGTTACGCAGCGATTCGGACATCAGCGTCAGTTTCGACTGCTTGTCGCCGTGTACGGGGATGCAAGTGGGGTGAATCTGCACGTAAGAGGGGTTGGCAAAGTAAGCGCCCTTGCGGTAGCACTGAACGGCAGCCGTGCAGTTGCAACCCATAGCGTTGGTGGAGAGGAAATAGGTGTTGCCGTAACCGCCAGTGGCGATGACCACGGCATTGGCGGAGAAGCGCTCCAGTTTACCGGTCACGAGGTTCTTGGCGATGATGCCACGGGCACGGCCATTGACGATGACCACGTCCTCCATCTCGTAGCGGGTGTAGAGTTTCACCTTGCCAGCGTTCACCTGACAACTCAGGGAAGAGTAAGCGCCGAGCAGCAACTGCTGACCCGTCTGGCCCTTGGCGTAGAACGTACGGCTCACCTGAGCACCACCGAACGAGCGATTGGCCAACATGCCGCCATACTCGCGAGCGAAGGGAACGCCCTGGGCCACGCACTGGTCGATGATGTTGTTCGAGACCTCGGCCAGACGGTATACGTTGGCCTCACGGGCACGATAGTCGCCACCCTTCACGGTGTCGTAGAACAGACGATAGACAGAGTCGCCGTCGTTCTGGTAGTTCTTGGCTGCATTGATACCACCCTGTGCAGCGATGGAGTGTGCGCGACGGGGCGAGTCCTGAATGCACAGGTTGATGACGTTGAAGCCCATCTCGCCCAGCGAGGCTGCGGCACTGGCACCAGCCAGACCCGTACCAACCACGATGACGTCGAGTTTCAACTTATTCTTGGGGTTCACCAGTCGCTGGTGAGCCTTATATTCCTTCCATTTCTCAGGCACTGGACCTGCGGGAATCTTAGAATCTATTACTTTTGCCATAATATCATTTACTATTTAATGATTTACCATTTACCATTTAAGCACCGCAGCAGTTGGCAGCGCAACACAGGCTGGGAGCACACCCGAAGGCGAAGGCCAGCACGACTACGAGGAACATGAGCATTACGAGGGTCACGTAGATGAGACCGATGCACTTCCAGCGGTCGAGCCACGTCTTACCGCTCCAGCCGAGGGTCTGCATAGCCGACCAGAAGCCGTGGGTCAGGTGGCACCAGATGGCCAGAATCCAGATGACATAGAGCACCACGTAGCAGGGATTCGAGAACGTGTTCACGATTTTGGCGAAACCGTCGGCGGGAGCCGGGTCGAAATGAATCGACGGGAACAGCTCGGCGAACATCATGTTCCACCAGAAGTTGTAGAGGTGCAGAATGAGGCCCAAGCAGATGATGATGCCCAGGACGAGCATGTTCTGGCTGGCCCACTCCACCTTAGCGGGTTTGTCGGTCACGGCGTACTGGCTGGTGCCGCGTGCCTTCTTGTTCTGGAAAGTCAGAATGAAGGCATACACGATGTGCAGCAAGGCCAGTGCGGCAAGGCCGAGCGTAGCCACGACGGCATACCAGTTGGCACCCAGAAGTTCGCAAATCATGTTGTAAGCATCCTTCGAGAACAAGGCCACCACGTTCATGCTGCCGTGGAACGTCAGGAATAGGACAAGCGCCAGTCCTGTTACGGACATAATCACCTTCCTACCGATAGAAGAATTAGTTAACCACATAAGTTTTTTGGATTGATTTTAGTTATTAATAATTTGTTATTACTCACTTTTAGGTATTATCAGGCGCAAATTTAAGATTTTTTTACCATTCGGGCAAGCATTTCAATGAAAACTTCATCCAAGCCTGCTCATATCTCATACTCCACACTATTTACATATCATACAGCATATATTTATATATCACACAGCATAGGACACACACAGCTGGCACTGTATAGCAAGAAACAAAGAAAGGAGAAACAGACAATCCGTATGGGGAATGTTCGTCCGTCGCTCGACGGACGAACATTCATCGACCGACGGACGTGCATCCATCGACGGCGGATGTACATCCATCGGTCGATGGCGGAACTTTCCCCGGCGAGTTTTACAGAAATTGGTTATACCTTATATTAAATATATATGGGAGAACGCAACGTAATTTCAAGAAAAATCCGTATTTTTGTCCGCAAAAAGACGAGAAACCGTCCAAAGACAGACTCAAACAGGATGATACAGAAGTACGATGTAATTGTCGTTGGGGCCGGGCACGCAGGCTGCGAGGCGGCGTGTGCGGCGGCACAGATGGGTGCGCAGACGCTGCTCATCACGATGGACATGAACAAGATTGCACAGATGTCGTGCAATCCGGCTGTCGGCGGCATTGCCAAGGGACAGATAGTGCGCGAGATTGATGCCCTGGGCGGGCACACGGGGCAGGTGACGGACAGGACAACCATCCAGTTCCGTATGCTCAACCGCTCGAAGGGGCCAGCCATGTGGAGCCCTCGTGCACAATGCGACCGCGGTCACTTCATCTGGGCTTGGCGCAGCGTGCTGGAGAACCAACCGAACCTCTCCATCTGGCAAGACCAGGTGAAGGAACTGCTCGTCAGCGACGGTCGAGCCACGGGCGTCGAGACCTATCTGGGCGTGACCTTCCTGGCTCGTTGCGTCATCGTCACGGCCGGCACCTTCCTCAACGGATTGATGCACATCGGACGCACGCAACTGCCCGGTGGCCGCTGTGCCGAACCGCCTTCACTTCACCTCTCGGAGAGCATCGCACGCCACGGCATCACGGTCGGTCGCATGAAGACGGGCACCCCCGTCCGCATCGACGGGCGCTCCGTCCACTTCGAGGACATGACGCTCCAGCCGGGCGACCACGATTTCCATAGATTCTCTTACCTTCCCCAGGACCCACCCCCCACCCTCCCTGTGAGGGAGGGAGTGGTTACTTCTGCTGATGGGAAAAATACGCTTTCGAAACATACTGCTCCCTCCCTTACAGGGAGGGCAGGGGGTGGGTCTTTGCCTTGCTGGATAACCTACACCAATCCTGCTGTCCACGAGCGCCTGCGACAGGGCCTGCCCGACTCGCCGCTCTACAACGGCCAGATTCAGTCGATAGGCCCGCGCTACTGCCCCAGCATAGAGACCAAACTCGTCACCTTCGCCGACAAGGACCAGCACCAACTCTTCCTCGAACCCGAAGGCTTGGACACGCAGGAGTATTACCTCAACGGCTTCTCCTCCTCTCTGCCCATCGACGTACAACTGGAGGCGCTGCGACTTATTCCCGCTTTCCGCGACCTGAAGATATACCGCCCTGGCTATGCCATCGAGTACGACTACTTCGACCCCACCCTGCTCCACCACACGCTGGAGTCGAAACGGGTCGAGGGCCTCTACCTTGCCGGACAGGTGAACGGCACGACGGGCTATGAGGAGGCCGCTGGCCAAGGGCTGGTGGCCGGTGTGAATGCGGCGCTCAAATGCAGCGGCGGAGGCGAGTTCGTCATGCATCGCGACGAGAGTTACATCGGTGTGCTCATCGACGACCTCGTCACGAAGGGAGTCGACGAACCCTATCGCATGTTCACCAGTCGGGCCGAGTTCCGCATTCTGCTTCGCCAAGACGATGCCGACGCACGCCTCACTACGCGCGCATATAATATAGGTTTAGCCACGGGCGCACGCTATGAGCACTGGCTCGAGAAGCAACGAGAGATAGCACGCATAACGGTCTTTTGTCAGGATTTTTCCGTCAAGGCAAACCGCATAAACCCCGCATTGGAGGCTTTGGGCAGCACACCGCTTGTCAAAGGTTGTAAACTTATCGACCTGCTGAGTCGCCCGGGCATCACGTTCGACAACCTCTCCCCTGCCCTGCCCCCCCTGGCCGAAGCGCTCAGCCTCACGCCTAACCGCCGCGAGGAAATAGTCGAAGCCACAGAGATACAAATCAAGTACCGAGGCTACATCGAGCGCGAGCGCCAACTGGCCGAGAAGGTGCAGCGGCTGGAGGACCTCCACATCCGAGGTCGCTTCCACTACGAGGACATACAGAGCCTCTCCACCGAGGCCCGCCAGAAACTCGCCCACATCGACCCCGACACCCTCGCGCAGGCAAGCCGCATCCCCGGCGTGTCGCCCAGCGACATCAACGTCCTGCTCGTCCTCATGAACCGATAGTTCCACGTGAAACAAAGAACCTCCCTATTTGTAACTCATAACTCGTAACTCGTAATTCGTAACTTACCACATGAACAACCCCATTCTCCTACAGAACCTTCGCAACGTGCCCGACTTCCCCATCAAAGGCATCCAGTTCAAGGACGTCAGCACCCTGTTCAAGAGCCCCGAGTGCCTGCGCATCATGGTCGACGAACTCTACGACCTCTACAAGGACAAGGGCATCACCAAGGTTGTGGGCATCGAGAGCCGTGGTTTCGTCATCGGTGCCGCCATCGCCCCTCGCCTGGGTGCCGGCTTCGTCATGTGTCGCAAACCGGGCAAACTGCCTGCCGAAACCCGTCAGGCCACCTACATGAAGGAGTACGGAAAGGACACCATAGAGATACACACCGACACCATCACGGAGGACGACGTCGTGCTGCTCCACGACGACCTCCTGGCCACCGGGGGCAGCATGAAGGCCGCATACGGCCTCGTCAAGGAGTTCTGTCCGCGGAAGGTCTACATCAACTTCCTCATCGAACTCACCATCGAAGGCCTTAACGGTCGCGCCGTCTTCGACGAAGATACAGAAATAACAACGCTGATAAAGATATAAGAATCGTAGGGAATTTGCTTGTCAAATTCCGCCGTATTAAGGGCGGTTCATCGGAATTTGACAAGCAAATTCCCTACGAGATATAGGCCATGACCGAAGAAGTAAAAGCTCACCTCCGCGGCATCGTCAGCAACCTGCCCGACTCGCCCGGCTGCTACCAGTATCTCGACGAAACTGGCACCATCATCTATGTGGGCAAGGCCAAGCGGCTGAAGCGCCGTGTCGCCAGTTACTTCCAAAAGGAGCACCAGAGCCTCAAGACGGCGCGGCTGGTGGATAATATACGTGATATAAAGTATATTGTCGTCAACACCGAGGAGGACGCCCTGCTGCTCGAAAACAACCTCATCAAGCAATGGACGCCGAAGTACAACATCCTGCTCAAGGACGGCAAGACGTATCCCTCGATAGTCGTCACGAACGAATACTTCCCGCGCATATTCCAGACGCGCAAGATAAACAAGCGCTACGGCACCTACTTCGGCCCCTATAGCCACCACCCCACCCTCGTAACCCTGCTCGAACTCATACAAAACCTCTATCCCCTGCGTCGCTGCAACACGCCCGTCACGGCGGAAGGCGTCGCCAACGGCAAGTATCGCGAGTGTCTCGACTACCACATCAAGAACTGCGGCGGCATGTGCATCGGCAAGGTGAGCCACGAGGAATACATGCAATGGATAGCGGAAGCCAAGGAGATACTGAAGGGCAACACGCGCGACATCGAGCGCCGACTGCACGACGAGATGATGGCGCTGGCCAGCGAAATGCGCTTCGAGGAGGCCGAAGTCGTGAAGCGCAAACTCCTCCTGCTCGACAACTATCGGAGCAAGAGCGAGGTCGTCAGCAACACCCTCCACAACATCGATGTCTACAACATCGAATCGGGCGAGAAGGAGGCCTACGTCAACTATCTCCACGTCACGAACGGCTGCATCACGCAGGCCTTTACGTTCGAAATCAAGAAGCGTCTCGACGAGTCGCCCGAGGAACTGTTGGTTTTGGGAATCGGTGAAATGCGAAAGCGTTATCCGAGTGGCAGTAAAGAAGTTATCGTACCGTTCCCCGTGGAACTTTCTTTGGAAAACGTAGAGTTCACCATACCGCAGAAGGGCGACAAACGTAAGTTGCTGGAACTTTCGCGCATGAACGTATTGCAGTACAAGAAAGACCGCCTGAACCAAGCCGACAAGTTAAATCCCGAGCAGAAGGGCGTGCGCCTGATGAAGGAATTGCAGACGTTGCTTGGTATGGAGAAGATGCCTGTAACCATCGAATGCTTCGACAACTCGAACTCGCAAGGCACCGATGCCGTGGCCGGATGCGTCGTGTTCAAGATGGGCAAGCCCTCAAAAAAGGACTACCGAAAATATATTATAAAGACCGTGGAGGGACCTGACGACTATGCCTCGATGCAGGAAGTGGTTAGGCGGAGATATAGCCGGATGCAAAGCGAGGGGACTCCCCTACCCGACCTCATTATCACGGACGGCGGCAGGGGGCAGATGGAAGTCGTGCGAAAGGTTGTGGAGGACGAATTGGGACTTCACATTCCCATCGGCGGATTGGCCAAAGACGACCGCCACCGCACCCACGAATTGCTCTACGGATTTCCGCCGCAGGTTGTGGGCATGAAGACGGACTCTCCCTTGTTCCACCTGCTCACGCACATCCAGGACGAGGTACACCGCTTCGCCATCACCTACCACCGCCAGAAGCGCAGCAAGCACCAGTTGGCTTCTGAACTGGATGAAATCAAGGGCATTGGACCCAAGACGCGCGACCTTTTGATTAAGCATTTCCGCTCCGTAAAGCGCATCCGCGAGGCCACACTTGATGCGTTAATAGAAGTTATAGGGGTTAATAAAGCTAAAATATTGCACGATGCACTTGCAGAAAAGGCAGAAAATGCGTAATATTGCACAAGGATTTTAACCGAAGAGAAAGAGATGAGAGTCGTCATACAAAGGGTAAAGGAGGCCAGCGTGACCATCGGCGGGCGCACAAAGAGCCAAATCCGCACAGGATTATTGGTACTATTGGGCATCGAAGAAGCCGACACGCAGGAGGACATCGACTGGCTCTGCCGCAAGATTGTGGCGCTGCGCATCTTCGACGACGACGGCGGTGTCATGAATCGCAGCATCGTGGACATCGGGGGCGACATCATCGTGGTCAGCCAGTTCACCCTCATGGCTAGCACGAAAAAGGGAAACCGCCCGAGTTACATCCGTGCGGCACGCCCAGAAACGGCCATACCGCTTTACGAGACGTTCTGTGCGCACCTCTCCGCCCTGCTGGGCAAGCCCATTGGGACGGGTCAGTTTGGTGCCGACATGCAGGTTTCATTGCTCAACGATGGCCCCGTAACCATTTGCATCGATACGAAGAACAAAGAATAGAGACCCTCCCTAACCCTCCCTGTGAGGGAGGGAAAAAGGTAATATAAATATAATAAAACGATGACTATAAAGGAAGCACAGGAGCGCGTGGACGCATGGATTCGGGAGTACGGAGTTCGGTATTTCTCGGAACTCACGAACATGGCCGTACTGACCGAGGAAGTCGGTGAATTGGCTCGAATCATGAGCCGGAAGTATGGCGACCAATCCTGGAAATCTACCGACCCGCGGGCGCAAGACAACGGTCAGGCAGCCCTGCAAGAGGAGATGGCAGACGTGCTGTGGGTGCTCATCTGCCTGGCCAACCAGACGGGTGTGGATCTGACCGAAGCCCTCCAGAAAAGTTTTGAAAAGAAGACACAGAGAGACAAAGACAGACATAAAAACAACCAAAAACTGTATGAGAAAAATAATTTATGAATAATTCGTGGTTAATTCGTGGTAATTACATGTCAAAGAAAAACACGAATTTCCATGAATTTGCCACGAATTGACCATAAATTTTTTAGTTGAAACGATAATTATTAAATGTAAAATTTATGAGCGAACAACATCACGAACATTGTGGTTGCGGTTGTGAGCACGACCACCACCATGCAGAAGAAATGAGCAAGTACGACCAGATGCTGAGCCAGTACGAAACACACATTAGCGACGAAGAAGTGGCCCGCAAAGTGGCCCGACTCATCGAGGAAAAGGTGCCTGAGAACGACACCGTGGAAGTGAAGAAATTCCTGATGGGCAGCGTAGAACTGACCACCCTGAAAACCACCGACTCGGAGGAGAGCGTGCTGGCCTTCACGGAACGGGTGAACCAGTTCGAAGAGGCCTACCCTGCCCTACCCCACGTGGCCACCATCTGCGTCTATCCCTGCTTTGCCAAAATCGTTAGCCAGAGTCTCGAAGTGGAAGGCGTGGAAGTGGCTTGCGTCAGCGGCAGTTTCCCCTCCAGCCAGGCCCTCATCGAAGTGAAAGTGGCCGAAACGGCACTCGCCGTGAAGGACGGCGCAACGGAAATCGACATCGTCATGAGCGTCGGCAAATTCCTCTCCGGCGACTACGAAACGGTGTGCGACGAAATCTCCGAACTGAAGGCTGTCTGCGGCGAAAAGAAGATGAAAGTCATCCTGGAGACCGGTCTGCTGGGCTCTGCCGAGAACATCAAGAAGGCCTCCCTGCTGGCCATGTACGCCGGCGCCGACTACATCAAGACGAGCACCGGAAAGGAGAAGCCCGCCGCCACGCCCGAGGCCGCCTACGTCATGTGCCAGGCCATCAAGGAGTACTACGACCGCACGGGCATCCAGATCGGCTTCAAGCCTGCCGGCGGACTCAACACCGTGCACGACGCACTCGTCTACTACACGATTGTAAAAGAAATTCTCGGCGAGCAGTGGCTCACGAATCAGTGGCTCCGCCTCGGCACGAGCCGACTGGCCAACCTGCTGCTGAGCGAAGTGGAGGGTCGGGAAACGAAGTTCTTCTAACTGAAAACTGTCCATCGACTATTGGTTATCGGTTATTGGTTATTGGCAAACTCCCCTACCCTACTCCATTTTCGCCCTCTGAGCGTGCAAAATTTGCGCCCCAACGGCCGAGAAAAACTTTTTACGCGATTCTCAGAGTGCCAAAAATGAGTATAAGACGCTGAAACACGGGCATTAAGACCCATTATTTTATGTACAAACAATTAACTGAAATAGAAAATGAAGACTCTGAAACTGCTTTTTTTGGGCCTCGTGCCACTCATGATGACATCCTGCCTCGTGAGCAAGAAAAAATTTGACATTGCCGAAAGCGGTCGCCTGGCTGCACTCTACAGTCGCGACAGTCTGGCCGACATGCTGGCTACCAAACGTGCCGACTATGCCCAACTGGAGAAACTCTTCAACATCCTGAAGGACGACACCGTGCAACTGCGCAAGGGCATACGCAACTACCAAGCACTGCTGAACGCCAACATGAGCGAAAACGAAAACCTGACCTCGCAACTCAACCAGCGTCTGCGCGAACTGGGTGAGCGCGAAGAGACCATACGCCAGTTGCAGGGCGTCATCGACGAACAGAACCAGCGTGTGAAATCACTGCTGGACAACGTGAAGGCGGCCCTGACCGGATTCAGCAGCGACGAACTGACCGTGCGCGAGGAAGGCGGAAAAGTGTACGTGGCCATGAGCGACAAGCTGCTCTTTGAGTCGGGCAAGGCCATAGTGAACGAGCAGGGCAAATCGGCCCTGGGCAAACTGGCCGAGGTACTGAATCGCCAGACTGACGTGGATGTCTACATCGAGGGCCACACCGACAACGTCCCCATCAAGACAGCCGTCTTCCAGGACAACTGGGACCTCTCCGTCATCCGCGCCACCAGTGTAGTACGTATCCTGACAGGCGACTACGGTGTGAATCCCTTACAGATTCAGCCCTGCGGACGAGGTGAGTTCAAGCCCGTGGACACCAACACCACTCCCGAGGGCAAGGCACGCAACCGCCGCACGGAAATCATCATTGCTCCGCGTCTGGACAAGCTCTACGAACTAATAACCGGAAAGTAACCCATAGGACGGCCCTCCGACCCGCCCGGGTCAGAGGGCCGTCCTGCCCGAATCAAGACATCGTCCCGTACAGGTTTCGTTTCGAACCTGTACGGGACGATTCTTTATGCCATAGATATAAGATGTCAGATGTCGCGACCTACGACAAAACGGACGTAGTGCACCAGTGCATCGACGACGGGGCTGCTGGCTTCCGTCCCCTTGAGCAGGGAGAGCGCATTGTGGGCAAATTTGTCCATATTTTTCTCCGCGTATCGGATGCCTCCGAAGTCATGGGTAAGGGCCACCAGACGACTGATTTCCCCATCGCTGGCCTCCCCGCTGCGCACCTTCAGGGCCAAGGTTCTCAAGTCCGCATCACCGCTGTTCAGCACGGCATAGATGACCGGAAGTGTCAGCTTCCCCTCTTTCATGTCATTGCCACTCGGCTTACCCGTATCGTGCTGATTATCATAGTCCATAATATCGTCTCGGAGTTGGAAGCACATGCCCACGGCATCGCCGAAACGGGCCATCTGCTCCACCACCTCTCCCCCCCCCCCGGCCAGCAGGGCACCCGTGCGGGCACAGGTCTCGAAGAGCGAGGCCGTCTTCTTCCGAATCACCTCGTAGTAGTCCGCTTCCGATATTTCTGTTTTGTCAAGATTTGCGAGTTGCAGGAGTTCGCCGTCCGAGAGCGTCTGACCCAGCTGGGCCACCCACGTCACCACCTGTTGCGAGCCCGTCTGGGCCGAGTGGTACAGAGCCTTGGAGAGCAGGAAGTCGCCCACCAGGACGGCCGCCTTGTTGTCCAGCAGTGCGTTCACCGACTTCTGTCCCCTGCGGCGGTCGCTCTCGTCCACCACGTCGTCGTGCACAAGGCTCGCCGTATGCAACAGTTCCAGGGCCACAGCGGCGTGCAGGACGGACCGAGGCACCGTCAAGGCTGATTCCTCGCTTTCCGATGTGCTCTTGCCCCCCTGCCCCACGTATCGGGCAGCCAGCAGCACCAGCATCGGGCGCATCATCTTGCCCTGCCTCTTCAGCAAGTGGCTGAGTGCCAGTTGCAGCAACGGGTTTTCCGTTTGCAACGTCTGCTCGAAAAGTTCCCTGTAAGCCCTCATTTCTGCCTCTATGGGGCGGCGTATCTCGGTCAGTTGGTCCATATTTTTTCTTTTTCTATTTTCGGAACTATCGGAATTCCCGGAGTTTTCGTGCTCTTCCGAGTTTTCCGGGTAATCTGAGTCCTCCCGAGCCCTCTGGGTCGAGTTTCCGCTCACAAAGATAATAAAAAATCTGTGACCTTGCCTCCTACTTTCATTTTAATTTTGTAATTTTGCCTCGCCTAAAAAACAACAAAGCAAAGACAATGCAACGACTCTCTTTTTTAGTCCTGTTACTATTGTTGGAAACAAGAGCCTGGGGTATGGGAAAAGGTGATTCCGTGAGGGTATCTTCGCCAGCCATAGGAGCAGCAAAGGCCATCTCAGCAGAAGTGGGCGGAACAAACCTGATTGGCGTGAGCTACGACGGGCGCTTCCAGGGCAACTGGGGCTGGGGGTATCGCGTGGGAATGGGTTATGACCGCGATGTGGATAAGATGGGATGGAGCACCATGAGTGCCACGAACAGCGGCAGCAGTTGGCAATACAAATCCACAGCCCGCGGATTCGGTATTCCACTGGAAATCAATTACCTCGCAGGTCGGCGGCTCCACCAGTTCGAGGTCGGCGCAGGCACCGTATTGGGCTATTACAAAGAGAAAAACCGGATTAGGAGTCTGGAACTGACCTCGCAAGTGGTGGGCAATGAAACCACAGTGACCACCATCGAAACCACTGTCCGCTGGAATAGGAAGTACTTTGGCTGGTACGCCTATGGCAACGTGGGCTACCGTTTCCACTGCAAGCGTGGCTTCCTGCTGCGCCTCGGCACGCTGGTGGCCTACGGCGAGGACGACCATACCCCCTACCGTGGACAGTGGAGCATACGCCCCTATCTGGGTCTGGGCTACACATTCCCCAATGCCGCCATCGGGCACACGACGGACGTGCGTCGGTTGCAAGTACCCGACAGCACTCGCATTCGCGGTTATCGCGGTTTCGGCGAACTACAGGGCGGAGTCACACAGTCATCTCCTTTCCTGGCCATCACCACGAGCCACGGTTTCCGCTTCAACAGGCAGTGGTTCTTAGGTGCCGGCATCGGGCTGACCACGGAGGGTGTGCCCGTCTTTGCCAATGCCCGCTTCAACATGACGAAGCGACAGACCGCCCCTGTGCTGGACGCTAAGGTGGGTTACACATTCGAATACATCGATGCCCCGCTATATACCACCGTTGGCTTCGGCGTTGACCATCGCTTCACCCGCAAACTGGCTCTCAGTTTCATGTTGAATTACCTGCGCGTGGAGGGCGAAAACGGCTGGACGCTGCAACTGGGCGTGGAATTTTAGTTCGCTTCTTTCCATGCGCTGAAGCGGAGTTTGAATAACCTCAATAGGTCAATCCGAAGGTCCAAAGGGGAATGATGCCTGTTGTTCCGTATTCTATATCGTCTTTCACAATATAGCCTTCTTGTGCATCCGCAATTTGTTTCTTCCCTTTCCTGCGTCCTCCTACCTCAAAGGTTTTTCCGTTGATGTCGAAATCTCCCAGACGGGAGGATATGACATCGGTGCTGACGCGCATTTGGTTGTAGAAGAACGTCTCGCGAATGTTGCCAATGTCTGCTGCCTCGTGACCTAACAAATAAGCTAAATTGGGGTTGTCGAGATAAACTTTTTCCACCTTGCCAATGCCGCGAATGCTGCCAGTGTCATTGCGTAACTGACCTATCATACCAGCCTTTTCCATATAGAGGAAATAGTCGGGCAATACATTACGGCTAACCCCAACCACCGTGGCAAGCGAATCCATGACAGGCTTGAAAGGTACACTCTGTGCTATAACCATCAGTAATTTCTTCAACTTTCGTCCCGTGGAGGCATTCATGTTGGCATACTGCGGGATGTCAACTTCCATGGTTTGGTTAATGACCTGACGCAGTTCTATTTCGAAATTGATGTCAGACGAGAATGGATAGTAGCCCCTCATCAGATAATCACGGAAAAGTGGAAGTGGATGGAGCACACCAGGAATCTTGGCCTTCTGAGAGAGAATGTCCTCCAGGGAAAAAACAGGAGTCTCTATACCATGAAAAAGCATCAGGTATTCGCGAAACGAGAGCCCTTGCATTACGAAGATGGGTGCCCGGCGACTTAGGTCTGCCTGTCCTTTGTATATATCTAATACCGATGAACCTGTGAAAACAACCTTAATATCGGGGTGGGTATCGTAAATCTGCTTCAGTTCACGCGACCAATTGTCGTATTTATGTATTTCATCAATGAACAATTGTCCACCACCTTCTTTGGCAAACTCATCAGCAACATCCACAAGCGTATGCGTGGTAAAATATACGTGGTCTGCTGACAGATAGAGCATCTGTCTGTCGCCTCGATGCTCCTTTATATATTGCAGAATCATGGTCGATTTGCCTATGCCACGTGGTCCGACAAGTCCAAACATACGGGCGTTCCAACTGACTTTGTCGTACATATATCGGTGAAAGGAAGAGACGGTTTGTTCCAACTGGCTTTCCATATAAGCAATGACTGATGTATCCATTTTTACACTCCTTTTTAATAATTCCGATGCAAAGATAATAAAATTGCACTAAAATAGTGCATAAGGCTGACAATATTTGCACTGCGATAGTGCATTTTATCATAAAGCTTTAATCCCTGTCGTTTATGCCTGAAGAAGAAATACGTCACACCGCTCGGTGACGTAGGAAACGCTTGCGTAATAAATGTGGAGCAAGAAGTTTGTGTTATAAAAAAAAAGCACTAACTTTGGAGGTGTAAAACCTGAAAGACCATGGAAAAATTGTTCCTGCTGGATGCATACGCGCTGATATTCCGCGCCTACTACGCTTTTATCAAGAACCCGAGGATAAACTCCAAGGGCATGAACACATCCGCCGTGATGGGTTTCGTGAACACGCTGGAAGAGGTGCTCCAGAAGGAACAGCCGACACACCTGGGCGTGGCCTTCGACCCCTCGGGCCCCACATTCCGCCACGAGGCTTACCCCGAGTACAAGGCACAGCGCGAGGAGACGCCCGAGGCCATCCGCGTGGCCGTACCCTATATCAAGAAGATTCTGGAGGCCTACCACATCCCCATCCTGGAGGTGCCGGGCTTCGAGGCCGACGATGTCATCGGCACACTGGCCACGCAGGCCGACCACGAGGGCATCCGCACCTACATGATGACACCCGATAAGGACTACGCCCAACTGGTAACACCACGGGTGAACATGTATCGCCCGAGTCTGGGTGCGAAGGAAGCGGAGGTGCTGGGCCCGGAAGAAGTGAAGGCGAAGTATGGACTCGTGGATTGTCGGCAGGTCATCGATATGCTGGGACTGATGGGCGACGCGGCCGACAACATTCCGGGCTGTCCCGGAGTGGGGGAGAAAACCGCGCAGAAGCTCATCCAGCAGTTCGGGAGCGTGGAGAGCCTGCTGGAGCGGAGTAATGAGCTGAAAGGGGCCTTAAAACAAAAAATAGAGGACAATCGGGAGCAGATTGTCTTCTCGAAGTGGCTGGCCACCATCAAGACGGACGTGCCCGTCACGCTCGACATGCCCTCGCTGGCTGTGAAAGAACTGGACCTCGATGCACTGAAGGCACTGTACGAGGAACTGGAATTCCGCGCCCTGCTGAACAAGAAAATGGGTATAGCCACCCCCACAAAACCAACACCGCAGCCCCAACAGCAGAACGTACAGCTCGACCTATTCGGAAATCCATTAAGCACAAAGACCGCAAAGGTCACAGAGCCCACAGAGGAAAAGGATAGTCAAGGAGAACCCATCCCCTCTGTGTTTTCTGCCTACTCTGCGTCCTCCGTGTCATATACGTTAGTCGAAACGCCCGAGGCGATGGCCCAGTTGCGCGATACGCTGCTCTCGGCCTCAGCCATCTGCCTGGACACGGAAGCCACCTCCGTGGAGAGTATGCGGGCACGACTGGTGGGGCTCAGTTTCGCCGTCCGCGAGGGCCAGGCCTGGTACGTCCCCGTCCCGCAGAGCCGCGAGGAGGCAAGTAGGGTAGTGGAGGTGTTCCGCCCCGTCTATGAATCTGAAATACTGAAGATTGGGCAGAACCTGAAGTACGACCTCATGGTGCTCCAGAACCACGGCATCACGCTCCGTGGCCCGATGGTCGATACCATGATTGCCCACTACCTGATAAGCCCCGAACTGCACCACGGCATGGACTACATGGCCGAGACGCTGCTCCAGTACCAGACCATCCACATCGAGGAACTTATCGGCCCGAAGGGCAAGAAGCAGCGCTCGATGGCCGAACTCACGCCGCAGGAGGTCTATGTCTATGCCTGCGAGGATGCCGACGTGACCTTGCGCCTGTGGAATGTACTGAAGCCTCGCCTGAAGGAACTGGGATGCGAAAGCCTGTTCTACGACGTCGAAATGCCCCTGATGCCCGTCCTGGCTTATATGGAAAGGAACGGCGTGCGCATCGACACCGAGGGACTGCGCGAGACGAGTCGCCTATTCACGCAAAGGATGCAGCAGATAGAGAACGAAGTGCATGAACTGACGGGCGTTCCTGACCTGAACATCTCCTCCCCGAAGCAGGTGGGCGAAGTGCTCTTCGAACGACTGGAGATTACCAACAAACCGAAGAAAACCAAGACGGGACAGTACGTGACCTCAGAGGAGGTGCTGGAGTCGCTGCGTTCGAAACATCCCGCCGTGGAGAAGATTCTGGCCTATCGCGGGCTGAAGAAACTCCTGGGGACGTACATCGATGCCCTGCCCATGCTCATCAACCCCATGACGGGCCACATCCATACGTCGTTCAACCAGACCGTGGCCGCCACGGGTCGCCTCTCCAGTAGCAATCCCAACTTGCAGAACATCCCCGTCCGCGATGCCGAAGGCAAGGAAGTCCGCCGTGCCTTCATCCCAGAGCCTGGGCAGGAGTTCTTCTCCGCCGACTACAGCCAGATAGAACTGCGCATCATGGCGCATCTGAGCCAAGACGAGAACTTGCTCGAAGCCTTCCGCTCGGGTCACGACATCCACGCCGCCACGGCTGCCAAGATATTCCACAAACCCATAGAGGAGGTGACCAGCGACGAGCGCCGCAAGGCCAAGACGGCGAACTTCGGCATCATCTATGGCATCAGTGTCTTCGGTCTGGCAGAGCGCATCGGGTGCAGCCGTTCGGAGGCGAAGGAACTCATCGACGGCTATTTCCTGACCTATCCGAAGGTAAAGGAGTACATGAACCGCAGTATCCAGATGGCACGCGACCGTGGTTTCACGGAAACACTCTTCCACCGTCGCCTCGTCCTGCCCGACATCAACAGCCACAACGCCGTAGTACGCGGTTACGCCGAGCGTAACGCCATCAATGCCCCCATCCAGGGCACTGCCGCCGACATCATCAAAATCGCGATGGTGCGCGTCTTCCGTCGCCTCCAGAGCGAAGGTTTCCAGAGCCGCATGATACTGCAAGTACACGACGAACTGAACTTCACCGTCCTGCCCGAAGAGAAGGCCCGCCTACAGTCCATGGTCATCGAAGAAATGCAATCCGCCTGCCAACTCTCCGTCCCCCTCGTAGCCGACTGTGGCTGGGGCACGAACTGGCTGGAGGCGCACTAAGAAACATCGATATTTCGAAATAACGAAATGTCGAAATAACGAAAATAACAATGGAAATCAGAAAATCCGGATATTACTGGCTTGACACATGGGTGCTGGCTAACGTCATCCAACTGGCCACGCAGGACTTCTGCCTGCGGTATCTCAATCGTACCAACGACCCCTGTGGGCGGCAGTTCGACCAGATGACGCAGGCGGCACGTTCTGCCCCAGCCAACATCGCCGAAGGCAATTCACGGCACTCTACGTCGAGGGAAACCGAGATGAAACTCACTGATGTGGCTCGCGCCAGTATGGCAGAACTTGCCAACGACTATCTGAATTGGCTTTTGCTGCACGAGAGCATTCCCTGGTCGATGAACTCTCCTGAGTATAGAACCGTCAATGGCATACAATTTGACCGCCCTCTCTACAAGGACGATGTGCAGCACCTGAGCAGCATACACATTCTGGCACAGAAACATAAGTTTGATGTGTGGCTGAAGGGTGACGACTCTCTGTTGGCTGCTAATTGTCTGCTGGTGCTCTGCAACCGGCTCAGCCAGATGTTGCGAAAACAGATAGAGCATCTGCTTCAATCGTTTAAGGAGAATGGTGGCTTTACCGAAGGGCTCACAGCCGAACGCCTGTCCTATCGCACACAGAAGAGTGTGGAAGACGATGCCCCCGCATGTCCATTGTGCGGAAAGCCTATGATACGGCGTGTAGCCAAGAAGGGAGTTAACTCCGGCAAGGAGTTCTGGAGTTGCAGCGGTTATCCAGAATGCAATGGGACAAGGAGGATGATGTGATTTCGGAATTTCGGAATTTCGAGATGTCGAGATGTCGAGATGTCGAGATGTCGAGATGTCGAAATATCGGAATGTCGAAATATCGGAATGTCAAGACATCGGAATTCCGAAAAACATTGTAATTTCAATTTTTATTTGTAACTTTACTCTCAAATGTAAGATCATAATAAAAATACTACCATGAAACGCTTAGCATTTGTAATTTTCATTCTTCATTCTATACTCTTTAATCTTCATTCTCAGCCACTGCCCCCGACCATGGGATGGAGCTCTTGGAACACGTTTGCGCTGAATATCAACGAGGAAGTGATTAAGGGACAGGCCGATGCGATGGTCGCTACGGGGTTGAAAGATGCAGGCTACCAGTACATCAATATCGACGACGGATATTTCTACAACCGCAACGAGACGACGGGCGCCCTGCTCATCCACCCTGTGAAGTTCCCCAAGGGCCTGAAACCCGTGGTGGACTACATACACGCCAAAGGGCTGAAAGCCGGCATCTACTCGGACGCGGGCATCAACACCTGCGGTTCGTGGGGCAATCCCGACACGTCGGGTAGGGGAGTGGGCCTCTACGGACACGACAAGCAGGACCTCGACATGTTCTTCTCCGACCTCGATTTCGACTTCATCAAGGTGGACTACTGCGGCGGCAACTGGGGAGAGAAGGGAAATGAACTTTTTCTCGATGAAAAGGAACGTTATTCCACCATCAGCCGCACGATGAAGGACACCCGCCGCCCCGATGCCATCCTGAACATCTGCCGCTGGGCCTTCCCCGGCACATGGGCCCGGGACGTGGCTCTCTCGTGGCGCACGACGGGCGACATCAACGACTCTTGGCCCTCCGTTCGTGGTATCCTGGCCGAAAATCTCTACCTCTCGGCTTACAGCGGACCGGGCTACTACAACGACATGGACATGCTGGAGGTGGGTCGCCGCATGTCGGTGGAGGAGGACAAGACGCACTTCGGCCTATGGTGCATCATGAACTCGCCGCTACTCATCGGATGCGACATGCGCAACATTCGTCCCGAGGCCCTGGAACTGATGAAAAACCCCGAACTCATCGGGATAAATCAGGATAAGACCTTCCAGCAGGCTTATCCTGTGAAGTACACCCACGGGTGCTACATTCTGGTGCGCGACATGGAGACGCTGAACGGGCTGACGCGCGCCTTTGCCGTCTACAACCCCACGGATGAGGCTGCCAATGTCACCGTCATGTTCACGAACCTCTGTCTGGGTGGCAAGGTGCAGTTGCGCGACCTCTTCGAACGTCGCGACATCGGCAGCTTCACGGGTGGTTATCAGGTAGTTGTACCTGCCCACGGCACGCGCATCTATAAGGCTACGGCCGAACAGCGTCTGGAGCGCCGCCGCTACGAGGCTGAGACGGGTTATATCCCCACCTATCAGGAAATCCGCAACAATCAGGAGGCCAAGACGGGCATCTACGTATCCAGCAACAACTGTTCCTCGGGCTACAAGGCCTGCTGGCTGGGCCAGAGCGCGGAGAATCACCTCGAATGGGGCAACGTATACAGCGAGAAGGGCGGCAAGCGCACGCTCACCATTGCCTACCTGACGGGTGAAGAGCGCCAGATGACGGTCACCGTCAACGGCAAGAAACCCCAAACCCTGACCGCGAACGGACAGGGCTGGGACAAGGTGGCCACCGTCACCGTCCCCATCAAACTGAAGAAGGGGCAGAACACCATCCGCCTTTCCAACCCCGACGGCTGGATGCCGGACATCGATTACATCGAATTGCATTGACAACGAATATGCTTTTAACTACGAATTACACAAATTTAACGAATTAAACCTAATAACCTTATAACCTTAAATTTAACCATTATGGACGTAAAACAAATCATGAATCAACTGGAGGCTAAGCACCCCGGTGAGAAAGAATTCTTGCAGGCAGTACATGAGGTATTGCTCAGTATCGAAGACGTTTACAACCAGCACCCCGAGTTCGAACGGGCCAAGCTCATCGAGCGCCTCGTAGAGCCCGAGCGCATCATCACCTTCCGCGTGCCCTGGGTCGACGACAAGGGCGAGGTTCAGGTAAACCTGGGCTACCGCGTGCAGTTCAACAGCGCCATCGGCCCGTACAAGGGCGGCTTGCGCTTCCACGCCTCGGTGAACCTCAGCATCCTGAAGTTCCTCGGCTTCGAACAGACATTTAAGAATGCCCTGACCACGCTGCCCATGGGCGGTGGCAAGGGTGGCTCCGACTTCTCGCCCCGTGGCAAGAGCGACGCTGAAATCATGCGCTTCTGCCAGGCCTTCATGAACGAACTGTATCGCTACATCGGTCCCGAAATCGACGTACCCGCCGGCGACATCGGCGTGGGCGGTCGCGAGGTAGGCTACCTCTTCGGGCAGTACAAGAAACTGACGCGCGACTGGAGCGGCGTGCTCACGGGCAAGGGCCTGGAGTTCGGCGGCTCGCTGGTGCGTCCCGAGGCCACAGGTTTCGGCGGACTGTACTTCGTCAATCAGATGTTGCAGACGCGCGGCATCGACATCAAGGGCAAGACCGTGGCCATCAGCGGTTTCGGTAACGTAGCCTGGGGCGCTGCCACGAAGGCTACCCAACTCGGTGCCAAGGTGGTGACCATCAGCGGCCCCGACGGCTACATCTACGACCCTGAGGGCATCAGCGGCGAGAAGATTGACTACATGCTGGAACTCCGCGCTTCGGGCAACGACATCTGCCAGCCCTACGCCGACGAGTTCCCCGGCAGCACCTTCGTGCCCGGCCGGAAGCCTTGGGAGGTGAAGTGTGACATCGCCCTGCCCTGCGCTACGCAGAACGAACTGAACGGCGACGATGCCAAGCAATTGATAGCCAACGGCGTCACTTGCGTGGGTGAAATCTCCAACATGGGTTGCACGCCCGAGGCCATTGATACCTTCATCGAGGCCAAGTTGCTCTATGCCCCCGGCAAGGCCGTGAACGCCGGTGGTGTGGCCACCAGCGGACTGGAGATGAGCCAGAATGCCATGCACCTATCCTGGACAGCCGAGGAAGTGGACCAGAAACTCCACCAAATCATGCACGCCATCCATGCCCAGTGCGTGAAGTATGGCCAGCAGCCCGACGGCTACATCAACTACGTTCGCGGTGCCAACGTGGCCGGCTTCATGAAAGTTGCAAAGGCTATGATGGCACAGGGCATCGTATGATGCCACCAGCGAGTCCCCCCCATAGGTCGGGGCTCAGTCCCGTACGGGACGGACTTCCATCTTGCCCGGGACGAGGCTCTGTCCTGCCCGGGACGGAGGTCCAACCTGTACGGGTCTGAGCCCCGACTTTTTTTGCTACTAAAATCAGCCCTTCACGACGGCAGGCAACAGCCCGCCTGTTAGGCAGGCGTGACAGCGTTCTTCTCCTTGCTCCGGCGGAGCATCTGCAAGGCCTCGGAGGGGTCGAAGGGACCGGCGTCCTCAAAGGAGAACAGGTTGCCGTCGTCGTAGATGCCGTTCATGGTGCCCCAATCGGTGATGATGAGTCCGTTGCCCGAGTTCACGTTCAGCGTAAACACACGGCCAGCGGCATGGTTGGCCCAGCGGTCAATTACAAAGTGCCCCTCTTCGGGGCGGATGTCGAGGGCACACCAGTTCTTCTCCATGTACTCGGGGAGCATGGGGTCGTCGGTTTCGGCATGCATTATGTTGATAAACCGATGTCTCTGCACGCTGTACATATAGTACGAATCCTCGAAGTGGACGAGCGCAAAGGTGGAGGCCGTGTCACAGCGATAGAAGTGGGCCTCGGAGTATGTGCTGGCCAACTGGTGGCTGTCGATGCCTAATGAACCACGCTTCTTGTCGCGAGTGTGGATGTAGTACTGCCGCTGGTTACTCAGTTGGTCAAGGCTGGTCACATAGACAGGCTCAGGTACAACGACTGGCCGACTAATATACAGGTATGCACCTACTGCCAACAGCACCGCACCAAGCACTGCAACCAGTGCCCACAGCCAGCGCCGCTTTGGAGTAGGGGAGGGCAGCGGATCGGCAGGAACCGCCTCGCTCACTTCTCCGGGTTCTGGTTCGATTTCCATATTCTCTACCAGGAACTGGGTGTAGTCATCAAAGCCGATGAAACGGGACAAAATATCGAGTGTGGAGTAGCGCGTCTTCACCGACGGACGATAACCCCAGAGGCGCATCAGTGTCGTCGGACTCACCGACTCGCTCAAGCGTTTCATCACTTGCTCTGACAGATAGTCAAAGTCCTGAGGGGTTTTCATCTCCCGATGCAGTTCCCGCTCCACTGCACGACATAGTTTTTCGTATTCCATGGTCATTTTCTCTTTTGTCCCGCAAATTTACAAAAAAACATCGACACACACAATCGCCCTCCCGCCGAGTAGGCATGAATCCTCGCTTTTTGGACAAAAGACATGGAAATGGCATATAAAAGCCCGGCCATTGCTGCGATAAAAATTGTGCCCCATCGGCAAAATCCATAAAAAAGACACTGCCCCTTTGCACAAAATAGCCTACCTTTGCACTGATTCAACGCCCACAGTCCCCCATTGGTTGATGGTGTGCACGGGGCATGAGAAGAAATAGTAGTAGTAATAGTTAAGGAAGGAACTGGGCTGTGAAGTCCGGTTCTTTTCGTCTTAATAACACCGCGTCAGCAAGGACATAAACCAGCAAACGAAATCACAAATAAATTTGGCATTCCGCTCACTTATTCGTACCTTTGCACATCGTAAATAATAGTAAATTACTAAATCGTAAATAACCAAAATGTCACTGAAAGCTGGAATCGTGGGACTGCCCAACGTAGGCAAGTCCACTCTCTTTAACTGCCTGTCGAGCGCAAAGGCACAGGCAGCAAATTTTCCTTTTTGTACCATTGATGCCCAGATGGGGCAGGTGAGTGTGCCCGACGAACGACTGACCAAACTTGCCGAACTTGTCCACCCCGGGCGCATCGTACCGGCCGTGTGCGACATTGTGGATATTGCAGGTCTCGTGAAGGGTGCCTCGAAGGGTGAGGGTCTGGGCAACCAGTTCCTGGCCAACATCCGCGAATGCGACGCCATCATCCACGTCCTGCGCTGCTTCGACGATGCCAATATTGTGCATGTTGACGGCTCGGTGAACCCCGTGCGCGACAAGGAAATCATCGACATGGAACTGCAACTGAAGGACCTGGAGACCATCGAGAGCCGCATGCAGAAGGTGGAGAAGCAGGCCCGCGTGGGCGGCGACAAGCAGGCAAAGATAGAACTCCAGGTGCTGGAGGCCTACAAGGCAGCGCTGCTGCAGGGTAAGAGTGCTCGCACGGTGGAGTTTGAGACCGAGGATGAGCAGCTGGCCGCCAAGAACCTCTTCCTGCTGACCACGAAGCCTGTGCTGTACGTCTGCAACGTCGATGACCAGAGCGCCAAGGACGGCAACGAATACACCCGTCGCGTCCAGGAGGCCATCAAGGACGAACAGGCCCAGATGCTCATTATCTCCGCCCAGACGGAGGCCGACATCGCCGAACTGGAGACCTACGAGGAGAAGCAGATGTTCCTGGAGGACATGGGACTCTCGGAGAGCGGTTGCAACCGCCTCATCAAGGCCATCTACTCGTTGCTGAACCTACAGACGTTCATCACCGCCGGCGAGATGGAGGTGAAGGCCTGGACCTTCTGCCGCGGCTGGAAGGCTCCGCAGTGCGCCGGTGTCATCCATACCGACTTCGAGAAGGGCTTCATCCGTGCCGAGGTCATCAAGTACGACGACTATATTAAATACGGTAGTGAGACTGCCGTCCGCGAGGCTGGTAAGATGGGCGTCGAGGGCAAGGACTACGAAGTGCAGGACGGCGACATCATGCACTTTAGATTCAACGTATAATAAGAACGACTACGAATTTCACGAATTAAACGAATTTTAGGATAAATATCTAATCCGTTTAATCCGCGTAATCGTAATCGTTATAATAAAATCCGCGTAATTGTGGGTCGTAAAAAGAGAATAAATTCGTTTAATTCGTGCAATTCGTAGTCGTAAAAGTAAGATATGATAGATTTGTTGTATATTAATTGGAACCCCGACATCTTTGCGTTCCACATCGGGGCGTTCGGAGTGCGCTGGTACTCCCTGTGCTGGGCCATCGGCCTGTTTAGTGTCTATCTGCTGGAGCACCGGCTCTACAAGGAACAAGGCATTCGTGACGAGAAGTTCGACCCGCTCGTGTTCTACTGCTTCTTTGGCATCCTGATTGGTGCCCGACTGGGCCACTGCCTGTTCTACGAGCCCGATTACTTCCTCAGCAGCCCCACCCACATGTTGGAAATGATTGTGCCTGCCAAGATGGGGGCCAACGGTTCGTGGCACTACACAGGCTACGAAGGACTGGCCAGCCACGGCGGCACGCTGGGCCTCATCATCGCCCTCTGGCTCTTCGTGCGCAAGACGGGCCTGAAGTTCCCGTGGGTGCTCGACAACATCGCCATCGTCACGCCCATCTGTGCCTGTGCCATCCGCATGGGCAACCTCATGAACTCCGAAATCATCGGCCGGCCCACCGACGTGCCCTGGGCTTTCATCTTCGAACGCGTAGATATGCTTCCGCGCCATCCTGGCCAACTCTACGAGGCTCTGTGTTACGCCCTGTTCTTCCTCGTCCACTGGTACTTCTATCGCCGTCAACCGCAGAAGGTCGGCACGGGTTTCTTCTTCGGCCTCTGCCTCTTCCTCATCTTCACCTCCCGCATCTTCATCGAGTACACCAAGGAGAACCAGGTCGATTTCGAGAACGGCATGCTCTTCAACATGGGTCAGCTGCTCAGCGTCCCCTTCGTCCTCCTCGGCCTCTGGTGTATATGGCGGAGTAGGGGAGTGGAAGTAAAGAAATAGTAATGTATGGACAACAAAATGCAAAAATATCACACTTTTGTTGTCCATACACAACAAAATGCTTATCTTTGCGCATCAACTTGTATATGTGCAAACGATGAAAGCAATCACAAGAAAGTATTATGCTGAAAAAATAGATGCCTGGTTAGGCAAAGAGACAATAATTGTACTGGTAGGGCAACGCCGTGTCGGCAAAAGTTTTATCTTAAAAGATTTCATACAACGGCATCAGGAGGACTTCGATGCCAATATCATTTTTGTCGATAAAGAAAAACATGCGTTCGGATTTATCAAGACATACGAGCAGTTGACCGAGTACATCAGCACACATTTCATAAACGGGAAACATAACTATATCCTTATTGATGAAATACAGGACATCGACGGGTGGGAACATGCCATCCGTAGTTTCCGTAGTGAAGAAAATACAGACATCATCATTACGGGCAGTAATTCGCGTATGTTGTCCAGCGACCTAAGCACACTCCTTAGTGGACGGTATCATGAAATATATGTCCAAAGCCTTAGTTACACCGAATTTCTCTTATTCCACGATTTGCCCGATAACGATGCTTCTTTACAAGCCTATCTGAACTATGGTGGAATGCCAGGCCTGAAGGTTATAGGGATAAATGAGGATGAGCAAATATGGGAATACCTGCGAAGTGTGTTCAATACCGTCATGCTGAAAGATGTCATCGAACGTCACCGAATCAGAAATATTCCCTTCCTGAACAACCTTGTAGCATTCCTTGCCGACAGTATTGGGAAACTCAATTCCGCCAGAAGTATCAGCAACTATATGAAGTCGCAGAAACAAGATATTTCCACCAACGTCATTCTTGACTACACTTCTTATTTTGCAGAATCATATTTGCTACACGAAGTCAAGAGGTACGACATCCACGGAAAGCGGTTGTTCGAAAGCAATCAGAAAGTCTATTTTGGCGACATAGGACTGAGGAACTTTATTGCTGGCGGAGAACGAGAAACGGACATCGAAAAGGTGATTGAGAACGTGGTTTTCCAACATCTTCTTCGCCTTGGTTACAAAGTCTATGTTGGCGACTTGCGTGCAGGCGAGATAGATTTTGTATGTCAGAAGCCTAATGCGGTTAAATACATACAAGTGGCTTATCTCATCGACTCTGACGAAACGCGTAAGCGGGAGTTTGGCAGACTGCAAGATATCAAGGACAATTATCCTAAATATGTCATATCCCTGACACCTTTGGTCCAACAACGTGACTACGAAGGTATCACCCATGTTGGCCTCCGGGAGTTCCTGACCAATGGATTGCCTTAAATGGTTTTCAAATACTCTTTAAATTAAAATGAAATGCACCATGAATAAGAGATTTATCCTCTGCTGCTTTGCCCTCGTATGTGCCATAATTAGCATGGCGCAGGGCAAAGCCTACAACTTCACCAATCAGGTGACATTTACAAAATCCGGTTCGGGAGAGATTACACGATTCATCGGCATAATGCCCGTTCCGCAATCCGATGAATACCAAACGGTAAGGAACTTCACCTGCTCCCACGGAAATATCATGGAAGATGCTAACTACGGAAACAAGGCACTCCTGTTTGACACAAATGAATTTCCCGGCCAGACACTCACGATGAAGACGAACTTCGATGTCATGACCAATGTGGTCAGCGTGGATTTCTCGAAGGTGAAAATCAAGGACTATGATTCAAATAGTGAGGCTTGTAAGCAGCATTTGGGCAACCGTGGGGAGTACATTAATATCACTCACCCCTACATCGTGCGTACGGGCGACGAACTGTGGAGCCAGTCGAGTGACATCATCGACTACGCCCGCCGGTGCTATGAATACGTGGCCTCTCACTTCCGCTATATCAACGGCTCGTTCCGTACCCTGCAACAGATATTGGACGAAGGGGGAGGCGAATGTGGTGATTTCTCAACACTGGTGGTCAATCTTCTCCGCTACAAAGGCATCCCTTCACGCCACATCATTTGCCTGAAACTCAACGGAGTATGCCACGTGTGGGCTGACTTCTACATCGAGGGCTATGGATGGATTCCACTGGATGCACAGATGAAAAACGCCAACCCCAGAAGTGACTACTTTGGCAAGTACAATGGTGAGTGCATCGTCGTGGCCAAAGACTTCTCGTACGACTACGCGGAAGTGGATTTCGACATGGACTTCCTGCAAACCTATTATTACTGGTATTGGTACAATGGTACCACAACCTCCATCAATGGGCAACATACCACCAAGAACAACGGACAGGCAACAGGGCTTGACAATATTTCCGCATCTAATGCTACAACCCCATCAGGGACTTACAGCCTCTCAGGAATGCACGTGAATCCTCAAATAAAGGGCATAGTCATCAAAGATGGCAAGAAGATACTGAATCGATGAAAGGCAAGCCTATCTCTGCATTCTTTCTCCGTTTTACTACGAAAGCGTACTAAAGGAACGATTACACTGCTCCCAAATTTGGCTTTTCGCTCGGTTAATTGTATCTTTGCACACAGAATTGATATGAAAATTATACCATGGGCTATAATATGCAGGATAAACTGGAATGGACGATTATTTTCGTACGAGAGTTCGGACGAAAGTATGGTCTGACTATGAAACAAGCCTTTAACTACCTAAGCCGTTTTAAGGGCATTGACTTTGTTGACCGCAATTATGCCTATGTTCATACACAGTCTTACGCCTCCATGTTGAATGATATAGCAGAATATTGCCATCGGAAAGGAGGCGCGTTGATATGATTTTGTATCATGGCTCAAACGTAGAGTTTGCAGAGATTGATTTGATGAAATCCAAACCTAACAAAGATTTTGGCCAAGGATTTTATCTCTCGGATACTTATGTTCAGGCTATGGATATGGCAAAGGTCAAGGTTGAACAACTGGAAACAGGTGCTCCCATTGTGATGACTTACGAAATAAAGGAAGAGGATCTATCTCTACTTCGCGTTCTACGCTTTAATAATTATTCGGAAGAATGGGCTAAGTTTATCCTTTTAAACAGAAACAATTCCACCCATCAACCCGTCCACGATTACGACGTAGTTATTGGCCCTATAGCAAACGACCGGGTAGGTGCACAACTTTGGAAGTATGAAAACAGGATGATAGATCTTCCGACATTGGTAAACAATCTTCGTTACATGAAGGGGGTAACCATTCAGTATTTCTTTGGCACAGAGCGTGCAATAAAAATGTTGCAACGTCTATGAGTGAGCAAGAGCAAATGAAAATGGACATGGTGAAGAATTTGGCTCTATTACTGATAGAACAAGATTCGACATTGACTATGGAGCATGCATTGTCCATCGTCTTCAATTCTGATACTTACCAAAAACTTATGGTTGATGATACAAGATTGTATTATCAAAGTCCACGGTACGTTTTTTCTTTCCTCGATAATGAATTGAAGATTGGCAAACTCATTTAACTTTTCTCTAAATCACGAAATTACTAAACCACTAAACATACCCCTATGGCAAAAGCGGAAGGTCTCACCCCGAATTTAATCTTCACATCTTCCTTTTTGATGTTCGAAATTCTTGAAAAATAGTGCTTTTGAACATTTTACTTCCTTTGATTTTATTCTCTATTCAAATATTTCTTTTTCAAAATTTGCCTATTATCGAATAAGTCTCTATCTTTGCAGTGGTAGTCGGAGGACTATCCATCTTATTTGCTCAATCTCTCTGTTGAACTGCGACCTCATCTGAGACATAAAGAGCATATCAAAAACGCATTGGAGTTACGCGCATAGCGTAGACTTCACCCATAGCGTTTTTGAGGTTGTCGCAGACCTAACAGAGAGTATGGACGGTCTGCGCTTTTTCTATGTAAATAGGTTTGTACAGATTTTCCTCAAAAGACTGAAAATAAAAACGTACAATGGAAAAGTCGAAAGTTGATACATTTATTCTTACAAACTTCGAATGCTTTGCATCAGAAGACATACCTTCTATCCGTCTTCGTCTTGAACACGCAGACGAGAGTAAATGGACAGAAATCTCATGTACAAATTTCCATGAACCACAGACAGCCCTTATGCTCTCTATTTTTGGCGGTCCTATTGGGGTAGATCGTATTTATATATAGTGGTGTCCGCTAAAACTTTTTGAACCCTATATAAATTTAGGTCGAGTCCCTCGCTTGGAACTCGACCTTTTTTGTTACCTTTGTTTTTACCACAAAACATCAATAACATGAACAAAGGTACACATTTTATCGGACAG
>JAFUAH010000033.1 GCA_017464345.1 Bacteroidaceae bacterium
AAAAGACAGGTTAGGACAGAGTTTCGTTACTATTGCGTTACCAAAAGCATAACGGAAAGGAAGGTGCCCGGAGTAGGAAAAAGGCTGATTCTACAGGGCTTTTGAGTGGCTGGGACTATAACAATCAGGGTGACGGACTGTAAAAAGTAACGACCGTGATTTGTTTTCACCGTTCTTCTATATTTCGTTTTTGGCTTTCAACTCTACAAGGAATAATTTTGCAAACTAAAAAAATGTAGAGTATGAGATCAACTTTCAAGGTGCTGTTCTACCTCAAGCGCAATGCGCCGAAAAAGAACGGACTGATTCCAGTGATGTGCCGTATTACGGTGAACGGGAAGGTGTGCCAGTTCAGTTGCAAGCTGGACGTGGAGGAAAAAATGTGGAGCGTGGAATTGGGCAGACTTGCCGGGCGCAGTCAGGCCGCCGTGGAGGGTAACCGTGCGCTCGACAAAATCCGCGTGGGCATCAACAAGGCTTATCAGGAGGTCGTGGACAACGACAGTTATGTGACTGCCGAGAAGGTGCGCAACGTATATCTCGGCATGGGCATGACGCACAAGACACTGCTGGCCGTGTTCCGTCAGCACAACGAGGACTATCTGAAACAGGTGGGCAAGATGAAGAGCGAGCGGAGCTATCTGAAATACGGCATCGTGTATAAGCATCTGGAAGAGTTCATCCGCCAGCGCTACAAGGTCAGCGACATCGCGCTGAAGGAACTGGCTCCCGCCTTCATCACCGATTTCGAAATTTTCCTGCGCACGGAGAAGGGCCTCTGCACCAACACCATCTGGACGTACATGATGCCCTTCAAGGCCATCATCTACACGGCCATCAACAACGGCTGGCTGCAGCGCGACCCGTTCTATGCCTACAGCATCACGAAGGAGGACACGGAGCGTGGCTTCCTCACCCGCGAGGACATTGAGAAGATGATTGCGACGACGTTCAAGAGGAAAAGCTACGAGGTCATCCGCGACCTGTTCGTGTTCTGCTGCTTCACGGGGCTGACATGGATTGACATGCGCAACCTCACGGAGCAGCACCTACAGACTGCCTTCGACGGTCACCTGTGGATAAAGACCAAGCGACAGAAGACCGGCGTGGAGAGCGACATCCGCCTGCTGGACGTACCCCTGCACATCATTGAGAAGTACAAGGGGCTGGGCAAGGACGGACGCATACTGCCCGTGGCCGACTACAACACCTGCCGCGCGGCATTGAAGCGGGTGGCTGCGCTGAGCGGCATCGACAAGAACGTGACCTGGCACATGAGCCGCCACACCTACGCCACGACCATCTGCCTCTCCAACGACGTGCCCATCGAGACCGTATCGAAGATGCTGGGTCACAAGAGCATCCGCACGACGCAGATTTACGCCAAGATTACGGGCGAGAAGATCAGCCGCGACGTGGAGCGCCTGTCCGAGAAGCTGGGGACGATGCAGAGTGCCATCTGCAGCAGTATATAATAATAAGGTAACGAAAACAGTAACGACTATGACAACGAGAAACATCATCAAAGTGGAGGGCAAGACGTTCTCCGTGACAGGAAACAATGTATGGATGACGGCTGGCGAGATAGCCGAAATCTTCAACACCACGGCCACCGCCGTCAACACCGCCATCAAGGGTGTGCTGCGCTCGGGACTGCTGAAAGAGCGCGATGCCGTGCGCACCGACCGCGTGAGTCCCGTCGTCAGCATCGACGTGTACAGCCTCGAAATGATTGTCGCCGTGAGTTTCAGGATAGACACCTGCTATACGGACCTGTTCCGCAAGTGGCTGCTGACGAGGCTCACCGACAAGCCTGCGGGCGGCGGCATCTCCTACATTCTGACGCTCGGCAGGAGTTCCTTCTGCTCATCGTAGGACAAAAGGCGGAAGTCAGGCACAATGTCCTGACCTCCGCCTTTCCCGTTTCACATCGCTGGCACGTAGTTTCTTTCAAGCAATGCCTTCACATCCGACTCCCTGTAGAGCACCTTGCCGCCCATCGTGATGTACGGAATGATGCCGTCGTTGCGATACTGCTGCAACGTGCGTCGCGTCACCTTCAGCACCTCCGACAGTTCCTTGTCCGTCACATACCGTTCCCCGTCCATCACGGGGCGGCACTCCTGCATCATTGCCGAAGCCCTGCGCATCGCTTTCCTCATCGACGACAGCGCATCGGCTATCACCGCGTCGTTCATCGTGTAAATCTTCTCTGCCATCCCTCACGCCTCCTTTCCCTCTTCATTCAGCAGGGGGCGTATGTCCTCCGGCCTGTAGTAGAACTTTCGGTTTATCTGCGTGAACGGGATGCTCCTCGTGTCGCGCATATATTGCAAGGTACGGGGGCTTATCCTCAGCATCCTGCAAACCGTCTCATTGTCAATCCACTTGCCGAGTCCCTTGTCCTGGCACATCTCCGACAGGCAACCGACCTTTGCCGTCAGCACCTGTATTCCGTTTATCAAGGCATCGAACGCCTCACGTTCCAGTATCACGATTTCCATGTCACTTTCGTTTTTTCCGCGAAAGTACACACTTTACGCCCGTTACCGACTGAAAAACCATGCCGTGACGCGATTTGTCGCCCAAAAACGCGACACTTGCGACATTATCCACAAAAATCTCACGGGAGTCCCGCGGGAGTTGGGAACCGAAGTCGTTTTTTCCTCCGACCTTTGCACCCGTAAATGAATAAAGCAGCAAAAAATATGGAAGTTATAACCATTGAGAGCAAGGCATACCAGAACTTGATGGAGCGTTTGGACATCATTGAGGCATTTATCCGCCAGAGTTCTGTCCGGCATCCGCATGAACAAACCGACAGGTGGGTGTCAAGTACTGAGGCCGCCGAAATCCTTGGCGTCAGCCAGCGCACGCTCCAGCGTATGCGCTCCCGCAATGACATAGCCTACTCGCTTGTCGGAAATTCCTGTCGCTACAGACTCGCGGAAATCCGCCGTGTCATTGAGTCCAACCAAGTGCCGACTGAACAGCACACCCTCGACCAGATCAGTCATACCTACCGTGTGCGGACGGGCAATAACAGGAAAACGGAATAAGATGGAGGATACGAGCATGAATGAGACACTTGACCGTCAGACCTTCATCAATGCCATGCAGCAGATGTTCCGCCGTCTCGATGCGCAGGACGAACTGATTGCCCGTCTGCTCGAAGGCAGGGAAACGGCAGGCAGCGGCATCGGCCCCACGCTCGACGGTGAACGGCTTTACGACACCGAAGACCTCTGCCTGATGCTCCATGTCAGCAAGCGCACTATCCAGCGCTACCGTCTGCTCGGTGTGCTCCCCTACGTCCAACTGCGCAAGAAAGCCTACTTCAAGGAGTCAGACATCAGCCGTTTCCTCCGCCGTCAGGTACCCGGTATATCAGAGAATGAAATCGGCGAATATTTCGCCAGAATTGTCAAACCAAATAAATAATTAAAACATGAACAAGAAAAAAGACGAAAAGGACGTGCTGATAGTCCGCGATGAACAGACGGGTGAAATCAGCGTGGTGTCCAGCCTTTCACGGGACGGCACACCGAAAACCAAGCCCGCCAAGTTGGAGAACTCGCCCGACTTCCTCCACTTTGACCGTGGCGGCGACGTACTCGACAACTTCTTCACCAACTTCTTCCGCCAGTACAAGGAGCCGTCACGCTTCGGGTTCTACCGTCTGGCAGCCGACAAGGTGGATGCGCTGCTCGACGTGATGAAAGACCTTCTGAAAGATCCCGAAGCCAACAAGGAGGTCCTTGCCGCCCACAAGATTGACACGTCGGAGTACGAGAAGAAGGTGCAACAGGAAAAGAACGGGCAGGAGCCCGAAAACATTAACAATCAAAAACAGGAAAAAGAAATGGAACAGAAACAGGAACAGCCTGCCCAGACGCAGGCAGAAGGACGTCGCAACGGCTATCAGCCGCTTGACGAGAGCAAAATCAACTGGCCGGACATGGAAAAGAAGTGGGGTATCTCACGCGAAGCACTCCAGAAGTCGGGCGACCTTGACAGGATGCTGAACTACGGCAAGAGCAACCTCATTGCCGCACAGCCGACTTTCGACGGTGAGAAGTACGACATGGCTATGCGCTTCTCCCTGAAGACCCAGCAAGACGGAAGCATCACAATCAAACCCCACTTCATCCGTATGGAGCCCAACCTCAATGTGGAGTTCCGAGGTTACACGTTCACGGATGAGGACAAAAAGGCGCTGCGTACGACAGGCAACCTCGGACATATTGCGGAAGTGGCAAATCTGGAAACGGGCGAGATGGTGCCCTCATATATCAGCATTGACCGAAAGACCAACGAGATTCTGACCTACCCGGCCAGCAAGCTGCATCTCCGTGACAAGATCGGCACCACGCCCTTAACAAAGGAGGAGCAGGACATCTTGAAGACCGGTGCGCCTCTTCCCAACAAGGAAGTTGAACTTGCCAATGGCCGCAAGTTCACCGTCACCCTGCAGGTCAATGCCGACCAGAAAGGCATTGAGTTCGTCCCGGGCACCAGCCGCAGCCTTGAAAAGACACAGGAACAGACACAAGCCCCTGCATCGGAAAGCCGACAGCAGAAAGCCGACGGCGAAGAAAAGAAGAAACGCCTCGACTGGACGCTGGAGGACGGCAGTCCCAAGCCAATCACCAAATGGAAGAGTCGCGAGTTTGACGACCAGCAGAAGCAGGACTATCTGGACGGCAAGGTCATCAAGTTAGAGAACATGACCGACAAGGAAGGACAGCCCTGCACCCTATACGTGCAGTTCAACAAGGAGAAAGGCCGTCCGTACAGTTCCACCACTCCGCCAGAGCCCGGCAAGGTGCTCGGTCCCTCAAATGAGAGCAAGACGCAGGTAGCCGTGAACAACGAAGGCAAGACCAACGAAGAGACCAAGGGCGTGAAGGAGCCTTTGCAGAAAGGACAGGTGAAGCCTAAGGACGAAAAGCAGAAGGCACAGCAGGAGCAGGCTAATGGTGAAGACACGAAACCCGCCAAGAAGCAGAAGAAAGGAGGCCCGAAACTTTGAGGGATATAGCAAGAAGTACCACCACTAAATCCAATTATCCGAATTGAAATCAAAACCCAATCAAGAAAATGAAGACAATCATTGCAGAAAAGCCCAGCGTGGCACGTGAGATAGCCCGCATTGTGGGTGCAACCCAGCGTGAGGAGCGCTATATCACAGGTAACGGCTACTATGTCACATGGGCCTTTGGCCACCTTGTGCAGCTTGCCATGCCCGAAGCATACGGATTCAAGGGCTTCCAGAAGGAGAGTCTGCCCATCCTGCCCGATGTGTTCCAACTGACGGCCCGGCAGTCGAAGGGTGGCAAAGGCTATGCCGCCGACCCCGGTGTGGAAGCGCAGATACGCTGTATTGGAAAACTGTTTGCCGATAGCGAGTATATCATTGTCGCCACCGATGCGGGACGTGAGGGAGAACTGATTTTCCGCTATCTCTATAACTATATCGGATGCTCGACACCGTTCAAGCGGCTCTGGATCAGTTCACTGACCGACAAGGCCATCCGTGAGGGCTTGCGCAACCTCGAAGACGGCAGCAAGTACGACAACCTCTACCTTGCCGCCAAGGCCCGCAGTGAAGCCGACTGGCTCGTAGGCATCAATGCCACACAGGCCATCACCATTGCCGCAGGGCGCGGCACCTACAGCCTCGGGCGTGTGCAGACACCTACGCTGGCAATGGTCTGTGACCGTTACTGGAAGAACAAGCGCTTTACGCCTGAAGCCTTCTGGCAGTTGCACTTTGCCACTGGTATGGCAGACGGCGGAACCGTAAAGCTGTCATCCGTTGAGAAGTGGAAGGACAAGGCTGAAGCCGATACCGCCTATACTCGATTGAAGGCCGCCAGGACTGCCACGGTTGACAAAGTGGAACGCAAGGAAAAGACCGAGGAACCGCCCTTGCTCTATGATCTGACTTCGCTCCAGAAGGAAGCCAATGCCAAGCATGGGTTCACGGCAGACCAGACCCTCCAGATAGCGCAGAAACTCTATGAGTCGAAAATCATCACCTATCCGAGAACAGGCAGCAGCTATATTCCCGAAGACGTGTTCGCGGAAATCCCCTCGTTGCTGCTTACCCTTCAAGGCAGCGAGAAATGGGGAACAAAGGCGATGATGCTTTCCACACTCTCACGTCACAGTGTGGACGATTCGAAGGTAACCGACCATCACGCCCTGCTCATCACGGGTGAGAAGCCTGCCCTGCTTTCAAAGGACGAGATGACTGTCTATGACATGATAGTAGGTCGCATGATTGAGGCGTTTGCCGAAAAGTGTGTCAAGGAAGTCACCAGCGTGATTGCCACTGCCGGGGATATGGACTTCTCCGTCCGCGGCTCCGTCATGAAGCAAAAAGGCTGGCGCTTTGTCTATGGCGATGATGCCGACACTGTATTGCCGGACTGGAAAGAGGGCGAAAGCCTGAAAATCTCTGGAGCCTCCATCACCGAGGGAAAGACCAAGCCACAGCCCCTTCATACCGAGGCAACCCTGCTGGCGGCTATGGAGACCTGCGGCAAGGAAATAGAGGATGAAACGCTCAGACAAGCCATCAAGGACTGTGGCATAGGCACACCTGCCACCCGTGCCTCCATTATTGAAACGCTCTTTGCCCGTGGCTACGTGGAGCGTGTGAAAAAGTCACTCGTCCCTACGGAGAAGGGGCTTGCCCTCTACTCCGTCGTGAAGGACATGAGCATTGCCGACGTGACGATGACGGGCGAATGGGAGAAGTCCCTGGCACAGATCGAGCATGGTGAGATGGCTGTTGACGAGTTCAACCACGGCATTGAACAGTACACCGTCTGCATCACCTCCGAACTGCTGTCCTCAGACAAACTCTTTGCCCACAAGTCCTCTGACTGTCTTTGTCCCAAGTGCGGGACAGGTCACATGCAGTTTCTGGGCAAGGTCGTCCGCTGTGACAATCCCGACTGCGGGCTGCCCCTCTTCCGGCAGAAGGCCGGGCGCCTGCTCACCGATGCCGAAGTGACGAAGCTCATCCAGACAGGAGCCACGGGCGTATTGCGCGGTTTCAAGAGCAAGCAGGGCAAGAGTTTCGACGCCAATGTGGTGTTCGACAGCGACTTCAACACCGTTTTTGTGTTCCCCGAAGCGAAAAACGGCTCAAAACGTCCGAAGTCTCGTAAATAATTTGTAATTTTGCCACTGGTTCACAGTCATAGACCGTTTTTCTTTATTGGAATACGCATTTTGATTGTGGATTTAGTGGTGGCACTTCGGGAGGGATACCCGGAGTGCCTTTAGTTTTATATCACCATTAAATTCGCATAAAATGAGCAAGAAAAGCAATGTGAGCACAGACCTCGGCTATTACAGCCTGTATCTGCTGAGGTATCTGAAAGTAAACCGTTTCCCGCAGGCTGACGATGCAGCCTTCATCAATGCCCGTGCCGACCGTGCTGCCGACACCTACGAGCAGGCCCGTCGCGACGGCTATCCTGCCGACGGCGCACAGGAGATGGCCATGGCTGTCCTGACTGAGGGGCTGGGCCTCTCACGCTGGAACGTGATGGAGGAAGTCGTTGCCAATGAGTTCAGCCATGAGGTAGGCGACGCTGACCGTGAGGCGTTCATGGAGAGAGTGCTGCCGGAGATGGACGAGGTGTTTGCCATCTACGACCTGACGGACGGCGGTTTCAGCCAGTCGAAGGAGTACGATGACCTGTATAACGAACTGACGGGTGCCGTCGCCCTTTACATCGAGGCGTATGGCGTTTAACCGTAAGGCGCGGCTCGCCGGTAATATCGAAGCGATACGGACAGCCCTGACCCTGCGGCGCGAGGGACGGACTGCCACGGCAGAAGAGCGTGCCGTGATGGAGAAGTATTGCGGTTTCGGCGGTCTGAAATGCATCCTCTATCCTGCAAGGGAACTGGCGGATGCCGCAGAGTGGCCGAAATCGGAGCGTGACCTGTTTGCCCCGACCCTCCAACTCCACCGGATGCTGAAAGACCTGTCGGGCAGTGAACGTGAGTACAAGCAGTATGTGGACAGCCTGAAGGCATCGGTGCTGACAGCCTTCTACACGCCACAGCCGATTACACAGGCCATTGCCGACGTGCTGCATGAGAACAAGGTACGACCTGACACGATGCTGGAGCCGTCGGCCGGACGCGGTGCCTTCATGGATGCCTTCGGGCGGAACGACGGCGGCATCGACGTGATGGCATTTGAGAAAGACCTGCTGACGGGTACGATACTCAGCCAACTGTACCCGGACAAGAAGGTGCGTGTGCAGGGCTTTGAGAAGATTGAGCAGCCCTTCAACAACCATTTTGACCTGGCCGTCTCCAACATTCCGTTTGGCGACGTGGCGGTATTCGACCCGTCCTTTACGCTGAGCCATGACTACGGCAGGAAGGCGGCGGCGAAGAGCATCCATAACTATTTCTTCCTGAAATCGCTGGACTGTGTGCGTGACGGCGGCATCGTGGCCTTCATCACGTCGCAAGGCGTGTTGGACGGTGCCCGTCTCGCCATTCGCGACGAGATGATGAAACATGCCCGTCTGGTTTCGGCCATCCGCCTGCCCAACAATCTCTTCAAGGAGGATGCCAATACCGAGGTGAGCAGTGACCTCATCGTGTTGCAGAAAGACAGCCGCAAGGTGGAGAACACCAGAGAGGAAAGACTGCTGGTGTCGTCTGTGCTGCGCAGTGATGCGGACATTCTGCAGAATGCCTACATGTTAGACCATCCCGACAGGATTGTACACACTACCGCCAAGGTGGGAACCAATCCCTATGGACAACCCGCCATGGAATACCTGCACGACGGCGGTGTGGAGGGTATTGCCGCCGACCTGCGCCGTATGCTCAACGAGGACATCCTGCAACGACTGGACTTGTCACTCTATCAGGGAGCCGGTGAGCAGGTCGCCATGCCCGCCATCCCTGCCACTGCTCCCGACATACAGGAGGCGGAGGCAGAGGAGATAACGGAGGAACCCGAAAAGAAAGTAAAGCCCTTGCAGGCTGACGAAAGCGGGCAGTTGTCCCTCTTCGACCTCTGGAACATGACGGAGGCGGAGCGTAAGGAACACGTGGAGCCCAAGCAGAGGAAAAAGACGGAGAAGAAGCCCAAGCCAAAAGAGAAAGCAGTAAAGACCGTCAGCATGTTCACGGGCAAGGACGATGCTGCGATACTGCCCGAACAGGCCGTGCTTGCCAATCCCGACGACCCGTATTCGGTCATCAATTGGGAGGACAATCCGCCCATCAACGGCTTTTATGAGACGATGATGGACCTCACGCCCGAAAAGCGAATAGCCCTGCGGGTAAAGGCGGAGGAACACAGGCAGGAGCAGTTGCGGCAGTCAGGCCAGAAGGATACGCTCGACCCGAAGTTTGTCCCCAGCAGGGAGGCGATGAGGAAATATGGCTCTCTGGAACCACGGGACTTTGAAGGAGAGCACAAGCCTTTCTACCGTGACAACTCTGTCGTCATTGACAAGAACGGACAGTTGGGCTTCCTGCGGGGTGTCACGCCATACAGTGCGACCTTCCATCCGCTGGACGTTTCGGACAGGGATGCCGGGAAACTGCGCCAATACGTGGAACTGCGCGACACCTACCAGAAACTCTATGCCTACGAGGCGGACAACCATGAGGAACACAAGCCCCTGCGTGAACGGCTCAACGAGGTCTATGACAAGTTTGTAGCCGCCTATGGCTGTCTGAACGAGAAACGGAACGTTAAACTGATTCTCACGGATGCCAGCGGGCGGGACGTGCTGGGACTGGAGCGGGCTGAGGAAGGGCAGTTCATCAAGGCCGACATCTTCGACCATCCCGTCGCCTTTTCCCTCAACGAGATTACGCACGTCGATACACCCGTCGATGCACTCTCGGCATCGCTCAACAAGTATGGCGGGGTGAATCTCGGCTATATGACGGCACTCACCGACAGCACCGAGGATGAACTGATAGAGCAGTTGAAGGGGCATATCTACTATAACCCCTATGAACGGGAATACCAGATCCGTGACAAGTTCATTGCCGGAAACGTGATTGCCAAGATGGAGCGTGTGGATTTCTGGCTGCAGGACAACGCCGACCATCCGATGGCGGCAAAGGCGCGTGAGTCGTATGAGGCACTGAAGGAGTCGATACCCAACCCGATTGAGTTCAACGACCTGGACTTCAATTTCGGCGAGCGGTGGATACCTACCGGCATGTATTCCAAGTATATGAGCTGGCTCTACGACATGCCCATCACCATTTCCTATACGGAAAGCCTCGACGAGTTCAACATTGAGTTTGAGGGAAAGAAGAACGCGAAGGTGACGGATGAGTACTTCGTGAAGGGCTATTACAAGTCGTGCGACGGCATTGCCCTGTTGCGTCATGCCCTGCACAACACTGTGCCAAACATGATGAAGTGCATCGGACACGATGAACACGGCAACGACATCCGTGTGCGCGATGCCGAGGCCATCCAGCTTGCCAATGCCAAGATTGACGACATCCGCAACGGTTTCACCGACTGGCTCATGGAGCAGTCGCAGGAGTTCAAGGATAACCTCGCAGATATGTATAACCGCAAGTTCAACTGCTTTGTGCGCCCGAAGTACGACGGCTCTCACCAGACATTTCCAGACCTCGACCTGAAAAGCCTCGGCAGTAAGTACGGCATCACCTCTGTCTATCCCTCGCAGAAGGATTGCGTGTGGATGCTCAAACAGAACGGCGGCGGCATCTGCGACCATGAGGTCGGAACGGGCAAGACGCTGATTATGTGTATCGCGGCGCATGAAATGAAGCGTTTGGGACTGGCGCACAAGCCTATGATTATCGGACTGAAGGCGAACGTGTCGGAGATTGCCGCCACCTATCAGGCGGCCTATCCCAATGCCCGCATTCTCTACGCCTCGGAGACGGACTTCTCCACGGCCAACCGTGTTCGTTTCTTCCACAACATCAAGAATAACGACTACGACTGTGTCATCATGTCGCACGACCAGTTCGGCAAGATACCGCAGTCGCCGGAGATGCAGCAGGAGATTCTTACACAGGAACTGGATGCGGTGGACGAGAACCTGAACGCCTTGAAGATGCAGGGCAAGGAGGTCAGCCGCCGTATGCTGACGGGGCTGGAGGTGAGGAAGAAGAACCTCGAAGCCAAGCTGGAGAAGATAGAGCATCAGATCAGGTCACGCACGGATGACTTCGTGGACTTCCGGCAGATGGGCATCGATCACATCTTCGTGGACGAAAGTCACCAGTTCAAGAATCTTATGTTCAACACCCGTCATGACCGTGTGGCGGGACTCGGCAATGCCGACGGCAGCCAGCGTGCCCTTAATCTGCTCTTTGCTATCCGTACCATACAGGAACGAACAGGCAGGGATTTGGGCGCTACCTTCTTGTCAGGTACGACCATCAGCAACTCACTGACGGAACTTTACTTGCTCTTCAAGTACCTGCGTCCGAAAGAACTTGAAAGACAGAATATCCGCTGCTTTGACGCGTGGGCGGCCATCTTCGCCAAAAAGACCACCGACTTTGAGTTTAACGTCACCAACAACATCGTGCAGAAAGAGCGTTTCCGCTATTTTATCAAAGTACCCGAATTGGCGGCGTTTTATAATGAAATCACGGACTATCGCACTGCGGAGGACGTGGGTGTGGACAGGCCGGAGAAGAATGAGATTCTGCATAACATTCCGCCGACTCCAGATCAGGAGGATTTCATCAGGCGGCTCATGCAGTTTGCCAAGACAGGCGATGCCACGATATTGGGACGCCCGCCACTCTCTGAGACGGAGGAAAAGGCAAAGATGCTCATTGCCACCGACTATGCCCGAAAGATGGCGTTGGATATGCGTATGATTAGCCCGGACTACGAGGACCACCCCGACAACAAGGCTTCGCACTGTGCAAAGATGATTGCGGAGTACTACCACAAGTACGATGCACAGAAGGGCACACAGTTTGTCTTCTCCGACCTTGGCACCTATCAGCAGGGCAGCGACTGGAACGTGTATTCTGAAATCAAGCGCAAACTGATAGAGGACTATCATATTCCTGCCCACGAAATCCGTTTCATACAGGAGTTCCAGACGGAGCGTGCCAAGAAGAAGGTCATTGC
>JAFUAH010000008.1 GCA_017464345.1 Bacteroidaceae bacterium
ACTTCACGAACTTTGTGTACAGGTTGCACATAATCAGATTGTATAACTTAAAGGTTGGACGCTCTAAGTTACTAAAAATCTGTGATATGCGCAACTTTTTACTATACATTCTTTTTACTGTCTAATTCCGCCAACGGGTATGTATATTATTCCGAGGCACAAAGAATCTTGTACAGATTACCCGATTCTACACATATTACCCAAACAATCGTAGGTAACACTTTGGTAACGGAACAACCTCAACATTTGTCCATGATCACAAGTCCAAAACGATTCAAATCAGCGCAAATGGGCTAATTTATAACGACTTACACAGAAATCAATGTAATAACTTCCACATTCCAAACTTCATTGATTTCTTGTGGAATAGTAACGTTCACAAATGTAAATATCTGGAATCGCAAGGCGGGCATCGTGATGTGGGACGAGCAGAAGCAATCTGCCGTTTTCGAGTACGATGCCGACTTTGAACGTGCGGGGCTCGACCTCGCGCCCCTGCAAATGCCCGTGGCCGTACATCAGGCTTATAGTTTCCAATCTTTGTCATACGAGACCTTCATGGGTCTGCCCGGTTTGCTGGCCGATGCGCTCCCCGATGCCTACGGAAAGGCACTGCTCGACCGCTGGCTGGCCACCGTGGGACGCACTTTTGCCAACCCGGTGGAGCGGCTATGCTATCAAGGCAAGCGCAGCATGGGGGCCCTGGAGTTCGAGCCGGCACAGGACAGTTTTCTCGAACATGAAGCGCGCATAGAAATCGATGCCTTGGTGCAAGTGGCGCGAGAGGCTCTCTTGCAGAAAGAACAACTCAATGTCAACCTCTCCGACGACCGCAAGGAGGCCCTGCTGAACATCATCAAGGTGGGCACTTCGGCAGGCGGACAGCGCGCGAAGGCCGTCATTGCCTACAACGGGCAGACGGGCGAAGTTCGTTCCGGCCAGGTAGATGCTCCGAAGGGCTTTCAGCATTGGCTATTAAAGTTGGACGGCATCACCAACCAAGAAATCGGACGACCCGAAGGGGCTACGCTTGCCGTGCAAGAACTTGGTGTCCCCAAGCACTACGGGCGCATCGAGTACGCCTACTATCTGATGGCACGCGAGGCAGGTATCGAGATGATGCCCAGCCGACTGCTGGAGGAGAACGGACGTGCACACTTCATGACACGCCGCTTCGACCGCACGGAGAGCAACGGAAAACTGCACATGCAGACGCTCTGTGGCCTAGCGCACTACGACTACAAACTGCTTCGTGCCTATTCCTACGAACAGGCATTCCAGGTCATGCGTCGCCTGCGGTTGCCCTACCAGCAAGCCGAAGAGATGTTCCAGCGCATGGTGTTCAACGTCGTCGCCCGTAACCAAGACGACCACACCAAGAACATATCGTTCCTCATGAACCACGAGGGCACATGGCGGCTCTCCCCCGCCTACGATGTTTCTTGGGCATATAACCCCGAGGGCGAGTGGACAGCGCAGCACCAGATGTCCATTAACGGGAAGTACACCGACATCACCCGTGCCGACCTCCTGGCCGTGGCATCGAACATGAACATCAAACGCCCACGGGAAATCATCGAGAAGGTCATCAATGCCGTAGCCAACTGGCCAAAGTGGGCAAAGGAGGTAGGCATTCCCGCAGACATCACAAGAGCCATCGCTTCCACCCACTTACTTCACCTTGCACAACCTATAGATAACTTGTAATAAAGCCAATGTAAACAAAGAAACACAATGCTTACATTGGCTTTTCCTAAAGTTATTATTCCGCATCCAATGAGCACTATCTATGGTTTAGCAAGATAGTTACTCCATTGCATCAAGATTACCAAAGTTATGAACGCGCATTCCAAAGTTACGGACGTGCGTTCCAAAGTTTGGTACGTACATTCCAAACTTATGAACGCAGCAAGCACCTAAAGGTTACGAACTATGCATATAGGTCTTAACGTCTATGCACTACGAAGATATCAACGATGCATTACGATGACGGCGATTCAGCATCGGGACGCAACAGGCATAGCGTCCTGACGCTCATCCGTCCGTGCCCTATTGTTCGTCCGTCTGTCCCGAGGAGCAGGCGCACCCGACTCGGGATGGCGGATGATTTTCTTCCCGAATCTTTTTCCCCTGTAAAATAAAAGTCGTATCTTTGTGGCCGAGAGGGCATAAAGTCGCCTCCCCTAACAGGTGACGATGGAAACTCAGCGGAGGTGCCCTGCTCGGAATCTTATTGGAATATTAACACGCGTTTGCTGTTATTCGGAATGCTCTGGAACGTAGGAAATTTCAAGTTAAAACCGAAGAATAAGTTGCAAGCGTCTGTGCGTTAGGCATGGGCGTGACTTATCTGGTTTTAATGGTCTCCTACACCACAGAGCATGGATGAGAATCGTTCATGCTTTGTTTGTGTATTTGGCCATTACTCCGAAGATAGGCAATACGCCTTAAATGTTTAGCGTATGGCTAATGCGAATCTTAGCAATGCTGCACGAAACAAGAAGGACGAGTTCTATACGCAACTCGTCGATATCGAGAACGAACTGCGCCACTATCGGGGACATTTCCGCGACAAAGTGGTGCTCTGCAATTGTGATGACCCTTACGAGTCGAATTTCTTCAAATACTTTGCGCTGAACTTCAATGCGCTGGGCTTGCGGAAACTTATCGCCACTTGTTACGATGGGTCGCCCGTTCAGGGGAATGAACTAATGCTTGACTTCGGAGACTTCACGGGGGAGCCCAAGAAGATTGCCTACAAGGTGGAGATAACAGAAGTGACGGACGTGAACGGCGACGGTGTGGTAAATCTCGCCGATGTGCAGTACCTCTTGCAGAACGACAAAAACGTACTCTCCATCCTCAAGGGTAGCGGCGACTTCCGTTCCTCGGAGTGCATCGAACTCCTGAAACAGGCGGACATCGTCTGCACCAATCCACCCTTCTCTCTTTTCCGTGAATATGTGGCACAATTGATAAAGTATGATAAGAAATTCTTGATAATTGGAAATCAGAATGCGATAACCTACAAAGAAATATTTCCCCTAATTAGGAATAATCAAGTTTGGTTAGGCTATGGCTTTAAGGGAGGAGCAGGACATTTCTATTCTGTTTATAATGATGTTGCGACATCAAGTAATCACAAAGAGGGAATGATAAGGGTGTCGGGGGTGCAATGGTTTACGAATCTTGAAACGAAAAAGCGGTATGAAGATTTGGTTTTATATAGAAAATATGATCCAGACGATTACCCTGGTTATGATAATTACAATGCAATCAATGTCAATTCTACGCAAAACATTCCGATTGATTATGATGGAATTATGGGAGTCCCTATTACATTCCTTGACAAGTATAATCCTAATCAATTTGAAATCGTATGGCAGGCAAGCGGAAATACTCGGGCTTGTGCTCCCGTCGAGATATTAAAGGAATTAGGGTACAAACCACATCCAGAGGATAGAGGAGGCTGTGGTGTAGTAAAGGGACAACGTGTATATTCAAGAATCCTAATCCGCAGAAAACAATAATATCATGGAAATAGAATTAAGAAAGATTACCGTCCGCGAACTGACCGACGGTTACGAGGACAACGAAGAACAAGGCGTGAGGGGCTACGGCGGTCGGCTCGACATCCGTCCACCCTATCAGCGCGAGTTTATCTACGACGACAAGAAGCGCAACGCCGTGATTACAACCGTGCGCGAGGGATTCCCCCTGAACACGATGTACTGGGCACGCAGGGACGAAGATGCCGATGTGCCCTACGAAGTGATGGACGGACAGCAGCGTACGATAAGCCTGTGCCAGTACGTGCATGGTGACTTTGCCTACGACTTCCAGTATTTCCACAACCTGACCAAGGAGGAGCAGGAACAGATACTCGACTACGAACTGATGGTGTACGTCTGCCAAGGGACGGACAAGGAGAAACTGAAATGGTTCGAGACCATCAACATCGCAGGCGAGCGGCTGACGGCACAGGAACTGCGTAACGCCGTGTATGCCGGCCCGTTCGTGAGCGATGCCAAGCGGTACTTCTCGAAGTCGAACTGCGCCGCCTACAACATGGGCAAGTACCTGATGAACGGCTCGCCCATCCGCCAGGATTACCTGGAAACAGCACTCCGATGGATTGCCAACAGCGAGAGCAAACCCGGTTTCAGGCAAACCATTGAGGGCTACATGGCGCAGCACCAGCACGACCCCAATGCTTCGCAACTGTGGCAATACTTCTCGGCAGTCATCACCTGGGTGACGGCGACCTTCGACGTGGGCAAGCGCAAAAGGATAATGCAAGGCGTGGATTGGGGCGCACTCTACGACCGTTTCCACGGGGAGGTGCTGGACAAGGCTGCAATGGACAGGGAGATAAGCAAGTTGGTCATCGACTCTGAGGTGCAACAGAAGAAGGGCATCTGCCCCTACGTGCTCACCCGCGACGAGCATTGGCTGGGCCTTCGCGCCTTTCCCGAGGACATCAAACTGGCCGTCTATGAGAAGCAGCAAGGCATTTGTCCGCTCTGCGGCAACCACTTCGAGATAGAGCAGATGGAGGGCGACCATATCACGCCGTGGCGCGACGGCGGGCGTACGGTGGAGGAGAACTGCCAGATGCTCTGTCGCGACTGCAACCGACGGAAAGGGGCAAAATAGGCTCTCACACGAAAATCTGCTAACGGAAACCAAACAAATGCTTGCTTTTTCACTCGGTTTGCACTATCTTTGTACTCGTAAAAAGAATTTGCAGGATTCGTGAGTAGATTTCTGACTCGTCTGTTTATCGTCGCCGCGCTATTGTGCGGGTATCTTGGTTCCAATGTCGGAGCTAAGGCGCGATACCTTTCTGCCAACGGCACACATAAGAGCGAGGCACAAATCAGGCAAAGCGACGGATGGCTGAGACAAGTGGCAGAGGTAACCGGCTATGCCGCTTCGCTTGTCGAAGAACCGCAGGCCATCCCCGTGGCGGCCCGTCTGTCCGCACCATCCTCCAATCGCGTAGCCTCATCCCGTCCTACACGCCTGCTGCCCACCCACGGCGGAAAGCCTACGAACTCGGCAGGCCGATGGGCTAAAGGCAAATCGTTTAATCCGCAACTTTTCCCTCTCCTACGACCGTGCCGCCGCCATTGTCGGCAACGCATGGCCGCCACGCCTCCGCGCCTCCGCTATGTCATTGCGCTGAGACGGCTTCTTTGTTAGTAGTAGAGAAGATAGAAGGAGATAAAAGAAGACAGAAGGAGATAGAAGATAATACAACTATCTCCCAGAGAGACTTTGGTCAAAGACTATCGTCCTCTATCTTCGTGGCAAAGCCACATATCTCCTTCTATCTTCCTTTATCTTCTCTTATCTCCCTGATTTACGAAAATAGTATCACTAACAAAGAAACAAACGAAAATGGCAAATATCAAAAACATGCGGATGTGGGGAAGCATCTGCACCGATGCCCGTATCGGCATCAACAAATCCCTGTTCGGCCTGCGCACGACGGTGACATACAGACCGACAAATAGCGTCATCGACGCCGACACACTTGAGTATTCACCCGAAGACGGCCAGCGCATCAGGCGCATCTTGGAATTGCCACGCGAGAAACGGGCTGCCGCCATCGGCGACTTTCACCCCCGGACTGCCGACTACGGCAACTACATGGCCGAGGTCTGCGCGTCGCGCGACAGAGCCTTCCTGGCCGTGCGCCTCTTCCAGTTCCAGAGCCTGAACTACGAGGCCGTGACGGACGTGCTCGTCTTCGAGGGCGAAGAAGCCAATGTGCTTGCGCGTCTCTTCTGGTAATTTGAATACGGCTTTGCCGCTTGACTCTTTTAATAATTCATAAAATAATAAATTTAGTTTATGCTACTTACACTCACCGTCTTGGCCGTCACGGCCTTGCTCTTCGCCTTGAACAAAGTGCGCTCCGACGTAGTGGCGCTCTGTGCCCTCATCGCTCTGCTCTTGGGCGGCATACTCTCACCGGCAGAGGCCCTGTCGGGCTTCTCCAATCCCGTGGTTATCATGATGGCGGGACTGTTCATCGTCGGTGGCGGTATCGTGCAGACGGGACTGGCCAAGATGGTGAGTTCACGACTGATGACACTGGCGGGCCAGTCCGAACTGCGACTGTTCCTGCTGGTGATGCTGGTCACGGGCTTCACGGGAGCCTTCATCTCTAACACGGGGACGGTAGCACTGATGCTGCCCATCGTCGTGTCGATGGCCAATGCGGCCGGCATCAGCCCACGTCGGTTGCTCATGCCGCTGGCCTTTGCCAGTTCGTTGGGCATCATGACACTCATCAGCACACCGCCCAACCTCGTCATCGACGAAACCTTGCGCGAGGCAGGTTATCCGGCGCTGGGATTCTTCTCGTTCCTACCCGTCGGCCTCATCTGCCTGGCCGTGGGAATCATTGTCCTGCTGCCACTGTCGCGCTGGCTATTGAAAGATAAATCGACGGGCAAGTACAACGACACGCGGCGTGGCAAGTCGCTCAGCCAATTGGTGCGCGAATACGGCGTGGCCGAGAGTGTCAGCCGGGCCGTGGTAGGCCGGGCATCGCAGATTGTCGGCAACTCCATTGCCGAACTGGACATCCGTCAGCGTTACGGGCTGACGGTGCTCGAAGTGCGTCGCGAACGCAGCCGACTCCCCTCGTTCGTGGGCGTGAGCGACAAGTTCCGCGACATCTCGCAGACGGTGGCCACACCCGACGTGCGCTTGCAGGAGGGCGACATCATCTATCTCTCCGGCTCCGAGGAACAGGCTGCACGCTTCGCCAAGGAGAGCGGACTGACATTGTCCTTCGAGGACAGCGGACTGGACTTCTACGATATCGGCATGGCGGAACTCGTGCTCTTGCAGCAGTCGAAGTTCGTCGGACGCAGGCTCAGCGATTCTGGCTTCCGCTCCAAGTACAGCATCAATGTCTTGGGTGTCCGCCGAGGTAGCGAGTACATCCTCGACGGTTTGCCAGACGTGAAGTTGCAGGCAGGCGATGTGCTGCTGGTACAGGGCACGTGGACGAACATCGGGCGCCTGTCCAACGACGAGGAATACTGGGTCGTGCTCGGTCAGCCGTTGGCAGAGGCCGCCCGCGTCACCTTCGACTACAAAGCCCCATTGGCAGCCCTCATCATGGTCGCAATGGTCTGTATGATGGTGTTCGACTTTATCCCCGTGGCCCCTGTCACCGCCGTGCTTATTGCCTCGGTGCTGATGATACTCACACGATGTTTCCGCAGCGTAGAGGCGGCCTATAAAACCATCAACTGGGAGACCATCGTGCTCATTGCGGCCATGATGCCTATGTCGGTGGCACTGGAGAAGACGGGGGCCTCAGACCTCGTGGCACAGACGCTTGTCGGCTGTCTCGGCAGTTGGGGACCTATAGCCCTGCTGGCTGGCATATACTTCACCACGTCGCTGCTCACCATGTTCATTTCGAACACCGCCACAGCCGTGCTCATGGCTCCCATAGCCCTGGCCTCGGCGCAGTCGGCAGGTGTCAGTCCTGTCCCGCTCCTCTTTGCCGTTGCTGTCAGTGCCAGCATGTGCTTCGCCTCGCCATTCAGCACTCCGCCCAATGCCTTGGTAATGAAGGCTGGCCGCTACACTTTCATGGACTATGTGCGTGTGGGTCTCCCCCTCCAACTTATCATGGGCATCGTGATGGTCGTCGTGCTGCCCCTGCTTTTTCCGTTTTAATGAATGTAAATGGTAAATAGTAAATGGCTAAATAGTAAATGAAATTATGTTCCTATTCATCTTATATACACTGGTCGGTGCCGCACTGGTTCTTGTGGGTGCCGACAAACTAACCGACGGGGCTGTGGGCCTGGCCGCCCGGTTCGGCATATCGGAGATGGTCATCGGCCTGACGATAGTCGCCTTCGGGACATCGCTTCCGGAGTTCATCGTCAGTCTGCTGGCATGCCTGTCCAACGACGAGGCAGCCACTGCACTCAGCGCGAGCAACATCGTGGGCAGCAACCTGTTCAATGTGCTGGTCATTGCCGGAGCCTCGGCTGCCATTTCCCCCATCACGATATCCAGGGCGACCGTGGAGAAGGACATCCCCCTGTGCCTGTTGGCCAGCATTGTCCTGGCGGCCTTAGCCCTCGACACCTGGGTTTCGGGCGGCACGGCCAATGTGCTGACCCGAGGCGACGGTATCTGTCTGCTCGGCTTCTTTGCCGTCTTTCTGGCCTATTCGTTCAGTCTGGCCAAGCAGCGGGAAAGGGGGGACGAGGGTACGGCCAGTCGGATGTCGTCTATGCGCATCGTAGCGTACATCGTGCTGGGCCTCGTAGCCCTAATAGGCGGCGGGGAACTGTTTGTCGAAGGGGCATGTGGCATTGCCCGGTCGGCAGGAGTGAGCGAGGCCGTCATCGGCCTGACCCTCGTGGCCGGCGGTACCAGTCTGCCCGAACTGGCCACCAGCATCGTAGCCGCCCGTAAAGGACAGAGCGCACTGGCCATCGGCAACGTCGTGGGCAGCAACATCTTCAACATCTTTTTCATTCTTGGCACGTGCGCAACCGTCAAGCCGCTCGCCGTCACAGGGCTCACCCTTGTCGATTTCGCCATGCTCACGGCCAGTACCCTGATCTTCTGGCAGTTCTCGCGCAGCAGTTACAAGTTATCGCGCTGGGAAGGATGGGCCATGATGCTCTCCTACGCCGCCTACCTCGGTTGGCTGATAATCCATACGTAACAGAGCAAGAGGGTGTATCAAAATACTTGGAATGCGCTTTCGCGCAGAAATTCCACAAATCTGTTCAAATCTAACAAATTGATTTCCAGTGTTTCTATTTTGAAAGATTTGTCTAAATTTGTAAGATTTCTTGGACGAGCCAAGCGAGTACAACTCGATTACTCGCCCATTGGGGCGACTTCCTCTATTTTGATGCACCCTCTTACTTGCTTATGTCACGAAAGAAGTGCATCTTTGACCTGAGGTCTTAGATACTCACGCTCGGAAAACTGCAAATAGATTTGCGTTTTCGCTCGCTTAATCGTATCTTTGCACCTAATAAACTCTGTAGGCCATGCGCAGACACATAATACTCATCATCGCGCTGCTGTGCACCATCGGCATGAGGGCACAGCGCATCAGTTACATCGAGACGACGCGCTCGTGGTACTACGTCTATGACGAGGACGGCAAGCGCATCCGCAGTTTCAGCACCAGTCAGGGGCGGCTCGTCGCCTACACTGCGTCGTTCTACATCATACAGCAAGGCAACAGTTTCTACATCATCTACGATGCTTCGGGCAAGCGCATCACTTCGCTCGGCGTGAACGTCGTGGGTGAGATACTCTCGGCCAGCGGCGACACGTTCACCAGCCGCAACGCCTCGTGGATATACACCTGGACGAAGGAGGGCAAGCGCATCAGTTCGAGGTCGGCAAATACTAAAATGTAACACCATGGCAAAGGACAAGACTATGTACGTCTGCTCGGAATGCGGACAGGAAGCGACGAAGTGGGTGGGCAAGTGCCCCACCTGCGGTCAGTGGAACACGATGAAGGAGATAAGAGTGGGCGGAGGCCAATCCAAAAACCAAAATTCAAAATTCAAAATGGTGCTCGGCGAAACACCGCAGAACAGACCTATCGCCGTGCATGAAATCCAGGCTGATGCCGAGGTACGCATTGACATGGGCGATCAGGAACTGAATCGCGTCTTGGGCGGTGGACTGGTCGAGGGCAGCCTCGTCCTGCTGGGCGGCGAGCCGGGCATCGGAAAGAGTACCCTCATTCTGCAAACCGTGCTGCGACTTCAGGACAAGAAGATTCTGTACGTCAGTGGCGAGGAGAGTGCCCGACAGATAAAACTCCGTGCCGATAGGCTACAGACCCTCCCCCAACCCTCCCTTGTAGGGAGGGGGCAGGATGTATTTACTACTGAGCCTCAGAGTGTATCTACTCCCCACCCTACAAGGGAGGGGAAGGGGGAGGGTCTGCTTATATTGTGCGAAACCTCCCTCGAGGCCATCTACGAGCACATTGCCGAGGAGCAACCCGACCTCGTGGTCATCGACTCCATACAGACCATACAGACGGAGGGCGTGGAATCGTCTCCGGGCAGCCTCAGTCAGATTCGCGAGTGCGCGGCTTCGTTGCTGAAGTTTGCCAAGTCGGGCGGTTGCTCCGTCATCCTCATCGGGCACATCACAAAAGAGGGCACGCTGGCCGGGCCGAAGGTATTGGAGCACATCGTCGATTGCGTCCTGCAATTCGAGGGCGACCAGCACTACATGTACCGCATCCTGCGCGCCCAGAAGAACCGCTTCGGCAGCACCAGCGAACTGGGCATCTACGAAATGCTGCAAGGCGGACTGCGACAGGTCTCAAATCCCAGCGAACTCCTGCTGACGGAAGGGCGCGAGGGCTTGAGCGGCATAGCCATCTGTTCGGCCATAGAGGGCGTGCGTCCGCTTTTGATTGAGACACAGGCTCTCGTCTCAACCGCTGCCTACGGCACCCCCCAACGCTCGGCCACGGGCTTCGACAACCGGCGCCTGGGCATGTTGCTGGCCGTACTGGAGAAGCGCGTCGGCTTCAAACTTGCCCAAAAGGACGTATTCCTGAACATCGCCGGCGGCCTGCGCGTCACCGACCCAGCCATGGACCTCAGCGTCATTGCCGCCGTCCTTTCGAGCAACGTGGATGCCGCCATCGATGCCGACACCTGCCTATGTGGCGAAGTGGGCCTCTCGGGCGAGATTCGTCCCGTCAGCCGCCTAGAGCAGCGCATCGCCGAAGCCGAGAAACTCGGTTTCCGTCGCATGCTCGTCCCCGCCCAAGGATTAAAGGGCATCAATCGGAAAGACCTGAAACTCGACCTCGTCCCCGTCCATCGCGTCGCCGAGGCAGTGAGGGAGTTATTTGGATAATAGCACCCTAACGGGTGGAAATTCAACAAATTTAATTCAAATTCTACAATCGTATTAGAATAAGGTAATATAGAATTTGTTTAATTTGAAGAGAATTTGAATAATTTCCACGCGAAGCGTGCTTAAACACTTAAAGATATGGACTTAATTGCAGAATATAATAAGCGGTACGCATTTTTCCACGAAATCACAGGCGAAGCCATGAGAGTACACAGAAAATATAAGCCAGGTCTATTGGAGTCGGCCTATGAGGCTGCGCTAAAATACCTATTGGAATTGAAAGAATACAAAGTGGAGCGGCAAGCCTATCTTCCGATGTTCTGGGACGACGTTCCATTAGACCAGGCCTACCGTATGGATTTAGTCGTCAATGAAAATATTATTGTGGAACTTAAGGCCGTTGCACATATCGATACCCCTCATCGACGCCAACTTTGGAATTATATGAATCTTACTCACCTCCCCTATGGTATGATTATCAATTTTGGTGCGGATAGTCTGTATGCAGAATGGTATCATCGCCATTCCGAAACGGGCGAGATTGAGAAAATCAAACGGTTATAAAGGAACCACACGAAATATTGTAATCGCAGAGGAAGGTCGTCGACCTTCCTCTGCGTGCATTATATAAAACCATTCTACTCACTATAAAAGAAAGTATCTTAATATATGCTATCTCTATGAGCCGTAGTTACTGACGTTCTCCGTATGCAGGCAAACAAACCTTTTCCCCTCCTGCAATGAATAGGTGGCAATGTTGATGTTATCTGTTGCTTCTCTTATCTCAATCAAGTCTCCGACGACACGAACAACGGGCACGCCATAGAGGATAGCCTTACCGTCATCGTCACGCGGCGCAGGAAGCGACCAACAATACATATCTTTCATGCGATAGACATTCACAACAATGGGATTGCCCCAAGTCTCGGAATTGATTCGCGCTGCCACAATCAGTTCGTCCTCACCATCATGGTCAAAATCGTGCTGGGCAAAACCATATTCACAAAGGCTACTAACCTCGTCGTACCCATCACAGATGTCGTCGAAGAATGTCCCTGCATCCAAATAGACTGGGGTATCGGAACCTTGCCTATAGGCTCTTATGACCATACTTCCGTGGTCTGACACAATCTGAATCCTATATTCCTTCTCGTCTTGATATTCATATACGGCACCACTATTATCAAGGTCAGCAACCTTCAATGACGCAAAGCGTTTGAGGTCACCCGTGATGAAAGTCTCATCCACGGGGGCAGCCTCCTCTGCAACTTCGGCCTCTGCCCTTTCCTCCCGCTCTGCCCATTCCATTCTTGCGCTCTCTTTCCTTCTCTCCTTCATTTCCTCGGCTGAATGTATCATGTACTGAAGTAACATCGCTGGCACCAACGTCACCAGAGCCATTACCCCAAAGAGGCACCACACCGTTCTGCCGTCCGTCTGCCGATGTCCGTCTTTCTCCTTGACAAACCAAGGCAAGACGATAAGGACAAGCCCACACACTAGAGGAACGATGCCACCAATCGCAAGGCTTGTACCCTCTAACGAGGAACAAAAGTTAAATATCAGGGTCAGATATAGGGGAGCACACAGCAATAGTACGCCAGCCAATGCCTTACCCCGATTGCAACAATAAAGGGCTGCACTAAGCAGAGGCGTGAAGACAAGAAGGGCAACCACTATCACTGCAAAGAAATCATACTCACAAAGTATCGAAGTTTCACGTTCGCTTTGTTCCATGAGCCATTGGAAAGTGCCCAATAGATTAAACTTACGTATTCCTCCATAGAGGGATGCAATAGGGAATAACAACGCTGACACCAAAGCAATTCCACTTACAAGCATACCCACCTTTTGCAACAGGGAGAACGGCTTGGGAGCCTTCACAAATGCCATCACCAGCCCTATTAGCAACAGGGCCATACACACTACGATTCCAATCAATAGAACAGAACTCATAATTTTATCTCATTCTGTCCTCCAGCACCTCAAGGACATTTAAATTTAACGTAAAGAAGCGTGGCACTGAATATACCACTCTTCTAATGGAGGTCGTGAGAATTACCTTGCAGCACGAATGGTGTAAATCAGTCCACGCTATACACGCGAACCATTACACTCCGAACTTTGCTGCATTAGAAGTTTCTCACGTTTCCATTAGCAAGAACGAGCATAACGCTTCGTTTTTCCAATAAGTCGAGGCAAAAGTAAGAAAATTATCCGACATTCCTCCCATACTCCGACAAGTTTTTTGTACTATTCTTTCATATAAAACTCAAATTCTTCTATCGAGACTGGTCTATATCGCGATTTTTATGTACATTTGCCACCAAGAAAGAGAAAACACATGAATACCATTCTTTATCAAGTCCAACCGAACATAGCCCAATTGTGCAAGAAACATGGAGTCCGCCAACTCTATGCTTTCGGCTCTGTGCTCACGCCTCGCTTTACAGACGAGAGCGACGTCGACTTGCTCGTGGACTTTGACAAAGAGGGTATTACCGACTACTTCACCAATTACTTCGACCTCAAATATGCCCTCGAAGCCCTGCTCGGTCGTGAAGTAGACCTTGTGGAAGACGGAGCCATCCGCAGCCCCATCTTCCGTCGTAATGTGGATAGGACTAAATCTATGATTTATGGATGAATATACTCACATCCATAAAAACGCACGTTATTATAGTAGCAGAGGAAGGTCGTCGACCTTCCTCTGCGTGCGTTATATAAGCACCACTCCCCTCACTAATAGTCCACGAATCGTCTTGCTATTAGCCCGTCGCGCCACACACTATTAGGGAAGAGGGTGTGCTAACTATTAGCGCACCGGATTCCTCGCTATTAGCCAACAACTTCGCTCGCTAATAGCGAGCAGGGGTAGTCCGCTATTAGCGAGAAAGGAAGTTGGCTATTAGCGAGAACCCAGGCTGACTAATAGCGAGAATTTTTACCTCCTAATAGTTACTACTTCATGGGGTAGTAGTTCTATTGTATATTGGGATTTATATGGCCCATCGTTCTTCCATGCTATTTTAGCAATGCAGCCACACTCCAGATTAGAGTTTAACCAATAACACTTAAATGTCGTGCCGTCCAAGCGTTCTATCTTGTATAGATACTTGAAGTCATCCTTGTGGTCAGCCTCCAGTTGGGCGATATACTTCAATGCCTGTGGTTCCCGTTCCTTCTGCACGTACTCCATTAAGACATTCAGGGCTTCGGTTTGTTTCTTTTGTGCGCGATTGTATTGTTCCAATGAAGTCGCGCTAACCTTTTCGTCACGTGCCTCTTTGGCCATCTTCACGTATCTCTCAAAACGTGCATCCACCGCATTTGCCAGTTCATACCGTATAGACAAGGCCGTAAGGGTCTCTTTCTTCGCACTATCGATGTCATATTTATTAGCAAGAAAGTCACGCTTGCAAAGTTGTTCAAGTAGTTCCTTCTTGATATCTTTCTTATACTCTCCAAAATATAAATAGCCTCCATTTATCCATGTTATTCTGACAAGTTTTCCTTGTTTGTCGTAAACCTCATTCCCAGAGAATCGATATTCCGGATGCGTCGGATAACAACTATAATGCAGATTCATGGGATAGTGTTCTTCTTTCTGTTCTGCCTTTTCCCGTTCAGCCCACTCCCATCCCGTCACCATATTAAAGTAGTAGCACTTCTTGGAGTCCATGCTACTCGCCGAGAAATATCCATTAAGATAATTATCAACGCAATAAGGATTGCGGACGCGCTTATGTACCTTTTTCTTCGGATAGAGTTTCTCGTAAGGGTAGGCATCGTACCATGTGGCAGGCTGATATGGGTCCCTGACTTGGGTTACCTTCTGTTGTAGTTCTGCACGAGCATCCAACAAATACCACTCTGATAGCCCTTTAGGCACTTTGTGTTTGTCTATTTTATTTCTTGCAGACTCCGACATACTTGCATGGTCTCTATACCACATCAACGTCTTTAACTGTTTCTCGTCATCCACCACGGTCTTTTTCTTCTCATGCTCCATCAGAGCCTCAATCACTGCCATTTGTGATTCATATCCTAATCGTTCGGCCTGCATGATGGAATCAGCCTTGGCTCTTTTCTCCTTATCCGCCTCTATGACCATAGATTCTATCTTTGCCGTATCTACGACCACATGCTCAACCAGTATCCATAGGGAATCGTTGTTGATGTCCCACATTGATATTTTTCCTTGTTCATGTCCATGCTCATAGATTGTTATGGTATCTTCGACTGACAGGATTTGTGCGTAAGTTGTAATTACAGGCATCATGAGTGCCAGATAGAATGACAGGGTCCTACATTTCATAAATTCTATCTCATTCTGTCCTCCAGCACCTCGAAGACATTTAATTTTAACGTAAAGAAGCGTGGTACTGTACACCCACTCTTCCATTGGAGGTCCTGAGAAAACCTAAGTAGCACGAATGGTAATGCAGTCCACGCTATACGCGCGAACCATTACACTCCCTTGCACTACTTTTCAGAAATTTCTCAGGTTTCCAATGGGCAAGCAAAGCATAACGCTTCGTTTTGTTCAATAAGTCGAGGCAAAAGTAGTGAAAATAATTCATATTACTCCCTTTCGTACCAACTTTTTTGTATCTTTGCCCAAATTTATCTCATAATGGAACTTAAACGACATATCGGGATAGGGATTGTCTGCCTACTTTTTCCCCTCGCGGCAATGGCAAACGAATGGAACAGTGAGAGCCAACGGGCTTGCACGATTGGCCGAGTCGCGACATTCGAAGGCGAAGCCAATGGCGATGGCGACTATCAGCCGACAAGCGACGTAAATCAGTACGAGGGCTACACGCTGGTGTGGCAGGACGAGTTCGACTGCGACGGGAAGCCCGACGAGCGGTGGGACTATGAACGTGGATTCGTGCGGAACAACGAACTGCAATGGTATCAGCCCGACAATGCGCGGGTGCGGGACGGCGTGCTCGTCATCGAAGGACGGCGCGAGGTGGTGGAGAATCCGCGCTACGAGGAGGGCTCCAACGACTGGCGACGGGCAAGGCGACAGGCGGAATACACCTCGTCGAGCCTGACGACAAGGAGAAGTTTCCACTTCAAGTACGGACGCGTGGAGGTGCGTGCCAAGATACCGACAGCCTCGGGCGCATGGCCCGCCATCTGGTTACTTGGCAACCGCTGGGGGTGGCCTTCATGCGGCGAGATAGACATGATGGAGTATTACATCGCCAAGGGCGTACCCTCCATCCTCGCCAACGCCTGTTGGGCCGGCGAACGACGATTCACGCCCGTCTGGGACTCGGTCGTCGCTCCCCTCTCCCACTTCACGGAGAAGGATGCCGACTGGGCAGCGAAGTTCCACGTCTGGCGCATGGATTGGGACGAGGATTTCATCCGCCTGTATCTCGACGACGAACTGTTGAACACCACCGACCTCAGTCAGACGACAAACCGTGGCGGTGACGGCAAGGGCATGAATCCGTTCTCTAACGACATCGAGGACTTCGGCATGTACATCCTCCTCAACCTCGCTCTGGGCGAGAACGGCGGAACGCCCGACGACAGCCGTTTCCCTCTGGAATACCTCATCGACTACGTGCGAGTGTATGCCCTTCAATAAAGCCTAAAATAAACATTTCCTTTATTCCATCCCTTGCAACTCACTCAAGTCTGCCGTGATTTGAGTGAGTTTTCTTTTTTTCTCCTTTAATGTACGGTCAGAGAAGTAGAAATAGGGAATGAAAAGAAGTAGAATGAACACCAGCGCCGTTGTTTTCCAGAAAGGCGAGAGGGCAAATTCATCCGTAAGGACATAAATCATCAGGGTCGTAAGGATGGGCACAAGCCAAGAATATTCGGGGAGCGTAATTTCATAACGATACTTTTCTGCACGGTGGATTATGCTTACCATTTCTCTAAGTGTTGCTTCTTGACGACTCAACCGGAAGAACAGCCAGCCGACATAGCAGAATTTACCCACTGTCCAGGAAAATGCGACGGCGACAGCCAACATGACCCAGAACTGGCGGGTGGTCATGTCTTGCCACTCCGTAATAAGTGAGTATATCAGCGCAACGAGAGCGACCAGCATTATCCCCAACAACAGGAGCGAGGGACGCAGTTCGCGAGCCGACTGGACGATGGAGGCACGCAAGCGTTCCTTCTGCATCATGTCCACCCGACGGAGGTGCGACTTCAGGACGGCCATCCCTGCCTTCAACTCCTGCAATTCGTCTTTTTCTGTTCGTGTGTCCATCATTCCGTTTCTTTATTGTTCGACATGCGGCGCAGTTGCTCCTTGATGCGATAGAGACGCGTCCCGACGTTATGCGCCGTGATGCCCAGAATCTCGCCAATCTCCTGATAACTCAAGTCTTCCATCCACAGCAGCACAAGGGCACGGTCGAAGGGGCGGAGGCGATGGATGCGGTCGTGCAACTGACGGATAAGTTCGTCGTCCTCCCCTTCCGCCACCAGACCCGAGAGGTCGAAAGGCCGTTCCTCACCACTTGGGCGATACTTGCGGGCATACGAGACGCAAGAATTGACGCATATCCGCCATACCCACGTGCGCACCCGGCTCTCCCCACGGAAGGTCTCGCGTGCCTTCCACAGGTTTACCAGTGCCTCCTGCATCATGTCCTCGGCCTCCTCGCGGTCGCGGGCATACATCAGGCAGATGGTCTGTATCGTCTCCCGATACTCCTCCACGATGGCCGTAAAATCCTGTTCCTTTGCTTCCATTTTGGGTATGCTTCACTTATTAGTCGCAAAGATACGGCAAATAATCACGTCAAAAGGCATTTTTTTCATCATCTTTTCGTAATTTTGCCTTCGATAATTTCATATTTGCCATATTAGGGGAACTTAAGTTTATACACAACATATCTTACAATTATGAAGAACTATTTTGACTTGAAGGGCCAGGTGGCCATCGTGACGGGATGTTCGGGCGGCCTGGGCGTGCAGATGGCACGCGCACTGGCCAACCAAGGGTGTAACATCGTGCCCATCGCACGGCGAATGGAGAAACTGGAGGAAGTGGCCGCAGAACTGCGCCGCGACTTCGGCGTGGAGGTGCTGCCCCTGCGCTGCGACGTGACCAGTACGGAGAACGTGGACGAGGTGGTGCGCCAGGCACTGGAGCACTTCGGTCGCATCGACATCCTCATCAACAACGCCGGCACGGGAGCCGTGGCACCGGCTGAGGACATCACCGACGCACAGTTCGAGAACGAGATGCAGATAGACCTCTTCGGCACCTTCAAGGTGGCACGCGCCGTGGCCAAGCAGGCCATGATACCGGCCCGGTACGGACGCATCATCAACATCGCCTCGATGTACGGTCTGGTGGGCAACAAGATAGCACCTGCCTCGCCCTACCATGCAGCAAAGGGCGGCGTGGTGAACCTGACACGCGCCCTGGCCGCCGAGTGGGGCAAGCAGGGCATCACGGTGAATTGCATCTGCCCGGGCTACTTCTGGACACCGCTGACCAAGGACACGCTGGACTCCGACTGGTTCCGTGAGTACGCCAAGGGGGCCATCCCCATGGAGCGCTACGGACGCGAGGGTGAACTGGATGCTGCAGCCATCTTCCTTTCCTCGCCTGCCGCCAGTTACGTCAACGGCATCGCCGTGCCCGTAGATGGTGGCTATACGGCTATTTAGGCAAATAATAGCATAAAACGGCCTTTATCAAATTCAATAAGCCCGCTGGTGGAATCCGCCAGCGGGCTTTCGCCTGTTATAGAGAAACTGCCTACAGGCTAATCCTCAAGTTCGAGCAAAGCCTTACACTCCTCGTCCGTAAGTGCCTCCAACTGCTTCAAGCGAACGTCGGAAGCAGCGGCCTGTATGCCCTGTAACTCACTGCGGAATTTATACCATAAGCCCAATAGTCCCAGCAGCAAAATCCCCGTCAGCAACCAGTGTCCCCACACAAGCTGGTGGAACAACACAACAGCCCCCATGCCGACAAGGCTAGCCGTCTTGCGCTTGTTATAGAAGTCCTCCACTCCCTTAGCCTCCGCTTCTACGGGCATCGTTCCGGCCTCGGCGCGCAACCCGTTACAATCATAGACAATCTCGAAGCGCTGGTCTTTATACTCATATTGAATCACGGAAACGGGATGATAGGCAGGAAATTTGCTGGGTGCTTCCGACTCATCGGCATCGAACTCGATATTATATTGACGGAAGTTCATGTCATCACTCAGATGCTGTTCTTTCTTCAACCAGGCTTTCAATATGCGAGCCATCTCACCTCCCACGGCCTTACCATACTTCTGCTCTACCACGCTTTCCTCCTCAAAGTCGAAGGCCATACTTGTCCATACGTGCGACTCGTCGGTAAGGTAACTCACTGGATGGACATCATAGGCACAATCCTCGTCCGTGACAAACATCGGGACTTGCAACTCCTTGGGCACATCCCCCTCGCGATAACCCGGGAATATGACTGTCATCTGCTTATTGAAGTCATAGAGTTTGTCGCCCGACTCCACAGTACCCGTGGCTACCAGATTCCAGACATAGACCGGGACGTGATAGCGGTGCACCTTCTTTATCTTCAAATGGGAGAAGATGTCGTCAGGCACATTGGGGGCAGTAGCCAGCCCCTGCAGTAATCCTTGCAACTCTGCATTGTCGTCATATCCTCCATAGAAAGCGACCATTTCCTCTCCCTGTTCGTTATTCAGTTCATTATTGTCTTGCATTGTCGTACTTCTTTTTGTTCACATGAGGTCTTCACGCACCCATTCGCTTGAGAGTCCCTCTCTCACTCGCTTGTAGCGTATGCCAGACTCCGTCTCCACGGTATCGTGGTCGATGTGCCGGGTAGGTTCCTTAATCCAGGGAATTTCGGACGAACCGTTCTTATTGCTGCCGCCCGAAAGTGCACCTTTGACCGTGCCCGAGGCAAAACCTGTAAACACAATGCCTACCAATACGGCCACAATGGCCAGCATGACCACCTTGACCAGTGTGAACGTGAATACCGATATCCCCATTGCATAAATCAGGAAGGCGAGTAAGGCCATCAGCAGATTGCCCCGTTGGCTCACGCAGGTAATCAACAAGTACAGCAGTTGGAGCACCTGTGATACCCCTAACACCCAGGCGGCATAGCGAATCTCGTCGTGGTGGGTGAAGGAAAGTACTATCCAGGTGAGAATCGTTACCACCACGCCCACACCGCCAATCATGTAGTTGGCCGAGAAACCACCTATGGCGGCGCAGGAGTCAGTCATTGCCCATAGCGACTTGAACTGAGTATATAACACGCCTGCGAACACCGCTATATAGAGCAGCCCCAGGAAGAAAGACTTGATGGACGAGAGATACCACGTTGGATCCATGTGCCCAATGCCAAAGGCATAAATCTCACAGCCACACAAGCCCAGGAAGAACAGCAAGCGCCAGAAGAGCGCAGCACCACTTTTCCTGGCCGATGCAACGTTTTCCTCCTCATTCACGATAAAGCCATACAGGACTATAGCCAACAACAGCCCTATGGCATGGGCTACATGCGTCGGCGTAGAAAAAGCCCACGTGAACACGTTAAGCGGAAAAGCCCCCAATATACATACGCTTGCCATATTCCTCAATGCTTGCTATTGTCTGATAATGAACGACCGAAGTACACCAATATCGAACCTATCATGCCGAATATCTTCTGCACAATCGTCACCACTACTTTCAGGATAACGCTCCCGATTTTCTTTCCTGTCTCCAGCATCTTTTCTTTTTGTGCTTGTTCCATGTTTTCCCATTTGCGCCTCCAGTACCATAAGGCCGTTTAAGGTAAGAAGCGTGGTACTGATATACCACGTCTTCAACTGGAGGTCGTGAGAATTACCTTGATAGCAGATGCAGCAGAACAGTCCACGCCATACGCGCGAACCATTAGGCCCTCTTGCTATCATTGAAAATTTCTCACGTTTCCAGTTGCAAGAACGAGCATAACGCTTCGTTTGTTCAATAAGTCAGGGCAAAGATACGAAGAGGCAAGTAAAAATCCAAATATTATTTGCCTTTTCACACAGATTGCCGTATCTTTGTAAGCAAATCTATTCATTACCGCATGGAAGTCCGGGACATATTCGAACTACGACGGCAGGGGCGCATTGAGGAAGCATACGAAGCGATACGACCGATGTATGCCGTGCACAAGGGGAAATATACGACGCTCTGCATGTTCTGGACGGCCAACGACATCCTGAAGAAGAGATTGCTGGAAGACAGACACGAGGAGGCCGTGAAGATTTTCAAGGCGTTGCTGCGCGTGGCACCGAATATCGACGACCAAGACGGACGCGTACATGCCGCCCTGTTGTACAACGCCCTGCGACTGAACGAAGACGTGCCGGCGTTCTGTATGCTCGACTTTCTGGAGTGGTACGGAGTGGAACACCTGACAGAGGCAGACTGGCAGAATCCCCCGCAGCCCAGCCTCGCCCATCGGTTGTTGGAACGTGCTTTTGCAGAAGTACGAAAGCAACCTACGGTAGATAATGCACTGAAGGCCATGCCCCTGCTGACGGAAGCCCTGCACCGCAACCCCGAAGACAAGCAGGGACGAATGTATCAGGACATGGTAAAGGGCATCATCGCCGAGGCTGAAAAGGCCGAGGAAACGCAACAGCCCTCCATCTTGCGCGAGAGTATGCCCCCCTACCCGACACCCCATAGGGTGACACCTTCTATGTCGCACAACGACTTCGGCCGTTGGGGCGAGGAGGTAGCGGCCGACTATCTGGAAAGCAAGGGCTACCGCATACTGGAACGCGACTGGCGGTCGGGGCATCGCGACATCGACATCGTGGCACGTAATGTGGACAGCGTGATTTTTGTGGAGGTGAAAACCCGACGCACAAACGATTTCGGGGAACCCTACGAGGCCGTAAATTATCAGAAAAAACGTAACCTGCTCTCGGCCATCAACCACTACATCAAATACAAGCATCTCGACCTTCATGCCCGTTTCGACATCATCTCCATCGTAGCACAGGACATGGCGGAGCCAGAGATTAAGCACATCGAGGATGTGAGGCTGGTGTAATGGAAAAATTGAAAAGTTGAAAAGTTGAAGAATTGAAAAGTTGAAAAGTTGAAAGTTAAGTTGTGAACTATGAACTGTGAACTGAACATCTCCCAAACGACCAAACGACTAACCCCCTAAACAACCAAGTTGAAAATATGACGAAGGATTTGCAACTGAGGATAACGCCGAGGGACGCTTACAATGAGCAGTCGATACGGCGATACGTGGCTCGCGAACAGGGATGGGACGAGCGGACGATTACCTGTGTCAGGACACTGAAACGGAGCATTGACGCACGGCAGCGCGACATTTATGTCAATCTGTCCGTACGTGTTTTCATTAATGAACAGCCACCCGTGGAGGAGTTCACGCCCGTGGAGTACCACGACGTGAGCGACCGTCCGCAGGTGATTGTCGTGGGTGCAGGCCCTGGTGGACTGTTTGCTGCCCTGCGCCTGATTGAACTCGGTCTAAGGCCCATCGTGGTGGAGCGCGGCAAGAACGTGCGCGACCGCAAGAAGGACCTGGCACGCATCCGTCCCGAACAGCGCGTAGACCCTGAGAGCAACTACTCGTTTGGCGAGGGCGGCGCCGGTGCATACTCCGACGGCAAACTCTACACACGCAGCAAGAAACGTGGCAACGGGGAAAAGATTCTCCGCGTGTTCTGTCAGCATGGAGCAAGTCCCAGCATCCTCAGCGATGCCCATCCCCACATCGGTACGGACAAACTGCCACGCGTCATCGAGAACATGCGCGAGACGATATTGCGCTGTGGTGGCGAGGTACACTTCGAGACGCGCATGAGCAGGCTACTAATTCAAAATTCAAAATTCAAAATTCAAAATGAGGCTACGCCCTCTGTGCCCTCTGCCTCCTCGGAGTGCTCTGTGGTTGGCATTACAACCGCCGACGGACGGGAGTTCCACGGGCCCGTCATCCTCGCTACAGGTCATTCGGCACGCGATGTATATCGGTGGCTTTACGACAATGGAATCACCCTGGAGGCAAAGGGACTGGCCGTGGGCGTGCGACTGGAGCATCCTGCGGAACTCATCGACCGCATACAGTACCACAACAAACGGGGGCGCGGTGACTACTTGCCTGCCGCCGAATATAGCATGGTGCAGCAGGTGGACGGGCGCGGCGTGTATAGTTTTTGCATGTGCCCGGGTGGTTTCGTGGTGCCAGCGGCAAGCGGCCCCGAACAGATTGTGGTGAATGGCATGAGCCCCTCAAACCGTAACGGACGATGGAGCAACAGCGGCATGGTGGTGGAAGTGCGTGTCGAAGACATCGCACAAATTCAAAATCAAAAATTCAAAATTCAAAATGCTGAGGGAGAAGAGTTTTCCTCCCCTTTAAGGGGAGGTCAGGAGGGGGCTGTACTGTGCATGATGCGCTATCAGGAGGAATTGGAGCGCACCTGCTGGCAACAAGGAAATATGCGGCAGACCGCTCCTGCCCAGCGCATGGCGGACTTCGTGAACAACCGCCTCAGTTACGACCTGCCCGACTCGTCGTATGCCCCTGGCCTTATCAGTTCGCCCCTGCACTTCTGGCTACCTGAGCCTATCCGCCACCGTTTGCAAGAGGCTTTCAAAACATGGGGAAGACAGAAACATGGTTTCCTCACCAACGAGGCCACCGTCATCGGCGTGGAGACGCGCACCAGCAGCCCTGTGCGCATTGTCCGCAAGCCCGAAACCCTGCAACATATCTCACTCCCGGGGCTCTTCCCCTGTGGCGAGGGTGCCGGCTATGCTGGCGGCATCGTCAGCGCCGGAGTCGATGGCGAGCGCTGTGCCGAAGCCGTTGCCGAATACCTGAAAAAGTAGAATTTACACCTGCGTGTCTCCCTCCACGTAGTTCTCCATGTAGAGTCGCTCGCCGTCGAAAACGGCGTATGTGAACTGCGAAATCCAGTCGCCAAGGATGAGGAGACGGCACTGGTGGGAGAGCATCAGATCGAGCTCGATGTGGCGATGTCCGAAGAGGAAGTAGTTCACATCGGGGTGTGAGCGCAGGTAATCCTTGGCATAGAGCACCAAATGTTCCTTATCCTCACCGAGATATGGAGGGTCGCCGCCGTCGCCATGCGACAGGCGGCTTTGTTTTGCCCAATTGAGCCCGAAGCGCATACCGAGGTCGGGATGCACCCAGCGGAACAGCCACTGACAGATGGGACTATGGAAGACGCTACGGATGAACTTGAACTTCGGGTCAGGATCGCCCAGCCCGTCACCGTGCCCGATGTAGAACGTCTGGTCGGCCAGGGAGAGGGTCATGGGCTGGCGATGGAGGATGACGCCGCACTCCTGGGTCAGGTAGTCCCACGTCCAGATGTCGTGGTTGCCCGTGAAGTAGTGCACCTCCACCCCACTGTCCGTGAGTTCGCTCAGTTTACCGAGAAAGCGTGTGAAACCGCGCGGCACCACCGTCCGGTACTCGAACCAGAAGTCGAACATGTCACCAAGCAGATACACGGCCTCTGCCTTCGACTTTATCTCATCGAGGAAACGCACCAAGCGGCGTTCCTGCTGGCGTGTGTGCTGCAGTGCCAGACTGCCCAGATGGGCATCACTCAGGAAATAGATATTCTTCATTTATACCACAATTATCTTTTTTGACTACGAATTACACAAATTGCACGAATTACTTTGTTGTACACATTATACGACATATATCATCATGGTGTAGTTCCTAATTCGTTTAATTCTTCGACGAGCGAAGCGGCAAGCCGATTACGTGTAATTCGTAGTTTTATAGCATTCCCATTTCCAACTTGGCCTCATCCGACATCATGTCCTTGTCCCACTCGGGTTCGAAGACGAGGTTCACGTCCACCCGTTTCAGCCCCTCGATGGTCTCCAGTTTCTGCCGGACGTCCTCCATGATGAAGTCCGCCGCCGGACAGTTGGGGGCGGTGAGCGTCATGTCGACGGCCAGTTCGGTCTGGTCGTCCGAGAGTTCGATGCGGTAGATAAGCCCCAGGTCGTAGATATTGACCGGGATTTCGGGGTCATAGACCGTCTTCAGCAGGTCTATGACCTTTTCTTGTATCTGCAGTTCGTCCATTTCAACTTTCAATTTTTCAATTTTCAACTTTTATATTTTCCCCTGTTCGCTGTAGCTGTAATAGCCCGTATCGGCCACTATGACGTGGTCGATGAGGCGGATGTCCACGGCACGGCAGGCCTCCGCAACGTTGCGCGTCAGGTGGTTGTCCTCGGTGCTGGGCATGAGGTTGCCGCTGGGATGGTTGTGACAGAGCACGATGCCCGCGGCACGGTTTAGCAGGGCGTGGCGAAGCACCTCGCGCACGTCGACGGCGGTTCCTGTCAGCCCGCCCTTACTGATAAGCGCCGCCCCGATGATGCTACGGTTCTGACGAAGCATCAGCACGCGGCACTCCTCCAGGGGCAGGTCGCGCATGTCGGCAAAGTACTCGTAGGCATCCATGCTGCTGTTTATCTTCTTCCGTTCCACCACTTCCTCCCTCCGCCGCCGGCTGCCCAGTTCGCAGGCCGCCAGCAGGGTGATTGCCTTGGCCTCGCCGATGCCCTTGTAGTGGGTCGTCAGGTCGTCGATGGTCATGCGTCCGAGGGTGTTCAGACTGTTGTGGCAGTCGTGGAGCACACGCTGCATCAGTCCCACGGCGGTCTCCTCGCTGTTGCCGCTGCCAATGAGTATGGCCAGCAACTCGGCATCGCTCAGGGCGGCAGGTCCCTGCGCCATCATCTTCTCGCGAGGGCGCTCGTCCAATGGGAGGTCTTTGATTCCGATCTTCATTCTTCTTTTCTTGTCGGCGAATTATATTCTTTAACTCGTTATATTTGCCGCTTTTCTTGTCGGCGAATTATACGAATTATACGAATATCGTACCATCAGTTGTCATAGATTAATTCTATTTATTCCATTTCGTGACACATGGGATACGTTCGTATTCCAACTTACTTTTCCCAAAGTTAACAAGCAATCCCAAATCCAATCCACTTGCTTTTAAATAATTATATACTTGAGCGTAATGTTCTTCCACAAATTCCGAAACAGCTTTCAATTCAACGATTATCTTATCATAGCATACAAAATCTGCTCTATACTCTTTCCCAAGCATCTTCCCTTTATAATTCACGTAATATATCTTCTCCCGTTCATAGGGAATACCTCTCAACTGAAATTCTTTTTCTAAAGCCTCTTGATAAAGTGGTTCTGTAAATCCACAGCCAATGACATTGTGGACTTCCATTGCTGCGCCCACAATCTCGTACGATTCCTTCCTATATAATATTTTATCTTCCATATATTCTTTTGTCGGCGAATTGTACATTTATTCTCGTCGGCGAATGTAACGAATAAAACAATGCGTTAAGGGATGAATTCGCTTTATTCGGTGCATTCGCCGTTGTCTATCTCCTATTTATTATCTACTTTACATTTATTCTCGTCGGCGAATGTAACGAATAAGACGAATCGTTAAGGGATGAATTCGATTCATTCGGTTCATTCGCCGTTGTCTATCTCCTATTTAT
>JAFUAH010000009.1 GCA_017464345.1 Bacteroidaceae bacterium
CGATGGTACTGCCAAGGTGGGAGAGTAGGTAGCCGCCGTTTTTTCAGAGAAGGGAACCCTCTGGTCCGATGGACTGGAGGGTTTCTGCGTGTTTGCTATAGGGTTACTTATTCTTCTTTATGTTAAGAAAACTGCGAATACATTTGCGTTTTCGCTTGCTTATTCGTATCTTTGCAAGCCAATTATGGAGTAATAATAAATAACGTAGATATATGAACACAACATTCGAGAAGGTCGACGCACTGAACGGCCTTATTACCATGCAGATTGAGAAGGCAGACTATGCCGAGAACGTAGAGAAGGAACTGAAGAACTTCCGCCGGAAGGCCAATATGCCCGGCTTCCGCGTAGGCCAGGTGCCCCTGGGGCTGATAAAGAAGCGCTTCGGCACCGAAGTGAAGGCCGAGGCCGTGGACAAACTGATTCGCGAGAAGTTGTACGGATACATCCGCGACGAGAAACTGAACGTGCTGGGCGAGCCCCTGCCTAACGAGGAGAAGACCCCGAAAACGGACTTCGAGATGCAGGACGACTTCACGTTCGTCTTCGACGTGGCACTGGCTCCCGAGTTCGATGCCAAGCTGACGGATAAGGACAAGGTGGACTACTACACCATCGAGGTGAGCGACGAAATGATTGACCAGCAGGTGCAGTCGTATGCCAGCCGCAACGGCCAGTATGTGAAGGTTGATAAGTACGAGCCCCGCGACATGGTGAAGGGCCTGTTGGCAGAACTCGATGCTGACGGTCAGCCGAAGGACGGTGGCGTGCAGGTGGAAGGTGCCGTCATGCTGCCCGACTACATGAAGAACGACGAGGAGAAGGCGAAGTTCGCCGACTGCAAGGTGAACGACGTGCTCACCTTCAACCCCTCGAAGGCCTACAACGACAATGAGACGGAGTTGGCTTCGCTGTTGCGTCTGAAGAAGGAGGAAGTGGCCGACATGAAGGGCGATTTCAGTTTCCAAGTGGAGGAAATCACACGTTACCAGCCCGCTCCCGTCGCCCAGGCACTCTTCGATCACATCTTCGGCGAAGGTAAGGTGAAGAGTGAGGAAGAGTTCCGTGCACGGATAAAGGAGCAACTGGCCAACCAGTTTGCCAAGGATGGCGAATTCAAGTTTATGCTTGACCTGCGCAAGTACCTGACTGAACGCATCGGCAAGGTGGAGTATCCCGAACAGATGCTGAAGCGTATCATGCGCCTGAACAATCCCGACAAGGACGAGAAGTTCGTCGACGACAACTTCGAGAAGAGCCTGGAGGAACTGACGTGGCAACTCATCAAGGAGCAGCTGACCGAGCAGTTCGAGATTAAACTGGAGCAGGACGACGTGCTGGAGGCCGCCAAGTCGGTGACCAAGATGCAGTTTGCCCAGTACGGCATGATGGAGGTGCCCGAGGAGGTGCTGAACAACTACGCCCAGGAGATGCTGAAGAAGAAGGATCAGACGGAGAACCTCGTCCGCCAGGCCATCGAGCAGAAGATTGCCGCCAAGGCCAAGGAGACGGTGAAACTGAACGAGAAGACCGTCAGCCTCGACGAGTTCAACAAGATGTTTAAGGACTAAGATAACTTTAGACTACGAATTACACGAATTGCACGAATTAAGACCTCTTGAAAAAACAACCATCATACGCCATCGCGTAATTTGAGGAATTAATTCGTTTAATTCGTGTAACTCGTAGTTGAAAAATAATCATTGTATGAGTGACTTTAGAAAGTTCGCTACTAAGCACCTGGGGATGAACAGTATGGCACTGGACGACGTGGTGTCGATGCAGAACCAGTACTTGAACCCCTACATACTGGAGGAACGCCAACTAAACGTGACGCAGATGGATGTGTTCTCGCGCCTGATGATGGACCGCATCATCTTCCTCGGCACACAGATTGACGATTACACTGCCAACACCCTCCAGGCACAACTCCTGTACCTCGATTCGGTGGATGCCGGCAAGGACATCAGCATCTACATCAACAGCCCTGGCGGCAGCGTGCACGCCGGCCTTGGCATCTATGACACAATGCAGTTCATAAAGAGCGACGTAGCCACCATCTGCACTGGCATGGCCGCCTCGATGGCCGCCGTTCTGCTCGTGGCCGGTCAGGAGGGCAAGCGCTCGGCACTGACCCACAGCCGCGTGATGATACACCAGCCGATGGGCGGTGCGCAGGGACAGGCCAGTGACATCGAGATTACGGCCCGTGAGATTCAGAAGTTGAAGAATGAACTCTACACCATCATCGCCAACCACTCCCACCAACCTTTCGACAAGGTCTGGGCCGACAGCGATCGCGACTACTGGATGACGGCCGAGGAAGCCCGCGAATACGGGATGGTGGACAGCGTACTTGTGAAGAAATAATGGCAAAGAGAACTTGTTCGTTTTGTGGTCGCTCGGAGCGTGAGGTGTCTTTGTTGATAACGGGCCTGACGGGCTTCATCTGTAGTGACTGCGCCGAAGCGGCCTATCAGATTGTACAGGAAAACAGCCAGGCACGAAAAACTTCCAGTCCTTTTTCGGAACCCATCGGTGAACTTCCTAAACCAAAGGACATCAAGGAGTTCCTGGATCAGTATGTCATCGGTCAGGACGATGCCAAGCGCTATCTCGCCGTCAGCGTCTATAACCACTACAAACGCCTGGAGCAAAAGACCGACGACGACGGCGTGGAGATAGAGAAGTCGAACATCGTCATGGTCGGCTCTACGGGTACGGGAAAGACTCTCCTGGCTCGCACTATCGCACGCCTGCTGAAGGTGCCCTTCACCATCGTGGATGCGACGGTGTTCACCGAAGCTGGCTACGTGGGCGAGGATGTCGAGAGCATCCTGAGTCGCCTCTTGCAGGTGGCCGACGGCGATGTCAAGGCCGCCGAGCGGGGTATCGTTTTTATCGATGAAATCGACAAAATCGCACGCAAGGCCGATAATCCCAGCATCACACGCGACGTATCGGGCGAGGGAGTGCAGCAGGGTCTGCTGAAGTTGCTCGAAGGCAGCGTCGTGAACGTGCCCCCCAAGGGTGGGCGCAAGCATCCCGACCAAGAGTATGTGCAGGTGGATACCCACAACATCCTCTTCATCTGTGGCGGCGCGTTCGACGGCATCGAGAAGAAGATAGCCCAGCGACTGAACACCCACGTCGTGGGCTTCAACTCCGTGCAGCATACGCGCAACATCGACAAGCAGAACCTGATGAAGTACATCCTGCCGCAGGATCTGAAGTCGTTTGGTCTGATACCTGAAATTATCGGTCGCCTGCCCGTGCTGACATACCTCAATCCCCTCGACCGTGATGCCCTGCGCCGCATCCTCCTGGAACCCAAGAACTCGCTCGTCAAACAACAGGTGAAACTCTTCGCCATGGACGGCATCACACTCGAATTCACTCCCGAGACGCTGGACTACATTGTTGACAAGGCCGTGGAGTACAAACTCGGAGCTCGCGGTCTGCGCAGTATCATGGAGACCCTGATGGTGCAGCTCCAGTACGACGCCCCTTCGGAGAAGAAGCACGGCGATAAGCTCGTCGTCACGCGCGACTACGCTCAGCGACAGCTTGAAAACTCATTCTTGCAAGAAGCAATAGAAGGATAGAAAGACGAAATTGCAGAACCTATAATAACTAATAGAATTAGAATTAAGAAACAGACAGGATAAGGATGACGGGGAGAGGGATGCACGGGTGTATCGCTCCCAATAGGGACAAGTGTGAACATTCAACAAATTCAAAAACAAACCAAGAATGCGCGTCTGTCCCGTTCGAAAGTCTTACTGAATAACTGAGCTTTTGGCTCTTGTTCTCTCGATTCTGAATACCGCCAAATATTCGCGTACGAGAGCAAGCAGTTCAAGGAGTTCACGTCCGAGGAGGGCGTGAACTGTTCTTGCTTGTTTGTACGCATGGTCACTTGGCGGTAACCTAGAATCGAGAATAAGCAACGAATGGTTGACGCCTTTTTTGTATTAAAAGACTTTTTATGCACATAAACAAACGTAAAGGCAAAGTCGTTGTCATGTTGGTGATGGCCGTGTTGGCGCAGTCGTGCGACTTGGGCGACCTCACCGACACGCTGGATGGTACGGAGGAGAAGTATGTCATCACGGACAAGAATTATGGCACGCAGCAGGTGGATGAGGCCTACGCTGCCGAAGCAGCCTATTTTGAGGTCGAGGATAACAGTGAAGAGTTGTCGGCCATAGAGTTTTTCCCCGACGGCAGTTACCAGTTGCTCTATGGAGTGGAACAAGAATCTTATGCACCACTGGCTCTGGATGCAGAATCTGAAGTGACGATGCCCGTGGGAGACCGAAAGGTGAAAATATCCATGCCGGGTCTAAAAAGGAACCAGGCACCGGCCCCTTCTGGTAAGGCCAGTCGCGGAACATATACTTATGAGAATGGGGTATATACATTACTGGACTTGGAATGGACGGTGTCGGACAATACATTGTATATTCGTCGTAATGGTGAAGTGGAAACGGTAGCGGCTACACGTGCGGCCAATCTTCCCGAAAGTATGCTGACTACGAAAATCAGTCACGTCTGGGAGTTGAATGAGGTGCTGGTGAAACTTTATAACAGCAACACGCACAAACTGGTGATGACCTACAAGTTTACGGACGAGGAGATGAAGCGGGAGTTCATTCGCTACTTTGTCTTCGCACGTTCAGGTAATTTCTATCGCTATGATTATTACGGGGAGAACAATGGAAACGGCGTATGGACGTGGACGAACCCCAGTGAACAAGTAATGCATATGTCTTTCCGCACCTATAGTTTCGATAATCCAATTCCCGTCTATGGAGAGTTTAACGAGCAAATCTATTTCTCCAACAATCACCTGTATATCGCCGACACCGACAAGGCAATGGATGATGCTGCAGACAAATATGCGGAAGAGGAGAGTGACGAGGAGGACAATGTCCTTTACTATGGCGTGTCGTTGGCCCAACTGGTACCGGTCGGCTATTTCAAACCTTAAAACCTTACAGACATGAAAAAGATACAGCGCATAAGCGTCCTATTGGCGGTTCTGTGCCTTTCCCTGCCGGGCAGGGCACAGCAGGACAGTATTCCGCCAATCGCAAACATACAGGATACCGTCCCGTCCGGTTTGAATCGTCAGGACACCTTGCAGATGCTGCAGCAACAACTCACGGCACTGCAAGAAAAAATGTATAACGACAGCGTACAGAATGCCAGTGAAAAGCGCCAGGCAGCCATTTGGCGGAAGTCTAAGCCTATCATGCTGGCATACGCCAAGCAGTCACTGACTGACCACGGTTACCCTGGAGACCCTAAATATAAAAGCGGTTTAGCATTCAGTACCTCTTTCCGTCGCACGTTTTACCTTCACAAGAAGGCATTCGGTGGAATGGTGAAGTTGGGCATAGATGTCACATGGTTTGATACCTCTTTTGCCCATTATTCAGGAGGCAAGGGTATTTTTAGTGGCCTTAAAGACTCTTTTTCGAACATGATGGGTAATACGACAGAGGGAACCTATGCCAACGCAGATGACTACTTTGCCGAAGCATACGACAATGCTAATGATTACAACAAAGGCGGCCTTGACTTCAGCGTGAGTGATATCGACGTGGGCAAGATGCAGTTCTCCTTGGGTGTTGCGGGTGTAGGGCCTAGTGTAAAGATTGCCCCCTTCTATCCCATAGGAAAACCAGGGCTCGACAAAATCAAGTTGACGCTCTATTTCCACTATCAGCCCACTGTTACGGGGGTGGCCTTTACGGGTGACAAAGCCTTTTTCAGCGGTGGCTATGTGGGTATGTGGCGCTATGGGGCAAATATCGCTTATCACCGCTGGGGCATAGGTTTTGAACATCAATGGGGTTCGGCTAAACTGAAGACATGGACTGACGACGATGAGGAGGACGGCGGCGTTAGTCGTTCCCATAAGCGAAAGTTTGACTTTTCGGCCACCCGTTTCTACATAGCATTCCGTATGTAATGCGTTTGGGCTATTAGTCAGGTATTTCTTCCTCAAAGGTGAAAATATTTTGCAGAATATTTGCATCTTTGGGGCTTTTTTTTATAACTTTGTAAGGCGCTTAGGGTGAAATCGTAAGAAACTCGGGGCGAAAAGTGATAAATTGGTAGTACGCATTTAATCATTGACCATTGGAAGCACGCAATCTCACAGAACAACTGAAAAGGTACTTCGGTTTCGATACCTTTAAGGGCGACCAGGAAGCCATCATCCGCAATGTGTTGGCGGGTAAGGATACTTTCGTGCTGATGCCTACGGGCGGCGGCAAAAGTCTGTGCTACCAGTTGCCTGCGCTTCTGATGGAGGGGACGGCCATCGTCATCTCCCCTCTGATTGCGCTTATGAAGAACCAGGTGGATGCCATCCGCATGGTCAGCGAGGATGACGGCATCGCCCACTTCATCAATTCCAGCCTGACGAAGGCCGAGATTGACAAAGCTAAGGCCGACATCCGCGACGGACGGACAAAGTTGCTCTATGTGGCCCCAGAGAGTTTGACTAAGGAAGAGAATGTCGATTTCCTACGTACGGTAAAGATTTCGTTCTATGCCGTCGATGAGGCACATTGTATCTCGGAATGGGGCCACGACTTCCGTCCGGAGTACCGTAAGATACGCCCCATCGTGCAGAATATCGGCGTGGCACCCATCATCGCTCTGACGGCTACGGCTACCGATAAAGTTCGGGGCGACATTATGAAAAACCTGGGCATGGTAGGTGCTACTGAGTTCAAAAGTTCCTTTAACCGCCCCAATCTTTACTATGGCATCCGGACTAAGACTGCCGACGTGGACAAGGATATTGTTCGTTTCATCCGTCAGCATCAAGGTAAGAGTGGCATCATTTACTGTCTCTCACGGAAAAAAGTGGAGGAACTGGCAGAATTCCTGCAAGTGAACAAGATAAATGCAAAACCCTATCATGCGGGCATGGATGCACAGCAACGTAACGAAACACAGGACGATTTCATTATGGAGCGTATCGATGTCATTGTGGCTACCATCGCCTTTGGCATGGGCATCGACAAGCCTGACGTACGCTTTGTCATCCACTACGACATACCCAAGAGTCTCGAAGGCTACTATCAGGAGACTGGGCGTGCTGGGCGTGACGGTGGTGAAGGGCTTTGTATCACGTATTATGCCCGTAAGGATCTTCAGAAATTGGAGAAGTTCATGGAGGGTAAGCCTCTGAATGAACAGGATATTGGTCGCCAACTCTTGCAAGAGACAGCAGCGTATGCTGAAAGCTCGGTATGCCGCCGCAAGATGTTACTACATTATTTTGGTGAAACCTACAACGTTGAGAACTGTGGTAATTGTGATAACTGCCTGCATCCCCATGAGCGCATAGAGGCTGGTGAACAATTGGTAAAAGTATTGAAAGTAGTGCGCGACGTAAAGGAGAATTTCAAGATACCGCATATTGTGGATGTCCTTGTCGGACGCAGTACGGAGGAGGTGCTGGCCCACAAGCACAATCAGTTAGCTTCTTTCGGTATCGGCGACGATACTCCACCACGTTTCTGGAATGCCGTCATCCGCCAGGGACTGCTGGCCGGATACCTTAGGAAGGAAGTGGAGAACTATGGGCTGATAAAACTGACTAATCCCGGATGGCTCTTCATGCGTTCACCTCAGCCCTTCTACATCATAGAGGATCGCGACTTCACGGATGCCGATTATGAACTGGCATCCACAGCCGCACTGGACGAGACGCTGTTGGCCATGCTCCGCGACTTACGTCGCAGCATCGCCCGCCGGCTGAATAAGGCTCCTTATCTTATTTTCCAGGATTCGGCACTGGAGGATATGGCCACGATGTACCCTATCACTATAGAGGAATTGCTGAATATTCAGGGTATTTCGGAAGGTAAGGCCAAACGTTTTGGCAAAGAGGTGTGTGCGCTCATAGCCAAGCACTGCAAGGAGAACGAGATAGACCGGCCCGACAACCTGCGTGTGCGCTCTTCGGCTAAAGACAATAAGTCGAAACTGAAGGTGATGATTATCCAAAAGATAGACCTCAAGGTAGACCTGGAAGACATTGCCGATGCCTGCAACCTGGAGTTCGAAGAACTGCTGGATGAGATGGAGAGCATTGTCTACTGTGGGATGAAACTGAACATCGACTACTATCTGGACGAAATGATGGATGAGGACGAACTTGCGGACATCTACGCTTATTTCGAGGAGGCTGAGACCGACGACTTGGACGAGGCCCTGGACGAACTGAGCGACTACGACGAGGACAACATCCGCCTGGTGCGTATCAAGTTCTACAGCGAGAACGCCAACTGACGAAATATGGAGATAACCCAGCGACAATAATACCCCATATTATGATAACTTGGTGATAATACCACAATATTGATAAAACTCAAAGAAAAGGAATTATGAAAAGAAAAATGATGAGAGCAGCCCTTCTGAGTGTGGCCATGCTTCTGTGTGGAGCAATGTGGGGACAGCAACTGAACGTAACTGCCCGGATGAGTGCGCCGGAGCGCGTCGGATACCACGTATGGGTTACCTACACGCTGACGAACAACGAAACGAAAGACCAGACGGTGCACTTCACAATGTACAATACTTCGGCCTACGGCGACGACGGGACTAAATACGGTGTGCGTTTCATATACAGGGATGAACTGCTCTACGAGGATTTTCCACAGTCAATAAATCTGCCTGCGGGCATCCCCCTGAAGGTGGTAATGGTGGTGGCGAACGTGCCTGCGGAGGTGAAGTCGCTCGCCAAGGTGACACTAAACCTAGAAAGTAGCGATCATCACAAAAAAGAATTCTCCAATGCCAACCTAGCCATCAAGGAACCGCAGCCGAATTCCGACAACCCGAAGACCGTCCTCAACTATCCCTGGATAAGCATCAAGACGAAAGAGTGCAAACGCTACAAGGAAGATCCTACACAATACTTTACGCTTACGTCAGAGCAAGATGTGAAAGTGGAGATTTCCAAGGCTATGGCGTACGACGAGGACGGCAACTCGTATGAAGCATACGTTGGTACAGGAATATCATACTTTACAGTACAAAGTGGCATACCACTCCCTGCATCAGTTTCAGTAAAGAACGTACCGACCAGACTGAAGAAATTGCTGGCAATCAAGGTAGACCTGCGCATCAACGGAATACGCTACCTCATGCAGTTCAACAATGTGGAATTTGCGGAACCAGAAGCTGCTACTTCTGGGGCTACTACTTCAGGGACTGCTACTTCTGGGGCCGATGACCGTGCCTCCTTCGACCTGAAAGGTAACGTGCGCGAGTGCCGGGTGACCTTGAACGGTGCCACCCAGACCTATCGCTTCGACAAAAACGGACAGTGGACAGAGTGGAATGGCATGGATATGAAGATGGCCTTTCCCGGTGGCATCAAGCGCGATGACAAGGGCCGTCTCTCGGAAGCCAAGCGCGACGACTACGGTGAGTACTTCCACCGCTTCACCTATGACGACAAGGGCCACATCCGTACCCACTACATCTGTGAAGACATGGAGGGCGGATACATCGAGACCTACCGCCGCAGTTATGAAGGCGAGGTGATACGCATCGACCGCAGAGGCGGCTTCGACCCCGACGGTAAGCCCCAGGTCACCATCTGCACCATACAGGCCCGCGATGCTAAGGGCAACTGGATCAAGCGTAAGCGTGGGACTGTCATCGAGACGCGTACCATCTCCTATTATTAATCGACGGCTCAGTATCCAGAAGGGACTCAATTTACCGAAATCCGCGAAATTCGCACCGATAAGGTTTGCCTATTTCGCGGATTTTTGTTATCTTCGCGCCCAAATTAGAAAGCGAGACCTATTCTAGACTCTAAACTCTTCATCCTTAATTCATCCGATATTATGGCATCATTTTCTGAAGACCGCATCGTCATGGACGGACTGACATACGATGACGTCCTGCTCGTACCCGCATACAGCGAGGTACTGCCCCGTACGGTTGATCTGACAACCAAGTTCTCACGCAACATCGAGTTGAAGATACCCTTCATCTCTGCCGCCATGGACACCGTGACGGAGTCCACCATGGCCATTGCCATCGCACGCGAGGGAGGCATCGGTGTCATTCACAAAAACATGCCCATCGAGGAGCAGGCCCGACAGGTGGCCATAGTCAAGCGGGCCGAGAATGGTATGATATACGACCCCGTCACCATACGTCGGGGCAGGACGGTGGCCGACGCGCTGGAGCTGATGAGCGAGTACCACATCGGCGGCATACCCGTGGTGGACGAGGAGAACCATTTGGTGGGCATCGTCACCAACCGCGACCTGCGCTTCGAGCTGAACCAGAACCGTCCCATCGATGAAGTGATGACCCACGACCATCTGGTCACTACCCATGCCCAGACCGATCTCTTCGGCGCAGCCCAGATACTGCAGGAGAACAAAATAGAGAAACTGCCCGTTGTCGATGAAGAGAACCATCTGGTTGGACTCATTACCTACAAGGACATCACAAAGGCCAAGGATAAGCCCATGGCCTGCAAGGACCAGAAGGGGCGCCTGCGCGTGGCTGCCGGAGTGGGCGTCACGGACGACACGCTCCAGCGCATGAGGGCCCTTGTGGAGGCCGGAGTGGATGCCATCGTCATCGACACCGCCCACGGCCACTCCCGCTTCGTCATCGAGAAACTCCGCGAGGCCAAGCAGGCCTTCCCTGGGGTGGACATCGTGGTGGGCAACGTCGCAACGGGCGAGGCCGCACGGATGCTTGTCGAGGCTGGAGCCGACGGTGTGAAGGTGGGTATCGGGCCGGGCTCTATTTGCACCACTCGCGTGGTGGCTGGTGTCGGTGTGCCCCAGCTCTCGGCTGTCTACGATGTGGCCCAGGCCCTGGAAGGCACGGGGGTCCCCCTCATAGCCGACGGCGGTCTGCGCTACTCGGGCGACGTGGTGAAAGCCCTGGCTGCAGGCGGCTACTCCGTCATGATAGGTTCCCTCATTGCCGGTACCGAGGAAAGCCCTGGAGACACCATCATCTACAATGGTCGCAAGTTCAAGTCCTACCGCGGCATGGGCTCCCTGGAGGCTATGGAGTGCGGTTCGAAGGATCGCTACTTCCAGTCTGGGGTGAAGGACGCGAAGAAGCTTGTCCCCGAGGGCATCGCCGGGCGCGTCCCCTATAAGGGCACTGTCCAGGAGGTCATCTACCAGCTTATCGGCGGCCTGCGCTCCGGCATGGGCTACTGCGGCGCTCAGGACATCCAGGCCCTGCATCGGGCCCGCTTCGTCCGTATTACTGGGGCCGGTGTTCTGGAGAGCCATCCCCACGACGTCACTATCACCAGCGAGGCTCCGAACTACAGCCGCCCACAGTAGTGCCTGGCGCGGGATGCCACACATTTGTCAGTATTTTTCAATTTTGCTATTAGGCTCCCCTATATAGGGGGTATGCAACCAAGTGGCATAGGGTTATGCAATCCCCACCTCAGGGATTGCATAACCCTTGTATAGGGAGTTGCATAACCCCTTTTTGCATAGCTATGGAGTGTCAGAATTTTTTATCTTGGAATTTCCGTCGGTTAAGATTAATTAAGGTAATTCATTTGGTATTTCGCTCGGTTTGCATTATCTTTGTGCGCGAAATCAAAATGGTTGCACCACGACGATAATAACTAATAACGAAACAGAGATATGAAACGCATTGCACTTTTCATTTTAGGTTTTTCATTTTTCATTTTTGCGCATGCACAAACCGACCCTGTGGTGATGCGCATTGCTGGGCAGCCAGTCACGCGCAGCGAACTGGAATACAACTACAACAAGAACAACACTGAGAACGTTATCGACCGGAAGGACTTGGAAGACTACGTAGATCTCTTTGTAAACTACAAACTGAAGGTACGTGCAGCAATGGATGCACGCATGGACACGGCCCAGAGTTTCCTGGATGAATTCCGAACCTATCGTGACCAGCAGATTCGTCCCATGCTTGTTCCTGAGGGTGCTGAGGAACGTGAGGTGCGTGCCTACTACGATGGGATGCTCGCTCGCCTGGACGGGCACGACCTTCGTTTGCCGGCTCACATTTTCCTGCGTGTTCCCCAGAAGAGTACAGCTCAGGAGCAGCAGGTCCAGAAGGAACGCATTGACAGCCTCTACCGTGAACTCCGGGCAGGTGCCGACTTTGCCGACGTGGCACGTCGCCACTCCGAAGACCAGCAGTCCGCCCAGCGTGGCGGCGACCTGACGTGGTTCGGTCCTGGGCAGCTAGTGCCTGAGTTCGAGAAGGTGATGTATGCCCTCGGGAAGGGTGAGATGTCAGAGCCCTTCCTTTCCACTGTAGGCTACCACATCGTGTTGCTGAAGGATACCAAGCAGCTGGAGCCCTATGATACTCTCCGTCCTCAGATACGCCGCTTTCTGGAGTCTCGTGGTATGGCCGACCGTCTGGCCCAGCTGGCCACGGACAGTCTGGCACGGGAGCGCGGTCTCTTGCCCGAACAACTTCTGGACCAGGAGACCGAGCGCCTTACGGCTCAGGACACAGAGCTCCGCTACCTCGTGCAGGAGTACCACGACGGACTCTTGCTCTACGAAATCAGCAAGACCCAGATATGGGATCCTGCAGCCCGCGATACCGCTGCACTGGAACAGTATTTTAAGAAAAACCAGAAACGGTATGCTTGGGCCGTGCAGGACACTGCCACGACGGACTCCGAACTCCAGAAGGACCACCGCCGCTACTATGGTATGGCTTACTATACCCGTCGGCCTGAGGACGTGCGAGGCGTGCAGAAACTCCTGAAGAAAGTGCCTGAAGCCCAGTGGACCCAAGCCGTGCGTGATGCTTATAACAAGGATAGTGTCACCGTGCGCATGGAGCAGCCTCGCCTGTATCGGAAAGGGGAGCATGCCCTGGTGGACTCGCTGGCTTTCAAGATGAAGGGCACGAAACCGCGCATGCGCAAGGACTATCCCCATGCAGCCGTCGTAGGGCGTTTGCTGAAGAAGGAACCCCAGCGCTGGACAGATATCGGCAGCCAGGTGGTGGCCGACTACCAGTCCGAGTGTGACCGTCGCTTCGTGGAGGGGCTGCGCAAGAAGTATCCCGTGGAGATATACCCCGAGGTCCTGGCCACGGTGAATCGGCACGACTGAGGATATATTAGTGACAGCCAGAAGCACATAACGAGGATGAATTTGTGTAATTAGTGCAATTCGTGGTTAAAATAAATAATATAGGTATATGAGAAAGTTATTAGCCATCCTGGCCATCCTCTCACCTCTCACCTCTCACCTCTCACCACTCGTTGCCCAGCAGCAGAACAACGTCATTGACGAGGTCGTCTGGGTGGTGGGTGACGAGGCCATACTCCGGAGCGATGTGGAGAGCCTGCGCCGTGACCCCTCGTGGTCGCAAATAAAGGGCAACCCTTACTGCGTCATACCCGAACGGCTGGCCATACAGAAACTCTTCCTCCACCAGGCTGCCATCGACAGCGTGGAGGTGGGCGAGGCTCAGGTGAACGCCTATGTGGAGGAACGCATCAACGAATGGGTGATGACAGCCGGCAGCCGCGAGAAGTTGGAGGAGTACATGTCCATGCCCATCAGTCAGATACGCGAGGAACTCTTCGATCGCTATCGGGATGAGATGACCGTCAGCCGTATGCGTGAAAAACTGACTGAGGATGTCAAAGTCAATCCAGCCGAGGTGCGTCGCTATTTCCGTGACATGCCAGAGGACTCGCTCCCTCTCATTCCCACGCAAGTAGAGGTGGAGATACTCGTCCAGCAACCTCGCATCCCGGAGGATGAAATCAACCGAGTGAAGGAGGAACTGCGTGGCATGGCCGAGCGCATCACCAGCGGTGGCACGTCATTCTCCACACTGGCTATCCTAAATAGTGAGGACAAGGAGTCTAAACTGCAGGGGGGTGAATTGCCCTATATGGGCAAGGGCGAACTGGATCCAGCCTTTGCCAATGTCGCCTTTAATCTGACCGACCCCAAGAAGGTATCCAAGGTTGTGGAGTCGGAGTTCGGCTTCCACATCATCCAATTGGTGGATCGCCGGGGCGACAAAGCCAAGTTCCGTCATATTCTGCGCCGCCCAGTCGTGGCTCAGGCCGACATTGATGCAGCACTGCTGCGCCTGGACTCCATTGCCGACGACATACGCAAGGAGAAGTTCACCTTCGAGGACGGTGCTGCCTACATCAGCGACGATAAGGACACACGCAACAATCACGGTCTTATGACCAACCAGAAGCAGAAACCAGAGGGGGGCATGATACAGACACCGAAGTTCGAGATGGGTGAGCTAGCCAACGTCTCCTCGGAACTGGCCCGTGTCGTGGACGGACTGGAGATAGGTGAAATTTCAAAACCTTTCCAGATGACCAATCGCCGTATGAAGACCGTCTGTGCCATCGTCAAACTGAAGAATCGCATCAAGGCCCATCGGGCTTCCATGTCCGAGGACTTCCAGGTATTGCGCGACATTGTGCTAAACCGGAAGAAGGCCGAAACCATCGACGAGTGGATACGGCAGAAGCAGAAGACCACCTACGTCCGCATCAACCCAGAGTGGTGCGACTGCGAATTCGAGTACCCCGGATGGGTGAAGGAGTGAAAAAAGCGTGAAGGACTAAGGATGAAGAAGTTCAGGACGATTTTTTTATGCCTGTGTTCAGTGCTGCCCCTCTCCATGACGATGGGGCCGGTGCGCAAGGACGACAAATCGCGCAAGCCATCCGACTCACGGGTGCACCTGCTCCATGCTGACCGCCTCTACTTCAATCAGCGCATCCATTCTACGGCACAGTTCCTGGTGGGCGACGTACGATTCAATCATGAGGGGACGCTTATGTATTGCGATAGTGCCCTCTTCTATGAAGCTACCAACTCGTTTGATGCCTTTGGCAATGTCCGCATGATTCAGGGGGATACCCTCTCTCTGGTGGGTGAAGTTCTCTACTACGACGGGTTAGACCAGATGGCACGTGTGCGGCACAACGTCGTGCTGCGCCATCGTGAGAGTACCCTCTATGCCGACTCATTGGACTATGATCGCCTCTACGACCTGGGCTACTTCTTCGAGGGCGGACGCCTGGTGGACAAGGACAACGAACTCACCAGCGACTGGGGAGAATACAGCCCAACGACGCGCGAAGCTGCTTTCAACTACAACGTCCGTCTGGTCAATCCGCGACCTCCCCGTCAGGCCAAGTCTGTACTCATCAGCGATACGTTGCACTACAACACTCGCACAGGCATTGCCCACGTCCTGGGACCCAGCAACATCGACAATGGGCAGAACCATATCTACACTGAGGATGGATACTATAATTCTAACAGCGACGAATCTTATGTCCTGAACCGCTCCATTCTGCAGAACGGATACAAGGTGCTGGTCGGCGACAGCGTATGCTGGGATAGCAAACTACGCATAGGGAAGGCTTACGGACATGCTGTCTATACCGACACTCTGAATAAAAACAAGTTTACGGGCAACTATGCCATGTACAACGATAGCACGGGCTACGCCGAGGCAGCCGACAGTGCTGTGCTCATCGATTATTCCCAGCGGGACACCTTCTATGCCCATGCCGATTCGTTCTTCCTCTATACTTATCATATAGATACGGACAGCATGTACCGCATGCTCCATGCTTATCATCACGTCCGGGCCTACCGTAGCGACGTACAGGCTGTATGCGACTCCATGGTCTACGACGGACGCGATTCTTGCACCACGATGTACCGCGACCCCATCATCTGGCAGGAGGGGCAGCAGTTGCTGGGAGAACAGATAAAGGCATGGCGCAACGACTCCACGCTGGACAGCGTATATGTCATCAATCAGGCTCTCTCCGTAGAGCGGATAGACTCTGTCCACTACAATCAGGTAGCGAGTAAGGAGATGCACACCTACTTCGAAAATGGAGAGGTGCGCCTGACAGTGGCCGATGTGAATGTCTATGTCAATTACTATCCCTTCGACGACGACTCGCTGATGATAGGTATGAACCATACGGAGAGTAGCCAGATGAAACTTTACATGAAGGACCGCAAGGTGGAGAAAATATGGATGCCAGAAGCCTCGGGTGTCATGTATCCGCTTTTCCTGATACCGCCGGGCGAATTGTACCTTGAGAATTTTGCCTGGTTCGACTATGTCCGGCCCCAGAACAAGGACGACATCTTCCACTGGCGCTCCAAGCGGGCGGGTACCGAGCTGAAGGAAAGCGTACGCCATGCAGCACCCCAACAGCGGCTTTCTGACATTCAGAATGGTGAAAACAACGGGCGAAACGCAAAGAAAAGGCGGAGCAAGGACAGTGAAAATGATACAAAAAATAAAAATTAGTGACTATGGGATTGTTTCAGACACGCGAACCGCGGAAGTATAGGCGCATTAGCATCTACACCAGCGAACGACAAGACAAGCTGGACAAACTGGTGCAGGACGTGAAGCGTGAGATTGGTGAATTGACGCCCGAGACGATAGAGCCGAACCACTTTAAAGGGAAGTTCTCGGAGTTCACGCCCCGGGCTAAACGGGCCAGTGAGCGGGAACACAGACTGACATGGCCCCTAGCCTTGGTGCTGATATTGGTGCTCTTGTTCCTGTGGCGATACATCATTATGGGACTATTATAAATAATAATGTATATAGTATAGTATTTATAGTTCCTACAATAATAGAATCCTCGAAAAGAGACAACCATGGACATCATACATCTGTTACCCGATTCAGTAGCCAACCAGATAGCAGCTGGTGAAGTCATCCAGCGCCCCTCCTCGGTCATCAAGGAACTGTTGGAGAATGCCGTGGATGCAGGGGCGGAAAGGATAGATGTCGTTGTCGTAGATGCCGGGCGTACCACCATCCAGGTGATTGACGACGGTAAGGGCATGTCAGAGACTGATGCCCGTCTGGCCTTCGAACGCCATGCTACCAGCAAGATTCAGCAAGCATCGGACTTGTTCCGGCTCAGCACTATGGGCTTCCGTGGGGAGGCCTTGCCTAGCATTGCAGCCGTTGCACAGGTCACATTGCGGACACATACCCTAGACAGTGAGTTGGGCACATGCCTGACCATCGAGGGCGGAAGGGTAACCTCGCAAGAAGTGGACAATTGTCCGATAGGCAGCAATTTCCTTGTACAGAATCTTTTCTTCAACGTTCCGGCACGTCGGAAGTTCCTCAAAAGCAATCAGACGGAACTCTCCAACATCATACAAGAGTTTGAGCGAGTGGCCTTGGTCAATCCCGCCATCCGCTTCACGCTGACGCATGACGAGCATCTGCTGAGCACGTTGTCCCCTGAGTCGCCAAAGCAGCGTATCGCTACTCTGTTTGGTAAAAAATTAGGCGAGCAGTTGCTGACGGTGGAGGTAGAGACCACGCTATGCAAGATAGCCGGATTCGTAGGGAAACCGGAGTCGGCAAGGAAAAAGGGGGCTCGCCAGTTCTTTTTCATCAACGGGCGCTACATGCGCCATCCATATTTCCATCGGGCCGTACAGGAGGCCTTTGCCGAACTGATATCGCCTACGGAACAGGTACCCTATTTCCTCTATCTAGAGGTAGATCCTTCCACCATCGATGTCAATATCCATCCGACAAAGACCGAAATCAAGTTTGAAAATGAAGTCGCCATTTGGCAAATCATTCAGGCTGCAGTGAAAGAGGCTTTAGGGCGCTTTAATGCAGTTCCGACCATCGATTTCGATGTGGAGGGACGTCCCAGCGACATGCCTGTTTACAATGATGCTGTGGAACGTCCTGCGCCCATGCATGCTCCACGTCCGGTGGTCAATCCCGAATATAATCCGTTTAAGGCGACTCCACCTCACCGGGCGGAAATCCCGGCTGGGTGGGAGGCACTGTATGATGGTGTGGAATCGGACTCTCAGCCACTGGCTCCAGCGGTTGATACCCCAGCCTTGCAGTTCGAGGAGCAACTGGGCATGTCCGATATCGAGCGTAGTGTACAGCATTACCAGTACCGAGGGCAATACATCGTGACGGAGGTGCGTTCAGGCCTGATGTTGATAGATCAGCATCGTGCACACACTCGCATTCTCTACAATCGCTATCGGGACTATCTCGATGGGCAGCCATCCATCTCTCAAGGACTCTTGTTTCCTGAGGTGTTGCAATTGCCTCTTTCGGATGTACCTTTGTTCGAGGCTGTTCAGAACGGGCTGAAAGCATTAGGTTTCGAAATCTCTTCTCTTGGAGGGGGGAGCTATTCCATTCAAGGGATGCCGGCCGGTTTCGAAGGGGCTGACCCCCAAAAATTGCTTGGGGAGATGTTGGAAGCACTGAAAGTAAAAGGACAGGGAATGGAAGCAGAACTATACCATCGTATGGCATTGACCTTGGCACGTAATGCAGCCATTCCGGGCGGGCAAGTCTTGTCACAGCAGGAAATGGAGAGTTTGGTGGATCATCTATTCCAGTTGCCAGAGCCTAATTACACCCCCGACGGAAAGGTCATTGTCGTGATTTATCCCCATGAAAACCTCGAAAAACTATTCAAATAGCCTGGAAAATGGTAAAAAGTGTCATTTTTTCTAAAAAAACGTTTAAAGATTTGGCCTAATTTAATTAGAAATTCGTACCTTTGTGCCGAAACACGCGCTATGACCATCGTTGAGGAGGTCGTTTGGCGTGTGAGCATGACAGATTATAAGAGTATAAATAATAAAATAAGTATTAACATTTTTAATAAAATTAGTATGAAAAAGTTAATGATGTTGTTAGCCTTCTGCGGTATCGCAGGCTTTGCTATGGCTGCAGAGGAAACAGAGAGTTATCCTACTTTGAAGCATCAGATTCAGACCAATCGCTTCTGGGATAATTGGTTTATTGATGCAGGTATCACTCACCTGTCTTTCTATTCCAGTCAGGAGCACAACCAGCCTAACGCCAACAAGAATCCGTTCTGGGCTGGACGTCGTTCATGGGGCGGTGAACTGAGCGTCGGTAAGTGGGCTACTCCCGCATTTGGTCTTCGTGCCAAGTTCCAGGCTGGTTGGGGTACCACGGTGAACTATTCTTCTTGGAAGAATGGTTATCCTCAGGGTGGCAATCCCACTTTCAATCAGTTGTCCATCAGCTTGCAGCCGATGATTAATCTGACCAATCTCATCGGTGGTTACAAGCCCCGCGTATGGAACATCAGCTTGTATGGCGGTTTCGGCACTATGATGAACTTCGATGACGATTCCTATTCTATGCTGGGTACTGTTGGTGTGTTCAACACTTTCAACATCACCGATCGCTTCCACGTGAACTTGGATCTGTATGTAAACATTGGGGAAGAAGATTTGGATGGCAATAGTACTACTGGTGGAAGCCCCCGCATATTCAAAACTCGCGACGACCAGTTTGGTATTTCTGCTGGTGTCGGTGTAAATCTGGGTAAAGTGGGCTGGACGAATGCTCCTGACATGGATGCTATCCTAGCTAACCACAAGAACCAGATTGATGCCCTCAATGCTTCTATCGCAGGTCTCGAAGCTGAGAACGCAGCTCTGAAGGATGCTCTGGCTAAGAAGCCCAAGGAAGTGGTAAAGGAAGTTGTTAAGACAGTCAGTGAGTTCCAGACCACCAGCGCATCTGTATTCTTCAATATCAATAAGAGCACCATTGCTTCTAAGAAGGATTTGGTCAATGTTAAGGAACTTGCCAACTATGCCAAGGACCACAACAAGAAGATTGTCGTAACAGGTTATGCTGACAGCAAGACTGGTAGTGCCGCTTACAACAAGGCTCTGTCTGAAAGACGTGCAGAGACTGTTAAGAAGGCTCTGGTTGACATGGGTGTCAATGCGAGCGACATCGAGACCGTTGGTCAGGGTGGTGTAGCAGATCTTACTCCTTATTCTTACAACCGTCGTGCTGTTGTAACGCTGAAATAATTCTCCGAAGAGAACGAAAAACACAACAGGAAAGCCGCATCGCCCTCATGGACGGTGCGGCCTTTTTAATTTGTGATATATAAAATGATTACAGACCAATCGTTTCCGAAAATCAAATCTTTTTGTTACCTTTGTGTCGCAATTAATAGAATACGGTGTATATGAAATCAAAAGAAAAGGTAATACTTACGGGCGACCGCCCAACGGGACGGTTGCACATCGGACACTACGTGGGCTCGCTGCGCCGCCGTGTGGAACTGCAGAACTCGGGCGAGTACGACGAGATATTCATCATGATTGCTGATGCCCAAGCATTGACGGACAACTTCGACAATCCCGAGAAGGTGCGCCAGAACATCATCGAGGTAGCCTTGGATTACCTGTCGGTGGGCATAGATCCCGAACGGACGCACATCTTCGTGCAGTCGGCCGTGCCCGAACTGACGGAACTGTCGTTCTACTACATGAACCTGGTGAGCGTGCAGCGCCTGCAGCGCAACCCGACCGTGAAGACGGAACTGGAGATGCGCAAGTTCGAGGGCGGAACACCCACGGGATTCTTCTGTTACCCCATCTCGCAGGCCGCCGACATCACGCTGTTTAAGGCTACGACGGTGCCTGTGGGCGAGGACCAGAAGCCGATGTTGGAGCTGACGAACGAAATCGTGCGCCGCTTCAATCATATCTACGGCGACGTTCTTGTAGAGCCCCAGATTCTCCTTCCCGACAACGCGGCTTGTATGCGCCTGCCGGGGACGGACGGCAAGGCCAAGATGTCGAAGTCGCTGGGCAACTGCATCTACCTCTCCGACTCGGCCAAGGAACTGAAGAAGAAGGTAAATTCGATGTTTACTGACCCGCAGCACCTGACCATCGAGTCGCCGGGACATCTGGAGGGCAATACTGTGTTTACGTACCTCGACGCCTTCTGCACCGATGACGACTTTGCGCAGTTCCTGCCGGAGTACAAGAACCTGGATGAACTGAAGGCCCACTACACCCGTGGCGGACTGGGCGACGGCACGTGTAAGAAGTTCCTCTTGAATGTCCTGAACTCGCGATTTGAACCCATCCGCGAGCGCCGCGCCCAGTGGGAACAGCGCATCCCGGAGGTCTACGAGATACTGCGAAAGGGCACGGAGGCCGCCCGCGAGCGCGGACAGCGGACGCTGGACGAGGTGCGCCGCGCCATGCAGATCAACTACTTCGAGGACAAGGAACTCATTGCCGAACAGGCGCGTCGCTTCGCCACGAAACAGTGATTCTTTTTAACCACGAATTTCACGTAATCGGCTTGCCGATTACGTGAAATTCGTGGTCGAAAGAGAAAGGACAATTCGCGTTATTTGTCTAATTCGTGGTCGAAAGAGTAAATTTTTGTTGAGAATATTTGGTGAAATGAAAGTTTTGTCGTACCTTTGCATCCGAAAATGAGACAGCAGTCTCGACGGGCGCTTAGCTCAGTTGGTTCAGAGCGTCTGCCTTACAAGCAGAGGGTCGGGGGTTCGAATCCCTCAGCGCCCACAAACGAAAACAATGGCTCCACTATAAGGTGGGGCCATTGTTTTTCATAGACCAAATAAATTTGGCACTACGTTTGTTTCGTTCAGCGTTTTTCACTATCTTTGTGCCCAAAATAAAAGGTATTAGTTATGGAACTCAATTTGCTTACTGCCATATCCCCCATTGACGGGCGTTATAGAGGGAAGACGGAGCCTTTGGCGGCTTACTTCTCGGAGTACGCGCTGATAAGGTATCGCGTGCGTGTGGAGGTGGAGTATTTCATCGCTCTGTGCGAGGAACTTGGGTTAATTGAAAATGGAGAACTGAAAATTGAAAATTATTCTTCCTCGGAACCTTCAATCTTCAATCTTCAATCTTCAACCTTTGAACGTCTGCGCGACATCTACCGCAACTTCTCGGAGCAGGATGCACAGCGGGTGAAGGACATCGAGGCCGTGACTAACCACGACGTGAAGGCCGTGGAATACTTCCTGAAGGAAAAGTTTGACGAAATTGAAAATGGAAGATTGAAAATTGAAAATGACGATGCCAATCCTCAATCTTCAATCTTCAATC
>JAFUAH010000034.1 GCA_017464345.1 Bacteroidaceae bacterium
GACAAGATTTTTAAAAGGAAACAATAATATGGAATACGTAAAACTTGGAAACTCAGAACTTAACGTGTCGCGTATCTGCCTTGGCTGCATGGGTTTCGGCGACGCGAGTATCGGACAGCACTCGTGGACGATTGGCGAGGAGCCGACGCGTGAGATAATCCGCCGGTCGCTCGACCTCGGCGTGAACTTCTTCGACACGGCGATTGCCTATCAGTTGGGCACGTCGGAGCAGTTCGTGGGCAGGGCATTGAAGGACATGGCCCGCCGCGAGGACGTGGTGGTAGCCACGAAGTTCCTGCCTCGCACGGAGGAGGAAATCGCGAACGGCATCGATGGGCGGCAGCATGTGCTGAACTCCACTATAACCTGATTATGCGCGAGGAGGAGCGCGAGATGTTTCCGTTCTGCCGTGAGGAGAACATCGCTATGACTCCATATAGCGCACTCGCATCGGGCAAGTTGGCCAAGCGGCCTGGAGAAACATCGAAACGACAAGCCGAGGACTCGTTCATGCACTTCAAGTACGATGCCACCGCCGAGCAGGACAACCGCATCGTGGAACGCGTCGTGGAACTGGCCGACCGCTACGGCGTAGAGATGACACAAATCTCGCTGGCATGGCTGCTGACGAAGGTGGAGTCACCCATCGTCGGTGCCACGAAGTTGCATCATATCGAGGATGCCGTCAAGTCGCTCGAAGTCCGTCTAACTGCCGATGACATCCGCTATATGGAAGAGCCCTACGTGCCGCACAACCTCTCAGGCGTAATGGCAGTCAACAAGCCAGCCATGAGCGAGGAACCTGTGTGGGTTCAGGCCGCTAAAAACAAATGACCATCAACGAACTAAAAGAGGCTGTCTCTGGAATTTACTTGTATAGCCGATTTATCTCTTCTTGCAGAATAGCAAGGAATTTTCCTGCGTGAGCGCCATCCATCTGCGTATGATGAAATTGGAAAGAAATGGGAAGCTCATATCGGAAAAACTTCTTTCTGTATCTACCCCAAATCATGAATGGATTATTGAAAATGCCACTATTCATGCCTACAGCCCCATCAATCTCTGTATCAATGATTGCCGACGTTCCAATAACCATACATTCATCAGACAAGTCCCTGTCCTGGCAACTTCCCGCCACCATCGAGGTATATTCTTGGTACTGAATGTTGAACTGCTCCAAATCATCGGTGAAGCGAATGTCGCACGAAGAGACTTCGCCTTCTTTGTTCTTGACGATGGTATTGACTGCAAGATAATCGTACAGAATCAATTTATCTCCCACAGGGAGGACATAAAACTCTTTAATGGAAGATGCGGCTTTACCGATACACCAGTCCAACAGCATATTGAACTTGTATCCCTTCTCCCTAGTTATTCTTACCAACCGTGTAACATCGACCGTCTTGAAGAACGTAACCATCGGATTAGGAGCCTTCATCCACAATTCATAGGCTTGGGCGCGGCTGGTTTCTTTTGGATTTATCTCATGCATAAATGATTTATAGGTTTCGTTTATCGGCTGCAAAGATACACATTTTTTGCGAGAGAATGGTGTAAAAATGATGAAATCCGTAAAACGGGTAGATAAATCCGTAAATCGTGTAGGTGCGGTTTGCGGATTTCTTCGTAATTTTGCAGCGTGATTATATACAAGACGATATGAAACGGTTTTTTATGATTTGGGCGGCGATGCTGCTCGCAAATACAATGATTATGGCGCAAAAGATGTACATTACTATCGGCGGGCGGACGGAGACGTCTACGCTGGTCGAAAACGCTGCGACGCGGGAACTGGTGGCGAGACTGCAGGAGGCGCCTGTGACGGTGACGCTGAACGACAACCATTTTGAGATTTGGGGCTCGCTGGGGTTCTCGCTGCCCACGAGCAACGAGCAAGTTAATGCACAGCCGGGGGATATTGTCCTCTACAACGGCAGCAACATCTGTATGTTCTACGGCACGAACTCATGGAGTTACACGCGGCTGGGCAAGATTGACGGGCTGACGGAGAGTGAGTTACGGACGTTCCTCAAGGCTGGCGAGAGTAATATCAGCGTGACGCTGTCGGTGAGCGACCCTACGGGCATCAGCCGTGTGCAGGCCGACGGGACTTCGTCAAAGGCTTACACGCTGCAAGGCACGGTGGCACAGACGGGACACAAGGGAATTGTGATTCAAAACGGCAAAAAAATCATCAAGTAATATGAAGATTATTTTGACAGGAGCCACGGGATTCGTGGGCGAAGGAATCTTGATGGAATGCCTCAGAGACGAAAGAGTAGAGCGGGTGCTGAGCATCAGCCGACGACCATGCGGACACAAACACCTGAAGCTGGAAGAACTGCTGGTGGACGACCTGCTAACGCTCGCCGAGGGCGACGAGCGACTCGGGAGCTACGATGCCGTGTTCTACTGTGCGGGCATCAGCGCCAACGGGCTGACTGAAGAACAATACCGGCCTGTAACCTACGACATTCCTCTGCACCTTGCTGGCGTGCTTCCCGATAAGGAGGCGACCACCTTTGTCTATCTTAGCGGAGCTGGTGCCGGTCTGGACAGCAAGATGATGTGGGCGCGTGTAAAGGCCCAGGCCGAGCAAGCCCTGTTAGCTCTTCCGCTGAAGGCCGCTTATGTCCTACGTCCCACGGTGATGAAGCCCTCGAAGGGGCAGTTGCACGTGAAGCGGCTCGACCGCATCTACATGATCCTCTATCCGCTGTTGCGCCTGCTGAACATGGCTAATCCGCTATCGGAGATTGGCCGCGC
>JAFUAH010000010.1 GCA_017464345.1 Bacteroidaceae bacterium
GAAGTCGTGACGCATGTCGTCCTGCTTCTTCTCGTCGCGCGAGAATATGCGGATCTCCCCGATGTCGGTACGAAGGAAACGGTTCAGAACGGCATTGCCGAACGAACCCGTGCCGCCCGTGATGAGCAGCGTCTTGTCTTTAAATATGCTCATATTTCGATTCTATTTTTTATATAAAGAAATAGGGAGAAACTTTCAGCATAACTAAAAGCTACCCAATATTAAGATATAATCAGAAAAAAGGGCCACGATGTATCGCAGCATATGCACAGGTGAAGCCAGTCCTATGCCGTTAATTTTTCGACATCTTCAGGTGAAATATGGAGTGTGGCATAACCAAGAAAATCGATGCGGACACCAATGCGCGGCTCTGCACCGTCGCAGAGGGTGACAACTTCGCCTTGAAGACCAGCCATGGCTCCACGGAGTACGTGGATATGATCGCCTACGCTGAGTGGAGTGGCCACAAACTCCACTGGGCGCTCCGATTGGTAAAGCATGAAGCGGAGCATATCCATCTGCTTATCAGGAATCACAGCCAAAGGACGGATTCCGGCTTCCGTGGGACGACCTGCCTTGTCGGTCAGAAAAGCATGAATATAAGGGAGTTTTACAATCGTACGACGCTCGGCTTCACTGGCTCGCACAAAAATGATTGTTGATATAAGAATTCGCTCGATTTTGCGCTTACGTCCGTTGGCCCAGTGGTGCTCTTCTTCTTGTGAAGCAACGAACGCTTCGTAACCTAATTTCTGGAGACGATCGCGACAAGCTTTTTCGGTATTGTGCCCTACAAAGGCTACAAACCACTTACGTTCTGGAATGCCTACGGCCTCGCCAACGCCCTCCGTTGCCGTCACTTGAGGAAATACATTTGCTTGGTCATACATGCTTATCCCCGAGAGAACAATGATATACATTTTACACAAATGTACATCACTTTCGGCTACAAAGGTACAACTTTTTTACAATATAAGGCAAAAAAGGATGTATAATTTTTATTTTGCTTATAGAAAATGCTATGATTTGTGGCTGATGAGGTTCAGGAACTCCTCACGTGTCTTGGCTTGGTTGAAGGCGCCCGTGAAATCACTGGTAGTAGTAATGGAACCCTGTTTCTCGACTCCGCGCATCTGCATACACATGTGCTGGGCCTCGACGACGACCATGACACCGAGGGGCTGAAGGGCTTCCTGAATGGCCTCACGAATCTGGAGCGTCATGCGCTCTTGTACCTGCAGACGGTGAGAGAAACAATCGACCACACGGGCTATCTTTGAAAGACCTGTGATGTATCCATTGGGGATATAGGCGACATGCACCTTACCATAAAATGGCAAGAGATGATGCTCGCAGAGACTGTAGAAGTTGATGTCCTTGACAATGACCATCTGGCTATAATCCTCTCGGAACTTGGCAGAGTTCAGTATCTGAATGGGGTCTTCTGCATAGCCCCGGGTGAGGTCGGTCATGGCCCGTGCGACACGCTTCGGGGTCTTCAGCAGTCCTTCGCGCGTAGCATCTTCGCCCAAGAAGCCCAGAATCTCGCGCATACGTTTCTCCACCTCTTGCTGGGTCGGTGTCAGGGGCTCTTTCTTATTCATAGACAAATGTTGTGATTTTGCATTTTACCGTTATCGCTTCTGGGAATTTACCCGTCCTACGCATTTCTGAGAGGAGTTCCAAGGCCTCCTCACGTGTCTGGAAATCGCCGACATGGCATATCCACCGAGGATTTACGAAACGGGTATAAACAGGCTGTTCGGGGAACTGGCTCCGTACCAATCCCTTCATCTGATAGGCCTTGTTCTTGGCATCGCGGGAGTTACCTCCGGCATAGACCTGTACACGATAGCCCGTCATACGCACCTTGCGGCCACCCGTCAATGGGGGTAGAGGTTCCTCCCCTATCCGTGCAGTATCGGGCAACTGAGCGAGTGCGGAAGATTTGGTCTTCTGCCCATTGACCGCAACAGGCGACAGCGACCGCCGTCCGTAGAGCAATGCCTCGATATCGGCATCATGGTGCAGGCGGACGGTACCCTGTCCTTGTACGGAACGCTGGAGGCGTTCGGTGAACTTCTCCTGAGCAGATGCTAAATTGACAATTGACAATTGACAATTGACAATTACAAAAAGTATAAATGCAAGTCGTTTCATCCTTCCTTTCTTTTGTTTAACCAATCTGTCAATTATCAATTGCCAATCATCAATTATCCAACCTCTTATGCTTTCCAAGCATCAATGATACCCTTGAAGTCGGCACACTTGAGGGCAGCACCGCCAATGAGGCCACCATCAACGTCGGGCTTCGAGAAAATTTCCTTGGCATTGGAGGGCTTGCAGCTGCCACCATAGAGGATGCTGGTATTCTCAGCCACCTCTGCGCCGAACTGCTTGCAGATTTCGCCACGGATGAAAGCGTGCATATCCTGAGCCTGCTCGGCTGTGGCAGTCTTGCCAGTACCGATAGCCCAAACGGGCTCGTATGCCAGAATGATGTTACCCATCTGCTCGGCAGTAAGGTCATAGAGGCTACCAGCCAACTGAGCGCCTACCACTTCGTTCTGCTTGCCAGCCTCGCGCTCCTCCAGCACCTCACCGATGCAGAAGATAACCTTCAGGCCATTGGCCAGCGCCAGATTCACCTTCTCCTTCAGGATTTCTGCGGTCTCGCCATAGTAGGCACGACGCTCAGAGTGACCAAGGATGACGTACTGTGCGCCCGTGCTCTTCACCTGCGCAGCGCTCACCTCACCCGTGTAGGCACCCTTCTCCTTGTCAGCACAATTCTCGGCACCCAGACCGATAACCGTTCCTTCAACGACACCGGCTACGGTTGCCAGGTGAATGAAGGGAGTGCAGATGACAACATCACAATTGGGTTTCTCGGCAGCGAGGGCAGCCTTCAGTTCAGTTGCCAAGGCAACACCCTCTTGCAGGTTCAGGTTCATCTTCCAGTTTCCTGCTACAATCTTCTTTCTCATAATTTATTCGTTTTTATTCAGTTAATATATAATAATTCATTCTTTCATTTACCTCCATCAGTATGACTACAACTTACGTATTCGCATTTATCTGTCTATGTATCTGACGGCGACGATAAAGTTTCTTTCCCACCCAAATACGGTCTATCAACGTCAGCAGGAGCAACGGCAACGTAAACCACAGCAAGAGCCGATAGAGGGCACGTATGCGACCAGTTTTCTGCATCTGTCCGATGGTCTGCTGTTCAAGTGGAGTCGTCAGCAGGCGTTCGCTGGGCAGATTATTGACCGACCATTTGTTATAGACCACACCGTCGTGCAGCAAAATGAGTCCGGGATTGGAGCGTATCATGGTCTTCAGCACCACCCCGTCCGTCAGGGCAAAGGGGTATTCGCCGCCAGTCTGGTCCCGCCAACGCTCCTGCGCCTCCTCCATCGATGAAGTCAGGCAAAGGAACGGATAGCCATACTGCACGCTGTAGTCGTAAAGTGCGTTGATGCGGTCCATGGCACTGTCGTCAGCCTGCTCCAGGAAGGGAGCCACAAGCAGGAACTTGTAACCGGGCCGGCCCAGCCATTGCAACGTTATGTCTTCCCCTTCTGCCGACTGGATGCTGAAATCGATATAGCGCATTTCATCGCTCTGGCCGTTCCATTCCGCTTCGATGGCCTTGGGCAAGTCGGCTCCAATGTGATAAGGCCGGAAATCCATTACGGGCAGCGTGCGGATGTTGTAGATGGCCAGGAAGAGGGCAAATATCAGCGCATAGAGCGAAAGCATCCACTGGTTGCGCTCCGAGATGAAGCGCGTCAGCCGTCGGTAGGACGGGACTACCACCAGTGTGGCCAGCAACAGCACGACATTCTTCCCAAAGGTCTGCCACGGTGTGAGCCGCAAGGCATCACCAAAGCAACCGCAGTCGATGTTTCCGCCGTGCAGAGCCAGTACGAGCGTCAGGGGTGTCAGCACCAGCATCAGCGCCAGTGTCAGACGGGTGGTTGTGCGACGGCGTATGCTGAAGAAGAGATTGAATCCCAGATAGAACTCCAGCATGGCCAATGCCACTGCCCCCACCAATGCCAACAAGGACGACAAATAGTCGCCCAAGCCGAACAGCGTCGCGTAGTCCTCGATTTTGTACTGTGTGCCCCGGGGGTCGATGAGTTTCACAACACCCGAAAAGACGAAGGTCACAGAGAGCAGCAACCGGCAGAGGTTGGTTCCCAGCCATCGCCACAGTCTATGCTGCGACCGGTTCGCCATCGCCGAAGGTCAGCTTTATCAGTCCGAAGACCGCATAGTTCATCATGTCCATATAGTTAGCGTCGATGCCCTCGGACACCAACGTCGCTCCGCTGAGCGATTCGATTTGTTTCGTTCGGAATATTTTCATCAGGATGAGGTCGGTGTAGCTGCTGACGCGCATACAACGCCAAGCCTCGTCGTAGTCGTGATTTTTGCGCAGCATCAGTTGCAGCGATGCCTGCGCATGGCGGTCGTAGGCCTCCAACGCCTGCTCCACCGACATGTCGTCGGCCGTCTCGGCAAAGCCTAACTCCAGTTGTATGAGTCCCACGATAGCATAGTTTACGATGCCCACGAACTCTGGCCGTATGCCCTCGCCGACAAGGCTCACCCCCTTGATTTCCAAACTGCGGATGCGGTTGGCCTTGATGTATATCTGGTCGGTCACCGACGAAGGGCGCATGATGCGCCATGCAGCGCCGTAGTCGTGCAGTTTGTTGGCAAAGAGTGTCCGGCACTCCTCCATCACCTTCCGGAACTGTCCTTCAGTCTTCTGCAATTGCTGTTCTGAGGTCATGGCTTCACGTTATGAGCATTTCAATATCTGGCCCAACCGCAACGTGGCAGTACGGGAGATGTGGTTCAGTTTGCACAGTCGCTCAACCGTGGTGCCATGCTGGCGGGCTATCTTGCTCAGCGTGTCGCCCTGGCGCACCTTGTACATGCGAGAACGGTTCTGAGCGCGACTGGCCATCTTCTGCTGCTGATAGACGCGCGACTCCTCAGCCTTCGTTTGCTGCATTTCCACTGCCGGTACCTCGGGCAGGTTCTGCACGTCGTGGGCTGCCATCAGCTGCGAGTGCCCGTTGCGACGAAAGACGTAGAAGTCGCCACGCACGTCGCCAGCCTCAAAGCAAAAGAGTTTCTCCGGGTCAATCTTCTCGCCCAGCAGACGGGTCTCAAAGTGGAGATGGGGGCCTGTGCTGCGTCCCGTACTGCCCACCAGACCGATGGGGTCGCCAGCCTTCACGAGCTGGTTTTCCACGGCCAGTTGCTTCGACATGTGTCCGTAGATGGTCTCCAGTCCATTGGGATGGCGGATGAGCACATACTTACCGAATCCCTTGGCATTGTATTTCACGACGCGCACCTTGCCATCGAAGGCTGCACGGATGGTATCGCCCATGTAGCCCTTGATGTCCGTGCCGTAGTGATAACGATGGAAACGGGGCCGGTAGCCATAGTGCGAATTCACGACACGGCTGTCCGTGGGCATGTGGAAGTTGCGCAGGTCTATACGATATTCAGCGGGCAAAGCCTGCCCGTAATTCACAAATTCGTTGGTCCATCCCTGGTAGAGGTCGCCCGAAGGCTGTTCCATCGACTCAGCCTTCAGCAGGCGATGGAGGGAAACGGAATCTACGGCACGCAGCCGTACGTCGATGGGGGCCTGACGGGCCATCAAGTCCTGAGCTTGGGAGGGCCGCACTACGGCAGCCATCGCCAGCACTAGAGTATATTTCAACAGATTTCTTAACTTCATGGTTATTAAGGTCTTTTTCTTATTTTATTAAATTACAGGTCCACCTCATCCACAGCATAGAGCGAACTAAAGTTCAGGTCGCCGAAATCAAAGATTTCCTCGGGACGGAAGAAGCGGTTAATCTCCTCCTTGGCCACGTGCACACCGTCGCTGGCATGGACAATGTTCTGCTGGTTCGACATCGAGTAGTCACCGCGAATGGTGCCGATGGCAGCGTTGCGACCATTCGTCACACCGGCCATGGCACGCACCACGCGCACCACCTCCACGCCTTCCAGGCACATGGCCAGCACGGGGGTTGCCTGCATCGACTTCTTCAGCAGGGGGAAGAAGGGTTTGTCCTTAAGGTGAGAATAGTGCTCTTCCAACAATTCGTCTGTCATATAGAGCATCTTCATGCCTATGATTCTGAGGCCCTTGCGCTCAAATCGGCTGATGATTTCGCCCATCAGCATACGTTTTACCACGGAGGGTTTCAGCAGTACTAAGGTTCTTTCCATTGGGATTAAATTTCGAAATTCGCTGCAAAGGTACGAAATTCTACGCAGTTGGGCAAATATATTAAGTTTTTTTAGGAACCTTAACATCCTCGGTCTATGCGAAACATGCCCAGAGACCATACAGGACGAGTTTAACCGCAGGTGAGCGTTTAATTAAACGGTCGCCTGCGGTTAATTAAACGCTCACCTACGGTTAAGCTAGCCTCGGGCACCTTTGCACGAGAGAAAGCAAATCCTATGCGTCGAAGTTAAACATGCTCATGAAAAATATTACCGATCATCGTCCTTTTCTTCCAAATTATTCTTATCTTTGTCCCATGAAGTTACTACGAAGGATATGGGACCTGTACTACGACGGTTTCCGTAGTATGACACTCGGGCGGACGTTGTGGGCCATCATCTTGGTGAAACTCTTCATCATGTTCTTTATCCTGAAACTGTTCTTCTTTCCTAATTATATAAAGGAACACGCGCACGAAGGCGAGGAGGCAGAGTTCGTCGGCGAACAATTGAAAGTTGAAAATTGAAAGTTGAAAGTTGGCAGTACCACTAAACGACCAAACAACCAAAACACCAAACGACCAAAACACTAAATCACAAATACTATGACGAACCTTTTATCAATCGACTTGACGATGGTGGACTGGGCACGGGCGCAGTTCGCCCTGACGGCCATCTACCACTGGTTGTTCGTACCCCTGACGCTGGGTCTGGCCGTGGTCATGGGCATCATGGAGACCCTGTACTACCGCACGGGCTCTAAGTTTTGGAAACAGACGACGAAGTTCTGGCAACGCCTCTTCGGCATTAACTTTGCCATGGGCGTGGCCACGGGCATCATCCTGGAGTTCGAGTTTGGTACGAACTGGAGTAACTACAGTTACCTGGTAGGCGACGTCTTCGGCGCACCGCTGGCCATCGAGGGCATCGTGGCCTTCTTCATGGAATCGACTTTCGTGGCAGTAATGTTCTTCGGCTGGAACAAGGTTTCGAAGGGCTTCCATCTGGCATCCACCTGGCTCACGGGGCTGGGTGCCACCATCTCGGCATGGTGGATTCTGGTGGCCAACTCGTGGATGCAGTATCCCGTAGGGCAGCAGTTCAATCCTGATACTGTCCGAAACGAGATGACCAGTTTCCTGGACGTGGCCCTGTCGCCCGTCGCAGTCGATAAGTTCATCCACACGGTGCTCTCCACCTGGGTGCTGGGTGCCGTGTTCGTGGTGGGCGTGTCGAGTTGGTATCTGCTGAAGAAACGGGACGTGGAGTTCGCCACCCGCAGCATGAAGGTGGGTGCCATCTTCGGCCTCGTGGCTTCGGGGCTACTCATGCTTTCAGGTCATCATTCAGCCTACACCGTGGCACAAACACAACCCATGAAACTGGCCGCTATGGAAGGTCTATACCAAGGCGGTACCGACCAAGGACTGACCATAATCTCGGGTATCAACCCCTTCCAACAGCCCGATTACGAGAACGAGGACGAGCCACCTATGAAACTGGCCATCCCCTACGCGCTGTCGTTCCTGGCTACCAATGACATTCATGGCCAGGTGCCCGGCGTGCGCGACATACTGGACGGCTACACGCGAGCCGACGGAACGGTGGAGCCCTCGCTGGAGGAGAAAATGGAACGAGGAAGGTGCGCGATTACGGCTCTACAGGAATACCGTAGGGCGAAGCAAGAAGGGATAACCGAAGAGTACCTCGCCGAACTACGCACAGAGATACAGGCCAACATGCCGTACTTCGGCTATGGCTACATCAAGGACCGCTCACAGGTGGTGCCCTACATCCCCGTCTGCTTCTATGCCTTCCGCATCATGGTGGGCGGTGGCTGTCTGTTCATCCTACTGTTCGCCCTCGCACTCTTCTTCCTCTATAAAAAGAATATTTCCGACTTACGCTGGTTTCACTGGGCGGCCCTGCTCTGCATCCCCGTGGCCTACATCGTGAGCGAGAGCGGTTGGCTCGTGGCCGAGTTTGGTCGCCAGCCGTGGACCATACAGGACATGCTGCCCACGTGGGTCGGCGTGAGCCAGTTGGGTAGTTCGACCGTGATGACCACGTTCTTCCTCTTCCTCGTCCTCTTCACCACCATGCTGGCCATTGAGATTCGTATCATGTGCCGGGCCATCAAGCGCGGGCCCGCGCTTGATGAATAAGGAATAGGGATTAGTTTTTTTAGGATTAGAGATTAGGGATTAGAGTTTGTTACATTCTGACCCTATATCCGAATCCCAACAAATCCCTAATCCCTAATCCCTAATCTCTAAT
>JAFUAH010000011.1 GCA_017464345.1 Bacteroidaceae bacterium
CAACGGCTATGGTGGAGGGGATCAACAACAAGATTAAGGTGATGAAGCGTGAGGCTTATGGCTTCACAGATGACCGTTATTTCGAGCTTCGTCTGCTGGCCCTGCACGATGCCTGTATCACGTCATTCCTGTGAAGACCCGTAAAAGAGATAGTCTAAACGAACTGAAAAGACCGTCTTAATGCTACCAAAACAACTTGTTTTGGTAGCAGTGTAGGCAGTGTAACTTTAGTAAAAACATACACTAAACTTAATAACCTGTATTTAAGATAGTTATAAAGGATAGTGCAACTTTAATAAAAAAGCATCAAAAATAAATGGCAGTACATATCAAACTTATCAGGAACAATATCAAGAGCAGTAGCTCTTATGGTAAATACTTCGCAAAGACCGTCAGTCAGAAAGGCTTCAAACCCTACTGTTTTTCTTGAACTGCAACATAGTACGAGGAGTTTGCTTATGAGAATGTGACTTTCAAAATCTGCAATTCAAGTTTCAAAATCTACAATTCAAGTTTCAAAATCTACAAAATCTTTTGTGGAAGGCTTTTCGGTCGCGGCAGTTTGGAGAATTATTTGTAACTTTGAAGGCAAATTTAACAACTAAAGCAATAAAGACTATGAATATGAAAAAGATGGCAACTATCATCCTGCTGTTTTCTGCCCTTACAGTGACGGGGCACCTTGCTATTAGCTACCAAAGATCGAGCTAATCAACTTGATTTGCCATGTCTTGGCCTTCTGGTTGACACAGATAATCCCAATGGTGAAGCGCTCTACTCTTCTGTCGGTTCCCGATACGTCGGAGAAAATAGATGGGGAGGGCGCTTGATGAAACACATGATACTATAATTAGATTATTACCACAAACAGAAAGCGTTCTTTAATTTACTGAGACAAACGGATATAAAAATCTGAGGGATTCTGCGATAAACTCGTAGAAAATGCTGATCTTTGAGATTCGCTCGAAGATAGGCTGCATCTCGGAAAAACTCAAATAAATTTGGTTTTTCGCTCGATTTGCACTATCTTTGCACCCAGAAACGTATAAACAAGGAGAATTATGGAAGCAATCACTTTTAGTCCAGCACAGGTGCATGTGTTTAACTTAGTATCGCACATTAAGTCTGCTGTAGGATTGGAGCAACTGAAAAAACAACTCGCTGCTTTCTATGCGAAGCAGGTTGACGAGGAGATGGATCAACTCTGGGAGAGCGGTCAGTTTGACGAGAAGAAGTTGCAAGAGTTGCGCGGTTCCCACTTCCGCACGCCTTATAACAAGTAAGCAATGAATCCGGTAGTCATAGACACAAACTGCCTGCTTCAAATAATCGCCAGGAAGAGTCCCTATCGTCCAATATGGGACGCCTTTCTCGCAGGACGCTTCGATCTATGCGTATCGAACGAGATGTTGGATGAGTACCAAGAAATTCTTGGGCAGCAGATAACGCCCACCATTGCCGAGAACGTAGTTCTGCTGATTCTCAACCAAAAGAATGTGCAACTCGTCGATCCTCACTTCCGCATGGGACTTATTACCGCCGACCCTGACGACAACAAGTTCGTGGACTGTGTCTTTGCGGCCGGTGCCGACTACCTGGTATCTGAGGATAGTCACTTCAGCGTACTCCGCAAAACGCCCTTCCCTCAATTGAACCTCGTCACGCTTGACGAGTTCATGGAAAGCAGGCTAATAAAGGAATGACAGATAATCCCACACAACATCCCCCTCAAAACTTATCCGCCGAGATTCTTACTGACAAGAGAGCCTTGGCGGTTGTTGTATCCGTTAAGGTCTCAGGTATAGTCTGAGGACAAAGAAATGAAACGAAATATAAATATGAAACAGACTTTGAAACTATGGATGCTCGCCGCCATCCTCGTAATCAGCGGCGCAACCATACTGACATCGTGCAGCAAGGACGATGAGACAACCGTGGTGACCCCGCCCGCGAAGGATTTCTTCGTGCTGTGGAACCAGTGCGAGGCGCTGACGGCCCTGCAGGACTACGTGAAGGACGTGACCGACCCCGCGTCGGCGAACTTTATCCCTGCGGAGGACCGCATCGCCACGTTCGACATGGACGGCACATTCGTCGGTGAACTTTACCCGTCGTATTTTGAGTATAACCTGCTGGAGTACCGTGCGCTGGACGATGCCACATATGAGGCGCCGAAGGACGTGATGGAGACGGCGCAGGAGATTCGCGACTTCGTGCGTACCGGCAAGAAGTTGCCCGACCACTTCGACATGAAGCACGCCTACGCTGCCGCCAAAGCCTACAGCGGCATGACGCTGGCCGAGTTTGACGCCTACGTGAAGGCATACGCCTCCAAGCCCGCCAACGGTTTCACGGGCATGACCTACGGCGAGAGTTTCTACAAGCCGATGCTCGAGGTCTTCGACTATCTGAAAGACAACGGCTTTACGTATTACGTCGTCTCGGGCTCTGACCGCTTCATCTGCCGTGCGCTGACGGAGGCCATCGGCATCCCGTCGAATCGCGTCATCGGCATGGACGTGAAGTTGCACTCCACCAGTCAGGGCACCGAGGAGGGAGTGAACTACACAATGGGCCGCGAGGAGGACATCGTGCGCACCGACGAACTCATCATCAAAAACCTGAAGACGAACAAGGTGCTGCAGATCTCGCAGGAGATAGGCAAGGTGCCCGTTCTGTCGTTTGGCAACAGCGGGGGCGATGCCGCCATGCACAACTATGCGCTGGGCAACCAGAAGTACAAGTCAGCTGCCTTCATGCTGATAGCCGACGACGACCAGCGCGACCATGCCAACCGTGAGAAAGCGCTCACGCTGGGCGAGCAGTGGCGCACGGCCGGCTATCACGTCATCTCCATGCGCGACGACTTCAAGACCATCTACGGCGACGGTGTCACGAAGACCGACTTCGAGTGGGGGAGCGATTGAACCCCCCGCAAGGACTACCAGCATTTTGAAATCATCGAGTAAGCAAGAGCAGAGTGATGCTTGCATCAGCTCTACCGAGCGTGAGATGATTCGAGCGAAGCTCAATTGGTAGAGTAGTGAGCGCAAAGTTAAACCTAATTCCATACGCATAGCAATATGAAAAAATATAAGTTTTGGTCAATTACATTATGGCTGGTTCTATGCTGTGTATCAGTCTTGGTATCCTGTGCGAATAATGACAACTCATCGGGAAAACAGTCAACAATCGAGCGAATTGAGGAGCGCGGCACATTGCTGGTGGGAACCACGGGCGACTATCGGCCTTTGTCGTATCTGGAGAGCGATGGCAATTACTGGGGCTTCGGCATCGAATTAGCCCAGAAGATAGCTGAACGCTCCCTTCACCCACGGTGAAATCGGCGTGCTGATGCGTAAGGGGCAGGACGATCTGCTCGCCCTCGTCAACAGCGTCATCGCCCAGATGAAGGCCGACGGCACCCTACGTCAACTCCACGAGAAGTACGGGCTGGTGTATGGATATTAGAAAAAAAGTAGTATCTTTGCACGCGGAATGTTGTGAATAACAATAGGAAACTCATTAGATAGTTCTTAAAATGAAGAAGTCGCTGATTATATTTGTCTCGTTATTTCTCTGCGGTCAGGCGATGGCACAGGGGAGCCTGCTTTCTTTTGTCAAAAAAGTGGGGGCAAAAATAGACTCGATGTCAATCAGAGGATTGGACCGGCGCTATATTGATGCACCAGAGAAGCCTTGGCAGATCATCGTGAAAGGCAACGTGAACCAGAGCATCCTCAGTATGACTACGAGGGGCTCTATTATGGGTGTCGACTACGATGCAAAGCCATACATGAAGACTGAGCCGTCGCGGTATGTGGGACTATGGGCCGGCTACCGAGGCTACGGTCTGGGCTATACCGTGAACGTAGGCGGTGACAAAGGAAGCTACTTCACAATAGGTGCCACAGGCGGGGCCTACGGTGTGAATGTGCGCATTCATTCGTTTGAGACCGACCATCCCAACTTCGACCTGGAAAGCAACCTGATCCCAGAGGAAAACAAGGACGACTGGAAGGAGATAAAACTGCTGAGTCCCATCAAGGTGCGTGCCGTCATTGCCGACGGTTACTACCTGTTCAACGGGAAGCGCTTCTCCTACGCTGCGGCCTACGACCAGAGTGTGCTACAGAAGCGTTCGGCAGGTTCGCTGATGGCTGGAGCGATGTACTACTACAGCAACGTAGACTATGCCGACCGCACCAACGGTGACCTGATCTACACGATGCACGGTCTGGGGCGCGTAAAGCTCTGGCAGGGCAGCGTGGGCGTGGGTTATGCCTACAACTGGGTACCGGCAAAAGGCCTGTTGGTGAGTGCTATGGCGATGCCTATGCTCACCTTCGTGAATAAGATAAAGACATACGGCTATGCCACCAACGTGGAGGAGTTGATGGCGGATCCAAGGTTTCTTGACGAGGACATCACCGACGAGGAATGGGACGAATGGTTCTACAGCAGCCTGCAGATTAGCCCCATGGGCGAAAAGACCTTCAACAGCGGCATGACGGTGAACTTCGATGCCCGTCTGTCGCTGACCTACAACTTCGGACGCTACTTCATCAATACCTATGGTCAGTTTAGCAATATGCGCTATCGCCACGACAGCAGTCACGGCCACCTGAACGACTGGTTCGTCAACACTTCTTTTGGCATACGACTATAACAAACAACAATTCTATCAGGAAATAATTGTATTTTTGCAGGCAGAATGTTGGAATAGAGATATGAAACAGACTATACACCTTATATTATATATAGCCATTGTAACCTTGATAATAGGTTGCACAGGCAAGAATTCTGAAAGTTCTACGGATAATAAGCAACTGCAGGATACCGTCTACACCAATCAGAAGGCGATGGACGTTTACGACTACCAGCCAGAGCGGGCGTTGCAGATTGTCGACTCGGCAGTCATCGTGGGTAACATGAGCCAGGTGTGGGCCGACGGCCTCAAGGCACGCATCTATAGTTGGACTCATATGGGACAGACGGTTGACTCCCTACTCCACGGGCCAGAGGGTGTGCGTTTCGACTCTGCACGTGTCATCGGCGAGCGGTTGCTGACGCACGACTCGCTGAAAGCGAATATCGGCATGCATCAAGATGTGCTGGAGGTGCTGGTCTATGTGGCTCGCCAACAACAGGACACGGCGCGATGGCTACGGCGCTCACAGGAGTTGGTGGAGGTGTGTCACCGTCAGGGTGACGATGCTGAGCCCGAAGCCCTGCGCACAGAGGCTGAGGTGGGTGCCGTACTTTGCACCATGGGGCAGCACCAGCAGGGAATGGCACGACTCGACAGCGTGATTGCCATCCTCGACAGTCGCGAGCATCGGCAGTTCAACTGGCTCGATGCCACCATCATTGCCCTCAAACGCAAGATCAGCGTGCTCAACGATGAGGAGAAATACATCGAGACGATTCCCCTGGCCCGCCGCATCATCGACCGGCTCGACGACTACGAGCGGCATCCGCAGGATTATCACGACGGCACTTACCGTGAACCGGCTGATTCTACCGAACGCACCGATTATATTAACTTCTACCGCACACAGATGCAGAGCCGCCTGACCGCTGCCTACGCAACCCTTGGCGAGAAGGGCAGTATGAAAGACATCTACAAGCAGATAGAGCGCAGCGTCCGCGATGTGACGGCCCGTGAGCATATCGCCCGTTACCACGCTTTGGAGCAGCAGAAGCTCCGTCAGGAGGCCGAGAGCCGTAGCCGCATGATGACCTTCGTGGCTGTTGCCTCCGTGTCGGGTCTGTTGGTCATCCTGCTCTTCACTGGGTATCTCTTTTTCCAGAAGCGCCGCATCCAGCAGAAGAACCGTGCGCTTATCAGGCTGATTGAGAAGAAAGATGTGGAAGAGCAGAAAGAGCTAAAAGATTCCTCTTCGCTTTTCACTCAAAACTATTCACTTTTCACTCAAATCGACTCTGCCATACGCTCCGAGCGTCTTTACGCCAACCAAGACATTGGACGCCAAGACATCTGTGAGAGGTTCAACCTCCGCCGTGAGATGCTTAACCAGTTGCTCTCCGACTACGTGGATGGCCAGTCGTTCCCTGCCTATATCAACAGCATTCGTCTTTCCGAGGCTTGCCGCCTGTTGAACGAGCAGCCCGCCAAGACCGTCAATGCCATCGCCGAAGAGGTGGGCTTGACCCCGCGCAACCTCCGCCGTCTCTTCGTCGACCAGTACGGCATGACGCCCACAGAGTACCGCACAAACATATCATAGCGAAAACGCTGTGTCAATTTGGTACAATAGCCAAATTGACACACCCGCATACTTGCATATTTGCGCCCTTTTCCCTAACTTTGTTGCCAAATTACGTACTAATTATGGCAACAAAGCTTATGAACAAATTAATGGACTATCTGACCTGGCGCCCGGAGGCGCTGGCCTACACCGGACTCACGATCCTCATCGTGGGCGTACTTTCATGCGTTTATTATCTAATCAGTTTATAATTATGAAGAAACTTACTGCAAGACTTTGGATGCTAACAGCCCTGCCGATGCTGCTGGGCCTGGCATCGTGCGCAGAGCACGACAACCCCGTGACGAATCCCGTCGAGCCGCAGCCGCAAGCGCTGGCCGACTACACCATCATCTGGTACGGCAACGGCGGCGGCAACCTGCCTAACGACGAACTGCCCGCCGGCGCCGACGCAGCCCGAAAGACCCGCGGCGTGATCTACGACGACGGCCACGACAGCCGCCACTTCACCGCCCAGACCCTCGCCCAGGCCGCAAACGCTGATATATATATATAAATAAGGTATAAACTTTCAAAACTTAAACGACAATGAGAAAAAACATTTTCAAACTTTGGATGCTGGCCGCAGTGATGCTGCCGGGCCTGGCATCGTGCACAGTGAACGACAACCCCGTGGACAACGACCAAGTAACAACGGACGTTGACCCCACAAGTGTTAACGAATTCAAGCCCGAAGTGCTTGTGGCGATAGCACCGCTATGGGTGGCTTCCGACGTGGATGCCGACCTGACGCAAGCCTTCAACTGGGCTACGGCCATCCACGAAACCGCCCAGGGAGCAGCAGGCATCTATGTGGTCAACAAACTGACCGACATTAGCGAGGACATCTTGCAGAAGGCACTCGACGACGAATATGTCACGGACTGGCTCATCTGCGTGGTGAATCCTGACAAGGCCGAGTTCGAAGCCTATGCCGCGAGCCACGACTGGTTCGACGTGGAAGCCGACAACGTGACCGACTCCACGTTCATCTACGGCTTCAATGCCGAGAACCGCCGATACATCATCCAGAAGCCCGTGACTGAGGAAGGTGCCGACCCCGTGGAAGAGAACATCAACCGCGCACAGAACTACTACGTGTATATCTCGGCCATGCTCTCCGACTTCGACTCCCACATACAGGCAGGCTCCAAGGACAAGGAAGACGGAAAAACCGAGATGGAGGACTTCGCCTCGCACTACCATTACGCAGTGACCAAGACGTTCAATGTAGAAAAGACGTTCAGGGAGGTTCTCTGGTCAAGTGCCGACGTACACAAAGGCTCTTTCACCGTGACCGCCAACTACGACATCTACATGGTACACGTCTATGAGGGCGAGCCGGGCGAGGGCGACTACTACGGCGTGAGGATGACCGCCAGCATTGCCAGCGCAAACATGTGGAAGGGCAAGGGCGACAACACCCACGGCGGCGTACACGTGCGCTGGTGCGGAGCCTACTGCACGGACTTCTTTGCGGTTGCGCACATCGTCTCAGGCACCCCGTCAAATTACAACTGGGACGAAGACACTTCCG
>JAFUAH010000012.1 GCA_017464345.1 Bacteroidaceae bacterium
ACGACGAAGCCGTCAGCCATGAGGAACTGGAGGAACTTGAAAAAACAAGATTGAGTGAACAAGTGTAAGGTGAGGAACAAAACTATTGCAAAAAAGGATATGCAAAGAAAAGCAATAGTAATATAATGTACGCACAAAGGACTTTGGTATTAGGAAAAGGTGTGAAGAGGAACAAAAGAAAAGCAGGGACGGCAATCACCAAAAGGCATTGGTACATCGGAATGACCGGACAAGCCGTGCTTGCCACCATTCCGACGCACTAATGACGGGGATTGCCATATTGCAGACAACTCTCTGTATTTGCCCCGTCGTACTTGCTACGATGCGAGAAATACAGAATGTTGTATGCCTGATTGCTTTTCCACTATCCGCCTTTATCCCCACGACAGACTGCCGTCATTGAGGCCGTCCGGGAGGAGTGACATAGGGAGAAGTTAGCGTGCTGTCTTCTCGTCACTCCATTGCCATACCATTCTCTTCGGCTTGTCCCAAGAGTATGGTACGGCAATAAAAGGACAGCCCAATAACGAAGCAGTCTGCCGTGGGGATGGTGAGCGGACAATGCAGACGTCGTAACAAATGGAAATTGTTACCAAAATGGACTTGGTAACTAAATGACATATAATAACCAGAGAAGAGGTAACATAATCCTATAAAAACGTTAACTTTTTGCCAGTTTCTTTGGTGGTAACAGAATAAATGATTATCTTTGCACTCAATAAGAAGCGTTCTTTGGAAATGTGTATAACGAGACAGAATATGTAATTCAGCTCGTTTCTAAATCGTTACCCAATTATCATTCAAAATTAGGTAACAAAATGATTTCTAAAGAGTTATAATTTCCTCCGTAACAAGAAAAGGAGAATATGCTATGAAAAAACTATTCATTTTGGTGCTGGCCATAGTGGCCGTGAGCGCCTGTGATTCGAACAAGACTGCCAACGACGAGGCTACTCGCGAGCGTGACTCACTGATGCAGATTATCGACCAGAAGGACGAGGAACTGGACGAAATCATGTCCTGCGTGAACGAGGTGCAGGAGGGATTCCGCCGCATCAACGAGGCCGAGGGCCGCGTGACCATCGCCAACGGCAATCCCGAGACGGCATCCACACGTGGTGTCATCCAGGAGAACATGCAGTACATCCAGCAAGCCATGCAGCAGAACCGCGACCTCATCGCCCAACTGCAGCAGCGACTGAAGACCACCACCTTCAATGCCAAGGCGTTGGAGCGCACCATCCAGAACCTGCAGGCCCAGCTGGAGAGCCAGAACCAGCGCATCCAGGAACTGGAAGCCGCACTGGCTGAGAAGGACATCGTGATAGCCGAACAGGGTGAGCAGATAGACAACCTGAACGAGAACGTGGATGCCCTGACGCAGGAGAACCGCCAGAAGAGCGAGACCGTGGCTGCCCAGGACAAGGACCTGAATACGGCATGGTTCGTCTTTGGCACCAAGGCTGAGCTGAAGGAGCAGAAGATACTGCAGAGTGGCGATGTGCTGAAGTCCGGCGACTTCAACAAGGACTACTTCACGGAGATAGACATCCGCGTGGTGAAGGAAATCAAGCTCTACAGCAAGAGCGCCACTCTGCTGACCTCACATCCTGCCGGCACCTATCGCCTGGCCAAGGACGGCAAGGGCGAGTACGTGCTCACCATCACCGATGCACAGAAGTTCTGGAGCGTATCGAAGTATTTGGTTATCAGAGTTAAGTAGGGGCGTACTCTCGTGTGCGTCCGCAGAAGGATAACGATTTTGGGAAGAAAAGATTCGTACAACATATCCCGTTCGGCCACCTCGGCCACGCGTATGCAGGAGGGGTTGGGGACGGCCTCGGGCAAACATTTCTACCACGAGGCCGAAGGCCCGGAGACAGCAGTCCTGGTGGGGATCATCACACCCCAGCAGGACGAGCGTAAGACAAGTGAGTATCTGGACGAACTGGAGTTCCTGGCCACGACGGCCGGAGCCGTCACCGTCCGGCGCTTCACCCAGCGTATGAACGGCCCCAGCAGCACCACCTATCTGGGTACGGGTAAACTGCAGGAAATACGCCATTTCATCGAAGCTGAGGAGGATGCCGAACGCGAGATTTCGATGGTCATCTTCGACGATGAACTCTCGGCCAAGCAGTTGCGCAACATCGAGGCAGAGTTGCAGGTGAAGATACTGGATCGCACGAGCCTCATCCTCGACATCTTTGCCATGCGTGCCCAGACGGCCAATGCCAAGACGCAGGTGGAACTGGCACAGTACCGCTACATGCTGCCCCGCCTGCAACGCCTCTGGACCCACCTGGAACGCCAGGGCGGCGGTTCGGGCGGTGGTGGCGGAAAGGGCAGCGTCGGTCTGCGCGGACCAGGCGAGACCCAGCTGGAGATGGACCGCCGCATCATCCTCAACCGCATGTCGCTCCTGAAGCAGCGCCTGGCTGAAATAGACCGTCAGAAGACCACCCAGCGGCAGGGCCGGGGGCGCATGATACGCGTGGCACTGGTGGGCTACACCAACGTCGGGAAGAGCACCCTGCTGAACCTGCTGGCCAAGAGTGAAGTCTTTGCCGAGAACAAGCTTTTCGCCACGCTGGACACCACCGTGCGGAAGGTCATCATCGACAATCTGCCCTTCCTGCTCAGCGACACCGTCGGCTTCATCCGCAAGTTGCCCACTGACCTGGTGGACTCCTTCAAGAGCACGCTGGACGAGGTGCGCGAGGCCGACTTGTTGGTGCACGTCGTCGATATTTCCCATCCGGACTTCGAGGACCAGATAAAGGTCGTCGATAAGACACTGGCCGACCTGGGTTGCGCAGAGAAACCCCAGATGATAGTCTTCAACAAGGTGGATGCCTATCAGTGGGTGGAGAAGGATGCCGACGACCTGACGGAGGCCACGCGGGAGAACCTCTCCCTGGCCGACCTGATGCGGACGTGGATGGCCCGGCTCCAGGGCGACTGCATCTTCATCTCTGCCCGTGAGCGCACCAACATCGACGAACTGAAGCAAGTATTGTACAATAAGGTCAGGGAACTGCACGTGCAGAAGTATCCCTACAACGACTTCCTCTTCACGCACTACGAGGAGGACATCACCCCCCGTATGTAGAGCCGCCCCCTCCGTCTCGGGCAGGACGGACTCCCATCCTGGGCAGGACGGAGCTTAGTCCCGTACGGGACGAGGGCCCGGCCCGCACGGGTCTCTCTTGACGGACAGCTGACCCACAAGCCGGACTCCTACGGGATGCTTGTCCGGCCTTATCGGCGACGGCGGAAGAAGTCCTGCATCAGCCGTCGGCATTCGTCCTCCAGAATGCCGGCGGCTACTTTTGTCTTTGGGTGAAGGGCCTCGGGGGCGTAGTGCTGGTAGCCGCGCTTCTCGTCGGCACAGCCGAAGACCACGCGCCCCACCTGCGACCAGCCCAGTGCGCCGGCGCACATCACGCACGGTTCCACCGTCACGTACAGTGTGCACTCCTGCAGGTACTTGCCGCCCAGCGCCTCCGCGGCTGCGGTCAGTGCCTGCATTTCAGCATGAGCCGTCACGTCCCGGAGCGTCTCCGTCAGGTTGTGGCCCCGGCCGATGATGTCGCCCCGGCACACCACCACCGCCCCGATGGGTATCTCGCCGGCCTCCGCTGCCCGCATGGCCTCCGCCAGTGCCTGTCGCATGTAGAAATTGTCGTCCTTTTCCATAGTCCATTACATTTCCCCTCAAAGGTACGAAAAAAGAGGGGAATGCGAAAGAAAATGTCGCATTTCTCAATATTTTTACATATCTTTGCAGAGAAAATAACTATAGCGATGAAGGAAGAGCATTTTTGTCTGGACGACTCGCCCTGGTTCCGAAGATTCACCAAATTGCCAGTTAATTCACAGACACCAATAAATGTGGTATAAATGAACAAAAGATGGAGAGCAACATTATACTATATACGACTGACAGTGGAAGTGTAAGCATCCAAGTACAGTATGAGGACGGGACTTTCTGGCTGACGCAAAAACGGATGGCAGAATTGTTCGGGGTGGAAGTGCCAACCATTAATTATCATCTAAGGGAGATATATAATAGTGGAGAACTGACAGAAGAGTCAACTATTAGAAAAATTCGAATAGTTCAACAGGAGGGGAAAAGGAGCGTGGAGCGTGAGCTTGATTTCTATCATCTGAAGGCAATTCTTGCGGTTGGCTACCGGGTAAACAGCCGCGAGGCTACCACTTTCCGCCGTTGGGCGACAAACACGTTGGACGAGTTTGTAACGAAAGGCTATGTCCTCGACAAAGAGCGCTTGAAGCAAGGCACACAATTCGGGGAAGACTACTTCAGGGACCTGCTGGAGCAGATACGTGAGATAAGGGCCAGCGAACGGCGGTTCTATCAGAAGATAACCGACATCTATGCCCTTTCTACCGACTACGACAAGGATGCACCCATAACGCGCGAGTTCTTTGCTACGGTGCAAAATAAGCTACACTGGGCCATATCCGGGAAGACCGCCGCAGAGATTGTCTACTATACGGCAGACGCTACCCAGCCACACATGGGGCTGACGACCTGGCGACACGCCCCGGATGGAAAGATTCTGAAGTCGGACGTGACTGTGGCAAAGAATTATCTGTCAGAAAAGCATATAAAGGCACTTGACCGTATTGTTTCTGCCTATCTGGACTTGGCAGAAGACCGTGCAGAACAGGAACTACCAACAACGATGGCGCAGTGGGCGCGTATCCTTGACAATTTCCTGACGGTGGCCGAGCGTCCGTTGCTGATGGATGCTGGCACTATTTCTGCCTTAGAGGCAAAGATTAAGGCAGAAGGTGAATATGAAGTCTTCCGAAAGATTCAAGACCAGCAGTATATATCGGATTTTGACAAGGAGGTGAAACTCTTGAAGGGTGAATAGAAAATCATTTTTTTTTACATATCTTTGCAGAGAAAATAACTATAGCGATGAAGGAAGAGCATTTTTGTCTGGACGACTCGCCCTGGTTCCGAATGATGGAAATGGACGAGGTGACGAGTACGAATGATTTTCTGCGTTACTACCATCCCGTGGGGCCAGAGCGGCGACTGACATTGGTGACAGCCGAATACCAGACGGCTGGGCGTGGGGCTGGCACCAATCGCTGGGAGTCGGCACGTGGGCAGAACCTGCTCTTCAGCCTGCTGACCCATCCCCGCCACATCCAGGCCGAACGGATGTTCGTGCTCTCCGAAGCCCTTGCCCTGGCCATTCGCGAGGCACTTGAAAGTGAAGAGTTAAGAGTGAAGAGTGAAAAAATTGCTACAGCCCTTGCGCAAGAGGATAGGGATTTTCCACTCTTCACTCTTCAATCGTCATTTTCTATCAAGTGGCCCAATGACATCTACTATGGCGACGGCAAGGTGTGCGGGATGCTCATAGAGAATGACCTGCAGGGACGCCGAGTGGAGAATTGTGTGATGGGTGTGGGGGTGAACGTGAACCAGACGGAGTTCGAGACACCCCCCAATCCCGCCTCCCTGGCCCAGATTCTCGGGCACCCACTGGAGCGGCGCTTCGTGCTGGAGCGCATCGTGGAGAGGTTCGCACGCTACTATAACTGGACGGAGCAGGGCCGATTCGAGGAACTACATACGATGTATCTCGGCCACCTCTACCGCCGTGGGGAGGAATACACCTATGCCGATGAAATGGGCCATTTCCGCGGTACCATCGTAGATGTGGAGCCTACAGGCCACCTGATAGTTCGCGATGCCATGGGGCGAGACCGCCGCTACGCCTTCAAGGAGGTGGAATACGTCATGAACTAAAAATTAGGAATTGTCAGATTCATGTCGAAAAAGGAACATAAATAGTCATAAATCAAACATAAATAATGTAGTTGCAAACTAAAAATATGGAAACAAAGTTTAAGCGCATTTTGCTGAAGCTCTCGGGCGAGAGCTTGCAGGGAGAACAGGGTTATGGCATCGATGTGAACCGCCTGAACGACTATGCCCGGCAGATTAAGGAAGTGGTGGAGATGGGCACACAGGTGGGCATCGTCATCGGCGGCGGCAACATCTTCCGCGGCCTTTCGGGAGCCAGCAAGGGCTTCGACCGTGTGAAGGGCGACCAGATGGGCATGTTGGCCACAGTCATCAACTCCATGGCACTCTCCAGTGCTCTGGAGGCCATCGGCCAGCGGGCCACCGTGCTCACGGCCATACGCATGGAGCCCATCGGCGAGTTTTACACCAAGTGGAGGGCCATCGAGGCCATGGAGCAGGGTCGCGTGGTCATCATGAGCGGCGGCACGGGCAATCCCTACTTCACCACCGACACGGGCTCATCGCTGCGCGGTATAGAGATAGAGGCCGATGTCATGCTCAAGGGCACACGCGTCGATGGCATCTACACCGCCGACCCTGAGAAGGACCCCACGGCCACGAAGTTCTCGGACATCACCTACGACGAGATATACAACCGCGGCCTCCGGGTGATGGACCTCACCGCCACCACCATGTGCAAGGAGAACCACCTGCCCATCTACGTCTTCAACATGGACCAAGTGGGCAATCTGAAACGCGTCATGCTGGGCGAGGAGATAGGTACACTGGTGCACAACTGAGGGTGAAGGGCAAAAGGTGAATGCTCACTTTTTTAACTTTCAACTTTCAATTTTCAATTTAATATCGTACCTTTGTGGCTGAATACCGATAAATTAAAACTTACTAACTAAAAATGAGTTTCACAAGAATTACCGCTGCCGAGGCTGCAGCGTTGGTAAAGAACGGCCAGACGATTGGCCTCAGTGGTTTCACACCTGCCGGCACGGCCAAGATGGTGACTGCCGAGATTGCAAAGATTGCCGAAGCCGAACACGCCGCAGGCCGTCCCTACAAAATCAGCATCTTCACGGGTGCCTCGACGGGACAGAGTTGCGACGGCGACCTGTCGAACCAGCAGGCCATCGACTTCCGCGCACCCTACACCACGAATCCCGACTTCCGCCGCCACGTGAACCTGAACGAGGTGAACTACAGCGACCTGAACCTCTCGAACATGGCCACGCAGATTCGTCAGGGCTATCTGGGCCCTGTGAACTGGGCCATCATCGAGGCCTGCGCCGTGGAGAAGGTGGGCGATAAGGCTCACATCTACCTGACTGCTGCAGGCGGCATTGCCCCCACCGTGTGCCGACTGGCCACCGAGGGTATCATCATCGAACTCAATGCCTTCCACGAGCGCTCGGGCATGGGACTGCACGATGTCTATGAAATCGAGGACCACCCCTTCCGCCGTCCCATCATGATTTGCCATCCCGGCGACCGCATCGGTAAGCCCTACATCGAGGTCGATGCCTCGCGCATCGTGGGTGTCGTGGAGGGTGATGTGCCCGACGAGGCCCGTTCCTTCAAGGACCCCGACCCCATCACCACCCAGATTGGCCAGAACGTGGCCGACTTCTTGGTGCAGAACATGCGCGAGGGGAAGATACCTCCCACGTTCCTGAACCTGCAAAGCGGTGTCGGCTCCGGTGCCAACGCCGTGCTGGGCGCACTGGGCCACTCCACTGAGGTGCCCAACTTCAACATCTACACCGAAGTCCTCCAGGACGCTCCCGTGCAGTTGATGCGCGAGGGCCGCGTGCTCTCGGCCTCGGCCTGCTCGCTGACGGTGACCAACGAGTGCATGAAGGGCATCTACCGCGACATGGACTTCTTCAAGGACAAGCTGGTGCTGCGCCCCTCGGAAATCTCCAACAACCCCGAGGTCATCGCTCGCATCGGCGTATGCTCGCTGAACACCGCCATCGAGGTGGACCTCTACGGACACGTGAACTCCACCAAGATTTGCGGCACGAAGATGATGAACGGCATCGGCGGCTCGGCTGACTTCACGAACAATGCCTACCTCAGCATCTTCACCTGCGGCTCCACCACCAAGGGCGGCGCCATCAGCAGCATCGTGCCCTTCGCCAGCCACATCGACCACACGAACCACTTTGTGGATGCCGTCATCACCGAGTACGGCGTGGCCGACCTGCGCCACAAGAGCGACATGCAGAAGTCGGAGGAACTCATCAAGGTGGCCCATCCCGACTACCAGCCCATGCTGCGCGACTACCTGAAGTACGCTGCCAAGAACGGTGGTCACACCCACCACTGCCTCTCGGCCGCCTTCGCCATGCACGACACCTTCCTCCGCAAGGGCGACATGCGCCTGACCGACTGGGCTGAATACGTCAAGTAGCGAGCGCAGAGCGAAGTTTATTTCAGTTATGCCGAGTCACGCCGACGCATGGACGAAGTCAATACGTCAAGTGAACGTCGGCGTGAATGACGAGCTAAGTTAAGAAAAACGGGATTTGCCTTTGCAGTCCCGTTTTTTTTATCTATTTTTGCAGCCAGAAACCAATCAAACCAAATTAATAACCACTATGGACGACTATCCGGCGGAGAATGATAAACGCTTAGGGTAGGGTGGCACACAAGGATGGCCGCTCTCCCTTGAACATCATTTCTCTCTTAAAAAACATTCAAGGAGGAAGGCCAATGCTGACATTCTGGAACACAAACCGTGGTCTGCGGACCATCGAGCAATGGGAACCCAACTGCTGGGTTCAGGTGACATGTCCCTCGCAGGACGATGTCGATTTCCTGCAAAACACACTGCACGTACCCGACTACTACATCTCGGACATTGCGGATACCGACGAGCGTGCCCGTTACGACATCGACGAGGGATGGATACTCATCATCCTGCGTATCCCCTACGTCAAGGAGGTGAAGTCGCGCACGCCCTACACCACCATCCCCCTGGGTATCATCCTGAAGGGCGACGTGTGCATTACGCTGTGCAACTTCGAGACAAACATGATGCTGGACTTCGTCACTTACCAGCAGAAGCGCGGACTGGGATTCACCGATGCCGTCGATATGGTCTTCCGCCTGTTCCTCTCCTCGGCCGTGTGGTATCTGAAGCGGCTGAAGCAAATCTCGGCCCGTATCGACAAGGCCAAGCAAAACCTGGACCGCAACGTCGATAATGCCGACCTCATCGCTCTCAGCCGTTTGCAGGACAGCCTGACGTACTTCATCACCTCCATCCGTGGCAATGAAAACCTGCTCTCGAAATTGAAGTTCAAACTTCCCGTCGACGAACTGGACGCCGACATGATTGAGGACGTAAACATCGAGATGAGCCAGGCCCGCGAGACCACCAGCATCTACTCCAACATCCTGGAATCGACGATGGAGACATACGCCAACATCATCAACAACAACATGAACAAAGTGATGAAGATGCTCACCAGCATCACCATCATCCTGATGTTCCCCACCCTCATCACCAGCATGTTCGGCATGAACCTCATCAACGGCATGGAGTCGTGGTCCTTCGGCTTCCCCGTAGCCCTTGCCCTGTGTGGCATCACTACGATTTTCTTCTGGTGGTACTTCAAACGCAAATCCTGGTTCTGAAAACTTGCGGAGTAATTCGGCTAAAACTTGCGGAACGAAATTGCTAAAACTTGCGGAATGTTTTGAAGAACCAGTTATTTATCATGTGAGTGCGAATGACAAACGAAAAGTCGCTCCTTCCCCTGCTGTTCCTCCTCCTGCTCACGGCCTGCACGGGCAGGAGCGACCGTATGCTCCGCCAGCTGGAGCACCTGGAGGAGATGAACCGCACGGACCAACCCCTCCGTGTCGATTCCGTCCTGCCCCTGGTTCGCTATTACGACCACTGGCTCCACAGAACGCCCCTCCTCCGCCTCCGGGCCTACTACATGCTCGGCTCCGCCTACCGCGACCAGGGCGAGGCACCTGCCGCCCTACACTACTACAACATCGCCACGGAAAAGGCCGATACCCTCCATCCCGACAGTGCCACTGCGGCCACCCTCTTCCGCGTCTATGGCCAGATGGCTCTGATATACGAACAGCAAGACCTTCCACGAGAATGTCTGAATGCATGGTTGAACTATAGCCGTTATGCAGGATGCGCAAAGGATACCATTAACTACGTTCTTGGCATACTCAGGACGACTGTCCCCTATTACATACTGAATGATACAGCAAATGTTTTGCGAACAACGGAAAAGGCATATCGTCTGTATAAAAATATGGGGTTTCTGGAAAAAGCAGCCAGGGTGTATCCCACGGCCATAGTAATATGCCTTGCCAACAAAAATTATTCACAGGCACGCCAATACATGAATACATTTGAGGGGGAATCCGGATTGTTTGACGAACATGGAAACATAGAGGCCGGACGGGAGCAATACTATGACAGCAAGGGGAAATATTATATGGGCATGGGATGTATTGATTCTGCCGAATACTATTTCCGCAAACTATGCTCATATGGCTATCTCCTTGAGGGTTGCGAGGGTATGATTGCCGTTTATGAAAAAAAGGGGAATGCGGACTCCATTGTAAAATATACCCAACTCTACAAAGAGGCACAGGTTAGATGGGCTGTTTCCCGTCAGTCCGATGCCATCATCCAGTCTTCAGCCATGTACAATTATGAAAGGAACATGCGTATAGCAGAACAGAGAGAGCGCGAGGCCGATACACTTCGCCTTTCCATCCTGCTGCTTATTTTCGCTATACTGCTTACTGCTACATTGGTATTTGTAGGTTATCAGCAAATCAGACGGCAGAAAGAAAGGCGGGAAATGGAATATAAAAGGTTAGTAGAGGAACACCAACACATACAGATTATGTATAATCTGCAAAGCGAGATGCTTAGACGGCAGGAAGAGGAATATAAAACCTTACGGAATAAGTCCGCAGGAGAAATGGCAAACTATGGTCAGATACTGGCAGATAAAGAATCCGAAATACAACGGCAGAGAGAAATTCTAAATGGTTTCCGCCAAGACATACTGGAAAGAGAAGAACTTCTGAAAAGAGAAGGAATTGTTATCGACTTCCGGAGAATGGCAGAGAACGGGTATAACGGAAAAAGGGCTACTAAAAAGGAGTGGGAGAAGTTGGTGAGGGCATATCGTCAATACATTCCCCACATGTATGCCCGGATGCAAGTGGCACACCTGACGGAAAGGGAACTTCGTATTTGCATCCTGACATATTTAGAATTTTCAGGCAGCGACATTGTCATATTGATGGACATATCGAAGCAGATAGTCAGCAACACTCGCCTAAGTGGTAAAAGGAAACTCTTCGGAAAGGAAGAAAGTTTGCCACTCGTAAAATGCTTAAAAAAGTACGCCTATCTCCAGAGATAGCGTTTTCTACTGCATTTCATCGCGTTATAATGTTCGCGGACTCCAATTTTTATGTACTTCGTATGTACTAAATTTTTCTCTATAAGTTGTGGGGAACATCGATTCTTTCATAAATTTGTATCAATTTTAATCTTAAACTTACAAATCTATGAAAAATCATCTTCTTTTACTATTTGTGCTATTCTTCAGCACAACAATGCTCGCTCAAACCCCTAATGGAAATGGGAACAATGGCAATCAAGGAAACAATCCCCAGCCAGTTCCCTTAGTCATCAAACAGACAAACCCTGGCAGTCAGTTCGATAAACCGCTAAAGTCCCCCGTCCAGATTCCCGAAGTCTGGCAGGACGGCCATTCCCTGTATTTCGATGCTTCCATCGAGGGCTGTACGGTACAACTCCTTGATGAAAATGAAAACGTCATTTTCTCCGATTCCATCGATGAAAATCAGACTTCGCTAACCCTCCCAGAGTACCTTACAGGTACGTATGAACTGCAAATCGTACGGGGCAGCATCACGTTTTATTGTGAGATTGAACTATAGACATCAAGTAAAATCTGTTAATACAACTTATCATGAAAAAGACATTATTTGTGTTTTTAACTATTTTATTTACCCCAACGGTTTGGGGACAGTTGAGAGTACGTAATGACGGACATGTAGAAGCAGGTTCTGTGAAAGCCGATTGTTTCCTTATTAATGCTTGGGATAGCGTTAATTGGGTAAACCGATATGGAGTCTACAGTGATTTGGGTCCCTATACTTATTATAATGGTTCTACTGTACCATGTGCCACTTCCATATTCGGTCGTACCAATGCCAGTGACAATAGTCCGTACGAATACACGAATATGGCCATAGGAGTAAGGGGTGAGGCCCGCGGAGCAGCCATTGTGAACTATGGAGTGTATGGAAGTGTCTCTGGCGATGGTATATATGGAGCAGGCGTGTACGGCACTATATATAGTACCCCTCAAATATTTGCCGACAACTATGCCGGATTTTTTCACGGGCCGGTGGCCATCACCTCAGGGCTCTACGTAAAAGGGGGAACATACACCTCATTTTGGCACGGTGACTATTACAATTCCGAAAACGGGCTACAACTTTCCAGTATATCATCAGAGGAAGAATCCGCCAGCATGACAGAACAACTTTCTACTCTGAAGTTGGGAATATTTGCCGAAGCCGAAGAAGATAGGGAAGAAACGGATGAGAGCCCTGTAATGAGCATGAAAAGCAACGGTGCGGTGGGAGTAAATGCAATAGGCAGGAATTCCGTAGGAAGTGAAAGTCCACGACTGCACTACGGGCTGTCCGCCGACCAGTTGGAGGAAGTGTTCCCCAGTCTCGTAAAAGATGACGGGAACGGAACAAAATACATAAACTACGTGGAGATGGTACCCTTGCTGGTGCAGGCCATCAATGAACTCTCGACCAAGGTGGCCACGCTAGAGGCTCAGTTGGGCATTCAGGACCCGACAAAGCCTGTGTTGATGTCCCCCAGCAAGTCCAATGGTACGGATGAAACGGATGGAGTTGCACTCTTCGTCCCTGATGATGCCCAGATTGCCGTACTCGCTGTCTATGACATGGGTGGTCGTCTGGTGCGTAACGTGACTGTTGGAAACGGAAAAACTCTCAGTACCGAGGCTTATACCCGAGGCCTTCCTTGCGGTTCATATGTCTGCACCCTTGTCGTGGACGGACGAGCACAAATCTCGCGGAAAGTGACGGTGAAAGAGTGAAAGAAAGGAGGTGAATATGAAGAGATTTCCAATCTTATTAACACTCTGCATCCCTTTTCAACTGCATGGACAAATAGGTCCTTCCCCAGAAAATAGTGGAAACGATGCATACTATGAGGGTACGATTAGCCCCCGATATACTAATCACACTCTGGCCAATAATCCAAAGCCTATTAGGGTAAAAAGTCCCAAGGAAGACATGGGCTGGGATTTATGGAATACGTATGAATTTGTTCCTGACAAGTACCTCATAGTAACCGTAAGTGAATATCAGAATGACATTCAGAACTTCGTGCAATGGAAAAAGATAACGGGCAGAGATGTACATGTAAGCATGAAACAAAGAGGTACATGGACTACGGCTGAGGTGGTAGATACAATTTCTTCCTATTTCGATACATATGGAGTAAAGTATCTTTTGATTGTTGGTGGCGAAAGTGACGTTCCCTCAATAGACAAATCTGATTATTATTACGGATTGCCGACAGGATCTCCCCCCGTACCACAGATTTTAAGGGGAAGGATACCCGTCAGTACAAGTGCTGATGTTAGAAATGTATTAAAGAAAATAATCATCTATGAGAAAACTCCCATAATGGATGATAGTTTCTATCAAAAGGGACTACATTGCGCAGAATTTATTGACAAGGTGCATACATTGAATGTTGCCCCGCCCAGACCTGCTTTAGAAATTGGAAGTGATGGCTGCGAGGACAAATGCTTCACATTGATATCTGAAGAAATACGCCATCATCTAACTGAGAATTGGGCAAAAGACATAAACTACATATATCATGCAGAGGAAGATGTGTTTCCCACACAATGGGATGCCCACACATACTCGAATGGAGATTCAATATCAGAAGAACTCATGCGTGATAATTATGCTTGGAATGGCAGTACCGATGATATCGTAAATGCAATCAACAATGGTGCTTTTTATGTTTTGTATAATGGTCGTGGAGCGGTAAATGGATGGCTTGCACCCTCTTTGGACACCTTTAATGTTGCTCAACTGCAAAATACGAGTAAACTTCCTGTGATATTTAGTATTGCTGATAATACAGGACTATTTCAGTCTGATTCTACAACTTGTCTTGCAGAGCAATTCCTGAAAAATCAGAATGGTGGGAGCGTTGCTGTCTTAGCATCGACAGATTTCGTTTCGGCAGGGAATAGCAGTGCGATGACATTAGCCATGTTTGATGCCATTTGGCCAAGATTGCAACTTCAATATGGAAATTTCCGTCTTGATGCTATACAAACAGGGGGTTATTGGTGGGATATTTGGGGCGACTCTATATGGATAGATACTTATAGGAAACCTGTTTATTCATCAGCCCCACCACATAGTTCGATAAAAGAACTCGGTGCTATTTTGGATTATGGACTACAGAGGCTTACAAACATAATGTCTCTTGAAAGTGGTATCCCCAGTGAGTGGAAATCATTTCACTGTTTTGGAGATCCTTCAATGGTGTTTATTACAGAAAAACCCCATACTTTTGTAGAACCTACGATATTCATACAGAACGACACTGCTTTTGTTATGGTATCAGATGGTGATTGTCAAATAACATTTTATGATAGAAATTCGGGAAATATCAAGACATACATTGGAGACTGTGCTGGATACCCAAATCCTTCTGACAATCTTCATATAAGTTTAAAAAGGGATAATTACATTCCTTATATATGGAATTCCGATGCAGACGTATTCATCCAAAATGAAACTATTCAGGGAGAAAACAGAGTTTATAGAGGAGGCAAAATCTGTATAGGAAAAAATGTAACGAACACAAAACCACAAGGGGATGTAAATATAGTTAATTCGAACATTACAATACAGGGCTCGGAACTAGAACTGCATCCGGGAACATTCATAAGCTCAAATTTCCAATTCCAGAACCACTAATTCAATGTATAGATACCGTATTTACATACTGATAACTACAATGCTATGTCTGTCGGTCATGTCCCAGACAGCCAAGGCCCAGGACGACACGGAGGATTGGCTACAGAACGGTCGGCCGGAGTGCGTGGGTGAACCTGCTATAGACGGTGCGCGGCATATCGTCCGGCGGATAGGCTCCCAAGCCACGGCACCGATAAAGGCCCGTGGCATCCAGCATGTGCCTGTGGTGCTGGTGGCCTTCCAGGACAAGGACTTCACCGTGGGCGATAGTCTGGTGATGGATACCGCTGGAAATGTGGTCGATGTGATGAAGGGGACGGACGAGGATATAAGGAACTATTATCGCCTGTTCTGTAACGGCAGGCAGGATGGAGTGCGCTATACGGGACACGGCAGTTACGGTAGTGTGCACGACTATTTCGTGGAGCAGAGCGATTCCGTGTTCCTACCCCAGTTCACGGTCATCGGCCCCGTGACGCTGGACAACGGCTATGCCTACTATGGTGCCAACCGATACAACTCACAAGGCGTATTGACCTCGCACCACAAGAATATCAGCGAGTTCTATCGCGATGCCTTGGGCAAGGCTTATGGGCTGTACCCCGACTGGAAGGATTTCGATAACAATGGCGACGGCAACATTGACATCGTTTTCTTCATCTTTGCCGGTCTGGGGGAGAGCAACGGCGGTGACACGGACTGCCTCTGGCCCCATGAGACCACAAGACCTACGACCATCAATGGAACCGTCTTTTCCACCACTGCAATCACGTGCGAGTCCAGGCCAGCCACGTATCGGACGGATACCGTGACAGTGGATGGCAAGGCCACGCTGAAGCGGGTGGTGGATACGATACAGGGTGACGGCATAGGGGTCTTCATCCACGAACTGAGCCACGCCCTGGGGCTGCCGGACTTCTATGACACCGAGTATGTGGCTTTCGGCATGGATCTGTGGAGCGTTATGGACTACGGAGAGTACGGCGGAAACGGCTACGTGCCGGGCAACTATACGGCCTACGAACGTGATTTCATGGGATGGCAGCCGCTGGAGGAACTGACCGGTCCCTGTGTGCTCACCATTCCCTGCTTTGCCGACGGGGGAAAGGGGTACAGGATAGTGAACGAGGCTAATCCCGATGAATACTACATCATTGAGAACCGTCAGCCCAGGGGGTGGGACAGGTCTGTCTGTGCCCAGGGGCGCCATGGGCTGCAAGTGACGCATGTAGATTACCTTTCCAGTCGGTGGAATGCAAACACCGTGAACACCGACACCCTACACCAGCGCATGACCATCATTGCCGCAAATAATCGCTACATCGGGACCAACTCTGCCGCAACCGAGGCACGGAGGAACGGAACGAAGGACACGGAGGAGTGGGTGAAGACGCTGAACGGCAATCTCTGGCCCGGAGACCAATGCAACTATAGCCTGACTGACGAAAGCACGCCGGCCGCGGAAGTCTATACCGGCGGACTGATGCACAAGCCGCTGCGTAACATCACAGAAAACCTGGACGGCACCGTCACGGTATGCTTCTGCACGAACGGCATACTGGAGCCCCCGGAAGTGAGGGATGCAGAAAACATCGGGACGACCTCCTTCGATGCGGTCTGGGGAACGGTGGAACACGCTACGCGCTATGTCTGTGAACTGTACGAAGACAGCGTGCTCCTACTGTGCGATACGCTTACGGAGAATGTAAGGCACTACGGGGATTTGCAGGTCAGTAAGAAAATGAAATATCGTGTGATGGCAATGGCAGACATGCCCGATGATTATCTGAGCAGCGGATGGAGCGACTTCTCTTCCCTCAATTTTCTTATAGACCTCATTCCCTTTCAGCCCTGTCATAATGAGAAGAAGAGCGGACAGAAAGTATATGACTTGTGTGGAAGAGAAATCAGTCGTCCGAAGCACGGACTCTATGTACGCAACGGAAAGATTATAAAAATGTAATTAATATAAAACTGAAAATATATGCAAACTTCAATGATTGGTATCTGTATTATGACTATTTTTCTTCTGTTGATTGCTCTTGCTATTTTCATTCTCCAAATCAACAACTTAAAGAATGAAAAGCGTTATGGCCTACGCATTTGCTATATACTTCTTTTTTCTTCTACAATTCTTCTGCCGTTTGTTCTAATATTCGATAAAAGCCGTATATTAAGCGGATTATTGATAAATATTTATGCCTGCGCGATTTTTGCGATTATTTACTCGCAAAACATAGAACAACGAACTCTAAATACAATTAAAACATTGCATGGACTACAAATAAATCAAATTAGGTGTATTAGTGACCAAATCAAGTTACAAGCAAGGCAAAGTCTTTTTATGCCGATAAAATTTTATGAGCCAAACAAGGCAGACAATCCTAACATCGATTTTTTCGTAGAACTTACGAATAATATCATAAATACAAAGGAATATTATTATGAAGGAGACAATGCTGTTAATGCCAGCATGTGCTTACAGGCTGCATCAGAGAAACTTAACTCTACTATTACGGTACATATGTTGTTGCGAGTTTATGAAATAAAGAAATTTAAAAACATAACTTCAGAAGATAGGAAAAATGTAAAAGACTTATTTGCAACATTAGTTGTGTTAGATAAATTGAACACCACGGGAAAGTTTAAATTTGTACTATATAAACGTTTCTCCAAAAGTTCTCATTATGCAAATCTCACGGATGAGCATTTACTTTTCTCTCCTTTTGGCACTGATGAAATGGGTGGAGGGTATCCACTTACGTATCTCTATTCTCATGAGGATAAGCACAAATCTTTTTATAGTCAGTTCCGAAAATCAATTAAAGAACGAATGGAAGATAAAAATACTCAGCAATGTAAAAATGGAGAATTTTTCAAATTCTTTGATATCGAAAAATATGCATCAAGCAGTTACTTTGGAGATAGTTTAATCAATGGAAATAGAAAAGAGTCCTTAGATTCCAGTAAAATTCAAGAGTATTTTCAACCTATCATTGAAGAGCGGGAAAGACGGTATCAAGAACATTTTGGTCGTATTCAAAAGCAAACATCCAATGAATAAACACTATAAATATCATCTTGCCATCCATATCCTGCTGATTAAAGGTAATAAAATATTACTATTAAAACGCTACAATACAGGATATGAAGATGGAAAATATAGTCTGATAGCAGGTCATGTAGAGAAAGGGGAGAGCCTTACAGAAACTGCAATCAGAGAAGCTTGGGAAGAAGTTGGAATTACCATTACTGCGATAGATGTGAAAATATGTGGTAGCATGCATCGACGATCTGAAGATGAGAGGATAGACTATTTTGCTGTCGTCAAACATTGGAAAGGCCAGGAACATATTTGCGAACCATCAAAGTGCAATGAGTTAATTTGGTGTGACATAAAGGAATTGCCCAATAATACTATTCCCTATATAAAGACAGCAATTAAGAACTATTGTCATCATAGCGATACAATATGGTATGAAGAATTTGGTTGGAATACTTATTTATACGAAGAGGAAAGAAGGAAAGATCATATATTAAAGTCACGAGGAATTATAGATGGGAATAACAATTGGGAAAACGTTTTAAAGTATATCATTCAAAGTGTAATTAATATTGACACTAAAATAGAAAAACATAATGACATTTTATGGCAAAAGAGAATTAATGATGCTATTATGCACCATAAAATTATTCTTGGAACTCCTATTTTGAGAAACTTGAATGAAAGCAATGATTGTGGTTTGTCTGCATGTTCTGTTATTGAGCCACCAATTAATAAGCAAGGGCAAATTTTATATAAAGAACTTTCTATCATATTAGATATGCAACTACAATTAGGGATTGGCATTGGGATAGACCTTTCTCATGTGAAAGAACCTGATAAGGCAGTTCCTAAAATAGATGACATCCTCTATAAAATAGACACTCGACTGCAACATGAAAAACGCCGACCTGTTGCTGTCATATTAACCTTGAATGATAAGCATCCCAGAATCAAAGAGTTTATAAGAAGCCGAGAAAAAAAGGATTTTAATAAAACCAGATTAAATATCTCAATATTCGTCGATGAATCACAAAAAGGAATTCCACTCATTGAAGATATAGCAAATGCAATAACCATAAGTGGGGAACCAGGCATATTATTTACTAACCAGCTAAATAAAGAAAATGCGACTCCGCAATGGCAATACCAATGTACCGCACCTTGTGCTGAAATAGCCATGTCATCCAATGATGCATGCCATTTTAGTTACTTGAATCTTCCTATGTTTGTGAAGAAAGTTGAAGGTAAATGTATTTTTGATTTCGAAGAATTCACTAAACAAGTACATCTTATCGTTAGGTTTCTAGACAATATCGTAGAATATTCTTTAGGGCATAGTACGGCATCCCATTTTGAATTGGTTGGTAAAAAAAGACGTATCGGTATTGGGATATCAGGGTTCGCAACAGCCTTAGTTTTGATGCAAATTCCATATAATTCTAAAAAGGGACTTCGTTTTGCAAAAAAAATAACAGAAATTCTCATCATACATTCAAAACAAGAATCTATTACTTTGGCTAAAAGAAGAGGTGCATTTCCCGTATTTAAAGATAGCAATTACAATAATAAAGTATGGCTTAAAAAGAAATTTTCCATACTAAAAAAGGATTGTACTACACTAATAAATGACATTATAGCGTATGGAATCCGAAATGCTTCAACTATAGCATTCCCACCAACAGGAACAAGTAGCCAATTGGTAGGGGTTTCTCCCAGTTTTGAACCATATATATCTTTTACCGTAGATTTCAACAATCATCGTTATATTCCTCAAATTCTATACAATGCGATTCTTGAAAATTATGGAAAAGAGGAAGGTGGAGTCTTGATTGCTGAAATATTGCGTGAAGAAGTGAACATTGCCAAATATCCCGAATTTGTTAATGCCTATCAAATAGATATTAATACACAATTAGCATATACTAAGATTTTCCAAGATGCATCTGATGGAAGTGCATCCAAAACTCTAAACGTACCTTATTCCACCCAAAGGGATGAAATTCAAAAATATCTTATAAAAGCACATGATATGGGCCTTAAAGGGATTTCCATATACAGAAGTTCAACTTATTCAACCTCATATAGGAACGAATGTTAAGTATGTAAATATATACAATCTTCTGAGATAACGTTGAGATGCGAAATTTTGGATGTAATAGGAATCTATAGGATTATCGCTTTTTTATGTTCTCTTTGATTCATACGTGACTGCATCTTGATTGTAAGATTAAATATTATAGATAGAAATTGAAAAATACAACGATACACTCAATTTGGATCTATCGGAAGCAGATATTGCATATAACAATGGCCGACAACCTTATAAAAATGGAACACACATGATGAACGGGCTCCAAACGGTAAAAAAATATGGTGTGATAGATGAAGATGCATACCCATTTATTCCAGATTCAACGCAAGGCTGGCCATTGTACCGTCCGGAAGGAAGTGAGTGTATTCAAATTGCAAATTATGCAGTATATAATCCCCAATTTTATGGGGCAGATGGACTAAAACAAATTTTAATTAATCATGGGCCATGTGTTACAGGGTATCCTGGCCATGCCATGGCACTGGTAGGCTATGATAAAGTAACAACCGAGGACATATATATTGTTTATGATTCGCCGAATGGAAGAATTGATGACGCAGATTATCAACAACTTATAGGAAAAGAATATTGGATATTCAAAGATAGTTATTATGAACATCCCGACCCTTACTTTGAGACAATCTACGGCAAGCATTCTGGTTATCAGTATATTATTTTCAATAAGGATTCTTATAGGAATTTAGCTGTCTATGTCCTAGGGAAACTTAGTTCGCAGAACCATTCTGATTCAGATATTATAATCGAAGACCTTGACGGCGACGGTTACTACAACTGGGGCATTGGTCCCAAACCAACCCATGCTCCAGAGTGGATACCCGAAGAATCGGACGGAGATGATTCAGACCCACTTATTGGCCCGATGGACGAGTACGGGAATATGGAGACATTGGACACTGAACCATCCCTTACTATATGGTTTGACTTTGTTTTTGATGATAATTACCATCTCACACAAAATGGAATTATAGGAAATAATGCAACCATAACCATTACAGGAAATGTCATAATGAGCCGTATGGCAAGCATAACCATCCAACCCGGTTCAACATTGATTATAGACGGTGGCTGCCTACGGAATGCCAACATACATGCAGAGCCTGGAAGCAGTATCATCATAAAAAATGGGGGACGGATAATAACACATGCACGGGATGATTTCAATATACCAATAGGTGTTAATCTGAGAATAAGCGAAGGGTATATAAAATAAAAAGACGTGGTAGTGTTTGCTCTTTCAGCGTTAATTCCGTATTTTTGCACAAATTTTACATCACATTCCAATATATCATGCTTATGAAAAAACTCTTTCTTTTGCTGCTGCTCACGGGCTTTGCACTCACAACTAAAGCGAAAAGCGACTATCATCCATTCATTGAGGAAGGAAAGGTCTGGCACTGTACAATCGAGGGGGAAGCACTCTGGATTCTCCATGACAGTACTGCCATCCACTATACAGACTATGCGCTGCAGGGCGACACTGTCATAGCAGGAAAGTCCTGCAAGGTATTGTCGGGCTATTTCATCTATGAGGAGAACAAGAAAGTCTATGCTTATGGCAGGGGGGACGACAAGTTTCACCTGATTTATGACTTCGGCTGTAGCGTGGGGGATGTCATCGAGGTGGGGATGACAGAATATCTCGACACGAAGGAGAGCTGTGAGGCAGTCTATACATGCACCATTACAAAGGTGGACACCATCTTCACTCAAACTGGAGACCGACTGCGACGCATCCATTTCCAGACCTCTTACGACGGTGGGGAATATCTGTGGATTGAAGGGGTGGGGGCACCATTCGAGCCGGTTTGCAATTTCGGCTACTATAGCATGGCAGGAAGTTGGTCGTATGTCAGTTCCTGTTCTGTTGGTGGCAGTACGTTTTTCGTCTATGATGATATTTTTAATACAGATGGCGTTCGCACTGTGGATGCCACCGATGGAGAGGCTGGCAAGCGCAATACGCCTCACTCCTACTACGACCTCTCGGGCCGCCCCCTACATGCGCGGCCTGCTCGGGGTATCTACGTCCGCAACGGGCGCAAGGTGCTAGTGAAATAATACACAAGCCCATAATCTCCTATGGCTTCTCTTCTTGCTTATCAATAATCCAATGTATAGACACCGTATTTACATACTGATAGTTAGCAAGGAGCGAATTTGGAAGTTTTACCATCAGAAATAAACTATTAAAGGACGATTTTATGAAAAGGATGATTCTATTCCTATTAGCGGTTGCCGTACAAATAAGTGTCTTTGCCCAGCAGTATTTCCCTGAAGGGACGAAGTGGACGGAGATCAGACTGGACACTCTGAAGTATGACACCTGGTACTCAAAGGTGGGAGACGAATGGATTCCGAACTTCGAGACGGTGGAGTACTATGTGAAGGGAGAATTTGTGGATAAAGACTACGGGACGTTCAAGTGTGTTTATGCCAATAGTTCTGAAGTGTCTGATTCCCTCGCCTTGCTACTCTACGAAAAAGGGCGTGAGTGGGAAGAACATAAGTGGATAGAAGCAACCGTGCCCCTCTTCTACGAGGGCCATTTTTTGGTATGGCCCGGCAGGGCATATCAGTTCGATTGGTATGCCGGATTAGTTCTTTATTGCTTTTCCATTGCCAATGCGAATACTACAGGCATTTACGATACACACAAATTCGGAACTATCAAGGAAATAAATGAAGGATATTTCGGAGGAGTGAAACCGTTAAAGTATGTTGATTTGAATGGAGTTCGCATCATTCAGGGGATTGGTGTGACAGAATGGAACGATGGCGAATGCCTGTTTGGTCCCATTGAGCCATATATGACTTATATGATGTGGAAAGAAGAAAGTATGCTTCATTACAAAGAACGTAACCTGCGCTCCATGCTCGTGCATTTCGAGCGCGACGGCGAGGTACTGTACAATGTATGGCCGGAAAAGGGAACTAGTGGCATTGGCCCTGTCTATAACTCTGAGGGAATAGCCAATAAAAACTATGACTTCAGTGGGCGGCATATCGCCAAGCCTACTCGTGGTATCTATATTCGTAACGGGCGCAAGGTGCTAGTGAAATAATACACAAGCCCATAATCCCCTATGGTTCCCTTTTTCCGTGCCCCCCTTGGCGTGGGGGGAGGTCAGCGCATGAGTTGCGATACGTCGAAGTGGCCGTCTATGGTGCGGATGTCTATACGCCCTGCCAGAATTTCGAAGAAAAAGTCGCGGATGTGTTCGATGGTCAGTGTCACGGCTTTGCCTGAGGCATCCTGCCCCAAATCATAATTCTTGAGCAACTGAGGTCCCAAGGAGGCTGCGGTGAGTAAGAAATGGTTTTGGAACTTGTCGGTGTCGATGAGGTCTGCAGCCAGTACCTTGCCTACTACGGAGTAGCAGCGTAAGGTTTTTTGCACGTCGGCATCGGCCAGTGACGATTTCAGTTCGTCGGCTGTGGTATCCATTTCTATGCGTCCCGAATTTTCCGACTGCGGCACGCCACGGTACAGGGCACCCAAGTCGGCCAACGACAGATTGAAGAGTCGGGCGCCAGGGGCTACGGACAATTTTTCGATGGAAAAGGCCGAGGGCAGGAGCAGACTGCAGACTCCAGACAAATGAACAAAAGGAGCATTGAAAGTGCCTATGATGCAGTTTGTGAGATCGGCTTGCTGAGTAGCGAACACACCGCCGATGACCACACAGTTCTCCAGCGTCACCTCGTCGGCATAGATGCTGCCGGCTACGAAGGCATTGTAGAGGGTCACCTGTTTAGCATTGACATCAGAGGCGAAGATGATGCGGCAGTCCGTGGCACGCGAAGTGACGGAGTTGGCCGAACCGACGGCTTTACGGAAAGTGATATTGCCCTGGGCCGAAGTGTTCACATAGAGTTCCAGTTGGGTGAAGACTGCTCCCTGGATTTCCAGATTGCCCTTACTCACCTCTAGTTTGTGAGCGTAGACTGCCCCCTCTATGATGGTATCGCCCTCAATGGCGATGTCGCGGTTCAGTTCTTCGGTCTTTTCGGGAAGAATACCCCCCTTGACTCTGTTGTTTTCCAGTTTCACGCTTTTTCCATTGAAACGCAATTCTTTCAGTTCTTCCATATCTCGTGTTGTTTTTTATCGATTAAATGGTGATAATTATAATGCCCGCAGAGGACGGTTACTAGCAAAGAGGCGGAGCATGGTCTGGCGTACACGCTCGTCGTGGGGGCTGGCTGTGACGAAGTGGCCGCTCACCTGAGCATTGAAATAGTTGGCCACTTGGTCAATCTCCATGTCGCTCATGGGCTGCCATGTACGGTGTTCGATATCTTGGCGCAACTGTTTGTCGTTCACGCACCCCCTCAACTGCTTGGGGAGGTAGACAAAAGCCGAACGCACGCCGTCGTCGCCCACGCGCTCGGTCATCATCACGGGCACGTAGTAGCAGGCTGCATCCCCCGGGAACATGTGGTGGGCGATGGTGGAACGCAGGTCGCGTTGGCGATGCAGATAGTTGGAAGCATGGCTGAGCATGTCGGATGCCTGCCTTTTGAGTGTGGTGGAGGAGAGCCGTGCCTGTAGTTTTGCCTCCTCGGTGCCTGTAACGACTATGGTGCTGACCATGTCGGTGCCGGCACCCTTCTGGGCATACTGGTCGGCCGACTCACGGAAAGCAAAGACTGGACGGTCTATTTCGTAGATGCGTGTCTGCAATTCATGGTTCAGCGTATCGAATAATTTCAGATAGCGCTGAGTAATGCGCTGATAGTCCACCCCCATCTGTTTCTTCTTCTCCAGACAGCGCTTGGTCAGTTCCACCAGGTGCAGGGCCAAAGCGTCTACGTTATTGGTGAGTTCGTTGATTTGCTGACTGATTTCGGAACCAATAGTCTTGAAGAAACCACTGATGATGGTGCCGGCTACGCGCTTGGCATTTTCGTCCACCGACTTTACCTGCGCGGCCTCGGTGGCAGCCACGGCACCGGTCAGCACGTTTACCTGCTGGTTGCAGTTGGCCACACTATTGTCGAAGGGGTCGGTATTGACGTGTACGTTCACGTTCACCATCTCTGTTTCCGAGCCCGTGACGGTGATGCTGCCCCCATGTTGCGACGCCGGATAACTGACCGTCCGAGAGTAGTGGATGGTCACAGGCTTGCTGACTGTTCTGGTGTAACTCATGATGCAGCGGAATTGAAGGTTTCAAAAATGTTTTTCCCGAAAAGGTCGCGTGCCGTGCGCTTCACACGGTCGGTGGCTTTGGAAAGAGAGAGCAGCCGGTTGAATTCATTTTGCACCTCGGCGCAGACTTCACTCTGTTTCTGCCAAGGCAACTCTCCCACGTGGGTATTTATCTGGTTGCGAGTGGCCGATACAGCCTGTGGCGTGATGCCATGTTGGTTTACCACCACACGTGTGGCCGTGGTTCCGGTCTGGTCGATACATTCCTCTGCCACGATGCTGGGCAACAAGTATTGTGCGCTGGGGGTGCTGACGGAATGGGGGAGCAGAATGCGGCTGGTCAGTTGTTTTTGCTGGGCCATATTGCCCAGGAAGGTGGACATGGTGTCGATGACTTCCTGAGCATGGTGCTTCACGTTGGAGGCGGCTATGCGCTGGCTCACGGTCAGGGACTCCAGCTGCGAGACGGGCACCGTGGCAGTGAGCTGCCGGGGGCGATTGGAAATGAGTTCGAGGTCGCGTTCGGCAAAGTCGAAGGTCGGGCGATCCAGTTCCCGGATGCGCTGTTTCAGGCTCTGATTGAGCGTTCCGAAGAGTTTGGTATAGCGAGCCGTAATCATGTTGTAGTCATGCTCCATGCGAGTGCGGATGTTCAGCAACATACGCGTCTGCTGTTGGAGTTGCATCACCAGCGAGTCTACCTCGCTGGTCAGCTTTGCCGTCTTCTGGGATATCTGAGAGCGGATGAGGGTATAGAAGCCGCGATTGACATTGTTGCAGACGTGTTCCGCCGCATCGTTTTCTGCCTTTATTACAGCAGCCTTCATGGCTACGACGGCTGTGGTAGTCCCTGTCACGTGGTGCGAAATGGAGTTCATTTCATTGGCCATCGGATGGGTATCGATAACGCAATCTATATTTGCCATAGTTGTGAAGGGATAAGGGGGTTATGACTCGGATGAAACGCTATTCTCTGCAGGTTCGGACGGTGTTGTCGGTTCATGTGCCTCTGGGGCTCCTTCTGTCTGGGCAGTGGGCAACATGGCATCCAGCTCGGCCAGGGCACGCTGTGCCAGGCCAGGCAAGTTGAGCGAGAAGTGTTCGTAGACGATGTCGTCCACCTTGGGTTGGGGCAGCAACTGCGATGAGGTGGCCAACAGTGGATTGGCCAGTGCCAACGGACGGGAGCGGTCGTCGAGGTTGTTGATGGTGGCTGGACTGGAGGCTACAGCTGCGTCGTTGAAATGGGAATCACGCAGCTTGGCATCGTAGTATTCGATGTGCTCGAACTTTGCAGCTTTCTGGTCGATGTCGTCCTTCAGTCGCTCGATGTATTCCTCGAAGTCGTCCTGCGTCTGGCGGAACTGTGCCGACTTGGTCTCGAAGGTGGCGATGGTCTCTGCCGTGTTGTCCACGACATCCACTTTAGTGGCATCCAGTGACTGCGACTGCTGCATGTTGGCCTCGGTTTGCTGCAGGGAGATGAGGGTATTATAGGCAGCCACATATTCGCGTAGGGTCTCCTGCATCTGGCTGATGAGTTGCGAACTTTCGGCACGGTTGGCACGGTAGAAGGCATCGGTGTCCTGATGCCACTTGTTCAGGTAGTCCAGTTTCTGGTCGCGGATGTGGTTATAGATTTTCAGACGCTCGATGCGGTTCTCAGCCATCAAGTTCTGCACCACAGGAGCCACTATCTCCTCGTAGATTTGGTGCACACCGAAGGGCATGGTGGTGGTGGAGCCGTCTTCGGCCGTCCACATGCCAGAGGCCATGTTGTAGCGAACGCGTGAACTGGGACGCAGTTGGAAGGGTTCGTAGCCCTGGATATCCTCGCTATAGTCGAACCGTTCCATGCGTATGCGTTCTATTTCGTCGTGCTCTAGCAGGGGCGAATAGTGGTTGTAGGGAGCCTTGAGTATCTGGTAGAGGAGTTTGTTGGACTCCAGTATGACTTTGTCCACCGAGGCTACTTTTAGCGACGAAATGGCCTGCACGGAGCCTGCCATGGTGACCATCAGCTCGCGCAGCACGTCCTCGAACTGCTTGGTCTTGGTGGAGAGGGAGTCCTTCAGGGCGTTCAGCTCTTGGAACTTGCTGATGCCCTGCTCGTAGCGTTTTTTGTCGAAGACTTCCAGTACGGTCGCCTGCTGGGGCAGTTCCTTGGTGGCATACTCGGCCAGGAAGGCTTGGTAGTCGCTGCCGGTGCTGACCAACGGCAGGGTGACGGAGGAGGTGTCCAGGTCGTCCATGCAGTAGGCTATGGTGCGCAACGAATGATCCAGTTTGCCGAGGTAGTCGTGCTGGTTGATTTCCTGTATGGAGGGGGAGTAGTCGGCCGTGGTGACGGTTTCTGTGTCCTCTGAGGTCTCCACCAGTGGTGCTTCGGTTGAGAGTTGTTCCAGGTCGGCGATGGTCTCCACCAGGAGGTCGTTCTGGCGCGACATCTGCAGGGTGACCTCCGACTCGGGCACGCTGCCTGTGTAATCTACGATGAAACTCTCGTCCTCGTACTTCACTTGGTTGGCCACTGGGGTGTAGACGACGCCCATCTTCGTAATCTTGTAGTCGCGGAAGATGTGTTGATGCTGCTGGTGCAGGTCAGTCAGGCGCTTGTCTACTTCGGTCACCTGTTTCATGAGTCCGCTTTTCTTTACCCAGTACATAAAGAAGAGAATAATGGTCAGGAACCACCACCAGAGTTTCGACACTTCCTCCAAGAGGCTTTTCTTTTGGGCCTCCAGGTCGGCAATCATCCCCTCCAGGCGTTCTTCCTCCTGGACTATCTTCTCTGCCGACCGCATGTAGTAGTCAAAGAGCAGTTTGGCCTGATCTTGATAGACGTTTTCGGACTGAGCAAAAATTTTTCCCGTCATAGTTGTTACATTATGGTGGTTAAACAAGAATGGTAAACAGACTGGCTAAGAGAGGGGGACTCTCAGAAATGGCGCTTGCGCTCCTCGAAAGCCTGGCGTTGGGCGGCATCGCGCTGTTGGATGTCGGCCACTTTGTCTTGTACGGAGAGTACACCCAGATAGCCGAAGGCCAGTACGCCTAGCAGGGCCACCTGAATGAGTAGTTGCAGTGTGAAGCCCCACTCGCAGTATATCCCCACCCCGATGGTGCACAGGGCAAGCAGAGCATAAAGGCAATTCACGGTCCAGCGCAGGCCGAGCGAACCTACCTGGCGATGGGCAGGGTCAGAGAGGCTTATCCAAGGTATAAGGAGGTCTACGACAAAGAGTAGGTAGACCACAGAAGAGACGATGATGTCGAGCACCAATACACGGGTGGGCAAGACGAGGCCGCCGAACAGTAGGAACGCCCCGATAATCACACTTTCGCCTATCAGCAAGGCCAAGACGGATAGTAGGTTTTTCATGGTGAGGGGGATTATAGATTTTTATTATGGAATGATGCACCAGGAACAGCCTGCCGCAGGGGGGAGAAGGGAAAACTGTCAGTCGCGCTTCTTGCCACAGCGGGGGCAGAACTTCACACCAGTCGGCATGGGAGCTCCGCAACGGCTGCAGACAAAGTTTGCCGTGATTACGGGCGCCCCACAGTTTCCGCAGAAGGCCATGCCGGGAGCCACAGGCTGCCCACAACTGGGGCAACGGTCTTGGGCCTGCTGCAACGTCGTACCACAGCTGACGCAGCGGCGTGCATCTTCTGCATTGTCAGCCCCGCAGTTGGGGCATGGCCGATAGGGGTCGCCGCAGTAGGGACAGAACTTGGAAGTGCTAGGATACTTACGGGCGCAGTTGGAACAGTAGACCATGCGTGCCTGTTGCTGAGGCTGTTGGCCGTCCTGCACGAAGGCCGGGCCCTGCTGTCCGGAGCCCTGCTGCCCGCCGAAGGTGGGCTGGTTATATTGTGGGTTCATCACGCCGCCGCCCATGCCGCCCATACCCTGCATCATGCCCAGAGCCATGATGCCGCCCAGCATGCCGCCGCCCGTGCCGCGTCCCATGCCCTGCACGGCCTCCTGGGCTACGCCGAACATTTGCTCCTGTTGCCATGTGCGCCCGGTGATGGACTGTGCGCTCTGCTGTGAGATGGCCTCATGGACGCGCCGTCCCGCCTCTGTGGCGGTGTCGATGTCGATGCCTGTCACGTAGAACTTCGTCAGTTCCAGTCCCTGCTCTGCCCAGAAGGGGGCAGTGGCTTCGCGTAGATAGGTCGAGAGCTGGTCCAGATAGGCCGATATGGACTTGAAGCCCACCCGATGCTGCAGAATGAACTGCACGATGCAGGACTTCGTCTTGGTCATGAACTCGCCGTGGGCCTGGTCCGTGAGGTCGCTGGCGGTGAAGGTGGAGCGCGTGCCCACCAATTTCACCAGGAAACGCTCGGCATCCACTACGCGCAGCCCGTAGCGCCCGCTGGCCACCAGGGGCAGCTGGGTGTGGTAGTCCACGTCTTGGATGGACATGCTGTCCGTGTGCCAGTCCAGATTGGCCGGCTGCACCATGTTCACGAACCACACTTCAGCCATGAAGGGGTTCCGCCCCCCAAAGGGGATGCCGAAGAGGCTGCGCAGCAGGGGGATGTTTTCGGTATCCAGTGTGTGCTTGCCTGGCCCGAAGCGCTGCAGCAGTTGTCCCTTGGAGAAGAGTATGGCCTCCTGCGACTCGTGGACGAGCAGTTGTGTCCAGGTGCTCAAATTGGTCTCTGGGAAACGATAGGCAAAAACAAATTCTTCCTGGGGGTCGCGCGGAGCCCAACTTACTAAGTCGATAATAGCCATAGTGCGAGTGTTTTAAGGTATCAGATGGTTGCAAACTTACTAAAATTGTCGGATATTACAAAAAGAATAGAAGATTTTTTATACATCCAGTCCTAAAAAAACCACCCTGTAGCGCCAAAAGGCCCATCCCGTTCGTCGGGGTGGGCCTTCTTTTTATTGGGAATTGAGTTTATTCGCTCGTGAGCGGTTAATTAAACGTAGGTGAGCGATTAATTAAACGCTCACGAGCGAATAAACTTGTCCTGTACGGGTCTATGGATGGGTATTACGGGGGATGAAGGGGGGAGAGAGGCTTGTAGGGCTTATGGGGCTATAGGAGTTGTTCGATTTCCTCCTCCAGCGAGTTCACCATCTCCATGCGTCCCACCAGATTCAGGCCACGGTCTATGAGGAACCACGTGGGCAGCGCCTGCAGGTTGTAGAGGCGTACGATGTCGTTCTCCAGGCCCTCGCCGTCCCAGACGCATACCCAGGGCAGTTGCTCCGAAACGGTCTTCCAGTAGTGCTGCTGGGCGTCCAGCGACACTTGGTAAATCTCCAGTCCTCGCGCGTGATACCTATTGTACAGTTCGCGCAGAGCCAGCGTACGCTCCTGCGAGCCGGAAAGGGCATAGCTGGTGAAGTCCAGCAGCACCACCTGCCCGCGCAGGTCCGAAAGGCGCCGCTCGCGCCCAGAAACGTCGGGGAAGCCCATGTCGATGATGCCCGTCTCCTGCACCTTCTCGTTGTCCATGTCTATCTGTATCACGTGCCTTCGCGTGTTGCGGTGGCCCTGCAGGGCTATGTTGTGGAGATTCTCGGTGCGCACGGTGCCGGGGTATAGCATCTCCCACGAATTGGCCAGGGCCGAAAACCACGTCACGTCTGAGGGGTCGCTGACGGGGTCGAAGACCATCTGTCCCCCGATGGTCTGGAACATGGCGTAGTACGATGATGCACGTTCGTAGCGGTTCTGGATGTAGTGGAGCTTCACTTCCGTTTTGTAGTCGCGCACCAGTTGTTGCATCTGTACCTCGCGCTCCGCCAGGGTCAGGCTGCGGTCGTCGGCCACCTGGTGCAATCGTCGGCCCAGCGTGTCCAGTTTCAGTGCCAGGCGGCGTATGGTGTCGCAGTTGCCGCTTCCCTCCACTTGGTAGCCCAGTGCCATGCGTGGCAGTGTGGCTCTGACACTGATGGTCTCTGTCGAGTCGATGCTGAGGTTCACTACCTGTCCTCCGATGCGCAGCCGGTAGAATTCGGGATTGCCTGGCCGGGGGCCGTGGAGGCGGAAATCGCCCGTTTCATCGAGCCGAGCCGAGTCTATGGCCACTACACCCTCCGTCAGTGTCAGGTGTTCCAGATAGAGCGTGGTGTCCCGTGCTTCGGTGATTCTGCCCTCCACGGTGAACTGTGGTTCTTTGTCTCTGCAGCCAGCCAGTGCGACCAATGCAATGAATAGGAAAGAGCTATATTTCTTCATCGTTTGATTTGTTTTATGGGTACAAAGGTAGTAATTTTCAACTTTCAATTTTCAACTTTCAACTTATTTTTGTATCTTTGCGCGGTTTTTCGCGTGAAAGGCCATAGATTTATACACTTTTTATACACAAAAACTTAGATGAACGTAATTACAAAGACAGTCGAGTTGCCTGATGGCAGGACCATCAGCATCGAGACCGGGAAACTGGCGAAACAAGCCGATGGGGCCGTCATGCTGCGCATGAACAACACCGTGCTCCTGGCCACTGTTTGCGCCGCCAAAGATGCCGTTCCCGGAACAGATTTCATGCCCTTGCAGGTAGAGTACAGAGAAAAGTATTCCGCAGCCGGACGCTTTCCGGGCGGATTCACGAAGCGCGAGGGTAAGGCTAACGACGACGAGATTCTGACCTGTCGTCTGGTGGACCGCGCCCTGCGTCCCCTCTTCCCCAGCAATTATCATGCTGAGGTCTATGTAAATGTCATTCTCTTCTCCGCCGATGGCGTGGACATGCCCGATGCACTGGCTGGTTTTGCCGCCTCTGCTGCTCTGGCTGCCAGCGACATACCTTTCGAGGGTCCCATCTCGGAAGTTCGCGTGGCTCGCGTGAATGGCGAGTACGTCATCAACCCCACCTTCGCCCAGCTGAAGGAGGCCGACATGGACCTCATGGTCGGTGCCACCGAGGAAAACATCATGATGGTGGAGGGCGAGATGAAGGAAGTCAGCGAGCAAGACTTGCTCGGCGCCCTGAAGGCTGCCCACGAGGCCATCAAGCCCATGTGCCGCCTGCAGAAGGAACTCTCGAAGGAACTGGGTACCGACGTGAAGCGCGAGTACTGCCACGAGGTGAACGACGAGGAACTGCGTGAGCAGGTGAAAAAGGAGTGCTACCAGCCCGCCTACGACGTGACGAAGCAGGCCCTGGAGAAGCACCAGCGCGCCGAAGCCTTCGAGCAGATTCGCGAGGACTTCAAGGTTCGCTATGCTGAGGCTCATGCCGACATGACTCCCGAGGAACTGGAGGAGAAGAACACCCTCATCGACCGCTACTACCACGATGTGGAGCGCGATGCCATGCGCCGCTGTGTGCTGGACGAGGGCATCCGTCTCGACGGTCGCCGGACCACTGACATCCGTCCCATCTGGTGCGAGGCAGGCCCCCTGCCCATGCCTCATGGAAGCGCCCTGTTCACCCGTGGCGAGACGCAGTCGCTCTCCACGACCACGCTGGGTACGAAACTGGACGAGAAACTCGTCGACGACGTGCTGGACAAGAGTTACATGCGCTTCCTCCTGCACTATAACTTCCCCCCGTTCTCCACGGGCGAGGCCAAGGCTCAGCGCGGCGTAGGCCGTCGCGAGATTGGTCACGGCCATCTGGCATGGCGCGGTCTGAAGGGCCAGATTCCCGAGGACTATCCTTACACCATCCGCGTCGTGAGCGACATCTTGGAGTCCAACGGTTCCAGCTCTATGGCCACCGTATGCGCCGGCTGTCTCTCGCTGATGGATGCCGGTGTGCCCCTGAAGGCTCCCGTGAGCGGCATCGCCATGGGCCTCATCAAGAACCCCGGTGAAGACAAGTACGCCGTACTCTCTGACATCCTCGGCGACGAGGACCATCTGGGCGACATGGACTTCAAGACCACGGGTACGCCCAAGGGCTTGACCGCCACGCAGATGGACATCAAGTGCGACGGTCTCAGCTACGAGATTCTGGAGAAGGCGCTGATGCAGGCCAAGGCCGGTCGCGAGCATATCCTTGCCGAGATGCTGAAGGTGCTGCCCGCACCGCGTCCCGAACTGAAGCCCCACGTACCCCGCATCGAGCAGATTATCATCCCGAAGGAGTACATCGGTGCCGTCATTGGCCCGGGCGGAAAGATTATCCAGGGTATGCAGGAGGAGACGGGCACCGTCATCACCATCGACGAGGAAGACGGCGTCGGCAAGGTGCAGGTGAGTGCCCAGAACAAGGAGAGCATCGAGGCTGCACTGGCCAAGATACGCGCCATCGTGGCCATCCCCGAGGTAGGCGAGGTGTATGACGGCACTGTGCGCAGCATCATGCCCTATGGTGCCTTCGTAGAGTTCATGCCTGGCAAGGACGGCCTGCTGCACATCTCCGAGATAGACTGGAAGCGTCTGGAGACCGTCGAAGAGTCTGGCCTGAAGGAAGGTGACAAACTGCAGGTGAAACTCATCGACATCGACGAGAAGACTGGCAAGTTCAAGCTCTCTCGCCGCGTCCTGCTCGAAAAGCCCGAAGGCTACGTTGAGCGTGAGCGCCGTCCCCGTCCCGAACGTGGCGAACGTCGTGAGCGCCGTGATGGTGACCGCCGCAACAACGAAAATCGCGAACGTCGTCCCCGTCCTGCAGAGCACAGTGAGGAGTAAATCTCCCGAATGCGATAAACAAAAAAGTGCCGCATCCCGTTTCTGGGGTGCGGCACTTTTCTATTTAGCTGTAGTTGCCTGCGGTTTTAGAGCCTTGTATTCGAAAAAGCTTGAATTTATTTGGCATTTCGCTCACTTAGTCGTATCTTTGCCCACAGAAGAAGGTTACCAGTATGAACAATCAGGTACTTGACAGCATCAAAAGAATGCTAAAGAAGAGTCTCCCGAGTGGGGGACAGGCACTCCTCTACGGGTCGCAGGCTCGTGGTGATGCGCGTCGTGACTCTGATTGGGACATACTGATTATCCTCGACAAGGAGAAACTATTGCCTATTGACTACGACTGCGTTTCCTATCCCCTGACGAAACTGGGATGGGAGATAGGAGCGGAAATCAATCCCGTGATGTACACGCGTAGGGAATGGGAGGCAAGCAGTTTCACCCCGTTCTACTACAATGTTCAACAAGATTCCATTCCTTTGGCATGAGTTTGAGAGAAGAAGACAGACGGACGATGGTGGGACTTGAACTGGATAAGTCGACTCACTTCATGGCACAAGCGGACATGATGTGTGACTTGAAGCAGTGGGACATGGCAGCAAATCGCTACTATTATGCATGCTTTCATGCCGTACAAGCCTTGTTCGTGCATAATGGTCTGGCTGCCCGCCGTCATGCAGGAATGTTGAGTCAGTTTGGACTTCATTTCGTGAAGACGGGGCTTGTCGAAGACCGTTTGGGAAGTTTCCTTACCAGAATGGAACAGTTGAGGCAAAAGGGCGATTACAATTGTGTGTTCTCCATTACGGAGGAGGAATTATGTACGATTGTAGAACCTGCCCACGAACTCATAGAGAAAATCATTGCGTTAATCAAAGGTTAGGCAAGGCGATTCCTGTCAAAGCCTGTTTCGTTGTGCTTACTATGCTAAGTACTGTAGATGATTCTTTCTGCCTGGCATATTAGACAAGACGCGAATCGGAAAGAACCGATTCGCGTCTTGTTCGTTATTAGGGAGTGAGGCTTACATGGCTACGGCAGCAATGATGGCAAACAGGAATATCAATGCATAAAGCACCAGCAGGATGATGGCCAGGATGCCGTAGAACTTCAGCCACGAACGCATGTTGTGGAAGCCACGGAGCAACTCTGCCTCGTTGTCAGTTTCACAGGCGGTGCGAACGCCGCTGACAAAGCCGAATCCCTTCACGATGGGATAAATCACGATGGCAGCAATTAGCAGATAGACAAACCCTAAAATACCACCGATGGCAGTGCCTTGAACACCATACAGTTTGGAACCGATGGTGCTGCCAAAAGCAAACACGGCAATGGCCATAATAACTAAGAAGGCCGCTGCTATGCTCTGCAGAATCAGCAGGAACTTTGCCCACTTCGTGGAACTTACCAGATACTCCTTCATTGCGGAGTTTACAACCATTCCCTTTACTTCGGGAACTGCTACGGTCTCGTTCAAAACTTCTTCCATAATAAATAAAGATTAAAAGGTTAATAAAAAATACCGGTTCGTTTACAATATCGTGCAACCCTGGCAGGGCTTGAGCTGCTTGAAGAAGTCGTTGCCCTTGTCATCCACGAGGATGAAGGCGGGGAAGTCTTCGACCTGAATCTTCCAGATGGCCTCCATGCCCAGCTCGGGGTATTCGACACACTCTATCGACTTGATGCTCGACTGCGATAGCACGGCAGCCACGCCGCCGATGGTGCCCAGGTAGAAGCCGCCGTGCTTCTTACAAGCATCGGTCACCTGCTGCGTGCGGTTGCCCTTGGCTATCATCACGAGGCTGGCACCCTGAGCCTGGAACTCATCGACGTACGGGTCCATGCGGTTGGCGGTGGTGGGGCCCATCGAGCCGCAGGGCAGGCCTTCGGGCGTCTTGGCAGGCCCGGCATAGAGGACGGGATAGTCCTTGAAGTACTGAGGCAGCCCCTCGCCGGCATCCAGACGGGCTTTCAGCTTGGCGTGTGCAATGTCGCGGGCCACGATGATGGTGCCCTTCAGGTTCACGCGAGTGGAAACGGGGTACTTGGTCAAATCGGCACGAACGGCATCGATGCCCTTGTCCAGGTCAATGACGATGGTGTTCTGCCCTTCGCCAGCCTTGGCATATTCGGCAGGAATCAGTTCGGCGGGATTGGCATCCATTTTCTCTATCCAGATGCCGTCCTTGTTAATCTTGGCCTTGATATTGCGGTCGGCCGAGCAGCTGACGCCCATGCCGATGGGGCACGATGCACCGTGGCGCGGCAGGCGGATGACACGGATGTCGTGGGCCAGGTACTTGCCGCCGAACTGTGCGCCCAGGCCAATCTTGTAAGCCTCCTTCAGGAGTTTCTGCTCCAGGTCCACGTCGCGGAAGGCGCGGCCCGTCTCGTCGCCCGTGGTGGGCAGGTTGTCGTAGTACTTGATGCTGGCCAGCTTCACGGTCAGCAGGTTCTTCTCGGCCGAGGTGCCGCCAATGACGAAGGCGATGTGGTAGGGCGGACAGGCTGCTGTGCCCAGGTGTTTCATCTCCTCGACGAGGAAGGGCAGCAGTGTGCCCTCGTTCTGGATGGTGGCCTTCGTCATGGGGTAGAAGTAAGTCTTGTTGGCCGAGCCACCACCCTTGGCCACCATGACGAAGCGGTACTCCATGCCCTCCACGGCCTCAATGTCAATCTGAGCCGGCAGATTGCACTTCGTGTTCACCTCGTCGTACATGTTCAGCGGAGCATTCTGCGAGTAGCGCAGGTTGTCCTGGGTGTAGGTGTTGAAGACGCCGCGGCTGAGAGCCTCCTCGTCTTCAAATCCCGTCCACACCTGCTGGCCCTTCTCGCCGTGGATGATGGCCGTGCCGGTGTCCTGGCAGAAGGGCAGCACGCCCTTGGCAGCCGTGTCGGCATTGCGCAGGAACTGCAGGGCCACGTACTTGTCGTTCTCCGAAGCCTCGGGGTCGCGCAGGATTTTGGCCACCTGCAAGTTGTGTTCGCGGCGCAGCATGAACTCCACGTCGTGGAAGGCCTGCTGTGCCAACAGGGTCAGTGCCTCGGGCGACACCTTCAGGATGGGGTGTCCCTCGAAGTCGCCGACGCTCACTCCCTCCCGTGTCAGGAGGCGATACTCGGTCTCGTCCTTGCCCACCTGAAACATGGGGGCATACTTGAATTCGGGTGTTTTAGCCATAGTATTTATTTGAAATATGAAGTATGAGATGCAAGATGTGCTGTTCCTCACTTGTGCATGATGCTGTCACGCATCTGCAGCAGGCTGTCGGCATCAATGCCCTCGCGCAACAGTGCGGCGCGTATCAGTTCCTCGTCGGTCTTTATCAGGTCGTACTCCTTCAGTTTCTTCAGAATCTTCTTGCGCCGGCGTTCCTCTTTCCGCTGTGAGAAGGCGAAGGGGTGCATAATCATGTCCGTGGCTCGCCGTCCGATAATGTCGCTGATGGACTTCTGCCGTGGCACATCCTTGGCCTCTGAACTGACGAATACGGGCAGTCGGCTGTCCTTGGTGATGATGACCTCGCGCAGGGTGTCTCCCTTCACGTGAGGCAGCGTGTCGGTGTATTCCTCCGCCTTGTTCTGTGCCTGCAGCGTGAGTGCTGCTGCCGACAGGAGGACTATGATGGGCATTCTCTGCATAACGACTACAAAGATACGACGGAAAGTTGAAAATTGAAAGTCGGAAGTTGAAAATTATCGTTTTTTAACGTACCTTTGGCCATAGGCCGAAGGCACTCACACTCGGAAAAGCCTAAATAAATTTGGCTTTTCGCTCGCTTAATCGTACCTTTGCATTCAATAATATGAAACTGCCGACACTCTTCAACCCCTCCAACGACATGGCACTTGCCGCCAATGTGTGCCAGTATTTTCCGCCGCGCCACATACGGCAGATGGAGACCGACTTGGCCTCTCTGGCTCGTCTCTGGGACGAGGGGCCCTGGGGGTGGAGTCTGGCCGCCAAGCAGTACTACCGGAGTCTGGGCATCCCTCAGACGGAACTGCCCACGGACGAGTGGCTGAACAGGGTGCGGCAGTTGTCGTCGCGGGAGTTTGCCGTCGCCTACTATCAACAGCTGACGGATTCCCTTAAGGAAGAAAATACGCTGTTGCCCTGCCAGGCTCGCTTCCTCTCGTCACCAAGTGCCTTAAATCTCCTAAAGTCTTTATCTCCCCTTCCCCTAATCTTCAAGTCCCCCTGGAGTAGCAGCGGTCGTGGAAACATCGTGGTCGATGCTTTCCCGGTCAGCTATAGCACCGAACAACGCATTCTGGCCACCCTGCGCCGACAGGGCGGCATCGTAGTGGAGCCTTTCTACCGCGACAAGTCCCTGGACTTCGCCATGGAGTTTCACTGTGGCCATCAGGGCGTCCGTTTCCTGGGATACAGTGTGTTCCAGACCGATGAAATGGGCCATTATGGTGGCAACTACGTGGAGAGCCAGCAGTCGCTCCTACGGCGCATCGACCTGCCCGATGCCCTGCTCCGCAGTCTCATCGACCATCACCTTCGCGCCCTCTCCGTCCTCGACTACCGCGGCCCCGTGGGCATCGACATGATGCGGCTCGCCGACGGTCGCGTGCATCCCTGCGTCGAACTGAACTTTCGTCGCACCATGGGATGGCTGGCCCTGGTTCTCTTCGACAAAGGCATGACCTCTGACCAACTCTTGGCTGGCGACCCGCAACACGGCTTTTCGGCCTCCATCACCGACGGGCGGCTTGACATCATCTGCCGACCATAGGGATGGGGAAATTCATAGGTGTGTATGGAGAACTTCGGCGGTGTATTCCTTTTTGTTACACATTACGATGGGGGGAGCGGCGGAGACGCCAGACAAAACCGAGGGTGGCCAGCAGGGTTGCAGCCGAGGCCAGCACGAGCGATAGCCCATAGTCCAGTCCCAGGAGGGTGGGCGAGACGAAGAAAAAGTCCGTGACAACCATCGTCATGAACATGGCGGGCAGGAGCGTCATCCAGTAGCACTTGTGCTCGCTGGCCAGGTAGACGGAACACATCCACAGTGTGATGGCAGCCATCACCTGTGTGCCCCAGGCCACATATTGCCACACGGTGCCGAAGCCCGACGGGTTGCCTATCTGCCAGGCCAGCAGTCCTATGCCCACTGCAAAGACAGGCAGCGACAGGAGCAGGCGGCTGCGTACCGAGGTCTGCTTCAGACCGAAGGACTCGGACAGAATGAGTCGTGCGGCGCGGAACGACGAGCCACCCGTGGTGATGGGGGCGGCCACGATGCCCAGCAGGGCTAGCACGCTGCCTGCGGTGCCCAGCCACGAGGAGCAGACGATATTGACCACCGTGGGAGCATCGAAGAACTGGATGAGCGACAGTGCCGTCTGTCCTTCAAATTTTGCAATAACGTCTGCCGGACACACCTCGCGCCACCCTCCGTAGAAGAAGAAATAGCTCGAGATCGTGGCCCACACCAGTGCCACGATGCCCTCCGTAATCATGGCTCCGTAGAAGATGGGGCGACCCTGATGTTCCGACTTCATGCAGCGGGCCATCATGGGCGACTGTGTGGCATGGAAACCGCTGACGGCGCCACAGGCGATGGTCACGAACAGGGCAGGGAAGAGCGGTTGTCGCAGTCCCAGGCGTTCTGCGCCCCAGTTTCCCAGTCCGTCCCACACTTCGGGCAGGGCGGGTTGCTTGATGCAGAGCACAACGCCCAGTGCCACGACCATAAACAGCATCGACAGGGCAAAGAGCGGATAGATGCGACCGATGACCTTGTCGATGGGCATCATGGTCGTGGCCACGTAGTAAGCAAAGATGACGAACACCCACATCATGCGGTCGCCCCAGATGCCGCTGAGGATGATGGCCGGACAGTAGACAAAGAATGCACCCACGAGCATCATCATCAGCATGGTGAAGACAATCAGTGCCTTGCGGGCACTGCCGCCCAGGTAGCGACCCGTCAGTTCAGCCAGCCCCTGCCCGTCGTGGCGCAGCGAGAGCATGCCGCTCATGTAGTCGTGCACCGCACCGCCGAAGATGCAGCCCAGCACTATCCACACATAGGCTGCCGGGCCGAACCACATGCCCATGATGGCACCGAATATGGGCCCTGTGCCGGCAATGTTGAGGAACTGAATCATGAAGATGCGCCAGCCGGGCAACACGATGTAATCGATGCCGTCGGCACGGCGCAGGGCCGGTGTCTCACGGTCGTCGGGGCCAAACACGCGCTCCACCACACGACCGTACACCATGTATCCCACAACGAGGAACACCAGACAGATGAAAAATGAAATCATATCCTTTTTACCTTAAAAATCAGACTGCAAAGTTACGAATTAATTCGTATCTATGCGCTATATATAGATAGGAAAAAATCGCAAAACTTCTGGTTTCTCGGCAGGCATCAAGGATGGACTGCTGTAAATAAGCTTCCGCCCCTCGTCCGCCATCCGTGGACACGGGACTTATTCGCAGGCGAACGGTTAATTAACCGCTCGCCTGCGAATAATTAAACGCTCGTGAGCGAATAACCTCGTCCCGTCCGGGATGCCACCTCGGAGCATGGGGGAGAGGGGGCTTTCCGGCAGGAGGGTGAAGGGGGAGAAGGAGGAATTTGAAGGTCAGGACATACTTTTTCCTGAAAAGATGAGGCGATATTGAAAGGAAAGAACTACCTTTGTACAAAATGATAAGGATGAAGACATTGCTGACACTTGCGGTGCTGTCCTTGGCGATGCCCGTCATAGTGCGGGGGCAGGATACAGTTCCCGGTCTGGCGCATGGCAGTTGCCCCAGGGTGCACGTCGAGGCTGAGCGCCTGCCAGACCTCAATATCCCCCGTGGCGAGCACACAGCCTACTGCACGGGGGACGAGATAGTGGTGCTGGGCGGTCATACCTCGGGTTTTGTACCCACGCCGACGGCGGAATACTATGCCGGAGGCCAGTGGCACCAAATCCCCATGACCTATGCCCACGACCATGCCCTCAGTCTGCAGCTTTCATCCGGGAAGATACTGATAGGCGGGGGCCAGGAGGAAGCGCTGGGTGTCGGGCAGACCTTTTCCGTGGAAACCTATGATCCCGCGGCGCACACCTGTCAGGGCTTCGGTTGCCTGGAACTGAAGCGCACGCTGGCCAACGGCGTAGAGCTGGACAGCGGTCGGGTGGTGGTTTCTGGCAATTGGTACTACCGGGACGGCATTGAGCTCTTCGACGGCAAGAAATACTTCACCTACATCAAGGATGTGTCCGCAGAACGCGCGACACCCTACATCTTCCGCACCGCCAGGGACAATGCCCTCATCGTCGGTAGCATGGATACACGGGGCAACTTCCCTGACAGCATCGTCGTAGATCAGCTGCACGGCGAACCCTTCTGCCCCCCTCTCCTGCATAAGTGGAAGCCCCTACGGGAAACAGGCTCATACGACAGCCATAATAGTTTCATTGGCGACGTGTCGAAGGACATCTATGCCTACCTGATGCCCGTGACGGACACAAACCGGAACGGTTATTCTTCGGCACAGGCGGACCGTCTGGCCCTTGCCTTGGTGCAAGGGGTGGACTTTTCACTCTTGCCCACCACGGTACCCATCCCGATGGAGACCGAAATCGGAGGATACATCTATTATAAGAGCGCCCTGTATGCCGACCGCAAGTCCCAGCGGGCCTACCTGATGGGCGTGGACAGGGAGAAGCGGTTCTATGTTCTCTGTGTGGCGTATGCCCAGCGACCGGCCCCGCTGACCCTCTACTACACCGACCCGCTGCCGGAGTGCGGTTTCGGCCCGGCGGTGCTGACGGCTGACGGCAACATCGTCATCACAGGCGGATATCACAAGGAGAACTTCTATTCCGACAACTTTTTTCCCGTCAGTTCCGTCTGGCTCATACACCTCGGAGGGGGCGATGCCATAAGCCAGACGACAGGTTTCGTCCTGTGGCATTGGCTCGTTGGGGGCATTTGGGGCCTCCTGATGCTTGCCGTGGGTGCAATGTGGCTGTACAGACATCGCCGAATGGCATCGCCCACTCAGCTTCCAGATGAAGCGGAAAATGCAAAAAGTGCCGATTCCATCGATATATATGCCCCCACACAGACCCTGATACAGCGCATACGTGGGGTAGTGGAGACGGAGCGTCTGTTCCTGAATGCCGAACTGAAAGTATCGGACGTGGCCGCTCGCCTGGGCACTAACACACGCTACGTTGCGGACTGTCTCAAGAGCGAGGGTGAAGGCTCTTTCCCGCAGTATATCAGTCGTTTGCGTGTGGAGTATGCACAGCAGCTCATCCGGCGCAACCCCGATAAGAAGATGGCCACGGTCTGTATCGAGTCTGGTTTCGTCAACGAGGTATCCTTCTTCCGCACTTTCAAGGCCTTTACGGGCATGACGCCCAAGGAGTGGGCACAGCAAATCCTCTCATAGGGGGGGCTTCTTTCTTTTCTTACACTCCCAGTTTTTGCCCGTTTTATTGGTTGGAAAGCCCCTTTTGACTTACAAAAACCGAAAATGTTAGTCTTTTTTCGAATTTTGTAAGTCTCCCATCTCTGCATACAGGTAACTTTGCAATTAAAAAAAGTGCAAAGTACGAACCTTACATCGTAAAGCTATGAAGAAAATGTGGTTTTGGGGCCTGATAGCAGGCCTGACAGTAGGCTCTGTGGCCCTTACATCCTGTTCGAGTGACGACACCCCCTCACCTGACACCCCCCAGGGACCCGATGTTCCCGTCATGTCGGAAATCACTTATGAACTGACTCCTGAGACCCAGGTGGTACCGGAGGGCACGTCGGATCTCTTCTTCGACGTAGACACCGCCGCAGGCACCTTCACCATGCCCGCCAGTGTGGCCGCCGATCAGGTGCCCGTGGCTGGGCAGTGCCTCATCGTGAATAATCCTACTGATGCCCTGCCCAACGGCCTACTGGCCAAGGTGAAGCGTGTGGACCAGACGTCGCAGGGCTACGTCGTCACTTACGAAGATGCCCAGTTAGGCGATGCCTTTGAGAGCATCGACATACCAGAGCAGGCCATTCCCCTGACCCACGTGGTGGAGCAGGTGATTGACGCCGACGGTAATCTCGTGGACTACCAGTTGGTGAAGGCCACCCGCGAGTCGGGCGAGGTGGTGGATAAACTCTACCTGCCCGAGGTGGGATGGAAACTGCCCATGGGACTGGAACTCACCCCCAAGATGACCGTAGACATGACGCTGATGTACGTCATGCAGTTCAACGAGCATAAGCCCATCTTCGTGGCCAGCCGCATCGATGCCGACGTGGAACTGGCTGCCGACCTGTCCGTCGGTGTGGACGGTAACCTGATTGACATACAGCGCCCGGCGCTCAGCATCATCTGCGGCGCCATACCCGTCGGGCCCATCGTCATCACCCCGGTGATTGACTTCTACCCCATCATCAACGTCAACGGCAAGGTGTCGCTCGAGGCCTCCGTCAGTTACAAACGCACCATGCATGCCCGCTTGGTTTATCAGGACGGACATGGGTTGGATGCCAAAATCGACGTCGACCCCGAGGAGCCCGATGCATGGTCGTTCTCCTTCGGTCCTAAACTGGAGGGCAGTATCAGTTACGGTTTAGGTCTGGGCGCGTCGGTAGGTGTCTACGGCAAGACGCTGGCCATCGGTTGCACCTTCGACGTGAAGAAGAAGGAGGCCATCAGTGCCAAGTTCGACCTCGCCGCACTGGCCGACGGCGGATGGGAATTCGGTCAGATGGAGGCACCGCAGTACAGTTCCGCCATCGTGGCCCAACTCAAGGGACACCTGCAACTCGTGGGTCACGACCTGATGGAGGTGGAGGCACCCGAAGTGGCCTTCCCCGTCGACTCGCGCCCCGTGTTCCCCGAGTTCACCATCGACAGCGAAAAATTCATGAAAAAGGACGGCAACAAGGTGACGCTGACTATGACCATGACCAACAAGGGCCTGCTCTACGGCAAGTACCGCGCCGAGTGGACACCCATCGACAACAAGAACGCCAAGGCCATTATCCAGTACTTCGACTTCGACGACGGCAAGATTGCCATCCTGGAGAAGGACGGGGACACGGACATCACCTGCAAGGCCACCCTGCGCGACGACACCAACTACGAACTCAACGTATATTATGAGTATGAACAGACGGACCTCAACGTCTTCCACAAAGACCCCGAGGCCATGAAGATATCCATGATTACGGCCTTCGGCACTGTCTACGGCTATCCGCAGGAGGGCGAAAACCACGACCCGCAGGAGTTCAACGTGGGCGGTGGATTCTCGAGAGACGCCACCTTCACCACCAAGGCGCAGGGACAGAAACTCTACATTACGGCCGTGTACAACGACGGTAAGGGAACGGTCTCCAAACTGGAGTGCTATGTCGACAACGTCAGCGGCATCGCCACAGGCACCGCCAAACTGAGGGACATCAAACTGAGCAGCAAGATAGATCGTAACATGGGGAGTTACCTGATAAAGGGCGACTGGGAGATTGACGTGGAGAGCCTGCCCATGGAGAAGGGTTCCGACCACACGTGGTACAACAGTTGTGGCGATGGCATGAACATCACCCACTACCACAGCACCAGCACCACCTCGGGCCTCAACGGCGAATACGCCTCCACCGTACACATGAACCTCTATCCCAGCGACCTCAACGACCTGCAGATAAACATCTATTTCGACAAATAACAACACTTTATTAACCCTTTAATCACTAAGCATTATGAAAAAAATGAATCTTTGGCTGCTCAGCAGCCTGTTCGTGGGAGCCATGGCCCTGACGGCCTGCTCCAGCAGCGATGATCCCATTCCCAGCACTCCTGCTGTGACACCGGGACAGCCCATCGATCCCACCACCATGCGCATGGCTGCTCTTTCGGGCTTCGTGCATGACGTGGACGGCAACGCCATCAGCGGCGTGACCGTAACCAGTGGCACCGAATCAGTCACCACCGACGGACAGGGTGGCTTCGTACTGACAAAGGTTGGCACAAACCAGGGTCGTACCGTGGTGAAGTTCACAAAGTACGGCTACGTGGAAATCGTGCGTGCTGCCGAACAGCTCAACGGCGACGTGTGGGACGTAGTAATGGTCAATGTCAGCAGTTGGGGCTCTGACAACTATGTTGCTACAAACTTTGATGCCTACGAGGGCAAGACCACCACGGTGGACGACATGACCGTGGATCTCCAAGGACAGGGCATCGTATTGGCCTCCACGGGCGCTGGCTTCGACGGCTGGGTGAACGAGGAAGTCGTGTACCTGAACCCCGACAAACCCAACTTTGCAGCCATGATGCCTGGTGGCGACTTGGCCGCTGTGCGCACTGACAATAGCCAGGTGCAGCTCATTTCCTACGGTATGACCAAGGTGGACCTGACCGACAACAGCGGTAACAAACTGCAACTGGCCGCCGGCAAGCCCGCCACCATGACCTTCCCCGTGCCTGAGAAGTTTAAGGACAACACGCCCGACGAGATTCCCCTCTGGAGCTTCAACGAAGAGACTGGCCTTTGGGAAGAGGAGGGTATCGCCACCTACGATGCCTCGAACAATGTCTACGTAGGCCAGGTGCCCCACTTCTCCTGGGTGAACCTCGACTATCCCGAAGTACGCACGTCACTGACTGTCGTTGTCAAGGACGAGGCTGGAAACCTGTTGCCCCACATCAAGGTGGACGTAGACGGACAGAAGAGCGTCTACACCAACACCAGTGGCCAGGCCAAGTGCTATGTGCCCAAGAACACGGCCTTCTACATTACAGTCCATGCTGAGGACTACGCCAACTATGGTGGTGAGCAGATTGTCGTGCAGGTAAGTGAAAACGAACTGGGGGACCAGGGTGGCACAAAGGAAATCGTCCTGCCCACCGTGGGCCACATCAGCGGTACCGTCACCAACCAGGGCGAGGGCAACAACGTCGCCACTATCTGGATTGAGTACGGAGAGAATAAGGAAACCAGTCGCGTACACAGTGACCTGGAAGGTAAGTTCTTCATCATTGCCCCGGCCGACTACAAGGGCGAGGCTAAACTGAAGGTGCGCTCGGCCGACGGTAAGGTGAAGACCGTGGACATCACACTCGACGGTACAGACCAGGCCTTTAACATCAGTTTCGTCAGCGACACCAATGCCGGCGGCACAGCAGTCATCACGTGGGGTAAAGAGACCTTCACCCTCCCGTTCGATGCAGTAGAGACGGACTATGAAGGTGGTGTAGTCATCGTGGGTAACAGCTTCTACTTCACCACCGGATGGGGCGGAGAGAAGGAAATGAGCGACGATGGCTTTGCCTATGCCGACCTGCAGCTGGCAACCTACCAGGAGGGGCAGACGAAGTTCACCGGAGCCACCTTCAATGTACGCAAGGAAGGCGGCAGCGACGGCATGATAGGCGCATGGATTGGTGATGCCGAAGTCACCATCACCCCACAGGATGGTGGCAACTACCGCATCCAGGCCGCCGGTTATGGCCAGTTCGAGGGCCGCTGGGAGGAACAGGAAGGTCAGGAGCGTCAGCAAGCTCACGCCACACTGGATGTCACCGCACCCGTTTATGCCAAGGGTGAGAAACTCCAGAACGTGACTGCTGCACAGGGACTCTTCCCCAGCTTTACTCCCTACATTCCTGGAAGAACCGTCGATTGCGCCATCAGAATTACCGAGTGCCAAGCGCTGGGTAAGGGTGGTCACCTGATGTACAGAGATTCAGAACTGGGTGTAACAGAATACCAGGCACTCGTCGAGGAAGCCAAGAAGACCTTAGGAGAGCCCATCAATGAATATCTCTACGACGACGACTACAACCACTATGGCTCCAGCACATTCCAGAAGGGTGACAAGTACCTCAAGATTAATTGGAATGGCTACAATAACAATTGGGCTGACATATCAGAGGCAAGCATTGCTATATGGGATCTGCGAGAGTATACAGGTGGCACTATCACTGTCACTGTTTACGAAGGTTATACGCTGGAACCCAGTGCCCGTGTGAAGGCTGATAAGTTCTGGCAAGCCCGCAAAAAGTAAATATGCCCCAGCTTGCATTTTAATGTGTGGATGGCCCGGTCACCGACGAAGGCGACCGGGCTTTTTTTGCCTTTTCAGTGGCGGGTGAACAAAGTTTTTTGTAACTTTGCCATCGGTATATGACGCCGACCGAAAGTAAAAAAGAAACATCCGATGAAAACCACCATTAAAGGCTGTGGCACTGTGCCACCGGCCATATTGCGGCGCTACGGGCAATTTTTGAGGTTAGAGAAGTCCTTTTCGGACAACACACTCGATGCCTATCTGCGCGACCTGCAGAAGTTGCTCACCTACTATGCCGGCGAGGGCATCGACTTCCGGCAGGTGACGCTCGAGCAGCTCGACCACTTTGCCACCCGCCTCATGGATCGCGGCATCTCGCACAAATCCATAGCCCGCATTCTGGCCGGCGTGCGCTCCTTCTATCGGTTCCTGCTCATGGAGAAGGAAATCGACGTGGATCCCACGGAACTGATGGCCTCGCCACAGCGTGGGACTTATCTGCCCACGGTGCTCAGCATCGAGGAGATAGACCGCATAGAACGGGCTGTCGCCACCACCACCGAAGAGGGCGTGCGCGATCTGGCCATCATAGAAACACTCTACAGCTGCGGACTGCGCGTCTCGGAATTGTGTAGCCTTACTTTTTCCGACCTTTTCCTGGAGGAGGGTTATATCCATGTCCGAGGTAAGGGACAGAAAGATCGCCTAGTGCCCATTTCGCAGTCTGCCATCGACGTGCTGCGTCGCTGGTTCACGACACGCCAGGGCATAAACGCTCGCCCTGGCGAGGAGGACTACGTCTTCCTCTCTCCACTGCGTGGTCGCCACCTGAGCCGCATCACCGTCTTTCATAACATCAAGCAGTATGCTCGGCTCGCTGGTATTGAGAAGGAAATTTCCCCCCACACCCTGCGCCACTCCTTTGCCACTCATCTGGTGGAACGTGGTGCCAACCTACGTGGCGTACAGGCTCTTCTGGGGCACGAAAGCATCAATACCACCGAAATTTACCTCCATCTGGATCGCCAGCACCTGCGTGAGGAAATCCTCGCCTGTCATCCCCGTAACAAACACATGGCTGGGGTGGATGTCACACCAGAGCTGCCAGCTCAAACCGTGACTGGAGACTAACGCACCAATAAGGATACAGACGTTTATTCTTTAGCTGTTTGTTTCCAGATTGCAGCAAAACGATACTACTACAAGTTGGGGGAGATGGGATGGGCCAATAATAGAAATTTCGGAAGGGCACCCAAAGATCACTTTCGTTTCTCTATGTTCACTTCATGTTCACCAGCAAAAGAAAAAGCACCTACAAAATCTTTGTAAGTGCTTAATTTCTTATGTGGACCAGCTAGGGCTTGAATCTAGGACCTCCAGATTATGAGTCATATTTACGAATTTTGCATGAAATGACATGTTATTGCAAAACACTGTAAATAAAAGGGTTATTTCTTTTGGTGTTTGCAGAAAATTGTGTAATTTTGCAGCAGTTTCCGTTCACGAATTTCACACGAATTTCACGGAGCGTGTCTCGAAACCCTTATAATTAGGAGGTTTATTATGGAAAAAGGAAAGTTGAATTTCACTAAAGAAGAAAAATTAGGCACAAGAAAGTATAGCAGCCGTGGCATCTCAAGTCTTGCCAAGTTCACTTCTACTAATGGATCTGTATATGGAACACTGGCACTTGATACACGACGGGGTTCTGATGATGACATGCAGGAACTGCCCGTAGCTGTCAGAGTGGCCTATAACGGAAAGTCTGTCTATCTGCGCATCGGAAAGAAATACACGATGGAAGAGTGGCTTGAACTCTGTGAGTGTGAGAAGCAGGGACGGAATAAGAAAAGTGCCGAGCGTAAAGAACTGAAAGCCCTGATGCAGAAAGTGGAGAGTCAAGTCAATCAACTTATTGCTGAGGGTAGTTTCTCGTTGCGCCGTATTCAAGAGATCCACCAGGGGAAACCAGACAATGATAGTACCATTTATTCTATATGGGATTCTATTATCGCTTCCAAACAGGAAAGTGAAAAGGCTGGTACGGCCAGATGTAACAAGGATGTACGTAGGCGCTTTGAAAGGGATATGGGCTCCAAAGTGGAATTTGCCGACATCAACAAATCATTTATCGACAAATGGGTAAAGAAGATGAAGGAAAACGGGCTAAGTTTGACGACTATAGGCATCACCCTTCGCACGTTTAGAGCCATTGTAAATGCATGCATAGATCGTAAACTCATAAAAGGCAACACGAAGGATATGTTTAAAGATACGGGGTATAACAAATCGTGCAGTAGAAAGTACGAGTTCTTGGATGTGCCCACTATGCGAGTACTGTATGGGTTTTGGGAAAGGGGCGAGGCAAAAGACGAGAAAGGAAAGGAGCTATTTTTTCCCAAAGAGAAGAATGCTATTTTCCGTGATTTGGGTTTATTCCTGTTTATGTATTTGGGGGATGGGCAGAATCTGGCCGATACGTTACGTCTGACCTATGATGAATGGTATTTTGCCACACACGGTAAGCAACTGAGGTTCCTACGTCATAAGACGCAAGACAGGAACGAGAGTGCAAGCGAAGTCATATTTCCAGTTACTGCCGAACTGAAAAAGATTATTGACAGATATGGCAACAAGCCGGAACCAGATGCAAGAGTGTTTCCTATCATGGACAAGATGATAACAGCGGATAAAGAAGTCTGGGTTATCCAACGCTATAACCGCTACATCCGTGAACACATGGCTAAAGTTTCAGAAATCATAGGATTGGAGCAAAGTCCGACCTCAACGTGGGCACGACACAGTTTTGCCACAAACCTGAATAATTCGGGCAAGGTACCTTATAAATATATAAGTGATAGTATGGGACATAGTGGCAGTGGGGATGTTACTTCAAACTACATTGGAGCATACCCTCTGGATAAGATGCTGGAGTACAACGCTTATCTGCTGGATGAAAATGGAGGAAAGAAAGGTAATGATGACCTGTTGGAACGACTTAAAGGTTTGAGCGAAGAAGATCGAAAAAAGCTTTTAGAGGCTTTATCCAAGTCAATGAAGTGATATTGCCAATGTAAAAATGTTGTGTTTGATGACTTGTTTTAATAGAAAAGCAGTAATTTTGCACTAAAATAAGATAGACATGAGCAAACTGATACATATAAACAAGGAATATGCTGAGTGGATTAAGTCACTTAGCCTACGTTTCCGCCAGAGCCAAATAAAGGCTGCTGTGAGGGTGAACAGTGAACTGTTGCAGTTTTACTGGTCTTTGGGCAAAGACATAGTAGAGCGTGACATGGAGAATAAATACGGGTCAGGATTCTTCAAAAACCTCAGTCTTGATCTGAAGGATGAGTTCCCTGATGTCAAGGGTTTCTCCCCTACTAACCTTGGTTATATCAAGAGATTCTACCTGCTGTATTCCAATGCTTTCGAGATTCACCCCCAACTTGGGGGCAATTGTCCTCCAGCTGCTGACTATACAAATTACCCCCAAGTTGAGGGTAATTCTAAATCTTCTGAAACGCAGAACGTTGAAGAAATCATTATGGCAAAAGCGAGTCGTGACATATTCTCTACTCCGTGGGGACATCACAAGTTGCTAATAGACAAATTTCTAAAAGCTCCAGAAAAGGCGATATTCTATGTTCATAAGACCGTTGAAAACGGATGGAGCCGTGCTGTGCTTGATAATGTCATCGACACAAAGTTATATGAGCGTGAAGGGAAAGCCGTTACCAATTTCCAATCGGCTCTGCCAGCTCCATTGAGTGACCTTGCCCAGGAAATCACGCGAGACCCGTATCTGTTCGATTACACCCAGCTTCGTGGGAAATACGATGAGACAGAATTGAAAGATGCGTTGATGACGAATGTCCAAAAGCTGCTTCTTGAACTCGGAAACGGCTTTGCATTTATGGGAAGAGAGTACCGTATGGTTGTAGGTGGCGAAGAACTCTTCTGCGATATGCTGTTTTACAACACGCATATCCACAGTTACGTGATTGCAGAGATTAAGACTCAAAAATTTGAACCATCATTCTTGGGCCAACTTAGCGGATATGTTTCTTTTGCCAATCATATTTTGAAGCGTGAAGGTGACAACGACACAATAGGACTGCTTATCTGCAAGAGTAAGAACGAAGTCATGGCACGTTATGCACTTGAAGGCTATAACCAGCCCTTGGGTATATCAGAGTATGAGTTGTCAAAGGTCTTCCCTGAGAATTTCAAGAGTACCCTTCCCTCCATCGAGGATATTGAAAACGAACTGAAAGAACGATAGTTATGATGGGCTTTATACGTAAGTTGATGATTCTTCCGAGGCTATTGAAGATTCTCAAACTGATAGATCCGAAGAAACTTGAAGGGGTTAACGACATTCTGGAGCGCGTCTATCCTGGCATCAAGGACGAGATAAGGAGACTTGTTGAACGTGGAGATGTCCGTGCCATGAACAAGACACTCGATTATATCAATAATCATGGTGGTGCCGAGAAGATTGCAGAATACTACAATAGTGCCAACCAGGAGGGACAAAAGGAAATGCTCTCTGCATTCAACGAGGCTTTCAGACCTGGCGCTCCATTCGAAGATGCCGTTCTGACGCTGGATAGTCTTGCAAAGGTGAAGGACATGGGAGTTTATATCCAACTCTTCGGCGACGTGAAAGATAGCGTCGTCATGGCCAGCATCAAACTTGGCTATCGAACTGTTGGCGACTGGCAGACATTCGTTCGCAGGCAGCATGAGGCCAGCAATGATGTGCTGCTTGGCGTACTTGATGAAATACAGGAGGGTGACACGAAAGTTGAGAACCCGATTGAGGTTGAGAACAAGGCTGTTCAGACAGGCAACCAACAAGACAAACCATCAGGATACGATTTCCCAATGGAACTCATGGGTCAACTTTATGAATACGACTCTATCGTTTTCAAGCATATCTCCTCAGAATATGAGTTTGCAAGTATTATGCTGAGGAAACCTCATCAGGAGAAATTAGTAGAGTGCTCCGGCAAGAAAGTTCTGGCCTATCACATCTTGTGGAGATTGCGTAGCCTGTTGCCCGAAAATATGCGAGAGGCATGGATAAACAATATCGCTGATGAATGTGGCTACGATGTCACCACTATCAGCAAGAAATACAAAGACGAAACAAACATGAAAGACCAGAACTTGACGCTACTGAAGGAATTGAGTTCACTATTTGACAAGTACGACACGCAGAAATAACGTGCCCCCACAATCAGCAAATTCGGCGCATATTCGATGTGAATATGTGCCGTTTTTCGTTTCATGCAATGCCATGAACAACCATTTCCACGCATTTCCACGCAAAAGGCATTCCATGAAACACCAAAACACTTCTTTATTGCCATTCCTTTTCATCTTATCTTGTTGTATTTTAGAAAGTTATATTCAGCAGGAATAAAAGTGCAAAAAGTTTGAGTGCCACTTGCGTCCACTTTTCCACGCATGACCTTTGCAGCGGATTTTAAAAAATATTGCAAATATGAGTGGAAACTTTATTATGATTTCGGAGGAAGACCTTGAGAAGGCTTTCACCAAGATGCTCGAGAAATATCTCAGCACACACCAGTTAGCAGAGAAGTCCTCTACTGAAGAGGACAAGTATTTATCAAGTGACGAGGCTTGTGACTACATGCACGTTACGCCCAGCACGCTATGGAGGATGCGGCAACGAGGCGAGATAGTGGTTCACAAGGTTGGTGGTCGCTGCCTTTACTCCAAGAACGACTTGGACACATTAATAAATAAAGGATAAGGTATGGAAATGGACATTATCAACCAATCGTTCAAGGCTCTCCAAGAGAGTGAGCCTGTAGATGGAGGCGGATTCCACGTCGAGGCGATGAACAAGTGCATCAGCCATGCCCATCAGTTGCCACCATTGGTTTCGCTCTATCCTGATATTGTACTCGAAGGTGATCTTAGCATCATCTTCGGGCAGTCAGGCATCGGCAAAACCATCTTCGCTATGCAGGTTGCCCGCTATATCGCTGAGAATGGAAAACGGCTGCTGTATGTGGACTGTGAAATGACACCCCGACAGTTGGGTAACCGCTACGAGACGGCCAACTTTCCTCCCACCTTCCTTCGTGCAGAGATGGACAGAGAGCATCCTGCCGAGGATGTTCTTAAAGGGATAGAGGAAGTGGCTGCGGCTAATCATGTGGAAGTGGTGTTCATCGACAACATCACGGCCTTAGGGCAGTCGCTTGACAGGAGTGCCGATGCTGGTGCCTTGATGGCCTCGCTGAATGCGCTGAAGAAAAAGTACAACTGGACATTGGTGGTGCTCAACCATGTGCCTAAGATGTTCTCAGGCAATGTTCCTCTTTCCCTCTCAGCCATGCAAGGGTCTGCCAAGATAAACCAGCTGATAGATGATGTTATCGGATTGGCTCAATCCGCCATCGATTCAAGTCTCGTTTACGTGAAGCAATGTAAGTGGCGTAATGGTGAGTTGACGATGGGGGCTGACCATGTGGCGGTCTATGAACGCCGCAAGGATGAAGATGGCAATCTGGGGTTCATCAGTCGTGGTTTCGGCACAGAACAGGAGCACCTGAGCGTTGAGAACGGCAACGATAGGGAAGAAATGAAGGCCCGCATAAGAGAACTCTCTGCTAAAGGGATGACGCAGACGGCCATTGCCAATCAACTCGGCACCTCGCAAAGTAAGGTATCAAGGCTACTGAAAGAGTAGTCGCTGATTATTCATTATTCACATTATTCATTCTGCATAATTGCATAATTTGCATAAACTGAATAAGACATGGACGATAAAGAACTGAAACAGATACTTGCAACCAAGGCTCCTGCCTGTGAACGGTCATTCATAGAGATTCCGAGGGAAGATGTAGTTCCCCGTCTTTCCTCTTTGGCCGACTATCTGGACAAAGTTGTGAGATATGATACGAAGATGATGAACCGCATTGATGACCTCGTTATGCGTTATCGGACAGGAGCGGCTTACAAGACGATGAACGAACACTTTGGCACTGTTCTGCCTCGCATCAATCAGAAAGGGATGATAGTTGGCGGAAATGTCATCTACTACAATACCGATGACGGAACCATGCTTCAGAAGGACGGACTCGTTGACCATCTCTATTCCTGGTATGCCTTCGACTATTATACAGACCCTAACGTGTTCTTTGGTGAGCATCTTTGTCGTGGCAGACAGACTGCCATCGTCCAAGAAGAAAAGACTGCAATGCTTGGAGCACTGGCCTATCCTGAAATCGATTGGCTGGCAGTCGGTGTCGGCAATAACCTGACGGACGAGATGATGAAGAAGTTCATTGGCCGACAGGTCATCCTTTTCCCTGATGATTTCTGCTTCGACTTCTGGTCGGAACACTTCGGCAGTAAGTTCAAGGTGGATGACAGTTTTACCCGACGTGACATCAACCAGTATCTGGTAGACTACATTCATAGCCAACAAGTACCGTAAGCCGAAAAAACGGCGGGGGAATGAAGGGCTTGCCCTTGATATAGCCCACTATAACTACGAGCTGCGCATCGTAGTTGTGGGCTCTCCCGAGGGGCTTAAGGCTTTGCCCTAAGAACCCACCAAGGGCTGCTCGCCCTATGGAACCTCGCAAGGGGGTGGCCCTCCCCCTTGACCGCCCCGCTTAGTGGCATCTGCCCCTAAGAACCCTGAGCAGGGAGTGACTCTCTCCCTGCACCCACCAATCAGGGTTCACACCCGATACCCCTATTGGGAAGAATAACACAATAGTATAAACATAATAAAATAGTAATAATATGGCAACAATAGCAAAAGCATCTGAGCACATCAAACCGTGCAACATTGCTCAGTGCGAACGACACAACAGGCGAGATGCTGAATATATCAAGTCTCTCGACCCGACACGGTTATACATACGCCTCGACTTGACCCACAACAATGAATGTTATGTCGCACCAGGCATGGAGGGTGTTACCCTTCAGCAGCACTATGACCATCTCAAAGTACTGGTCAAGGAAAAGACAGGCAGGGCAATGCAGGAGAAGGACGTAGAATATAAAGACAAGAAAGGCGTGACGCGAGTACGCAAAGGGAGCAGTCCTATCCGTGAAGGTGTGGTCAATATCAAGCCCGACACTACAATGGACGACTTGCTGCAATATGTCAATCGGGTACATGAGAGGTGGGGCATCACTGCCATACAGATACACATGCACAGAGACGAAGGGCATTATGAAAACCCTGAGGACGAATCGACATGGCAGCCTAACCTTCATGCACACATCATCTGGGACTGGATAGACCATACAACAGGCAAGTCCTTCAAGTTGAATGCCGAAGATATGTCAGCAATTCAAGATATGGTAGCAGAGACTTTGGAGATGGAACGTGGAAAGCGAAAGTCTGAGACAGGACGCGACCATCTGGAGCGCAACGATTACATCATCCAGGCACAGAAGGAGAAAAGCGCAAAACTTGATGCCGAGATTGCGGAGAAGCGGGACAGACTCGATGCTGAGAACGGCAATGCCATCAAGTCAGGTGTGGCCAACCTCTTTGGAAGGGGGAAATATGCCGATATGGAGAGGGAGAACAAGTTGCTGAAAGAGAAACTGACGAAGCAAAAGGCGGATTTACAGCAGAAATATCAACAAGCCTTAGATGTTGCGCAAACCAGAAAAGCCCAACAACTCGCCGAGAAAGACAAGCAAATCGAAGAACTCCAGACCAAGTTAAAGCGCGAGGTGTTCAGCCATCAGCAGGATAATCAGGAAAAGGACAGAATTATCCGTCAAAAGGAGAGCATCATCAATGATTATCGTGAGCGTCTTGGTCATTATCTGAACACTCTCTCTGAACTGTTGCGTGGTGCCGTGAAGGCTGTTATCGATTATGTTCAGTTAGGCTATCGCTGTTTCAACAATCGTCAGGAAGGCGATGTGAGACGCTATATGAATAGCCAGCCTGATAAGGAAGAAGCAGCAAACATGGTGCTTTGTGCCTCACAGCCCTTCTTGAAAGCCGATGAATCAGAACGGGTGAAAGGGCAACTCACCAACATTTTGAAGAACATGAAGGAAGGACACCTGCAAAGTCGAAGTCACGGATTCCACATGTGATACTTCATCAAATATAAGCCAGCCGACATTATCGACTGGCTCGTATATTATAGAAGAAAGTCTATCCCTCCTGACAGGCCTATACGAAAGAGCTCCAAGCTTATTGATTACGTTTGTTTTTATGTGTTCAACTTCGTTCTTTCCCGCAGTAGAATGCCTTTGTATGCATCCTTAACACTCCTTTCTCCATAATGACTTTGAGGCGAGAACAACCGCTTCCTGACAAAATCTATCTTTTGCTCATGCCAATAGGATTCGCCAGGCTCGATGTACATTTTTTCGAAAGGAAATTTAGTCTCTCGCCATCCGTTATAATCGTTGTCAATCAGCGCTGTCTCTCTTAGCTTTCTTTCAACCAGCGAATAGAATTCCTTGTCATGTCTGCCGTCTGGCAAAGCTAAATGGCACAACTCGTGTATGATAGTAGTTTGTATGCCAATATAGTCACATTCAAAGAGCATGTGATAGCCGTATGTGATATAGTATGTTCTCGGAACGGCCCTGGCGAGACAACGTTTCATAAAGAAGCATCCCACGTGGACATTGATGCAATCCGACATCACCTCGTCGCGGAAGTAGGCATTCGCAATTCGTAGAGTTTCTTGCTCGAAATACATTTATCCGTATACTAATAGGCGTATGAACGTTTCAATAGGAGTCTTTTTGAATTCCTTGTCCCGCAATTCAGCTAAAGCCTGCGCTGTCTGCCATACCTCGAATAATGAGTTATATTCCTTTTCCATGTTGTGTTTTGTATTTATCGGTTGTTGTCGTAAAAGTCGCATTTCTTCCAGTCCAAGTCATCATAATAGTCCTCACTGTTGTAAGTATGATAGTCGCATTCCACTTTCAATTCAATGTTGAAGTCACGCACCCATAGTAGATCGAAGATGGAAAACTCCATGTGCTCAAAGAGGTCGTGGAAAGGATAGATGAGATGCATATCCTTGGTCATCTCTCTGTCAAGTCCTTCGTTGTAGTTGTCAGGCTCTCCTTCTGCAAAGACACCATATAGCATGTCGTTCTCAGTCTCGATACGAGAGTCAAGGCTTGTGATTCGAAAACTTCCAGCGGCACTGGTGTCATAGATGGGCATAAACCTATCAAGAGAGCCATTCAATACGGCCCACATCTTCTTAGCACGCATGGTCTGTATTGATGAATCGCTGAATAGCCATAACCGAGGAAACACATTCCCTCCACTTCCCAAGAGCCAGGCAAATGAGTATCTTTGGTGGTCTGATAGAGGGCAATCGTCCGTTTCCGCATTTCTTTCAACTGAATTGTAAGGGCTTCGTTGAAATCATGGAGTAGCTGCTTGTATTTTTCATCCATCACGAGCATATCATTCAATACATTCTTCCTGATGCCAAGCAATCTCCTGATGGCAAACACTTCCGTCTCGTCGTGCGTACATCTTCTCTCATTGTCGAAGTAGATACTCAGGATCTCCTGTTCTATTTCCCTGACAGCTTTGGTGTTGAAAATCTCTTGTACTGTCATAGTCCTATGTTTTTATTTTACTTGCTGCATATCATCAAAAGACTGAGACTTTTGTCCAGAGAGTCATCAATGCCCAAACCCCATATTACAGAAACTTCATTTGGGAAGCATCCGATGATGTCTTTAACGTTGCTCATCTCACTCATCTTAATTGGGTGCAGGCGTGAGGTCTTGAATAGAAGTATCACCTTATTATATTGTGAAAGGTCAACGGAAGGGTTGTCAGATAGTTGATGAAAGATTTGTTCCATCCTCCCAACTCCGTTATTATTGCTCAAAGATATTTTGCATCTTTGAATATTCGATTCTTTGTAAAGATATAGCAAATCTTTCTTGTAAAGGTGAACCATCATGGATGTTGTAGCAACTTCATCAATGACTCCTTCAAGTACCGATTTACGGACTTGTAATTGGATTATGTCAGTTTCAATTCTTATCATGTCGTTTGGGGATTATAATGCGACTGAGTTTTGCTAAGATAGAAGGCTGCTTGGGTTTGCCTGCTGTTCCCATATAATCGACAATTGTCTGAATAACCTTACTGATAAGCTCATCAGCCTTCATAAAAGCCTCTGTCATAGACAGGTCTTTATATTTACGAATGATATGTTGGTTATTAGGTAGAAACAGAGCATCGACCTCCTTTGATAGTTCCTCAAGGCCGTTTAGGGCTTGATAATATTTCTTATCTCCCTCAAAAGCAAAGGGAAGCGTTACGACACCAATCGTTGTAATGCTTTTCTTTGTAGACTCACGTGCAATTACAGGCGATGCCCCTGTACCACAGCCGCCACCCAGACAAGAGACAATAAACAGCGTTGATGTTTCTTCATCCAGCAAACTCTTCACCTCTGCCATTTGTCCTTCTGCTGCAGCCCGTGCCTTTTCAGGTATATTACCAGCCCCAAGCCCTTCGGTGCCGAGTTGAACTATGGCAGGGGCCATTGATCTTTCAAGTACGGAGGAATCCATATCGCAGGCTACTAACGATAAATTGCTCTCACTGTTACGGCTAATATGGTTCAGAATGTTATTTCCGCCACAGCCAACCCCGATTATTTTAATTTTTCTTGCACTCATGATGATATAATTTTGATTTTGAGTGCAAAGATATAATGAAGCTATGCCGTATTGGGGCATAGCTTTGAGGAAAGTTTCAAAGGAAACAGGTTTTTTGCTTATTTTTTCTAAAGATTGACGAAACTAAGCCGCTCGTGATATATAGTTAAGCATTGAGAGTTACTTTTGCTTTACATCAAGATATGTATTCCAAGCGCCCATAATAGGCTTGATGCTCAACCCATACTTTCGCTGGAATGCAGCTATAACAATCTCTTGACCTTGAATGGTACCAGTAAGATTATTACTGCCTCTGTCGAAAGACACCTCTACCTCCATACCTTTCTCAACTTTACAGCCATTGTATTGACCAGACTGCTTAATAGAAACTTTAAATAATGCCATAATAGTTTAAATTTGATGTATTATTTTGATTTACTTTTGTGAATTAAATCGTATATGTCGTCAGCCATTCTTTTGATATTTTGCTCACTATGCCAGCCCAACTGTCTGTTGACGCAATAAAATGGAATGGCCATTTCTTTCAAGTCATTTGATAGCTCATGATATACTGCAGCTCCTAATAAAACGACACAGCGTGGCTTTGTTAGTTTGACTAAATCGCGAATATGCTTATGACAGATGTCTCGTACACCAGAATGGTTCTCTTTGTCGTACTTTCTTATAATGGAGTTTAGCCCCTGAATATTTTGGGTAGACATCGGGAACAGATTAGTATCCATTACCCTTTTCTCAATAATTTCTGTAAGCTCCTGACGAGTTGTTGTGGTTGCAGGGAATTCATGGCGATAAATCCTGACCAGCAACTCGCACATATAGTAAGGATAGTGGTTTCTCTTTTCTTTGGTTAAATCCCACCATTCTCCTTTTTTGCGAGCATTGTCAAATGCGAACCATTGCAATCGACTCCTCCACAAACAGGGGAAATCTTCTGGTATAAGCTTTTTAGAAGGGTCTAAGAGTCTTTTTGCCTTTCCATCCCAATTATTACGATTCCACAGTATAAATCGGCCTGGCCCAGGATTAATGCCAACAAAGAGTATCTCAGGCTCCCCTAATAATGGACTTTTAAGATCCAACCAGCCAAGATAATCAGGATATTGTTCCACATTCTCCTTTATGTTATCGAGTATAGAGACGATACCCTTTGAGATTCCAAGGTATTCTTGTTGCAATGGTGTCATATTGTATGGTTTAGAATTGAGGATTTTCTCTTACAAATGCCCTGAAGGGGCTTAGCACCTTTTCAAGCACCTTCCAGTCTTCGGCTCCTGAGGGATGAAAGGCTTTTATCACGACCACATTTTCTGTCGGGTAATACCAGAGGCAGGTCTTCATATCATGAACCATTTTTCCGTTCTCCAATATGTAATCGCCGCCAAAGCATTGATATTGTTTGCCGCTTAAGTATTTCTTGGTGACGAAGTCGAAGATGGAATCACCTGTCGCATTACAGCATACAATGATGTTGGGGCGAAGGATGTCCAACTCTTTCTTCAGAAATAGTTCGTCGCGTTCTAATGCATCACTGATGGCTTTTTCGCTGACAGTCTTGCTTCCAGCGAGTTTCTTGGATTCGACGAATGCGAAAGCCTTGTTGTTCCAACAGACTCTCACCTCAGAAAGCCGTTTGTTGACGTATTGGTCATTGACGTTATTATCCGCACTGATTTCCATCAGCCCATACAGCATCTTTGCAAGATTCTTCAAAAACCGCTTCTTTAGATTTCTATTATCGCGAGCCTTCTCTGAACCTATCTTATCAAGAAGCATCTCACGGGTGTCATACCCATAGCCGTCAGGACAGTCCTTCAACATGAACAACATCCTTCTTGGCGACTGTTCCCAAAGAAAATCGACATCTATGTTCGCGTCGTTCTTATACATAATGCCGTCTCGGCAAAACTCGTCCCTTGCCGATTCGCCGTAACTACTTTCCCATTGTTCAAAGAGTTTGGTCAGTAATTCATTGTAGTTTACATAATGATTCATATTGCCATTACTTATAGTATTTCCATTGCTATCGCGGCACAGGCCTCAGCATCAGCAAGAGCGTGGTGATGTTGCTCCAAGTGGTATCCACACTCTGCGGCGACAGTATGGAGCTGGTGGTTGGGCAGCCAAGGGTGAGCGCGGCGGGAGGCCTGACAGGTGCAGTAGAACTGATAATCAGGGTAGTCCATTTGGTAACAGCGGAATACGGCCTTTAGGCAACTCTCGTCGAAGCTCTTGTTATGGGCCACAAGGGGCAGACCTTCAATCAGCGGCTCTATCTGCGCCCAGACATCAGGGAAGACGGGTGCCTCCTCCGTATTCTCACGGGTAAAGCCGTGAACCTGCGTACACCAAAAATTGTAGTAGTTCGGCTCGGGCTTAATGAGGGAGTAGAACTTATCCACAATCTCACCCCCACGAACCACGACCACGCCTACAGAGCAGACACTCGTCCGCTCGTTGTTTGCCGTCTCAAAGTCTATTGCAGCAAAGTCTCTCATTTCTCAACACTATATTTATTCCACATTCGCTTGATCTTGCCTGCAATCTCTTTTCGGAGCCAGATGGGTTCAAGCACCTCGATATCCTCGCCCATAGAGAGCAGTTCCTGTTGAAAGTCGAACTCTGGGCAGAGACGCAGTTCGAAGATGCTGTATTCCGTCTGCCTTTCTGTTTCCTGCTGCGAATGGTGGAGGGGTAGGGAGCGCAGGTAGTTGGCTTGGCCAGCCGAAAGCTTCAGCACCACCCGCTGCACCATCGACTCCGATTTGGCGATGATGCCGTAATAGTTGTCGAAGAACTCGGAGGGGATGAAGTCTTCGCGCATCTTGAACCGCTTGTCTGTCAGCACCTCTATGTCGTAGATACGGTCGACGGCATAAATCGTCATCCGCTTATAGTAGGGATTCCACGCCAAGAGATACCACCGCTGTTTGAACAGCTTCACGGCGTATGGCTCTATCGTGAAGGTGTTGCTGTCCTCGCGCCAATAGCTCTGATAGGTGATGCGGATGGGGTGGCTCTTCTTCATCGCCTCGATGATGGTTGGAAGATACTCTTGGCCCGATGGAATCTCTTCGAGGATGATACGTTCCTTCATCTGCTGGTTGTCTATCAGCAAATTGCTTACAGAAATAGTGTTGAGCAGCCAGCTGCGGAGACTGCCTCGCCTGATCTCGTCGGCATTGGCTATATAATAGTGGTACCCGCCTTTACGTTCACACTCAATGACGAGGCCAAACATCTCCTCTGCGGCAATACGCCACTTATGGAACGTACGGAGTGCCAGTTCAACGCCCTCACTCATGTCATTATCGAGCCACTTCTCGTTAATCTCCTCAAAGGTGATGCGCCCAGCCTTGTAGATGGTCTCCACAAGCCAAACATACTTATTCAACAGGTTCTTCGCCATACATTCTATATATTTATGCTGCAAATTTACGGAAAAGATATGTAAAATAAAGGCGCAAGTTGGCGTGTCCATCATTATTTAGACATTTTTAGTAAACTGGAGGGGCAAAGTTACAAAATTGCAAGTTATAATAAGTATGAGGGTCTATAGGTCAAAATGGGTGGTGAAAAGTTGCGTTTTAATGCCTATTGGTCATTTTGGGTGGTGGTAACAGTTTAAAACCATGAAAAACACCGCGGAGGTTTGCCCAGCGGCTGGGGGCGCGAAGCCCCCAAAAAGCTTCAATAGTAGTGTCTGGCGATATACTCATCCAGGAACTTG
>JAFUAH010000035.1 GCA_017464345.1 Bacteroidaceae bacterium
AGGGTACCAAGACCTGTATGTCGAAGCAGCTATTGAGCAGTTTGATAATGTATGGATAGGCAAGTTCTGTAAGGATTGTGGCCGTAGAGAATATTGTACTGATCCAATAAAGTAAGAATCAAATGACAATAAGAAAATATAGTAGAGAAGACACGAAAGCAGCAATGGAGATATGGAACTCTATTGTTGAAGATGGTGTCGCTTTTCCGCAAATGGAGTGTTTGACCGAAGAAAGTGCCGTAAGGTTCTTTGAAGGGCAGTCACATACAGGAATAGCGATAGATGACGAAAGTGGAGAGATTGTCGGCCTATATATCCTCCATCCCAACAATGTAGGTCGTTGCGGCCATATCTGCAATACGAGTTATGCCGTCAAGGAAGGCAAGCGAGGGCTTCATATCGGAGAGCAATTAGTCAAGGACTCACTGAAAATTGGAGCCGAACTGGGTTTCCGTATTCTTCAGTTTAATGCTGTCGTGGCCACGAATACCCACGCCCTGCACTTGTATGAGCGTCTGGGCTTCACCCAACTCGGCATTATCCCTCATGGATTCCGCATGAAGGACGGGCATTATGAAGATATTATTCCGCACTATATAGAGTTGAACTAAATTTCTGGTCTATGTCGAAGTGCTTTTTGCCCGAAGGTTAAAAATGCACCGATGGCCGGCTGTGCGATAGCAGGAGTTGCACGACACGCACTTCGACGGGGCGGTGTCGCCCGCCTGCCAGCGGTTGATGAGGTTTGACTCACGGATAAGGGGACGCGAGAGACTGACGTACGATGTCCTCCACCTGCTCCGTACTTAACTCGTCTATCGGCCCGTCAACAATAGCCGTCTGCATCATCACCAGTGCGCCGTGCTTATGAACGGCATCCGTCACGTTACCCTCGGCATCGGCCAAAGCCATCCAAGTAGCAGAACGCCATACGCGGTTCTTCAGCGTGCGTTTCCCAAATGTTGTTGTGTCAAATAATGTCTTCATATCTGTTTCTCCTTTTGAATGTTTACAATAAAATAGCCGTGAGGAACCTCACGTATAGCGATTTCGCCGCTATCTATGAGTGGCTGGACGAAAGCACGGATTTCGTCGGTGGTGCGGAAGTCAAGGGCCTCGCGCAGTTTGATGGGCGAAATGAGGGGATGCTGTTCCAACAATTGACGGACTGACGACAGGGACTGCTCGACGGGCAGGGGACGGATGGAGCCGTCGGAGAGGCGGATTCGGCACTGCTGTCACGGTAGTGCTGAAGGAAACGCTTCTCGTCGATGCCCGTCTGGCTCACGACCTTCAGGATTTCGTCGAGCCGCGTGGTGGAGCGGGTATCGACGATGGTGGCATAGCGCAGGTTGTAGAGGAAGCGGTCGGTGGCAAGGCGAGCATTGTAGCTGACGATGCTCTCTGCCTCGGTGTCGGCATTGTCCTCTGGCATCATGAAGTCGTGCACGTTACGGACCAACAGGCCCATGGCATAGCGGAACTCTATCTGCCCTGCAAAGTGGGTCTCCAATTTGCGCATGACGGGCTCGCACTCGTAGGAAAGCCCCATCATCGGGTCGGTGAAGGTGGTGAGGGTAATCTTGTTCATGTCCTTATAAATTGCGGTGCAAAGTTACACCGATTATCCAACATCACCAAACGTCCGAATACTGATAATTTTCGCAGTATCAGCCACATTTCCCGTTAAAACGCGCTATAATTCAAAAAGAATTTGTAATTTTGCAGCGAATTATTAAACGAAGCGCTTATGAGCACCCAGACTGTCAACGTCATCGCCGACTACTTCAAGACGCAGCCCGTCGTGAAAGCATGGATATTCGGCTCCTTCGCCCGAGGCGAGGAGACGCCACTGAGCGATGTGGACCTGCTTGTGCAGTACGACGAGGACGGCATCAGCCTGCTGAAACACGCGGCCATGATTTGCGAGTTAGAGAAACGGCTTGACCGCCCCGTTGACATTGTCGAGGACGGTACGCTACGCCCGCGAGTAAGAGAACGTGTAAACCAAGATAGGAAACTGATTTATGAGAGAAAACGTTAGAGACCGCGAACGCCTTGAGCACATCGTAGAGGCAATAGACTGCATTCTCGACTTTTCCGACTTCAAGACAAAGGAAGAGTTGGAAGCCGATAAACTGAAGTTTTATGGCATCGTCAAGAACATAGAGATTATCGGCGAGGCCGCCTATAAGTTGACGCACGCTTTCTGTCGCGAGCATCCCGAAACTCCTTGGGAGTTCATCATGAAGATGCGCCACGTGCTGGTACATGACTATTACCAGATAAGCACAAGGGAAGTCTGGAAGGTCGTAAAAGAAGATCTTCAGCCCCTGCGCGAACAGGTAGCACGTTATCTGGACGAAGTGGATTGGGACGAGTGGGAGAAGAACGAGGTGGTCATCAAGGAGACCGCCACCCACAAGGCTCTCATGCAGACCGCCAGCAGGATGAAAAGCAAGGGCTACGAGGTAAAGGAAATCATGTCGATTACCGGCCTGACGGCTGAAGAAATCGAGGCACTATAATATATAATAATAGAGGTATAGGGCGAAAACAAAGACTGCCTGATTGCTATACGAAAGTTGCCTAATCTCGCTGTGAGATTAGGCAACTTTCGATTTTGTGGATATATAATCTTTATTCCCACTCCATCCGTCGGCGAATCTCTGCGCAGACGGCGGTAAACCGTTCCTGCGCCTCCACCCATTCGGGCAGGTCGCGGTTCATCCAGCCAATCACCTTCAGCATATCGGCATGAATCTCCTCGACCCTCGACAGGTTCCAGCAAATGGACTCGTTGTGGAAGATGCGGTTGCGGAAGCGACGGAACGTGTTGAGCGGTGCCGACACATTTCTACGCTGCCGTTCTCGTCGGGGCATGTAAGGGAAGGCCAGTCGCAGTGCCTGCCATAGCGTCCGCTCATACTCCGTATTCAACAGCGACACCCAGAAGCCGAGCGTCAGTTCAGCCACTATCTTCGACGGCGTAATCTGCTCGTGCCGAGCCGTGATGTGCTGGCCAGCCTCCGTGATGTATCGGTTCAGACTGCGAAGCCCCGGCGTTGTCGGGAAGATGGCATACCAGTCCTCGCGCCCCGTCATCGTCTCCAGTTCACGGCAAAGCGCATTGCGTAGCGTCACCT
>JAFUAH010000001.1 GCA_017464345.1 Bacteroidaceae bacterium
GGATAATCCGCCACCTGGCGAAACATCACTCTTCGACTTAGAGGAGCTTACTTTTTGAAAAAAGAATCCGCAACGCCTGTTTATCGGCATTGCGGACGGATATTTGATGCTGTTTCAAGTTTTAGCGGACAGCAATAATAATATAACGAGCGAACTATAGTAAGGAAACACGCGCGTACGCGTGCGTGCGCAATGGAGAATAGACGGCATCCCAGCCCCGTACAGATCTGAGGCGAAAGCTATGCAGGACGGAGGTCAGACCTGTACAGGATGGAGGCGAAAGCTGTGCAGGACGGAGGCCAGTCCTGTATAGGGTCAAAAAGCAAGCTCTATACGGAGGGGCACAAGGCTCTAAACGCATGAGGCGCAAACCTGATGATGGGTTTGCGCCTCATGCGTTTAGTGAACGAGAAGGGTGTATGGTTGCGCTATCGGTTAGCCCGTTTGCGCTCCAGGTGGTCGAGGATAATCTTGCGCAGGCGCATCGACTTGGGCGTGACCTCCACGTACTCATCCTCCTTGATGTACTCGAGGGCCTCCTCCAGGGAGAAGACGATGGGCGGGATGATGCGCACCTTCTCGTCGGAGCCTGAGGCACGCATGTTGGTCAACTGCTTTGCCTTGCAGACATTGACGACAAGGTCGTTCTCGTGGACGTGCTCGCCAACGACCTGACCGGCATAAACCTGATCCTGCGGGTCGATGAAGAAGGCACCGCGGTCCTGTAGGTTATTGATGGCATAGGCGTATGCCGTGCCGCCCTCGAGGGCAATCATGGAACCGTTCGTGCGGCGCTGGATGTCACCCTTGTAGGGTTGGTATTCCTTGTAGCGATGTGCCATGATGGCCTCGCCCTGAGACGCGGTGAGCACGTTGGTGCGCAGGCCGATGATACCGCGCGAGGGGATGTTGAACTCGATGTTCACGCGCGAGCCCTGGGTCTCCATGCTGGTCATCTCGCCCTTGCGGCGCGTAACCATGTCTATCATCTTCGAGGAGAACTCCTCGGGGACGTTGATGGTCATCTCCTCGATAGGCTCGCACTTCACACCGTCGATTTCCTTATAGATAACCTGCGGCTGTCCGACTTGCAGTTCGTAGCCCTCGCGGCGCATGGTCTCGATGAGCACGGAGAGGTGCAGGACGCCTCGGCCAGAGACTATCCAACGGTCGTTGTAGCCCTCGGGCTGCTCGACACGCAGAGCCAGATTCTTCTCCAGTTCGCGCTGCAAGCGGTCGTTGATGTGCCGACTGGTGCAGTATTTTCCCTCCTTGCCGAAGAAGGGGGAGTCGTTGATGGTGAAGAGCATGGACATCGTGGGCTCGTCGATGCTGATGGGGGGCAACGGTTCGGGATTCTCGAAGTCGCAGATGGTGTCGCCAATCTCGAAGTGCTCGAGGCCGATGATGGCACAGATGTCACCACTGGACACCTCCGGGATGCGTGCCTGACCCATGCCCGTGAAGGTGTGGAGTTCCTTAATTTTGGTCTTCTCCATCGTGCCGTCGCGGTGGGCAATGGTGATGTTCTGTCCCTCGCGGATGGTGCCACGATGGACGCGGCCCACGGCGATGCGTCCGGTATAGATGGAGTAGTCGAGGGACGTTATGAGCATCTGCGGCGTGCCCTCCAGTTGCTCGGGGGCGGGGATGTGCTCCAGAATCTGGTCGAGCAGGTACTTGATGTCCTGGGTGGGGTTCGAATAGTCGGGCCCCATCCAGCCCTGCTTGGCCGAGCCGTAGATGACGGGGAAGTCGAGCTGCTCCTCAGTACCGCCAAGGTCGAACATTAGGTCGAAGACCATTTCATAGACCTCCTCGGGGCGGCAGTTGAGTTTGTCCACCTTGTTCACGACAACGATGGGCTTCAGACCAATCTCCAGAGCCTTGCGCAGGACGAAGCGCGTCTGCGGCATGGGACCCTCGAAGGCATCGACCAAGAGCAAGCAGCCATCAGCCATATTGAGCACGCGCTCCACCTCGCCGCCGAAGTCCGAGTGCCCCGGGGTGTCGATGATGTTAATCTTCGTGCCCTTGTAGTTGATGCTGACGTTCTTGGAGAGGATGGTGATGCCGCGCTCGCGCTCCAGTTCGTTGTTGTCGAGCATCAGTTCGCCCGTCTGCTGGTTTTCGCGGAAGAGGTTGCCCTCCATGAGCATCTTGTCGACCAGGGTCGTCTTGCCATGGTCTACGTGTGCGATGATTGCAATGTTACGTATGTCTTGCATTGTTATTCTATAAATTCGGGCGCAAAGGTACAAAAAAAATGGCACTTAACGTGCGGGAATACCAAGAAAATGCTTAGATTTGCAGAGGAATACTAAAGAAGAACACGATGAAGCGCTATTTCTTTCTCTTGCTGGGCTGCATAGCGGCCCTGACGCTGGCGGCCCAAGAACTGACCGTGGGCAGTTACAACATCCGCTATCGCAACCGAGACGACAGCACCAACGGCAACAGCTGGGAACGGCGGTGCCAGACCATCTGCAAGCAAATCCGATGGGAGCGGCCCGACATCTTCGGGGCGCAGGAAGTCTTGCACCCACAGCTCATGGACATGGAGCGCGAACTCGACGGCTATCGCTGGATAGGCGTGGGCCGCGACGACGGTCAGCAGAAGGGCGAATATGCGGCCATCTTCTACAACCCCGAACGCGTGGAACTGGTGGAGAACGGCCACTTCTGGCTTAACGAGACGCCCGACCGTCCGGCACTGGGCTGGGACGCGGCCTGCGTGCGCATCTGCACGTGGGGGCACTTCCGCGACCGACTGTCGGGCCAGGACTTCTACTTCCTGAACCTCCACATGGACCACGTGGGACGCCGGGCCCGCAGTGAGTCGGCGCGACTTGTCATGGAACGCATCACCAAGATGACCGACGGCGGACAGCAGCTGGCCGTGCTGACGGGCGACTTCAACGTCTCGCAGGAGGACGAACTTTACGCGCTCTTCACCAGTTCGGGTGTGCTGAAGGACTGCTACACGGCGGCCCGGATGCGGTGGGCCGAGAACGGAACCTACAACGCCTTCAAACCCAACCGTCTCACCACCGAGCGCATCGACCACATCTTCGTAACGCCCACCACCAAGGTCGAAGCCTACGCCGTGCGCACGGACAGCTACTGGCGACAGGAGCCCGACGGCTCTGTGACGCGCCGCAACCCGTCGGACCACTACCCCATCTTTGCACGCGTGCGATTCTAATATATTCATTACGGCATGGCAAAGGACAATTCCTACGGACCACAAACAAAAAGCAATCGCCGCAGACTATGATAGCCTGCGGCGATTGCTTTTTGTTTGTGAAAAACCCTAGTACTTACTCTTCGGGCAGCATGATGACGATGATGTGATTCTTCGAATCCAGAATCCGCTTGGCCAAGGCGGCGAGGTCGTCGCTCGTGATGGCCTGGACGGCCTGACGATAGTCGGTGTAGGTATCCAGGTGGTCACGGTCGTACTCCTCAATGTACTCCAGCCAAGTGCCGTTCTTACGCTCGTTCTCGGTGTAGGTCTTCAGGAGGTACTCCTTCACCTTCGACACGTACTTGTCCTCGGCACCCTCGCGGGCCACCTTCTGCAGTTCCTGGTCGATGACCAAAAGGGCAGAGTCGCACATCTCGGGCTTCACAGGAGCGTAGATTTGGATATTGGCGCGGCAACTGCCGTCCGATATCTTCCGCACATCGCAACTGGCACTGATGGTGTAAGCAGCCCCCATGTCCTCGCGCACCACCTCCAAGAGGCGCATGGTGAGCACCTGTCCGAGTATGTCGGCCGTGAGTTGGTTATGGAGCGTGTTCTCGATGGGAGCTTGCAGATACTGAATCATGGCCGTCTGCGGCTCCTCCATCTTGCGCAGGAAGCGGTTGGTGTACTCGCCCTCGCGGATGTTGTAGTGGTTGTCGACGGCCTTGTCGTTGCGCTTCACCTTGGGCAGGGGAGCAATGTACTGGCGGACGAAGTGGCGGATGCTATCTTCGTCGAAGTTGCCGACGAAGACGAACGTGAAGTCGTTGGCACCCTGGAAGCGGTCGCGGTAAATCTCCAGCACACGGTCGTAACTGGCCTTGTCGACGTTCTCCTCGTTCATCAGGACAAGGCGGGGATTGTCCTTACCATAGAGAGTGGTCTGCAAGGAGTCGCTGAAGGCGCGCATGGGGTTTGCTGCCTGGTTGCGCAACATCTCCTTCATCTGGTTCAGGGCCGAGGCGGCTGCCTTGTCGTCGCGCTTGAGGTCGCCGAAATGGAGGTAGATGAGTTCGAACATCGTGCGCAGGTCCTTGGGCACGGCGTCGCCGCGAAGGAACTCACTGCGACTGGACATCGAGGGGCTTACGCTGGCCTGGATGCCGGCCAAGGCCTTGTCGAGTTCGGTGTCGGTGAAGTTGCCCAGACCCGAGGCACCGATGAGCATGTCGGCCAGGCTGATGGTGTATTTATCCTCGGCTCCATAGCGGCCCGTACCACCGTCGCTGTAGGCACGCATGAGAACTTGGTTGTCCTGGTAGTCGGTCTTCTTCAGGATGACGCGGGCGCCATTGGAGAGCGTCAGGATGGTGGTGCCGAACTGGCCCGGCTCTTCCTTCTTGATCTTGCCGGGCTTGGGCAGTTTGGCGATGAGGGGCTCGTTCTTCACGTTGTCGACGTAGGCCGGCAGGTTCATCTGCTGGGCGGCGTGGATGGCCCGGAGCAACTGTTCCTCGGTGGGCTGCTGGTAGCCTTCCTTCTCGGGGTTGATGCTCAGGACAACGAGGTTCGTGTCGCTGACGCTCACGAGGTTCTTAATCATCTCGTTGGGCATCTCGACGGGCATCTGCGGGGCCATGGCTCCGTAGAGCATATTCTCGAACTCGATACCAGGCATGGCCTCATTGTCGAGGAAGTTGCGCACGCACTCATGAATATAGTTGGCGGTCTGCGTGGTCTCGCGGTTGTTGTAGGCGGCCTCTATCTGACTCAGGAACTCCGAGCGGACACGACCGTACTCGCTGCCCGTGAAGCCATGGTTAGCAGCACGATAGACCTCGGCCATCACCTTCTGGATGGCCTCGTCGAGCCGGCCTTCCTTCGGCAGTATCGTTATCTGGAACGCCGGGCTCTTGGAGAGGAGGAAGTCGCCATCCTCTACACCAGCCTGGATGAATGGGCAGTCGGGGTCGAGGGCTATCTCGTCGAGACGCTTGTTGAGCATCTGCATGGCCATGCTCTTGATGTAGGACACGGAGAGGAAGGGGATGGTGTTGCGCATCTCGCGCGGCAGCAGTTCCTCATGTTTGTAGGAAATCATGACGAGGGGAATGGTCTGCTCCTTGTCGTGGTCGCTGACGATGATGGGCTCGTCGTTCTGGGGCACGGTGAAGTACTCGCGCACGGCAGGGTTCTCGACGGCAGGGATGGGACCGAACATATCCTTGATGCGCTGCACCGTGCGCTCGACGTCGATGTCGCCGACCACGATGATGGCCTGCAAGTCGGGGCGGTACCATTTCTCGTAGTAGGCGCGCAGGGCCTCGGGCTTAAAGTTGTCGACGACCGACATCAGGCCGATGGGGAAACGGCTGCCGGGGCGGCTGTTCGAGTGGAGTTTGGGGCCTTGGCGCTCGATGATGCGGTTCATGGCTCCCGTCCGGAGGCGCCACTCCTCGTGGATGACGCCGCGCTCCTTGTCAATCTCGGCAGGGTCGAGCGTCAGGTTGTGGCTCCAGTCGTGCAGGATGAGCAGGACACTGTCGATGGTGGCCTCGCGCTGGGTGGGCACGTTGTTGATGTTGTAGACCGTCTCGTCGACGCTGGTGTAGGCGTTCAGTTGGGCACCGAACTTCACACCCAGGGTCTCCAAGTAGCGAATCAGGCTGTTCTCGGGGAAGTTCTCCGTGCCGTTGAAGCACATGTGCTCCAGGAAGTGGGCCAGTCCGCGCTGATCTTCTTCCTCCAGGACGCTGCCCACCTTCTGTGCAATGTAGAAGTTGGCCTGGCCCTTCGGGTACTCGTTATGGCGAACGTAGTAGGTCAGCCCGTTGTCCAGTTTACCGTAAGTCACCTTGGGGTCAAGGGGAAGCGGCTGCATCATCTGCTCCATTCCCTGTGCGCAGAGCTGCGTGGCGAACACCAGCACTGCTGCACTGAAAAGAAAACGTAAATTCATTGTTTAAACATTTATATTATAAAACATTATTATTTTCTACTCTTACCACGAATTACACGTAATCGACTTGTCGCTTCGCTCGTCGAAGAATTTCACGAATTATATATCGCTATACCTAACCCAATTCGTGAAATTCGCGGTCTATAATAATAGACATTGTGGTTCAATGTCTCACTTCGTGTAGTTCTTCAGTCCGTCGCGTAGCCATTGCAGGTAGGCCGGCACATCTTCGTTGTAGGTGTACGAACCCGTGAGCGGACGGCCCTCGTTGTCCACCAGCACATAGAAGGGCTGCGCGTTCGCGCCGAACTTGTAGCGCTGCAGGTAACTCCACTTGTCGCCGATGGTGCGCAGCTTGCGCTGTTCGCCGTTCTCCTCGATGGTCTCGACCTCGGGCAGGGGGGTCTTTTCATCGACAAACAGGGAGATGACCACGAATTCGTCGTCCATCAACTGCTGCACCTCGGGGTGCGTCCAAACGGCGGCCTCCATCTTGCGACAGTTCACACAGCCGTATCCCGTGAAGTCCAGGAAGACGGGCTTATGGTGCTGGCGTGCGTAGGCCATGCCTTCCTCGTAGTTCTCGAAGTGGAGCGTCTCCTTCTGCCCGAGTACGAAGTCCTGCGTCTTCACAGGCGGTGCGAAGGCACTCACGGCCTTACAGGGGGCACCCCACAGACCTGGCACCATATATAGGGCAAAAGCCAAACTGGCCAGGGCCAGGAAGAAGCGGGTGACAGAGGTACGAGGACGCTGGATGACCTCACCCATCTCGTCGTACTCGTCCTCGTCGTGCGGAAAACGGAGCCAGCCGATGAAGTAGGCACCCAGCAGGGCGAAGAGGATTATCCACAGGGAGAGGAACACCTCGCGGTCGAGCAGGTGCCAGCCATAGGCCAGGTCGGCCACGGAGAGGAACTTCAGCGAGAAGGCTAGTTCCAGAAAACCGAGGGTCACCTTGATACAGTTCATCCAGTTGCCGCTCTTCGGCGCAGCCTTCAGCCATGAGGGGAAGAGTGCAAAGAGCGTGAAGGGCAGGGCCAGGGCCAAGGAGAAACCAAACATGCCGATGGCTGGGCCGACGATGTTACCCGTCGAGGCAACCTCCACCAGCAGGAAGCCAATGATGGGCCCCGTGCAAGAGAAGCTGACAAGCGACAGCGTGAAGGCCATGAGGAAGATGCTGAGCAGGCCCGTGGTCTTGGTGGCTTTGCTATCTACGGCATTGCTCCAGCTCGACGGCAGGGCAATGTCGAAGCCGCCCAGAAACGAAGCGCCGAACAGCAACAACAGCAGGAAGAAGAAGATGTTGAACAGGGCATTGGTGCTCAGGGCATTTAGTGCGCTGGCTCCGAACAGCAAGGTCACGAGCAGGCCCAGCGCCATGTAGATGACGATGATGCTCACGCCGTAGACGATGGCATCACGCACACCGCGACTGTTGCTCGTCACTTGTTTCTTACCCTTCTTCTCTGTGCCCTCGGCTTTGGCGTAATTCTCTGTGCCTTCTGACTTCTCCTTATTTTCCACGTTTGATGCCTGCCCTCTCTTCAGGAAGAAGCTGACCGTCATCGGGATGATGGGCCAGACACAGGGTGTCAGCAGGGCAGCCAGTCCGCCCAGCAGCCCCAGGAGGAAGATGCGCAGCCAACTGGCCTCGCCACTGGTGGCCTCAGCCCCACCGTTCAGGGCTCCGCCCCCTTGTTTGAAGGCTTTCAGTTCGTCGATAACGGGTGTCCAGAGTGCTTCCGAATTCCCAGAGGACGCAGAGGAAACAGAGGGCACAACAGAGGCACTATCTTCCTGTAGCTCCAGAGGGTCCTCCGTCTTGGTCGCGCGCTCTATGTCAATCTCTTTTTTCTCTGCGTTCTCTGCGCCCTCTGTGCTTCCTGTCTTCTCTGTACTTCCTCTAAAGTCAAACTCCACATTGGTGGGCGGCATACAATTCTCGTCGTTACATGCACCGTAGGTCAGATAGCCGGCCACTTCGTAGTCGCTGCCCGTCAGCGTGAACCGCTGGGCGAACTTGGCCGTGCCCTCCATGAAGGAGAGTTCCATGCCGAAGAGTTCGTCCATCTCTCGCTTCACCTTACCTGTGGCACGCAAGCGTCCCTTGGGCTTCACGCCCTTCTGCTTCTCCAGCGTCAGCTCGGCCCGCGTGGGTCCGCCGTCGGCAATGTCCGTACTATACACATGCCATCCGGCCTCCACCGTACCCGTAAACACAACTTCGATTTCCGTGTCCGACAACTTGTTCTCCTTGACCGAGAACTGCACCGGTTCGTGGAACTGCGCAAACACCGTCTGCGCCACCAACAACGACAAAAGGAACAATAGCTTCTTCATAATATGAGCAAATACGTCGCAAAGGTACAAAAAAAGCGGTTCCCCCGAAAGGGAACCGCTGAATAATTAATGTATTAACGCCATTTTAGAGCTTTGGGCCAGCCTCTACCAGGGCCTTGCCGGCCTCATTGGTAGTGTACTTGCCGAAGTTCTTGATGAAGCGGGCTGCCAAGTCCTTAGCCTTCTCTTCCCACTCGCTGGCATTTGCATAGGTGTCGCGAGGATCGAGGATAGCGGGATTTACGTTGGGCAGAGCGGTGGGCACCTCGAAGTCGAAGTAAGGAATCTTCTTGGTCTCGGCCTTCAGGATGCTGCCGTCCAGGATGGCGTCGATGATGCCACGGGTGTCGGGGATAGAGATGCGCTTGCCCGTGCCGTTCCAACCGGTGTTCACCAGATAAGCCTTGGCACCGCTCTTCTCCATCTTCTTCACCAGTTCCTCAGCATACTTTGTGGGATGCAGTTCGAGGAAGGCCTGGCCGAAGCAAGCCGAGAAGGTAGGAGTGGGCTCGGTGATGCCGCGCTCGGTACCTGCCAGCTTAGCGGTGAAGCCAGAGAGGAAGTAATACTTCGTCTGCTCGGGAGTCAGGATGCTTACGGGAGGCAGTACGCCGAAGGCATCGGCCGAGAGGAAGATGACGTTCTTGGCCTCGGGACCGGCGCTCTTGCCGTTCACCTTCTGGGCAATTTTGTCGATGTGGTTGATGGGGTACGATACACGGGTGTTCTCGGTCACGCTCTTGTCGGCGAAGTCAATCTTGCCGTCAGCGGCAACAGTAACGTTCTCCAGCAGGGCGTTGCGCTTGATGGCACCGTAGATGTCGGGCTCGTTCTCCTTGGAGAGGTTGATAACCTTGGCGTAGCAGCCGCCCTCGAGGTTGAAGACGCCCTCGTCGTCCCATCCGTGCTCGTCGTCACCGATGAGCAGACGCTTCGGGTCGGTAGAAAGGGTAGTCTTACCTGTGCCAGAAAGGCCGAAGAAGATGGCGGTGTTCTTACCTTCCATGTCGGTGTTGGCAGAGCAGTGCATCGAAGCGATACCCTGCAGGGGCAGGTAGTAGTTCTGCATGGAGAACATACCCTTCTTCATCTCACCGCCGTACCAGGTGTTGATGATGACCTGCTCGCGGCTGGTGGTGTTGAAGGCCACACAGGTCTCCGAGTTCAGGCCCAGTTCCTTGTAGTTCTCAACCTTGGCCTTAGAGGCGTTGTAGATGACGAAGTTGGGCTCGAAGTTCTCCAGTTCTTCCTTGGTGGGCTGGATGAACATGTTCTTCACGAAGTGTGCCTGCCAAGCAACCTCAACGATGAAGCGAACGGCCAGGCGGGTAGCCTCGTTGGCACCGCAGAAAGCGTCGACAACGTAGAGTTGCTTGTTGCTGAGTTCCTTGATGGCGATGTCCTTCACCTTGGCCCAAACAGCCTCCGACATGGGGTGGTTGTCGTTCTTGTAGCCCTCGGTGGTCCACCATACCTTGTCGTGGCTCTGGGCATCATCAACGATGTACTTGTCCTTGGGCGAACGACCGGTGTAGATACCCGTCATCACGTTCACTGCGTCGAGTTCGGTGTTCTGGCCCTTGTCGAAACCGGTCAGACCAGCCTTTGTCTCCTCTTCGAAGAGGAACTCATACGAAGGATTGTGGGCAATCACGGTAGAACCGGTGATGCCGTACTTAGTTAAATCTAATTTTGCCATAACTGATTTATTTTAGGGTTTATTGGTTTAGTCGCTTAACGGCTTATGGGTTTAAGGGGGGAGAGCCTTTCTCTCTTTTCCTTTTTAAGCGCTACAAAAGTAGTAAAAAATTGCGAAACACGTATGCCCGACGGCGTTTTTTTGTGCCCCCGCCCCGCCTTTTTCGGCTTAGCACGCCGTTTTGAGAAGTCGGGGTGACAATTCCGTGGCGAAACATGGCAGTTATCATCCTCAACACAGCATCCCCTCCTGCAACGAGGCAAGAGGGGATGCGCATCGATTATCCATAAGGTTCTGAGAACGACTGCTGTTTTTACCAGCGTTGATTCCCTGTCGACAGGTCGTTTTCGCTGGTGCTGACGGCACGAATGGGCATCGCGCTGATGAGTTGAGCCTCGTCTGTGGTGATGTTGATATCGGGGCTTGTGGTCTCATTGGTGTAGCGCCCGCGGAGGTAATATGGGCGACGGTTTTGCTGATTACCCGTCATCAGCCAGCACTGGAAGTTGTCGTAAAGTACGGAACCGTTGCTCAGTCCCAAGGGATACGCTCCGGACAAGGGCAGATAGATGAAGTTGCCATTGGCGCCAACAGCCACGAAATAGCGCGTACCACTCGAATTTGTGTTCATGTACACGCTGCACTGGCTCAGCAATTCCTGCATCTGTTCCAGCGTGGGTGTTGTCCACTTGCTGCCCCAAGCAGTCATGGCGGGGTCGTACGAACTATTTCCACTGATTTCTGTGTAGTAGTAGGAATTTAAATCGTAATTATCAGACTTCCAGCCGCTACGCGATGTGCTGGTGTTACCCCACTGGAAGTAGTAGCCAGCCTTCAGGGGTGAGTTTGCTCCGACGTTGCAGGAAGCCCACATCGTGCTAAGGCCCAGGTCTACAAATTCCTGTCCGTCAATCTCTGTTGGCTTCTTGCCTGTGTAACGCTGGAAAGTAGTGGTTTCCTCGTCGTCGTACCAAGTTAGTTCGTCGTTTTTCAGTGTCTTTACGTGCAGGTCCCATGTCGAGTTGCTGGTGTAGCGGCCAATGCGTACCAGTCCGGTGGCGGCATTGACATCGTAAAGATATACCCTTGTCACGGCCTGTACGCGTTTGTCGGGAGTCTCGTAGCAGGCACTCCAGAGCAGGCGTCCGTCTGTCTTGAAGTCCAGGATCTCGTAATCTCCGTCTTCGTCAACACATTTCCATGTGCCCTTCAGCAGTGAGGCGTCGATGCTCTTGTTGGTGGGACCTTCTTCGTCATCGTCGCCACAGGAGGCAAATCCCACACACAATGCCACAGCCATCAGGCTCATGGCAAAATACTTGAATGTTTTCATACTCTTTTGTTTTTGTTTTTTGGGTTAATAAATGGTTTATAAATATAATCAGCACAATCAGAAGACATTGCCTGACACATAGGCGCTGGTCACGTTGCTGGGGCGCAGCATGTCGCCGAACTGCTTGTCGACGATGCCCTTGACTTTCGTCACGATGCCCTTCTTGTTGACAAAGACGGTGACGTCGCCCTCATCCGTGGATGCATAGAAGTACATGCCGTCCAGGCACAGGTTTCCGCAGGTTTTATCCCAGCCGGAACCGATAGTTTTCAGCAGCCCGTTACCCACCTTGCCTATCTTCTTGTCCCTGTAGTAGACGCTGCACGTCGCGTCTACGTAGAAGTCGCCGCCGATTCTGGTCAGAGTCGGCACTGGCAACAACTTACCGTCGGGGCCGACGAGTTCAATACCCCCGTCATTCGAGAAGCGCACATTGCCTTTTGAGTCCACTCCCGTCTCGTATTGTTTACCGAAGCCATTGTCGAACCAATGGTCGATGGTATATCCGTCGCCAAGCACGCGCTCACCCGTATCGTAGTTGTAGTATTCTTCATCGTTGGAGGCACATACCAGACGAGTGTTAAGTATTTCCTCAAAATACGAATGAGTTGGTTCGAGCAGAACCTTTCCATCAAGTGTGGCAAGCCCGTGTTGGCGTCCGTCCTCCGAGTTTGTCTGGTAGGCCTTGCCAAAGACGGAGGTGCTGCTCTCCACCGCCTGCTTCTTTCCGTCATGATTGATGACGTACCACTGTTCACCTTGTTTTACGCAGGCCAAGTCTTGATTGAAGGAGTATATGTCATCGTATTCGAATGGCCATAGGAGGTTGCCTTCGAAGTCATACGCACCGCACTTGTTCTTGGCGAAGTCGAACATCACCAAACCGTGATTGAGGGTGCGTACATGTCCGTATTCGCACGGAACGATGAGTTTGCCCTTGGTGTTCACGAACCCACACTTTTCGCTGTTGAAATCGGCATCCACCCGTGCGATTCCGTGCTCCTTAAATCCGTTTATGCGGTAGAACTTACCCAGACTCTCCATCTTGCCGTCGCCGTAGATGCAATAGTAGCCATCTTTTTCTGTTTTGGCAAAGATAACGTCGTTGATAAGATATAACTCATTGTCAGCCTCGCCCCAAGGGGCGTTTGTCGACAAATTGGGTTGGAAAGGCATTACCTCCTTGCCCTCCGACGTGTAAACGGCCTCTTCGTAAGTGTCATTCTGGTTACGGCGCCCCAAGAGAATCAAGCCGTTGGGGTATACATCCGCCTTCTCATATTCTGTAGGGAACAGCAGAGAACCGTCCTTACGGATGATGCCCCAGTTGTGATAGTCTGTGCACACGGCAGCCACATCGTGCCAGAAGATGGTGCCCTGTATGTATGTCCCGGGGGCGACGACCATTTCGGCATTCTCATTCATGTAGCCCACCGTGCCGGAGAATTCCAAACGCGATATGCCGCAGGAGAAGTTGCCGAACGTCAAGTCACTGAGTTCCTCGCCCTCCAGGACGACCTCGCCACGTTCGTTAATGAGCGCCCCACTGCCCCCATCATGGTATCGGTATTGGATGTAAACGAGTTCGCCGAGCCCATCTATCCACATGTCCCGGAGTTCAGGGTCTTCCTTCGCAAGTGTATACGTTTCTACTAGGCTCTCCATCAGTTTCTTGTTCATCCGCGTACCCATGTAATCGTCCTCTTCGGACGTACTACTGCCGCTGCAGGCAGAGAACAGTCCCACGACAGTTGCTGCCGCGAGTACAGTTGCCAATAATCTATTCATAGTTTGTGTTTCCGTTCCCGTCCCCCCCAGTCCCGTGGAGAACATTTTATGGACATGATGAAGCGTGGAACTGACTATGTCCCATCTTCAAGTAGAAGGCCCTGAGAAAGCCCGAAGTAGAAAAGATGATATACGGATACAGTTCCACGCTCGTCGCGTGAAGCCGCCATGTCTGTCTTTCTACTTCAGAGGGCTACAAAGGGAGCAGGCCTCCGGGGTTCTTTGCAATCAGTGAAAATTTCTCAGGTTTTCTACTTGCAAGAAAGAGCATAACGCTTCTTTTATTACCGATAAGGTGCGCAGCCATTGCCGCGCAGTGAGACGCTTCTCACCTTGGCAAATTTACGAAATAATCAACAAACAGCAAAGCGAAAGCGAAAAAAAGTAGCGGTTGACTCTATTGTTTGCGAAATAATCTTTATCTTTGTCATACCGAACACTATAAGAGAAACATATTCTACATATCATGAAAACGATTAACCTCAGTGAACAGAACTCCGTCATGAACCACTTCATGGCCGAGATTCGCGACAAAAGCTATCAGAAAAACCGTGCGCTTTTCCGCAACAACATCCGTCGCATTGGCGAAATGATAGCCTACGAGATTTCCAAGACACTGACCTATAAACCAAAGACCGTCACCACCCCATTGGGCACGGCCGAGATTCCCCTCATCAAGGACGACATTGTGCTGGCCACCGTGTTGCGCGCCGGCCTGCCTTTCCACGAAGGTTTCCTGCACGTCTTCGACCACGCGGAGAACGCTTTCGTCTCGGCCTTCCGCATGTACACTAACCGCGAGCACACCGAAGTGGGCATCCACACCGAGTACATTGCCTCCCCCTCGGTCAAGGGCAAGACGCTCATCATCGTCGACCCCATGCTGGCCACCGGCGGCTCCATGGTGGCCGCATACGAGGCTCTGCTGAAGACGGGGAAGCCCCACCAAGTGCACATCGCCAGCGTCATCGGCACGCCCGAAGGTGTGAAAATGCTCGAAGACAACGTTGCCGACGATGTCACTCTCTGGTGCGCCGCCATCGACCCGGGCATGAATGAGCACAAGTACATCGTTCCCGGTTTTGGCGACTGCGGCGACCTGTGCTATGGTGAGAAACTGTAAAGAGAAGGCCATTGACAAAAAATCGATGAGCCTTCTCCTTGTGACTGAGTCTGGATTGTGGTTACTATAATATTCCTATCACCTCTGTTTTCCGAACAATTCGGAATGGGAACCCAGACGGACCAGTTCTATGATATTGTTTACCCCATCAACCCATATCAAGAGTAAATCACTCTCGATGTGACACTCCATACAACCCCGATAGTCGCCATGAAGCATGTGGGGTTTGTACTGGTCTGGTATCGGTTGCTCATTAGCAAGCATATTGAGAATTGTTCCCAATGCTTTCAGTTTCTGAGGCTGATTACGATATCGTTTATAGTCCTTCTTATATTGGCCTGATGGGAATATTCTTTTCATTCGGCATTGATTTCTGCATTCAGAGCCTTGAACATTTCCTCGGCACTACTATACAATTCGTTTTCAGGATAGTTTTTTCGGTGCATTGCCTCTTCAATGGCGGCTTTGGTCACCTCATTTGGTTCATCATATACGACATCCAGCAGGACGCTCTCTACATAGTTGTTGAGCGTTCGGTTCTCACGTGCAGCGTTTCGCTTCAATCCATCCAAAAGGTCGGCACGCAAACGGAAGGACGCAGGGCGTCGGGCTATCGTTGTTCCCATAGTAGTACGTAGTTATTTGCAATACATTTGTATGCAAAAGTAATACATCTGCATTACACGGCCAAATATTATTGACTTTTTATTGCATAGACTCCTCTATCAAACCACGAATTACACGAATTTCACAAATTGCCTTACGGCGTGGCACTTCAAATGCCAGTTAATTCGTGAAATTCGTGGTTTAAACTATTTCGGTATTACTTCACTTCCCAGATGTCGTTGGTCTCGAGGAGTTCGGCGAAGGTGTGATAAGGTTTCTTGGCCTTGACTTCCTCGATCTGGGCCTCGACGGCATCGTTGTAGGTGGGAGCCTCCACGTCGCGGATGACACCAAGCGCAATGGGGAAACCGTCGCCGTCACCCATCAGGGCGAGCTTCAGTTGCAGGGTGTTGTCCTGGCAATGAGCATCGTGGACGAGGATGTCGCTGAGTGTGTAGCCGTCCTTGCCGATTTCCACCTTCTTTAGTCCGAAACCTTCCTGCACGAGTCCGTACTCGTTGTTGGGACCGAACGTCAGCGGTTTGCCGTGCTCCACATAGATGGCATTCTGCTGACGACCTTCCTTGGAATAGACACTCTCATGTGTGCCGTCGTTGAAGATGACGCAATTTTGCAGAATCTCGCACACGCTGGCCCCCTTGTGGGCATGGGCGGCCTTGAGGATGGCGATGGTGCCAGGGGCATCGGTGGCCACGGCACGCGCAAAGAAGTGACCACGTGCGCCAAAGCAGAGTTCAGCGGGGCGGAAGGGGTCTTCGACAGTGCCGTAGGGGCTGGACTTCGACACGAATCCGCGGGGCGACGTGGGCGAATATTGTCCCTTCGTCAGACCGTAGATGCGGTTGTTCAGCAGAATCATGTTGAGGTCGATGTTCCTACGGTTGGCATGGATGAAGTGGTTGCCACCGATGGCCAGTCCGTCGCCGTCGCCGCTCACCTGCCACACATCGAGCTTGGAGTTGGCGACCTTGCAGCCCGTAGCAATGGCAGCAGCACGACCGTGGATGGTGTTCATGCCGTAGGTGGCCATGTAGTGGGGCAGACGGCTGGAACAGCCGATACCGCTGATGACGGCAATGTTCTCGGGGGCCGTGCCTATCTCAGCCAACGCCTTGTGGAACGAGGCGAGGAAGAAGTGGTCGCCACAACCTGGGCACCACCGCGGCTGCCCCTTCTTATAATCTTGAAATGTGAAATTACTCATAACTTTTATTTTCTTTCAATACTACGAATTACACGAATTTAACGAATTATTTTTTGCTTCCAGGGAAATATCGCTCATACTTCAACGAAATCTCTCCAAAATTTATAAGTAGCGCCAAGTCGACATCAGCCACTTTAGCATAATTTATGGCCTGAGAACGATGCGTGTCATCCAATTCCCTTACAGCCTTCAGTTCTACTATAACTCTTTCAAAACATATAAAGTCTGGAATAAATTCAGCCTTTAACTGAAATCCACGATACGAAGCGTGTAAAGGAAATTCCCTCTGATAGGGTATTCCTTGTGCCTTAAACTCCAATTCCAAGGCATCCTGATAAACTTTCTCCGTAAAGCCACATCCTAACGCACGGTGTACAGCCATTGCTGCTCCGATGATTTTGAATGCTTCTTCCTTACATATCCAGTTATCCATGTCAGGGAACTAAATTCGTTTAATTCGTGAAATTCGTAGTTTGAAATATCTATTTTAGTAGTTCATTAAACACTTCGACGAGTTCGCTGACCACGAAGGGTTGGCCCTTCACCTGGTTGAACTGCCGGGGGACGAAGCCATCAACCTGCGTGCGGAGGTAGGCGGCGAGTTGGCCCATGTTCTGTTCGGCCACTACCACCTTCGGATAGCGCAGGAGCACCTCTGCCGTGTTCTTGGGCAGGGGACGAAGATAGCGGAACTGTGCAAGCGCCACCTTATGTCCCTTGGCACGGAGCTCGTCCATGGCCGTGTGCAAGTGGCCGTAGGTGGAGCCGAAGCCCACGATGAGCAGTTCGGCATCGTCGCGGTCGCCCAGCACCTCAAGGTCGGGCACGGGGATACGGTCTATCTTCTCCTGGCGCAGACGCGTCATGAGGTCGTGGTTCTCGGGGTTCGTGCTGATGGCTCCCGTCTTCGAGTCCTTCTCCAGTCCACCCAGGATGTGGGCGAAGCCCTCACGGCCCGGCACGGCCCAGTAGCGCACGCCCTCGCTGTTACGCTGGTAGGGTGTCCACTGGCCACGCAGTTCCTCTGGTACATAGGGAGGCTGGATGGCAGGATATTCCTTGAGATCGGGCAGGCGGAAGGCAGCCGAACCGTTGGCCACGTAGGCATCGGTGAGCAGTACGACGGGGGTCATGTGTTCCAGGGCCATCTTCGAAGCGTCGTAGGCGGCATCGAAGCAGTCGGCAGGACTGAGCGCCGCGATGACGGGCAGGGGGCTCTCGCCGTTGCGCCCGTAGAGCACCTGCAGGAGGTCGGTCTGCTCGGACTTCGTGGGCAGCCCCGTGGCGGGACCGCCACGCTGCACGTCGAGGACGACAAGGGGCAGTTCCATGATGACACCGAGGTTCATGGCCTCCGACTTCAGGCAAATGCCAGGGCCAGAAGTGCTGGTCACAGCCAGTGCACCTGCAAACGATGCACCGAGGGCCGACGCACAGCCCGAAATCTCGTCCTCGCACTGCACGGTAGTGACACCCAGCGACTTGTGTTTCGAGAGCTCGTGCAGCACGTCGGTGGCCGGTGTGATGGGATACGAACCGAGGTAGAGCTTCAGCCCGGCCTTTTCGGCTGCAGCGATGAAGCCGTAGGCCGTGGCCTTGTTGCCCGTGATGTCCATGTAACGGCCGGGCACCTTGTCGCGTGTCTCGATGCGATAGACGTTCGTGGCTGAGGAATGGGTGTTGTGGCCGTAGTCGTAACCGGCCTGGATGACACGGATGTTGGCCTCGGCGATGGCGGGTTTCTTGGCGAACTTCTCGCGCAGGAAACTGAAGGCCACCTCCAGGTCGCGGCTGAAGAGCCAGCAGACCAGCCCGACGGCGAACATGTTGCGGCACTTGAGCATGGCCTTCTGGTCCATACCTGTGTCGGCCAGGCAGTCCTTGACCATGGTAGTCAGCGGACAGGCGATGACGCGGTCCGGATCCAGCCCCATCTCACGGATGGGGTCGTCGGTCTGGAACTCAGCCTTCTGCAAGTCCTTTGGGCCGAAGGCATCGGTGTCAATGATGACGGTGGCCCCGGGCTTGGCGTAGCGCAACTGGGTCTTCAGCGCAGCAGCATTCATGGCCACCAGCACGTCGCACTTGTCACCCGGGGTATATACCTGTCCGGCACCGATGTGCACCTGATAGCCACTGACGCCCGTCAGCGACCCTTGCGGGGCGCGAATGTCGGCCGGATAGTCGGGGAAGGTGCTGATACTGTTACCAACGGTAGCCGATACCGTAGAAAAAATGTTTCCGGCCAACTGCATACCGTCGCCGGAATCTCCTGAGAAACGGACAACCACGCTGTCCAGTTCCCGAATCTCCACAGGATTTGCCATATTCGGGAGAATTTTTTAATTTTTAATCTTTAATTTTCAATTTCTTCGAAGTACCCCCGCCGGGAATCGAACCCGGATTGGCGGTTTAGGAAACCGTAGTTCTATCCATTGAACTACAGGGGCATTCCTTCGGTTAGCCGACTGCAAAGTTACGCTTTTTTTTCCACTAACGGAAAGGTTTAAGAGAAAAATACGGAATTTAATTGTCGAACCAGAGTAATTGCAGTATGTATCATCATTCTTACTATAATATAAAATGGAAACGCGCATACACGCGTACGTGTGCGCACGCTGGCAGGTCGGGGCGCAGCCCCGTATAGGTTTCGGGCGAAAGCTATGCAGGACGGAGGCGAAAGCTATGCAGGACGGAGCTCCGTCCTATACGGGTCGGGGAGACGGAGCGTTCGGAGATGAAAATGGAGCCGCCCCTGGGGCATGAAAAAGGAAGCCTTCAGACCTCCTCGAAATCTACGTATTCACCTTCATCATCGTCAAAGACTCTTTTTTGCGATGCCGGCTCGTTGGGCCCGTCCTCCGGTGCATCGGCAATCGTGCGCGGTCGGCGAATGCCCAACAAGCGAAGCAGGAAGTCCAACAGGGACAACCCGAACGCGACCAACAGCAAAAAACCGGAAAGGAAAAGGGCGATGAGACAGCCAAAGAAATGCATGGGCGGAGCGAATGGGGAAGGGTGAATGGGGAAAAATTAAAGATGAGAGGCGATTATGCCTTTCTGACCATCATGGACAGGGCCACGTACCAGACAATCATGGCAGCCACGGCACTGGCGCCGAGGGGCAGACAGACCAGGCAGCCCAACAGGAAGATGTACTGCACACGATTGTGCTCCCACGAGAGATCCTTGAACTTCAGGGAAAAGAGGGGCAGTTCGGCCACCAGCAACAGGCACGACAGGAACATGAAGAGGAAGAGGAACACGGCATTGAACTTCAGCGACACAAGAAAGGCGTGCTGCCCCACCACAAGCGAGCCCCAGAAGAGGGCGTTGGCAGGAGTGGGCAGGCCAATGAACGAGGAAGTCTGCCGTGTGTCGAGGTTGAACTTGGCCAGGCGCAGGGCCGAGAAAGCGGCCATAAGGAAGGCGGTGTAAGGGATGTACTTGGCGTATGGCACGAGCAGGGCTGGATAGTGCACCTCATGGAAGAGATAGAACAGGATAACAGAGGGAGCCACGCCGAAGGTGACTACGTCGGCCAGTGAATCCAGTTCCTTGCCAATGGGCGAGGAGACGCCCAGCAAGCGTGCCACCATGCCGTCGAAGAAGTCGAATACGGCACCTACAATAATCATCAGGATGGCCCAGTGATAGTTGCCGTAGAAGGCGGCACCCGTGGCCATGCAACCACAGATGAGGTTGCAACAGGTGAGTGAATTGGGAATATGTTTCTTAATCATAACTACTAAAAAAAATACCGGCAGAATCAGAGACGGGCAATCACGGTCTCGTTGCCCGTGGTTTTCTGGTCCAGTTGCACGCAGGGCCTGGCCGTCAGCGGCAGGAAGACATCGACGCGCGAGCCCAGTTTGATGAATCCCATGTGGTCGTCTATCTCGTAGTCGATACCCTCCTCCAGATAGGTCACCACACGGCGAGCCATGGCACCGGCCACCTGGCGCACTAGCACCTCCTGGCCATCCGGGGTCTCGATGACGATGGTCGAACGCTCGTTCTCCACACTGGACTTCGGTAACCAGGCTGCATGGTGATTGCCGTCATAGTGGCGCACCAGCTTCACCCGCCCGTCCACGGGAATCCAGTTGGCATGTACGTTCAGGGGGCTCATGAAGATTGAAATCATCCGTCGGCGGTCGTGGAAATATTCATTTTCTTCCGTCTCTTCGACTACCACCACCCGACCGTCAGCCGGAGCGATGACAATGCCTTGCGTGTCGGACTCAAACTTGCGGATGGGGCAACGATAGAAATTGGCTATCAGCCCGTAAATCAGCACACTGAGCACCGTCAGCACGATGAAGGGAACCTTCGTCTCAAAACAATAATGCGAAGCGGCACACACTAGTGGCAACAGGATGGCTGCACCGACGAGTATGTTCCGGCCTTCGCTGTGTATACGTAGCTGACGCAAGCGTCTCAGTCGTTTTCCCATGTCGTTATTGTATTTTGGGGGCATAAGTCCCCCATATCCTTGCAAAGGTAACCTTTTTCACTGAATGTCACAACTATCTGAGCGGAAAAAACACCCTTTTCACCATCTTTTCCGCAAAAAGGATGCCTGGCAGTTGGTTATTTCGGGAAAGTAACGTAACTTTACACTAAAATTCACCCTAAGCAAGAGATGGCACCAGATTTCGTACACCTGCATGTACACACCCAGTATTCGTTGCTCGACGGGCAGGCCAGCATCGGCAAACTGCTGAAGAAGGCTACTGCCGACGGTATGCGTGGCATGGCTGTGACCGACCATGGCAATATGATGGGTATCAAGGAACTGTTCAACTCTTGCAAGAAACTGAACAAGGAACGCAAGGAACAGGGACTAGAGCCCTTCAAGCCCATCATCGGATGCGAAATGTACGTGGCCCCACGCCGCAAGGAGAACCGAGAAAAAGAAATGGGCGACGGCGTGCGTTACCATCTGGTGGTGCTGGCCAAGAACCAAGTGGGCTACCACAACCTGGTGAAGCTGGTTTCACGCTCGTGGGTGGACGGATTCTACAACAAACCACGCACCGACCACTACGATCTGGAGCAATTCCACGAAGGACTCATCATCTGCTCGGCCTGCCTGGCCGGAGAAGTGCCACGGAAGATACACAAGGGCGACCTGGAAGGAGCCGAGGAGACCGTGCGCTGGTACAAGAGTATCTTTGGAGATGACTACTACCTGGAACTACAGCGCCACGAGGTGAAGAACCCCGACATACGTGCCAACCGCGAGACCTACCCCATACAGCAGCAGGTGAACAAGGTCATCATCGAACTGGCCCGAAAATATGATATCAAACTCGTCTGCACCAACGACGTGCACTTCGTGGACGAAGATGACGCTGAGGCCCACGACCGTCTCATCTGCCTCTCCACCAACCACTTCCTCAAGGATACCGACCGTATGCTCTACTCCAAACAAGAGTGGTTCAAGACGCGGGAGGAAATGGCAGAACTCTTCGCCGACGTACCCGAGGCTCTGGAGAATACCTGCGAGGTTCTGGACAAGGTGGAAATGTACGACATCGACCATGCCCCCATCATGCCGAACTTCACCATCCCACAGGATTTCGGAACCGAAGAGGAGTACCGACAGCGATTCACGGACCAACAGCTCTTCGACGAATTCACCCGCGACGAGCACGGCAACGTCATCATGAGCGAGGAGGAGGCCAAGAAAAAGATTGGCAAAATGGGGGGTGTGGACAAGCTGTACCGACTGAAACTGGAAGCCGACTATCTGACCAGCCTGACTTATACCGGGGCCCGGAAACGCTATGGCGACCCCGTGCCCGATGACGTCATGGAGCGCCTGAACTTCGAACTGCACGTCATGAAGACCATGGGATTCCCAGGCTACTTCCTCATCGTGCAAGACTACATCAATGCTGCCCGCCACGAACTGGACGTCAGCGTAGGTCCAGGACGTGGTTCGGCTGCAGGTAGTGCCGTGGCTTACTGTCTGGGCATCACGCAGATAGACCCCATACAATACGACTTGCTGTTTGAGCGTTTCCTCAACCCCGACCGCATCTCGCTGCCCGATATCGACGTCGATTTCGACGACGACGGACGTGGCAAAGTGCTCTCCTGGGTCACGCAAAAGTACGGCGAGGAGAAGGTGGCACACATCATCACCTACGGTACCATGGCCACCAAACTGGCCATCAAGGATGTAGCTCGCATCGAGAACTTGCCCCTCGACGTGGCCAACGGCATTTGCAAGCTCATCCCTGACCGCATGCCCGCCGATGCCAATGGCAAGACCATGAAAATGAACCTGCCCAACGTCATCAGCATCGTGCCCGAACTGCAGCAGGCCGAAGCCTCGCCTGACCCCATTCTGCGTGACACCATCCGCTATGCTAAGAAACTGGAGGGCAATGTCCGCAATACCGGCGTACATGCCTGCGGTGTCATCATCTGCCGCGACGATGTCTCGGACTGGGTGCCCCTCTCCACTGCCGAAGACAAGGAAACGGGCGAAAAACTGCTCTGCACACAATACGAAGGCTCCGTCATCGAGGACACAGGGCTTATCAAGATGGACTTCCTAGGTCTGAAGACGCTGTCCCAAATCAAGGAATGCCAGCAGAACATACGCGACAGCCTGGGCATCGAGGTGGACGTGGACCGCCTGCCCATCGACGACCCCGCCACCTACCAACTTTACTGCGACGGACGCACCATCGGCACCTTCCAGTTCGAATCGGCCGGTATGCAGAAGTACCTCCGCGAACTGCAGCCCTCCACCTTCGAGGACCTCATAGCCATGAATGCCCTCTATCGTCCGGGCCCCATGGACTACATCCCCGACTTCATCGACCGCAAGCACGGTCGCAAGCCCGTGGAATACGACATTCCCTGCATGGAGAAGTACCTCAAGGACACCTATGGTATCACCGTCTATCAGGAACAGGTCATGCTGCTCTCGCGCCAACTGGCCAACTTCACGCGAGGCGAGAGTGACACCCTGCGCAAGGCCATGGGCAAGAAACTGAAGGACAAACTGGACCACATGAAGCCCCAGTTCATCAATCAGGGACAGGCCAACGGCCACGACCCGAAGGTGCTGGAAAAGATTTGGGGCGACTGGGAAAAGTTTGCCTCCTACGCCTTCAACAAGAGCCATGCCACCTGCTACTCCTGGGTGGCCTACCAGACGGCTTACCTCAAAGCCAACTTCCCTGCACAATTCATGGCTGGCATCATGAGCCGGGCCAAAGACATCGGGGAAGTCACCAAACTCATGAACGAATGCAAGGACATGGGCATAGCCACTCTCGGCCCCAGTATCAATTTCAGCCGCTACAAGTTTGGCGTGGATCCGAATGGCAACATCCGTTTCGGACTCGGGGCCATATCCGGCCTGGGCAGCGCAGCTGTAGACGCTATCGTCAAGGAGCGCACTGCCAACGGCCCCTTCAAGGACATCTTCGACTTTGCCAAACGTGTGCCCATCAGTGTTGTCAAGCGCAACGGCATGGAATGTCTGGCACAGAGTGGAGCCTTCGACGACTTTGCCGACCAGCTTTCCCGCGAACAGTTCTTTGCCACTAATAGCAAGGGCGAGGTTTTCATCGACGTACTCACCAAGTTCAGCCAACAATACCACCAGGCCAAGCAGGAGGCCCAGTTCTCACTTTTCGGAGGCATGGATGCCGTGGAAATCAGCACCCCCGCCATCCCCACAGCAGAATCCTGGGGCACGCTCGAACGTCTGAATAAGGAAAAGGAAAAAATAGGTATCTACCTCTCCGCCCATCCGCTGGACGACTATGCCGTGGTGCTGCAGCACACCTGCAACATGCACATCAGCGACCTGGAAGAACTGGCACCCTTCGCCAACAAGGATGTCAGCTTCGGCGGTATCGTCACCGCTGTCCGAAAGGGCATCAGCAAAAAAGGGCAGCCCTACGGCATCGTCACCATCGAAGACTACAACGGAGCCAGCGAGCTGCCCCTCTTCGGGCGCGACTGGGCCAGCTGGAGCAACTACATGGAGGTGGGCTACAGCCTCTACGTCTCTGGGCACGTGCAACCACGCCAGTACCAGCCTGACAGACTGGAACTGCGCATTAACAGCATCGACTTCCTCAGCAACGTCCGCGACAAGGCCATACAGAGCATCACCATCTCCTTCATCCTCGAAGACCTGGACGAGGACACCGTTTTCTCCCTGGCCGAGTACGCCAAAGGCCATCCAGGCACGACAAAGGTAAACTTTGCCATTTACGAAATTGGCAAGAATACCCGCTTAGAGACCACGGCAAAGAAGCGATCGATACAGGTCACGAAGGCTCTGCTCGACTACCTCGATAAGCAGGAATCCATTACCTATCGCATCAATTAGTCACTGACTTCACAACCTCAATTCCTAACATTTAATTCTTAACCCCTAATTTTTCATACAATTATGGCATTACACATCACAAGCGAGAACTTCCGGGAGCTGACCCAGAGTGGCAAGCCCCTCGTCATTGACTTCTGGGCCACATGGTGCGGCCCCTGCAAGCGCGTGGCCCCCATCATCGAGGAACTGGCCACAGAGTACACCGACCGCGTGAACATCGGCAAGTGCGACGTGGAGGAAGACGAAGAACTGGCCATGCAGTTCCAGGTTAGCAGCATCCCCACCATCGTCTTCATCAAAGCTGACGGCACCCTGGCAAACCGCGTCGTGGGTGCACAGTCGAAGGCTACCCTGCAACAGCAAATAGAGGCACTGCTATGACTTTCGAGGAAGAACTTCTGCACGATGCCGAGGACGACCGCCAGACGGTGGAGTTCATCAAGAACTACCTACCCCAGGATCTGAAGCAGGCCTTCACCGACGAGCAGCTCTACTATTTCCTCGATGTCATCGTCGAATACTATGCTGACAGTGGCATCCTCGATACCGAGCCCGACGCCGAAGGCTATATCGACATAGACATCGAAGCCATCACCGAACACTTGGCCCGTCAGGCCAAGAAGGACAACATGGGCACCTTCTCACCCGAAGACCTCCGCTGGATAGTAGAAGGAGAGATGGAATACGCCGAAAGCCTGGATGAAGAATGAACCTTGAAAAACGTTTCTTAAACCGACAGCGCCTTGCCAAATTTGGCAAGGCGCTGTCGGTTCATATATATGTTTTATCTCATCATATTCGTTTCTCTATCCTACTATTTGAAGCTGTTCCCGTATTCACTGGGATGCGGCCTCGCGACAAGGATGTCCAGCAATTCTGCTATGGCCAGACGCTTCTCTTTGTCAATCTCTGGCGATGTCTTCGCCTGAGGCGGACGTTTCCCATTTGCTTTTGCCATAACTGAATTTCCCGTTTTCAACGGATTCCGGCGCGGCATGCGCCGCTTGTCCCGAGCCCGTGCGCGGAGGATGCGCCGATGACCATCCACCCATACGTATACACCCAGTGCAACAAAAATAAGAAGGGCCAGAGCCAACACTGGAACCGAGACAGGCATGGACATGAGGCTAGCATCATAGATGCCATGGAGGATAATGGGCACCAGCAGGGTGAGCACCCAGTTGAGCCGACGCTTTTCGGGCTTGCCCCAGATGGCCAGGGACATGAAGTAGCCCATAAACACGGCAAAAAAGAAGTGCCCGGGAACAGCCATTGTGGCACGCGCTACGGCCACCGTCCCCCATGATTCCTGTGCGGAAAACAGATAGGCTACGTTCTCCAACGCTGCAAACCCCATGCCGACGCAGACGGCATAGACAATGCAGTCCATGCGCTCGTCGAAGTAGGGATTTTTACGTAGGAAAAGCCATAAAAAGAGTAGTTTCATGCTCTCCTCTGACACAGCAGCTACGATGAAGCCTCGATAAAGGGCTGCACTCACAGTGGTCTCCTCTGCACTAGGCAGCAGCGACTCAATAAAGACCGCTGGAACGGCACACAGCACGCCATAGCCCACGGCCTTCAGCATCCACGGCAAGGGTTCGCGCTGGTTCTTATCCAGTAAATAGACATAGCCAACCAACACTATGGCTGGTAGCAAGGCCGAAAAGAGAATGAGTAACCAATTATCCATACTCTGTTTGTTTGTACGATAAAATGAAACTATGTCACAAAATTATGAAAAATCTGCGACATAGTTTACATCAACAAACAGAAATCTGCTATGAGTCTCCATGATACTATACCAGTGGGGACATTGTTGCACTGGACAGGGCATACATCGACTATGCCAAGTTTGAGAAACTTACCAGAAAGGAAGTAACAGTTGCATAACCCCTTGCTTGGGGGGGGGCATAACCCCTTTTGAACGATTGGGGAATATAAGGATTTCAGGAGAGAGTAACCTGGCGCGAACCGTCAGGCTGTTCGCTGATTTCGACGTTCACGGTATCCTCGGGCAAGAGGGGCTCCACGAGTTCAGGCCATTCGATGAAACAGGGGCTGCCAGAATAGAGGTAGTCATCGAAACCCATATCGACGGCCTCCTCCAGACGACGGATGCGATAGAAGTCGAAATGGAAAATCGTCGGGAAGGGCCCATCGGCCTGATACTCATTGACGATGGCGAAGGTGGGCGAAGCCACCACGTCGTCCCGGACACCCAGGGCCTCGCAAATGGCCTTGATGAAGGTGGTCTTGCCAGCTCCCATAGCGCCATGGAAGGCAAAGACGGTGCGGCCTTGCATGGCCTGGACAAACTGCTGGGCAGCCTCCTGTATAGTTGAGAGTTGAAAGTTGAAAGTTAAAAGTTTTTCCATTGTTCAATCGTATCTAACTACAAAGGTACAAAATAACTTTCAACTTTCAACTCTCAACTCTCAACTTTTATCTCTTTTTGGGCTTTAGGGTGATAAGGGGCACGAGCATCTCTTCCATGGAGATACCACCGTGCTGGAAGGTGTTCTTATAGTAAGAGACGTAGTAATTGTAGTTGTTGGGATAGGCGAAGAAACTATCGCCAAGGGCAAAGATATAGGCCGTAGAGAGGTTGGGTGAAGGCAGTTGAGCCCGTAACGGGTCGCGTATTTCGAAGACCTCCTTGGGGTTGTAGCTGAGATTCTTCCCTAACTTATAACGCAGGTTCGTATTGGTATTACGATCGCCCACAACCTTGATGGGGGTGTTACATCGCACAGAGCCGTGGTCGGTGGTGAGAATAACAGTGTGACCCGAGGTTGCCAACGCGCGAAAGAGATCCTTAACGGGTGAGTGGCGGAACCACGAGAGGGTGATGCTGCGATAAGCGGCCTCGTTGTTGGCTAATTCGCGTACCATGCGGCTCTCGGTACGGGCATGGGAGAGCATGTCTATAAAGTTCAAAACAACAACGTTGAGGTCATAGCCTTGGAGCGAAGGCAACTGCTGGACAAATTTTTCGGCAGTCTGGGAGTCGTTAATCTTGTGGTAAGTGAATGTATTGCGACGGCGATAGCGATCAAATTGAGTTTTGATAAGCGGTGCCTCGTTCAGGTTCTTTCCCTCTTCGCTATCCTCATCAACCCACAATTCTGGGAACATCTTGGAAATGAGATTGGGCATGAGACCGGAGAAAATGGCATTACGGGCGTACTGCGTGGCCGTGGGCAGGATGGCAAGGTAGAGGTCCTCGTCGATGTTGAACTGGTCGGCAATTTCGGTCTGGAGGGTGCGCCACTGGTCGAAGCGAAAGTTATCGATGACCAACAGGAATACTTTCTCTCCTTGGTTGAGGGCAGGGAATACACGCGATTTGAATATGTCTGGGCTCATCAGTGGACGCTGGTCCGTGGGGCCATCTATCCAATCCATATAGTGCTTTCGGATGAACTTGCCGAAGGCCAAGTTGGCTTCCTGCTTCTGCATGGCCAGCATCTCAGTCATCTGACTGTCGGCAGCTGCGAGTTCCTGCTCCCAATTGGTCAGGCGCTTGTAAACCTCAATCCAGTCGGCGAAGGTGCGGGCATCGGCTATCTGCATCCCTATTTTACCAAAGTCCTGTTGATAAGCCGTCTGGGCCACTTCACTGACGATTTCTTTTTGGTGGATGTTCTTCTTCAGCGTCAAGAGTATCTGGATGGGATTGACGGGTTTGATGAGATAGTCTGCAATTTTGGAGCCAATGGCCTGATCCATGATATTCTCCTCTTCGCTCTTGGTGACCATGACCACAGGCACTGTGGGCAGCACCTCCTTGATGCGTGACAGAGTCTCCAGACCGCTGATTCCAGGCATATTTTCGTCCAGTAGAATGAGGTCGTACGACGATTCGCCGCACTTCTCCAGCGCATCATAACCGTTCGTTACGGTATCCACCTCGTAGCCTTTCTTCTCGAGAAACAGGATGTGGGCCTTCAGGAGTTCTATCTCGTCGTCTATCCAGAGTAACTTGTATGCTGCCATAACATTAATCCGCGTTAATTCGTGTAATTCGTGGTTCTCTTAAAATCCATACGGGAAGTCGTCGTCAGTATTATCGCTATTGCCTTCTTCCATCTGTTCAGGGGTGTAATCGTCGGGGTCGATGAAGGGGATGTCGGTGGGCTCGTCGATGCGCAGGTCTTCGGGTATGTCCAGCGGGGCAAACTGTCGGTCGAAGAACTCCTTGTACTCGTCGAAACTGAACGCTGTGCCCAAGTGACTGAGGTTCTCGTCGCTGATGAGCAGTGTACGTATGCCCTCCAGCTGGCGAGCCATGTGGCGGTCGGCATAGAGCTGTTGGGCATAGGCGTGCACTTCGTCGTAACTAAGGAAGCCACGAATACACATCATCGAAAGTCCCTGTTCCTCAACAACCTCTATCTCGAAATTGCGCACCATATAACTGGTGAAATTATAGCGAGCCATTTCGTATAGCAACTGATCCTCGTCAAGGCTGTTGGTGGGATAGGCCAGCACGAAGTTGTAGGTTGTGTATCGCTCTGTTGAGAGCGTATCTGCCACTTGAGTCGAATCGCCGTCCACCCAGCCAGAACGCCGACGCTTCCAGATATCTGAGGCACTGTACTTGTCATCAGAAAGCAGACGGCCCTCCTGCAAGCCTTTCACGATGAAACCAGCCATTTCTGCAACATCTTCCTTGCTGTAGGACTTCACTATCTCCTTCAATAAATCCAAGAATTCAGTACGGTGCCCGGTATAGAGGTATGACATGGCCCTCAGGAACATGATGCGGCCACGGTGACGCCCCTCGGCAAAGTTCTCGGTGTGATAGACGTAGTTCGAATCCACCTCTTCGTAGTGGTTGGCTTGATAGGCTTCGTAGGTGGCAGCATAGAGCGAGTCCTCCAAGTGCTTGCCATTTCGGGCAATTTGCTCGTAATTGGGATTGGCCAGGCGGATGGCATTCTTGTCCTCGGGGAAGCTGTCAATAAGAAGCTGACGGTAGTGCTGGGCCCTCTCCTCGTTCTCCATGCGACCATAAAGCAGAAACAGGTGATAGTAGAGTTCGGCCCGCTTTTCCGTCTCGGGATAGTCCTCCAGCAGACGCAGCAACAGGCGCAGGGCGTATGGGTAGTTTTGAATCTTCTCCATCACCTTCACGCCACCGTCGAACAGTGCTTCGCTGATTTGCCGATGGGCGACTTGCTTCTGCTCGTCGGTGAAGGGTATCTGCGACAGATAATACTCGCGGTGGTGGGGGTCGTTGGCCAGTGAATCGCGCAAGCGCTGTTCCTCCTCATCCTCCTCCGCTTGCAGGGCAGCGGCTATGGAGTCGCTGTTCTCGTCGTAGTTGTATTCCTCGAACTCTGCATCGTTCACCACAGTCTTGTTGCTGCGGCGCCAGTTGTCCTCGTTCTTGCGCTGTCCCCACCGGCGCTGGAAGGTCTGCCGACCGGCCTGCACAGTCTGGGGGTTGTAGAAATACCAAGCCCCCTTGTTCTGCGACATCGTGGCGACCGACGGTGTAGCAGTACGGTTGGCAGGTTGCGCCGTGCCTACATTATTGACCGACGTTGCCGTCCCGCTTAAGGCGGCCTTCTTGGCTTCCTCTTTTTCTTTCTTCTTCAGAGCTTCGATGACGCGATCGATAGCAGCCAAATAACCACTTTCCGGTAGTTCTGATAAATGGAGCAGACTATCCTGCAATTTGATGGTAGCCAACGGAGGGGCGGCCTCATCAAGTGCCTTCGAACGGGTTTCCGACTCCTTGTAAGCCTCATGTTCCTTGTCCAGAATGGCGATGCAGGCAGCGTACGTGCGCTGAGCATCGACGTAGTCCTCCCGTTCCCAATATATCTGCGACAGGCGGAGCAGAAGCACCGCCTTGGCTATACCATTCTTGGTACTCTCCTCGGCCCCCTTTTCATAAGCTCCGATGCACTTCAGCGTGTCGCCTGCGGCCAGATGGATGTTACCGACAGCATAATATATCTGATCCAGATAGTCCTTGTTCTTGTCGCTCTTGGCCATGCGCAGGAGTTTCTTTACCATACCCTTGTAATTGCCTGTAGACATCACCTCGGTTTGCAGGATGCGGGCATTGAAGGCCAGTTCGTAAGGCGGATTACTGCGAATGACTTTGGCGAACGACTTATAGGCCTCCTTATTGCGTCCCAGTTCACGCTGCATTTGTCCCAGGAGAAAGTTCAGGCGCGACCGTTGCAGTTTGTGTTTCGTGTGCTTGATGGTCTTCTGCACCTCGGGAATGGCCTGTTCGTACTGGCCCGTCTCGACGAGAAAAGCTGCGTTCGAGTGCTCCATCTCGCGCCGTCCCTCGGTGGAAAGGCTGTCTCGGCGCAACTTGTTCAGCACATCCTCAGCGTCGTAGGGCCATTCCAGAGCCACGTAGCAACGGGCCAGCCACGCCCGGGCCACGCTGTTCACCTCGGGCTGTGTGGCATAGAGACGACTTATGTAGTTGAAGGTGGAGGCAGCCTCGATGAAGTCGCCCTTCCGGAACTGCGACTTGCCCATCATCAGCCAGGCATGGCGCAAGTAGGGGTTGAACTCCTTGCGGGCCAGATATTCCTTCTGCTTCGGCGTTCGTTTCTTGCCACCACTCACCTTGGGGCGCTTCTTGATACTATGCAGTTTGATAGCCTTCTCACATTTCAGGATGGCATTATCATAATTGCTTTTGCCCAGGCCGGCTGTCTGCTTGCTGGTGCTGATGTCTATGGGCAGCAGACGGGTATAGTCGTCCTGATGTCCCTTTTCCTGTGCCTCCACCCCTTCTATGTAGGACAACTGGCCGTTGTATAGGGTGTTGAAACGTGCCGTTGTAGCATGGTAGAAACGTGTGGCAGGGGTGTTTTTCTTCGTGGAGCATGACACCAACAGTAGGCACAGGCCTACGGCCCATGCACTCCACAACCTGATATGATGTCTTGCGCCCGACATATTCTACTACAAATTATCTTTCAGGATCAATTCCATTCATATATAATAACGTATTGTTCTCCGCTTTATTGCCCTACCGGCCCCTCCTGTCGCCTACAATCATCAGCACCTCGTCCTTCACTCCGTCGGGCAGTTCCAGCCCACGCAGTTGCAGGCTCCGAACCCAACCGGCCACTTCGTCAGAGCGCATGGTGTAGAGTATGTCGCGAAATTCCTCGGTTTCATCGGCAGAAAAGGCATCTGACGAACGACCGCGAAAGCGGTCCAGTTCCTCATCGTTGTAGTACTCGATTTGCTTCGAGAAGGCTGCCAGCAGGCTCTCCTTTTCGCACACCTCATGCTGGCCGCAACATTCCATGTCCACAGGATTCAGTACGGGCTCCTCACCCTCTGGCAAGCGGTGATAATGCCACCACCCGGCCCCTGCCGCCAGCAAGCCCAGAACCAACAGGGCAACGATAATATACAAGACTAGTTGCATCTCTACTTCATTTTGAAATCCTAAAACCTATTTCCTCGAGGTCGGTCCAATACGTGGGGTACGACTTGCTCACCACCTCGGGGTTGTTGATGCGAACCCTACTGTTCAGGCACAGGGCAACAGGCGCCAACGCCATGGCCATACGGTGGTCTTCGTAAGTGTCGAACACCAGCGAACAGTCGGGACAGTCCTCCATGTCTATCCTGTAGAAGCCCTCCCACACCAGGTCGTCGTCCTCCGTCTCTATGGCCACCAGTTTCCCCAGTTCCTGACACAGGGCAGCTATACGGTCGGTCTCCTTGATGCGCAGGCTGTGCAATCCCCGCAGCCGGAAGGGTACGCCCAGCATCGCACAAGTAACGGCAAGCGTCTGGGCCAAATCGGGCTGATGCGTGAAGTCGCAAACAAAATAATCCGTGACACCATTCCCCTTGGAAAGCCGTACGACAGGTGTCCCCCCGGCATCGCGATAAAATTCCGTCACCACACCCAGTTCGCAAAACAATTCCCAAACCCGGCAGTCACCCTGCATACTCTTCAGATTCAGGCCCGGAAGTTCTATGTCAGCTCCCATGTCCTCCGTCAGCGCCACCATCTCATACCAATAACTGGCAGCGCTCCAGTCGCTCTCCACAAAATAGGGACGGGACTTGTAGGGCACGGGGCGTACTTCGATGACATCTTCCCCTACCCAATGGGTTTCGGCACCAAAGTCACCCATCATGGTCAGCGTCATGTCCAGGTAGGGCCGACTGGCAATTTCACCTGTCAGCGTCAGTTGCAATCCCCTCTTCAGTGTGGGAGCAATCATCAGCAGGGCCGAAATATATTGCGAACTGACATTGCCAGGGACTGTCAGTTCACCACCAACTAAATCCGTCCGTCCTGTGATGCGCAGAGGGGGGAAACCCTCCTCGCCTACGTACTCAACATGGGCTCCCAGCTCGCGTAGTGCATCCACCAGTATGCCAATGGGACGATGACGCATACGCTCGGTGCCCGTGATAACATGCGTGCCCGGCGTCACACTGAGATAGGCCGTCAGGAAGCGCATGGCAGTACCCGCCGCACCGATGTCTATGGTCTCCGGCATCTCCTGCAAGGCGCGGAGCATGACACGCGTATCGTCACAGTCCGACAGATTCTCAGGCAATTGTGTTCCGCCACTCAGGGCATTTATGATTAATGCGCGGTTGCTAATGCTCTTGCTGGCAGGCAATGCAACACGACCCCGGACTCGGAAAGGATGGTAAATATCCAGATGCTCCATTCTCTGACTCTTTATACTTTCTTGCAAATAAAATCACGTTTTCAGCGAACAAAATTACAAAAAAGTTTGGTCATAACAAAAAAACGTTGTACCTTTGCATCGCAAAAACAGAGCGGGATGTAGCTCAGCCCGGTAGAGTACGCGTCTGGGGGGCGTGTGGTCGCAAGTTCGAATCTTGTCATCCCGACTCACGAAAAGCACCGAATTCCACAAGGAATTCGGTGCTTTTCTTTGTTCTACTTGATGCCTAGGCAAAGGCGATGGTCAGGCCGGCCATGACGATGCTGACCATGGACATGAGCTTGATGAGGATATTCAGCGAGGGGCCGCTGGTGTCCTTGAAGGGGTCGCCAACAGTGTCACCGACAATGGTGGCCTTGTGGGCAAAGGAGCCCTTGCCACCGAAATTGCCTTCCTCGACCATCTTCTTGGCGTTGTCCCATGCACCGCCTGCATTGGCCATAAAAACTGCCAGGGTGAAGCCACCGGCCAGTCCGCCCACGAGCAGGCCCAGCACACCGGCTACGCCCAGCACCATGCCCACGACGATGGGGATGGCAATGGCCAGCAGGGACGGGAATATCATCTCGTGCTGTGCGGCACGGGTCGAGATTTCCACGCAACGACCGTAGTCGGGCGTGGCCTTGCCTTCGAGGATGCCCTTGATTTCATGGAACTGGCGACGCACCTCCTCCACCATCTTCTGGGCGGCACGACCGACGGCCTCCATGGTGAGTCCGCAGAACAGGAAAGCGGCCATGGCACCGATGAAGGCACCGACCAGGACGCGCGGATTCATCAGGTTCACCTGGAAGTAGTTCATGAAGTCGGGGATAGTGGCCTGCGAGGCCTGAATGATGTCGCCCTTCAAGTTGGTGAGCGTCATGTCGGCACGCTCCATGGCGATTTTCACTTCTTCGATATACGAAGCCAGCAGAGCCAAGGCCGTCAGGGCTGCCGAACCGATGGCGAACCCCTTGCCCGTGGCGGCGGTGGTGTTGCCCAGGGCGTCGAGGGCATCGGTGCGGTGGCGCACCTCCTCACCCAGTTCGCTCATTTCGGCATTACCGCCGGCATTGTCAGCAATCGGGCCATAGGCATCGGTAGCCAGTGTGATGCCCAAGGTGGAGAGCATACCCACGGCGGCAATGCCGATGCCGTAGAGTCCCTTGGACAGTGCCCCGGCCGACATCGAACTGTCGAAGCCGTTGGCGCACAGGTAGCTGAGCATGATGGCCACACCAATGGTGATGACGGGGATGCACGTCGAAATCATGCCCGTGCCGATGCCCTTGATGATGACCGTGGCGGAACCCGTCAGACCGGCCTCGGAAATCTTCTGGGTGGGTTTATAGGAGTGCGATGTGTAGTATTCCGTGGCTTGACCGATGATGACACCGGCTGCCAGACCCGTGATGACGGAGAAGGAGAGGCCGAGCCAGTTCTCTATGCCCAGCAGGTAGAGAATGGCGAAGGTGGCCACGGCGATGAGCAGGGCCGAGACGTTGGTGCCCAGGGACAAGGAGCGCAAGAGGTCGCGCATGGTGGCCCCTTCCTTGGTGCGCACGAGATAGATGCCCAGAATGCTCAGGAACACGCCCACGGCGGCGATGAGCATGGGGGCAATGACAGCCCGCAGCTGCATATCGGGCACCATGGCGAAGGCCGTGGCACCGAGGGCCGCCGTGGAGAGGATGGAGCCGCAGTACGACTCGTAGAGGTCGGCACCCATGCCGGCCACGTCGCCCACGTTGTCGCCCACGTTGTCGGCGATGGTGGCGGGGTTGCGTGGGTCGTCCTCGGGGATGTCAGCCTCCACCTTGCCCACAATGTCGGCACCCACGTCGGCTGCCTTCGTGTAGATACCACCGCCCACACGGGCAAAGAGGGCCTGCGTAGAGGCACCCATGCCGAAGGTGAGCATGGTGGTGGTGATGGAGATGAGCCCACCGTTGTCGAACTTATTCAGAATGAGGAACCACAGGGCGATGTCCAGCAGGCCCAGCCCGACGACAGTCAGTCCCATGACGGCCCCCGAGCGGAAGGCGATGCGCAGTCCGCCGTCCAGGCTCTTGCGTGCCGCATTGGCCGTACGGGCAGAGGCATAGGTGGCGGTCTTCATGCCGAAGAATCCGGCCAGCCCAGAGAAGAAACCGCCCGTCAGGAAGGCAAAGGGCACCCATGTGTTCTGGGCATGGAGCCCATAGGCCATGAAGGCGAAGATGAGGGCCAGGACGATGAAGACGAAGAGTACCACCCGGTACTGCTGCTTCAGATAGGCCATGGCGCCACGGCGCACGTGACCGGCAATCTCACGCATACGGGGCGTGCCCTCGTCCGCCTGCATCATTGTACGGAAGAAGTACCACGCCATGCCCAGTGCCACGACGGAGGCCACAGGCACGAGCCAAAAAGCTGAAGGAATGTTCATAGTGTTTAGGATTTAAGGTTAGTTTGTGTTTTCCACTGGCAAATATAAGAAATAAAAATGAAAGCAAGAAAGTATTTGCCAAGAATCAATTCTATTCACCACCCTCTTCTATCCGAAAGCCACGCAGACGGCAGTGGCTCCAGGTCGTACGAAAACCGAACCAGCCACAGACAAGAGGCTGTGGGTCAGCATAATCGACAAGCAGTTCTCCGTCAGCATAATATCGGGTATGCGCCTGACTGGCCTCGATGCGTATGCTGTACCAATGATTGGGACGCAAGAGGTGGGCAGAATCGGTGTACTCATACAACAGAGGAGGCTGTGGCTGACCATTGTAGCGACGGAAACGCGTAGTCGTATTCCAGTTCCCCCCGTATCCCAGATAATAGAGACGAAGCGAGGCCGCATTCCCGAAACCCCCATTCCGCTCGTGGAGCCGGGTGAGCACACTGCCGTCGGGCACGGCAGGGTCGGTGGCCAGCCAAAAGCAATTAAGATCGGACAAGCGGTCAGCGGAGTCGCACTGAACGACCATGGCTTCATACTCCAGACAAAAAGGAACGGACATCGGCCGACGGCGCCAAAGCGTCAGTCCGGCCGATGTCCGTATTTCGATAGTGTCGTCACAGAAGATGACGTGCGTGTCCGCGCTTTCAGCCTCTATCTCCCACAATTCCTGCTGTGCGCAAATGGGCACTACGGGCAAAAGGAGCATCAGGGAGAAGATGATTCTCATGGTACGCCCCTACCTCATTTGCGTCCACCGTTTGCACTCCGGCCAGTGGTGGTGGATGTGGCAGTACCGCCGCCACGCCTTGAACTCGAGGAGGAAGTGGTCACAGGGGTCGTATTGCCACGCTGTACACCGGAGGAAGTCGTCACTGGGGTGTTACTGCCGCGCTGCGTACCCGAGGTTGTGTTTGCACTGCGCTGGGCTCCAGTGGGCACGTTGGTGGTCCCTTGCGTCGTGGAAGTTCCACGATGCTCGCCTGTCTGCGAACCACGACCGTTGATAAGCGGTGTGTTCTGGTTTCCGCTGTTGTCGCGATAACGCGGGTCTGCAGTGCGGTTCGAACTGTTGCGATTGTTGTAGTTGTTGTAGTCGGGTTTCTGGTTGCGGTCGCGCAGATTGGTACCGAAGTCGCTGCGCCGATGTTCTACGAAGCGGTTGGTGCCAGAGATATTTCCCGACCCTGTATAGTGCGGTGTGGAGGCATAGCGCGATGCGTAGAAGCCGTTGCTATAGTTCGTGCGGCTGTGTCCACCGCGATAGGACTTGAAGATGGTGGGCGCATCGTAGTAGAAGAAGGTGCGGTTGCTGTAGATTGTGTAGACGCGGAAGTCCCATGCCGACCCGTTGGAATAGATGGGGCGGTAGAAATAGTCGCGAGAAAGGAAGCGGATGTACTGGGCCGGTGTCATGATGTAGCGCAGATCCTCGTTGCGCCAGTCGAGGTAGCGGTAGTAGGAGTTGATGGCATCGTAGTAGCCGCGTACGACATCGTCCATGATGTAGGAGACATGGCGGACGAAGTCGTAGTTGATTTCGTAGCAGTCGTCGTACTGCATGGGGGTGAAATCGAGTTCGTAGGCCATGCGGTCGGTCAGGTAACGGGCATGGTTGCGCACCTTGCTCGTGGAGAGCGACGAGGCGGAAATCGGTGTACTGGTGGTCACACAAGCGGTGAAGACCTGCATCAGCATCAAGGCTGAGAAGAGAATCGTCTTTTTCATCATTTTACGTTTTAGAGGTTCAACTGCTTTTTACCAATCTCTGACTATTGGACGCGTTCGCCCCGTTTTGTTTAATGCGCTGGGCTATTTTTTAGATTTTTTCACTTTTCCCGTCTTCACTTTCTTCACTGGTGCCACGCCCTCGCGAGTGGGTTGCACGCGGCGTATGGTGCCGTCGGGGTTGAATTCCATGCGGTCGATGCACACCTGGCGATGGAACCCTGGGCCGTGGGGCTCGGGCAGCAGGTAGTCCTTGTTGATGCGGTGATAGACGATGTACCACTCGTCGCGCCCCGGTATCTGCAGGACACTGTTGTGGGCCGGGCCATAGATGTCCAGTTCGGGATTCTGGATGAGCACGACGGGATCCTTGGCCACGGTGATGGGGCCCAGGGGCGAGTCGCTGGTGCCGTAAGCCACGTGGTAGTTGGGCGAACCCGTATCATCGACACTCCAGAGGAAGTAGTACTTGCCCTCGCGGTAGAAGACGTAGGCACCCTCGCGGAACTGGTAGTCCTGCAACGTGCCGCCCCGGGGGGTGAGGTGGGTGATGGTCTCTTGCTTGACGGAGAGCATGTCGTCGTTCAGTTCAGCCCCAGCCATGAAACCGTTGCCCCAGTACAGGTAGAACTTGCCGCTGACGGGGTCGTGGAAGACATCCACGTCGATGGCCTGTCCGCCGCGCACGTCCCTGGGTCGGTCTTCGTCGGTGATGATGGGTTCACCCTTATCGACAAAGGGGCCTGTGGGCGAGTCGCTGACAGCCACGCCGATGGACTTGCGGTTGCGCTTCGTATCGTGGCCACTATAATAGAAGTAATACTTGTATGTACCGTCGGGCTGGCGACGCTCTTCGATGCAGGGGGCCCAAGCATTGCCCGAAGCCCAGGGCACCTGCTGGGTGCCGAGGTCGAGCATGATGCCCTCGTGGTGCCAGTTGGTCAGGTCGTCGCTGGAGAAGACGGTGAAGTAGTAGCCGCCCCAGCCGGCTGCGCCGTCGGTGGTCGAGTAGATGTAGAACTTGCCCGTCTGGTGGCTGTACATCACCTCGGGGTCGGCATGGAACTCCGGCAGGATGGGATTCCCGCTGTTCTTTTTCTGAGCCTGCAGGCCCAGGGCCAGGCAGAGGGTCAGGAGGATGGTGGTCGTTTTTTTCATGTTTCTGGGATTTTTCTCCGCAGCGGAAGTGCGGAGCACACGACGCTGTGTTCGTGCTATTCGTTGCTAAATATTTGATTCGTATAATTCGTGCAATTCGTGGTTTAATTCTTATATTAACTCTCGCGATAGAAGTCCAGCATTTCGAATATCTCGTCCCGCGTGGCCGTCTGGTTGATGCGTATGTCACCCACTTCGCCCAGCAGGGTGAAGTTCACCTGTCCGGCGGTGTTCTTCTTGTCGTGCGTCATCAGTTCATAGAGGCGGTCATACTGCTTGCAGTCGAAGGCAAACTTACCATAGTGCTCGCGGATGTACTGATGGGTCTGGTATAGTTTGTCCTTCGGGAAGTTCGTGCGTCGGGCGCTCAGGTAGAGTTCGCACACCAGTCCCCAAGCCACGGCGTACCCGTGCAGCACGGTGCGGTCTTCGGCCATGGCCAGGCTCTCGAAGGCATGGCCCACGGTATGGCCCAGGTTCAGCGCCTTGCGCAGACCGTGTTCCAGAGGGTCCTCCTCCACGATGCGCTCCTTCACCTCTACGCTCCGCGCCACCATGCGGCCCAACTGATGGTAGTCAGCATCGGCAATGTCGAAGCGCAGCAGTTCGGCCCAGTGCTCCACGGTGCTGATGAGCCCGTGCTTCAGCATCTCGGCATAGCCGGAGGCAAGGTTCTCGTAGTCCAGCGTTTGCAGGAACTGAGCATCCAGTATGACCGTCCGCGCACAATTGAAGACCCCGATTTCGTTTTTCAGTCCGCCGAAGTTGATGCCTGTCTTTCCACCCACCGAGGCATCTACCATCGAGAGGAGCGTGGTGGGCACATTGATGTACGGGATGCCACGCTTGAAGGTGGAGGCTGCAAAGCCGCCCAAGTCGGTCACCATGCCTCCGCCCAAGTTCACCATCAGGCTATGACGCGTGGCACCGCCCTGTTGCAGACAGCTCCACACGTGGGCCAGACTCTCCAGCGTCTTGTTTTCGTCGGTAGAGCCGATGGTCACCATTCGCGCTCCAGCCATGCAGGGCAGTCCGCTCACCACGGGCCAACACAGGCGCAGGGTGGTTTCGTCGGTAAGCACAAACAGACGGTCGTGCCCCACCTGCCCCACGGCTTTGGCCAGGCTCTGGGCGATGTCGGTGCTCAGCGTCACTTCTTGCTTCATCATAGGCTATGTATCTTTGTTATCGGCCCTTGTGCGTCAGCTTCGGGCTTTCCGACAGCGCAAAGATACGACATTTATCTGAATTGTACGCCTGACGGGACAGGTTTTTATTTCATCCCCTACAAGTTCCTCTTGTGGGTCAATTGTCCGTCAAGCGAGACTCGCCCGAGTCCGGGCTTCGTCCCGTACGGGTTTCGCTTGACGGACAATTGACCCACAAGCAAGTCCTCTGCGCGTCTGCTGTCGGAACCGCAGAAGCGACATTGGCGACCATGGGAGGGCGAAATGTTATTTTTCTATAAAAAACAGGGTGAAAGCTATCGGGTTACATTCTTTTTATGTACCTTTGCACCTCGAAACGTATAAAACGCACAACAACATGGATAAGATTAGTTACGCTCTGGGGCTGGGCATCGGCCAGCAAATCAAGAGCATGAACATCAAGGGCTTCAGTGTCGAAGACTTCACGCGCAGCATTGCCGACGTGCTGGCTGGCCAGCCCACCGAAATGACAGCCCGCGAGGCACAGGAGATGCTGAACGACTACTTTGCCCGGAAGGCTGCCGAAGATTCGAAACAGGCCATCGCAGAAGGGGCCGCATTCCTGGAGAACAACGGCAAGCGCGAGGGTGTGGTAACCACCAAGAGCGGTCTGCAGTACGAAGTGCTCACCGAGGGCACCGGCCGCAGTCCCAAGGCTACGGACAAGGTGCGCTGCCACTATGAAGGCCGGCTCATCAACGGCAGTGTCTTCGACAGTTCATACAAGCGCCAGCAGCCTGCAGACTTTGGCCTCAACCAGGTCATTCCCGGATGGACCGAGGGTGTACAACTGATGAAGGAAGGGGCCAAGTACCGCTTCTACATCCCCTATCTGCTGGGCTACGGCGAACAGGGGGCCGGCAGTAGCATCCCCCCCTATTCCACCCTCATCTTCGATGTCGAACTCATCAAGGTTCTATAATATTCTCTAAAATAAAACTCTAATAAAAAATAAAATTATGAAAAAGCTAAGTTACATCTTTGTGGCAGCCATTGCTGCCATCATTGCATCCTGCGGCAACGGCACCCCCAAAGCCGACCTGAAGAACGACATCGACACCCTCAGCTATGCCATCGGTATGGCACAGACACAGGGTCTGCGCGACTATCTGACTCGCATCGGCGTGGACAGTGCCTACATGGACGAATTCATCAAGGGCCTCAACGAGGGTGCAAACTCCGGCGACGACAAAAAGAAGGCTGCCTACTACACTGGCATACAGATAGGCCAGCAAATCAGCCAGCAGATGATAAAGGGTATCAATTATGAGCTCTTCGGCGAAGACAGCACCCAGACCGTCAGCCTCAAGAACTTCATGGCTGGCTTCGTCAGCGGTACGCTGGAAAAGGACGGCCTCATGACCGTGGAAGAGGCACAGGTCCTGGCACGCCAGAAGCAGCAGGACATCAAACGCGCACAGATGGAAAAAGTCTATGGCCCCTGGAAGCAGGAGAATGAGACCTACATGGCCAATATCGCCAAAAAAGAAGGTCTGAACAAACTGGACAACGGTGTCTACTACGAAGTGCTCGAGGAAGGCAAGGGCGAAATCCCCGCCGACACCAGCCGCGTGAAGGTACACTACGAAGGTAAGCTCATCAACGACACCATCTTCGACAGTTCGTACAAGCGTGAGGAGCCCACGACCTTCCGCTGCAACCAAGTCATCCCCGGATGGACCAACGCACTGACCCACATGCCCGTGGGCTCGAAGTGGAAGGTCTACATCCCGCAGGATCAGGCCTATGGCGACCGCGAGGCCGGACAGATCAAGCCATTCTCTACCTTGGTATTCACCATCGAACTTCTGGACATCGAGAAGTAAGAAATACATAAAACAATTAAAGATGAAGTTTTCAAGATATTTTGTATTAGTAGCTGTAGCTCTGTTCTGCACGACGGCCACTGCTGCATCCAAGAAGAAAGCTAAGAAGGCACAGAAGCCCGTGGCCGTGGAGGTAGTGGACACCATCCCGGCCAGCGACTTCAGCTATCTCTTCGGCAAGGCCAACACCAACGGGCTGAAGGAATTCCTCGTACAGCGCATGGGCGTAGACACGGCCTACATCGCAGACTTTCTGCAGGGTTTCGATGCCGGCTCGCCCACCGAGGCCGACAAACGGCTGAAAGCACGCTTGGCCGGAATGGACATCCGACAGCAGGTGGAGAACCAGATTATCCCACAAGTGCAGCGTCAGATTGACGACTCACTGGACATTCTGGTACCCGAACGCTTCATTGCAGGCTTCCGCACAGGCATTTCCAAGCAGAATGACGTGTTGCCCATCGCCGACGACAGCATGCAGACCGTCATCCGCAAGCAGATGGACTACTACCACGCTGCACGAATGGAGAAAAAGTACGGTGCCAACCGCCGCGCTGGTGAAGAGTTCCTGGCACAGAACGCCAAGCAGAAGGACGTAGTCACTCTGCCCAGCGGACTGCAATACAAGGTGCTGACCAAGGGCGAGGGTGAAGTGCCCACTGCCACACAGCGCGTGAAGGTGAACTACGAGGGGCACCTCATTGATGGGACCGAGTTCGACAGCAGCTACAAGCGTAACGAACCGGCCACCTTTGGTTGCAACCAGGTCATCAAGGGGTGGACCGAAGCCCTGACCCTGATGCCCGTCGGCTCCAAGTGGGAACTCTACATCCCACAGGAACTGGCCTATGGCGACCGTGAGACTGGGAACATTCCTCCCTACTCCACCCTCATCTTCACCGTGGAACTGCTGGAAATCGTTAAATAAACCATATAATTGACCCCCAAAAGACTATTCAATGGCCTACTCTTAGGCTGTCTGATAAGCCTTACAGCCTATGCGCAGGTTGATGAGACGCACATCCGTCTCACCAACCTGCCGCATGTTTACATCAACACCTTTTCGGGCAACAGCATCACCAGCAAGACCAATTACGTCCTGGCCCGCATGTGGTATGTTGACGAACAAGACAGCGTCGCTTTCTACGATTCACTGGAAATCCGTGGCCGTGGCAATTCCACTTGGAACATGGCCAAGAAACCCTACAAACTGAAGTTCCACCAGAAGGAGAAACTCTTGGGAAAGGGACGCCCCAATACAAAAAAGTGGACCCTCCTGGCCAACCATGGCGACAAGACGCTCATGCGCAATGCCCTGACCAGCCTAGTGGGCGAACGGCTGGGACTGAAGTTCAACCCGGCAGCAAAGTTCATCGACCTCACCCTGAACGGGAAATACGTGGGCAACTACCAGATTTCCGACCACATCGACGTGCGTCCGCATCGGGTAAACGTCACGGAACAGGACGCGCCCCTCACGGACGAGAGCAACATCACCGGAGGCTACCTGTTGGAAGCCGATGGCTTCTTTGACTTCCAAAACGGCGTAACCGGGTTCTACACCCCACACAGCAACGTCCCCATACGCATTCACTACCCCGACGAGGACGACATCGAGACACGACAATACAAATATATTCGCGATGCCGTATATAACCTCGAGACACGATTGTTCTCCGATAACTTCACAGACCCACAGGAGGGATACCGCAGCTGCATAGACAGTACATCGCTGGTCAACTGGTATCTGGCTACGGAAATTAGTGGCAATGTCGATGGATTCTTCTCGGCCTATTTCTATAAGGAACAGGACGACGACCATTTCTACTGGGGCCCCCTTTGGGACTATGACATCGCCTACGCCAACGATAACCGCAAGGGGGATACCTCGCGCCAGCTGATGCGCGATGTTGCCTTCGGGGCGAATATGCGCACCTGGATTGAACGCATGTGGCAAGACCCCTGGTTCACCGCCCTCATCAGTCGTCGCTATGACTTGGCTGTCAGCGACGAACTGGAGACCTATATGCTGGAGAAAATCGACAGTATTGCGCAATTGTTGCAACGCTCACAAGAACTGAACTTCACCCTTTGGGGCATAAACAAGCAGGCTCTGCGTGAGCGCGTCCTCTATTCCACCTACGACCAGTATGTCCAGGACCTGCGCAACTACGTCAAGCGCCATATCCCCTACATACAGGAGGTGCTGGCCGAATACCTCCCCGACGAGCCTACGCCACCCGAACCACCACAGCCTAAGATTCCCGACTTTCCGGCTGACACGCTCTTCTACTACGCCATAGCCAACGCCGGCCCGGGCACGGTATTTGACATCGATGCGACCAACAACGCCGTATGTGCCAACGCCTTTGACGAGGACAGTCAGAGCCAGCAATGGCACATCCGCCCCCTCTCCAACGGTTACATGCACATCGTGAATCGCCTCTCGGGTCTGGCTCTCACCGACCCCACCGAGGGCGAGCCCACCGCCACCACACTCATCGGCGCACAACTGACCGTAACGGAGGCCGACTCTCTCGACATCCGCCAGCAGTGGGACATCGTGGCACAGAGCGACGAGCGCTACAACCTCATCAACCACTTCTCTCAGCACGGAGCCAACCTCAGCGGCGGCAGTGGCAGCAACGGTACACGTATCATTAGTTACACCAGTGACGAGCGCGATGCCTCCTCCAAGAATCGCCAATGGACCCTTACCCCCGTAGCCGAAGTGGAACAGGACGAAATACCCGACGGCATCGAGGATATTTATGCAAACGGCCAGGGGGCGAATGGGGAATGGGCGAACAGCGAATGGGATTACGCCCTGGCCTATGACCCCACAGGTGACCGCTTGCACTTCGGAGCCTCCGACCCGTCGCAACTCTCCTTTGCCGTCCGTCTCTACGACCGTTCGGGCCGTCTCCTGCGCACCTTCCGTGCCTCCGACGAGTGTTCCCTACTCGGACTTCCCCGTGGCCTCTACATCGTCTCCTGGCACTTCGACGGTCGCCAACACAGCGTGAAGTTTACAAAATAAACGCCCGACCTCATTCCTTTTTGCCATTTTTTCCGTATCTTTGCCGAACTATAAGCACAATGAGATATGGAAAAGATAGACAAACTGGACAAACAGATTCTGGAAATCATCTCCACAAACGCACGCATCCCGTTCAAGGACGTGGCTGCGGAATGCGGTGTCAGCCGTGCAGCCATACACCAGCGCGTGCAGCGGCTCATCGACATGAAGGTAATCATCGGGTCGGGCTACCATGTAAACCCCGGTAGTCTGGGCTATACAACATGCACCTTCGTGGGCATCAAGCTGGAGCGTGGCGCCCTGTACAAACAGGTGTGCGAAGCCTTCCGAGACATACCAGAAATCGTGGAGTGCCACTTCACCACCGGGCCATACACGATGCTCATCAAATTATACGCCAGGGACAATGCGCACCTGATGGAACTGCTGAACCTGAAGATTCAGGAGATACCGGGTGTAATCTCCACTGAGACGCTTATCTCCCTGGATCAGGGCATTCGCAAGGAGGTACCCATCGGAGAACGCCGTAAAGAGGAGGCTCCAGTAATCATCGAAGAAACTGAAAACTGACGAACGACATGGCTTTTGACTGGAAAGGAGAATACGCGAAGGTGACTTCCACCTTCCCCAACCACGGACAACGCCCCGTCATCGGCATCACAGGCAACTTTGGCGACCGAGGATGCGAACTGGCCGAAGGTTACTTCCGCTCTGTTCTGGAGGCCGGCGGAGTGCCCATGGTCATCCCTCCCTACGAGGACCGGGAAGCCCTATTGGGGACACTCGACCACATCGATGGTCTGCTGCTATCGGGGGGCGGAGACATCAATCCGCTATACCTTGGCGAGGAACCGTCGCCTGCCCTGCACAGTATCAATCCCCGACGCGACTTGCCCGAGTTGCTTCTGACACGCCTGGCCTATGACCGACAACTGCCTATGCTGGGCATCTGTCGCGGTTGCCAGGTCTTGGCTGCTGCATTGGGCGGCACGGTATATCAGGACATTCACGAAGCCATGCCCGACACTCGACTGCTGAAGCACAGCCAAGACTTGCCACGGGAATATGCTTCGCACACGATAGACCTGGCCGAGGGCAGCCTCATCCGCGGCATCATGCAGGCCAATACCCTACCTGTCAATTCGTTCCACCATCAGGCCGTAGGCCAACCTGGGCCGCACCTGCGTGTCTCGGCCACGGCCCCCGACGGTGTCGTGGAAGCCATCGAGAGTACGGAGTACAAGAGCATACTGGGCGTGCAGTGGCATCCCGAATGCTTCATCCTGCGGAACGACACCACCATGCTGCCCCCCTTCGAATGGCTGGTGGGCGAGGCCCGTTCGTTCCACGAGGCGGTCAGTCTGCATCGGCACATCCTCACGCTCGACAGCCATTGCGACACTCCGATGTTTGCCGACAAGGGCATAAATTTCACAAGCCGTGACCCACAGATACTGGTCGATTTGCACAAAATGACGGAAGGGCACCTGGATGCCTCCATCATGGTGGCCTATCTGCCACAGGGCGAGCGGAACACGGAGACCTATAGGGCGGTTACGGAGAAGACCCAACACCTGTTGCACTACATCCAGCAGTTGGCAGACAGCAATCCCAGCCACATCGGATTGGCCCGTACGCCCGACGACCTCTACCACTTGAAAAGCGAAGGGAAAAAGGCCCTGATGATGGGCATAGAGAACGGTTACGCCATCGGACGCGACCTGTCGCTCATAGAGAACTTCCGTCGGCAGGGCGTGGTGTATATGACCCTCTGCCACAACGGCGATAACGACATTTGCGACTCCGCCCGGGGCAATGCCGAGCATGGCGGCCTGAGCACCTTTGGCCGTGAGGTCGTCCGGGAGATGAACCGCGTAGGCATGATGGTTGATCTGAGCCATGCTGCCGAATCGAGTTTCTGGCAAGCGCTGGAGGTGAGCGAGACTCCTATCGTATGCAGCCATTCGAGTTGCCGTTCCCTTTGCGACCATCCGCGTAACCTGACCGACGAACAGATGCGTGCCCTGGCAGAAAAAGACGGTGTCATGCAAGTGACGCTGTACGAAGGCTTCCTGCGCCGTGACGGGCAGGCCACCATCAAGGATGCCGTGCAGCACATCAACCATGCCGTGGAGGTAATGGGCATCGAGCACGTGGGCATCGGCACCGACTTCGACGGTGACGGTGGTGTGCCCGGTGTCGCTTCGGCCAGCGAAATCATCAATCTGACCCGCCTACTGCGTGAGGTCGGATACACCGACGAACAACTACGCCTGCTCTGGGGAGAAAACTTCCTGCGGGTGATGAGGATAGTACAATTGAAGGTTGAAGTTAAAAGTTGAAAGCCATGAAGCGAACTATATTTCTCATTTTCTCATTTTCTCATTTTCTCATTTTCCTATCGTGTGGACACAAGACCCAACAAGCGGAAGGGCCTGACACCATCCCTATGCAACCGTGCCCCAGGTTTGTGGCAGGGAATGCCATGCACACTATCGTGGCACAGTGTGAACTGGGGCCTCGTGTGCCGGGCAGCGAAGCCTGGAAGCTGTGTGGTGACAGCATCGTCGCATGGTTTACGGAACTGGGTCTCGAAGTGGAGGAACAGCAAACGACCGTAACCCGCTACGACGGACAGACAATACCCTGTCGCAACATCACGGCCCGGTTGAATGCCAACGATCCCGACCGCATCCTGCTCTGTACGCACTGGGACAGTCGCCCCTGGGCCGACAACGACCCTGACGAGGCGAACCACAAGCGTCCCGTCCTAGCCGCCAACGATGGTGCCAGCGGTGTAGCCGTGCTACGGGAACTAGCCCGCGTGCTGACGAGCGACGGCACTATCGGTACTGGCATAGACTTTGTATGCTTCGATGCCGAAGACTGCGGAACGCCCCAGTGGGCCGACATAGAAAACGACAGCGAGGAGAGTACATGGTGCCTGGGCTCCAAGGTCTGGAGTACCGAGGCTGCACAGGCGAACTACGGGGCTCGCTTCGGCATCCTGTTCGACATGGTGGGCGGACGCGGTAGCACCTTCTCCCGCGAATCCGTATCCATGCACTATGCTCAGCCCGTGGTGGAACTGCTGTGGCACATCGCCCAGCAACTGGGCTACGGGCATTATTTTCCCTTGCGCGACGGTGGGGGCATAGTTGATGACCATGTCAATGTCAATCAGATTGCCCGTGTGCCATGTATCGACATCGTGCCCTACCACACCGACGGCCCCAGTTCGTTCGGCCCTACATGGCACACTGTCAGCGACACGCCCGAAAACATCGACCCCAACGTGCTCGAAGCCGTGGGGCAAAGCGTGCTGCAACTGATATACAATGATGCAAAATAATAGGACCATAAGACACATAGGACATATAGGACTTATTGGACTTATTGGACTTATAAGACCCATAAAACTCACCAAACATGACCATCAACGAAATACAAGACGAGATTATCGAAGAGTTCCAGGAACTAGATGACTGGATGGACCGCTACCAGTTGCTCATAGACATGGGTAGCGACCAGCAGCCCCTGCCCGAGAAGTACAAGACGGAGCAAAACCTGATAGACGGTTGCCAGAGCCGCGTATGGCTGCAAGCCGACCTGGTGGAGGGGCGCATCCACTTCCAGGCAGAGAGCGATGCCCTCATCGTGAAGGGCATTGTCACCCTGCTTCTGCGCGTGCTCAATGACCAGACTCCCCAGGACATTCTTTCGGCCGACCTCTATTTCATAGAACAAATAGGCCTGCGCGACCATCTCTCCCCCACCCGCAGCAACGGCCTGCTGGCCATGCTGAAGCAGATGAAAATGTACGCCCTGGCCTTCCAGAGCACGAATAAATAGTCTTACCATCGGAGCATGAATATTGGCAATATCAGCTTTCCCGAATACCCCGTGTTCCTCGCCCCCATGGAGGACGTGACGGACATCGGCTTCCGCCTGCTGTGCAAGCAGATGGGGGCCGACCTGGTATATTCTGAGTTCGTGTCGAGCGATGCCCTCATACGCGGAGTGAACCGCAGTTTCGAAAAGCTGGCCGTATGCGACGACGAGCGCCCGGTGGCCATCCAGATTTACGGTCGCTTTGTGGAGGCCATGCGCGATGCGGCACAGATAGTAGTGGAGCAAGCACGGCCTGACATCCTGGACATCAACTTCGGCTGCCCCGTGAAGCGCGTGGCGGGCAAGGGGGCCGGGGCCGGCATGTTGCAGAACATACCCCTCATGCTGGAGATTACGCGGGCGGTGGTGGATGCCGTGCCTGGTACGCCCGTCACTGTGAAGACGCGATTGGGATGGGACCAGGAGCACCGCATCATCACCACCCTGGCCGAGCAGTTGCAGGACTGTGGCATAGAGGCGCTGACCATCCACGGCCGCACCCGCAGCCAAATGTACACCGGCGAGGCCGACTGGACACTCATCGGAGAGGTGAAGCGGAACCCGCGCATTCGCATCCCCATCATCGGCAACGGCGACATCACCAGCCCGGAACGGGCCCGCGAGTGCTTCGACCGCTACGGCGTGGATGCCGTCATGGTGGGGCGTGCCACCTTCGGCCGCCCGTGGATATTCAGGGAGATAAAGGAGCATCTAAGAAGTGAGAAGCAAGAGGTGAGAGGTGAGAGAAATGGGGCACAGACGCAAGAAGCAGACGTATCCTCTCACCCCTCACCCCTCACCTCTCACCTCCAAGAAGGTCTCACCCCCGAGTGGAAACTCAGCATCCTGAAGCAGCAGGTGCTGACCAGCGTAGAGCGGCTCGACGAGTACCGGGGTATCCTGCACAGCCGCCGCCACCTGGCCGCCTCGCCCCTGTTCAAGGGCATACCCAACTTCCGCGAGACACGTATCCGCATGCTCCGAGCCGAGACCGTGAAGGAACTGTTTGAAATCTTAGATGACATCAGCCCCATTGTCCATTGTAAACTGTGAACTATGAATTGTGAATTTGAAATCATGGCCCCCGTGGGCTCGCCCGAGTCGCTGGCAGCAGCCTTGCGAGCAGGGGCCGACAGCATATACTTCGGCATCGAGCGGCTGAACATGCGGGCACACTCGGCATCGGCGTTCACCATCGACGACCTCCGGCGCATTGCCCGCGAGTGCCGCACGTTCGGGGTGAAGAGCTACCTCACCGTCAATACTATTATTTACGACGAGGACATCAGCCTGATGCACCAGATTGTCGATGCGGCCCGCGAGGCAGGCATCTCCGCCGTCATAGCCTCGGACGTGGCCGTCATGGCGTACTGCCGCCAGGTGGGCCAGGAGGTGCACCTGTCCACCCAACTGAACATCTCCAACGTGGAGGCTCTGCGCTTCTATGCTCAGTTTGCCGACGTCGTCGTGCTGGCCCGCGAACTCCGCATGGAGCAGGTGGCCGAAATATACCGCCACATCCAGGAGGAGCACATTACGGGTCCCTCGGGCCAGCTGGTGCGCATCGAGATGTTTTGCCATGGTGCCCTGTGCATGGCCGTCAGCGGCAAGTGCTACCTCAGTCTGGACAACATGGGACGCTCGGCCAACCGCGGCGAGTGCATGCAGCTCTGCCGCCGCAGCTATACCGTGCGCGACACGGAGACGGGCACAGAGCTGGAGATTGACAACAAGTACGTCATGAGTCCCCGGGACCTGAAGACCGTCCGCTTCATCGACCGTATGATGGAGGCTGGCGTCAGGGTCTTCAAGATAGAGGGCCGCGCCCGCGGAGCCGACTATGTGGATACCGTGGTGCGCTGCTACAGAGAGGCCATACAGGCCGTGCTGGACGGCACGTTCACCGAGGAAAGGAAAGACGAGTGGGACCGGCAGCTTAGCCGAGTCTTCAACCGTGGCTTCTGGGACGGCTACTACCAAGGCCAGTTGTTGGGCGAATGGACACGGAGACCTGGCTCCAGCGCCACCGAACGGAAGACCTACTGCGGAAGGGGCATACGCTACTACTCCAAGTTGGGCGTGGCCGAGTTCAAGATAGAGGCCAGCGAGCTCCATCAGGGCGACCGCATCCTCGTCACCGGCCCCACCACAGGAGCCCAGTACGGCACGGCCACAGAGATTCGTTTCGACCTCCGCCCCGTCCCCGTGGCCCGGAAGGGCTGGCACGTCAGCATCCCCTTCCCCGTCAAGGTGCGCCCCAGCGACAAGCTCTTCATCCTCACCGAGGCCGAACCTCAAGAATGAATGTTTTTCTCGGCGACTTTCCCCGCCCCCGATGTCACGATTTCTCAGCATGGGCTGAAATACCCCCTATACAGGAGTTATGTAACCAAGTGGGGTGGGGTTATGCAACCCCCACCCCTGTGATTGCATAACCCCACGCCACTTAGTTGCATAACCCCCATTTCGGGGCTTCCAAGATGTAAGGATTTTTTCCACCGCCCTACAGCCACCCTTCCTGCCTGTACCACTGGACGGAGCGGCGTACACCTTCCTCCAGTTGCACCTGGGGTTCGTAGCCCAGATCGCGACGGGCGGGCCCGATGTCGCACTGCCAGTTGCGCTGGCTGAGGATATGGTACTTGTCGAGGTTCAGCGTGGTCAGCCGTCCCATCCAGCGGCAAAGCATGCCATTGACGGCGCACACCAGCCAGAGGAACCACAGCGGAGCCTTGATGTGCAGCACCCAGGGCACCTGACGGGAGTCAATCTCGCCCGTCTCGGAAGAGCGCCCCATTTCCTGCTGCAGGAGGTCGCTGAAGCGGCGGCTGTCATAGACTTCACCGTCCGACAGGAAGTAGCCCCGTCCCACGGCGCCAGGGGCATCCATGGCCTTATAGACCGCTTGTACAACGTCTGAGACATAGACGAAGGTGATTTCCTGCGGCCGGTAGCCCACGGCGAAATCGACATGCTGCCGAATGCTCTGTGCCATCAGGAAGTAGTCGCGCTCGCGAGGCCCATAGACTCCAGTGGGACGCAGGATGACGTAGGGGAATCCCCCCTGCTCGCGGTCGAGCCCCACCTCCCCGGCCAGCCCGGCCAAGAACTGCTCCGCCGCCAATTTACTCTCGCCATATGCCGTGTTAGGCATAGGCGTGTCGGTGTCCTGTATCGGTACATATATCCAGGGACTGTCCTCGGTGGCACGGCGCACAGGCTCCTCCCGTATGGCCCCATAGATACTGAGCGAGGAGACGAAGACGAAGCGCCGGGGAACCATGTCCTCGGCCATCAGGGCCCGCACCAGATGCTTTGTCCCCTCGGTATTGGTCTGGAAGAAGCCCTCCCGGCGCAGGCTCTTCGTGGCCCCGGCAGCGTGAACCACATAGTCCCAGCCGCGTCCGCCCATCTCCTCCCGATAGTGACGCAACTGCTGGCGCAGCCGTTCATAGTCCCCTAGGTCCAGCTGGGCAAACCGCAGTCGTTCATCCGTGAGATACTGGCTGCTGCTGGTGCGGCGCATCCCGGCCCACACCCGGAAGCCCCGGTCGAGGCCTTCGCTGCAAATGAAACTCCCTATGAAGCCCGAGGCTCCGGTAACGAGAATATTCAATTCCCTGTCCATCATATACTATATTCCATTAGGCTGCACCCCCGAAGCGGCGCAAGACGATTATTTCCTTGCAAAAGTAAGAAAATGTTCGCAATTATCCGTATATTTGCACTACGAATTGCACTTAAATACACGATACTATGTCAAAAGGAAAAAACAAAACGACCAAGCGCATCACCAAGCGGCAGTTGGCGGAGCGCGTGATGGGACTCTTCGAGGGGCATCCCAAGGAGAACTTTGAACTGAAGGCGATATTCCGCCTGCTCAACCTCGACACACACCCGGCCAAGATGCTCTGCATGGACGTTTTGGAAGCCTTGCTACAGGACGACATCATTGCCGAGAAACCACGCTACACCTACCGGCTGAAGCAGCAGAGCCAGACGCTGGAGGGCACGTTCTGCCGCAAAGCTAATGGCAAGAACACCTTCACGCCCGACGGCGGGGGCCGGCCCATACTGGTGGCCGAGCGAAACTCGTTACATGCCATGGATGGGGACCGCGTGCAGGTGACCATGATGGCACGGCGCAAGAACCACGTCCGCGAGGGCATGGTGACGGAAATACTGAAACGGGCCGACCGGAAGTACGTGGGCCGGCTGGAAGCGCACCGCGACCTGGCCTTCCTCATCACCGAAGACCGCACGCTGGCCAACGACATCATCATCCCGCGCCAGCACTTGCATGGAGCCCGGAACGGCGACAAGGTGGTGGTGCGCATAGCGGAATGGCCAGTCCATGCCAAGAACCCCATAGGCCGCGTTGTGGATGTGCTGGGGGAGGCTGGCGACAACACAACCGAGATGCATGCCATACTGGCTGAGTACGGCCTGCCCTACCGCTATCCGCAGCAAGTGGAGGAGGCAGCCAACCGCATCCCTGCGGAGATACCCGAGGAGGAAATCCGCCGGCGCGAGGACATGCGCCAGGTGATGACCTTCACCATCGACCCACGCGACGCCAAGGACTTCGACGATGCCATCAGTATCCGAAAGGTGGGGGTGAGCATGTGGGAGGTGGGGGTACACATCGCTGACGTCTCGCACTACGTCCAGGAGGGCAGCATCATCGACCGCGAGGCCCAGCGACGCGGCACCAGCATCTACTTGGTGGACCGCACCGTGCCCATGCTGCCCGAGCGCCTATGCAACAACATCTGCTCCCTGCGCCCCGACGAGGACAAGCTGACCTACAGCGTCATCTTCCTCATGAACGAGCGGGCCGAGGTGAAAGACTGGCACCTGGCCAAGACCGTCACCCGCTCCAACCGACGCTTCATCTACGAGGAGGTGCAGCAGGTACTGGAGGCACACGGCGAGGCCAGTCCCGAGGACTATCAGAACCCAGGCGACCACATGGCCCCCGAGTGCCCCGACTACGAGCCCGCCGAGCACTTCGCCGACGAACTCATCACGCTCAACCGCATGGCCCGCCAACTGCGCCAGCGGCGCTTTCAGGAGGGGGCCGTCGATTTCGACCGGCAGGAGACGCGCTTTGAGATAGACCCGCAGGGCCGTCCGCTGAATGTCTATTTCAAGGTAGCTAAGGATGCCAACAAACTGGTGGAGGAATTCATGCTGCTGGCCAACCGCACCGTGGCCGAGAGCATCGGCAAGCAGGGCAAGAGCTCACGCCAGACGGTGAACGGGAAGCCTGTAAGTGGCAAGTCGCCGAAGGTCTTCGTCTATCGCATCCACGAGCAGCCTGACGAAAATAAGTTGATGAACCTCTCGGAGTTCGTCCTGAAGTTCGGCCTCAAGCTGAAGCCCACAGGCTCGAACAAGACCGTCAGCCAGAACATCAACCGTATGCTCCACGACGTAAAGGGCCGACGCGAGCAGAACCTCGTGGAGATGGTGACCCTGAAGGCTATGATGAAGGCCAAGTACAGCACCCAGAACATCGGTCACTACGGACTGGCCTTCGACTACTACACCCACTTCACCAGTCCCATTCGCCGCTATCCCGACCTGATGGTCCACCGCCTGCTCTTCCGCTATGCCGAAGGTGGGCGCAGCGTCATGAAGGGCAAGTATGAGGAGCTGTGCGAGCACGCCAGCCAGATGGAGCAGACCGCCGTGCAGGCTGAGCGGGCCAGCATCAAGTACAAAGAGGTGGAGTTCATGCAGGAGCGCATCGGCCAGGAGTTCCAGGGCACCATATCCGGAGTGACGGAGTACGGTCTGTTTGTAGAAATCGACGAGAACAAGTGCGAGGGCCTGGTGCCCCTGCGCGACCTGGACGACGACTACTACGAACTGGACGAGAAGAACTACTGCCTCTGGGGGCGCCGCCACCACCGCCGCTACTCGCTGGGCGACCAGGTGCGCATCCGGATAGCCTCAGCCAACCTAGAGCGCAAGCAGCTCAATTTCACGTTAGTGAAATAAAAAGCCCCATTACAAATTGATGCGGAAGCGCAGTTCTTCCGCATCAAATGTAACATGGGGACTAGGAAAGAAGCGGGGCAGGATTCCGTCTGTGGCCAACTGACGCGGTGTGCCCATGGCAAAGAGAGGATGCTCATCGGTCCCGGCTATGCCATTTTCTGGCTGGCCAGAATCCCCAGAGGCAGTTCGGCGCATCAGCCACAAACGATCGGCCGTCTGCAGGGCCAAATCCAAATCGTGAGTAGAGAGGAATATGCTCTTGTCCATCTCGTGGGCCAAACGACTTAATAGCAACATCACCTCCACTTTACTGGGAAAGTCAAGGAAGGCCGTAGGTTCGTCCAGAAGGATGACAGGGGTACCTTGTGCCAATGCCTTAGCAATCATCACCTTCTGTCGTTCACCATCGCTCAGCATAGCCATGGGGCGATTCGCAAATGCTGTGATGCCCACCTGATACATGGCCTCATCCACCAGCCGATGGTCTGCAGAGGTCAGTCGCCCCCAAAAGTTGGTATACGGGCTGCGTCCCATGGCCACCATGTCACGTACGGTCAACCCCGGTGTGCGGATGCGGTCGGTCAGGACAATACCGATGAGGGTACTCAGTTCACGGGGAGGTATCTCAGATAAGAGGCGGTCGCCAAGGTATACTTGTCCGGAGATAGAGGGTTGAAAGGCAGCCAACGTACGTAAGAGTGTGCTCTTTCCAGCCCCGTTGGCCCCTAAAAGACAGCATAGTTCTCCTCCTTGCAAGGTTGCGGATACCGGGCCAGCCACTTTATGGCCCGGATATCCGATGACGAGTTCTTTCAGTATATAGTTCATTATTCAATGATATGCAAAGAGACATGGGGAAGCCTACTCCGTCTTGTGACAGTACTTATAGCCCAAACGATCATAAAGTTGCTCCATACGCCCAAGACGCTGTTTGAAGGTCTCATAGTTTTTCTGTTCCTTGGGTAGCCACTGCACTTCGCTGATGGCATCCAGACGGGGCAGGAGCATGTACATGGCATGTTCGGGGAAGCCGACGTACTCCGTCCATAAGTTCACCTGTGGGCCAAGGATGTACTGAGCCTCCTCCTCGGTCAGTTCTGAAGGAACGGGCTCCAGGCTATAAACCTTGCTAACGGGCACGTAGCCACCTATGCCGTGGGGCTGCGCCCAGTCATCCTTCAGCTGGTAGTAGTCGATGTAGCAATAGTCCGTGGGGGTCATAATGACGCGATGGTGCTGACGGGCTGCTTCAATACCGCCCTTCATGCCACGCCACGACATGACGATGCCGTTTTCACTCAGACCGCCTTCCAAGGTCTCGTCCCACCCGATGAGGGTGCGTCCCTTAGCCGTCAAGTGTTTGTCCATCTCCTTGTTGATGTAGGTCTGCAATTCAGCCTCGTTTTTCAGTCCCAGTTCCTTCATCTTGGCCTGGCATTTAGGGCAATGTTTCCAGCGAACGCGTGGACTTTCGTCACCGCCGATATGTATCAGTTTGGAAGGGAACACCTCACAAAGTTCGTCATAGACTCTTTTCAAGAAGTCCAGCGTCTTGGGGTTACCAGCACAGAGCACGTCCTCTGATACCCCCCAAGTGGGCCATACCTCATAGGGACCGCCTGTACAGCCCAGTTCTGGATAGACATGCAATGCGCCCAGCATGTGACCGGGTAAGTCAATTTCAGGAATGACATTGATATAGCGTTTGGCTGCATATGCCACAATCTCGCGACAGTCCTCCTGTGTGTAATATCCTCCATAGGGCTGGCCGTCGTAGATGCCAGCATTGCGCCCCAGAACCGTCTGCTTGCGCACGCTGCCCTTCTGCGCCAGTTTGGGCATCGACTTCACCTCGAAGCGCCATCCCTGGTCTTCGGTCAAGTGCCAGTGGAACTGGTTGCAGCCATGCAGCGCCATGATGTCGATGAAGGTCTTTATGAAGTCTACAGGGAAAAAGTGACGGGCTGTGTCGAAATGCACGCCACGATAGGAGAAACGGGGCTCATCCTGAATCGTAACATAGGGTAGTTCTATCTGAGCACCTCCCTGCGTGCCAATAGCCTTGCGTAGGGTCTGGATACCACGGAATACACCTTCCTCGGTTACACCTATGATGGTAACACCATTCTGATCCACCGTCAGCTGGTAGGCATCGGGATTGTCGGAGAGGGAGGACTGCCTTTTTTGGGCAGCAGACTTGCCCTTCTTAGCGACATTGCCCTTGGCTGGAGCCAGACACAGCGTGATGGCGGCACCAACAGGAGCCCCTTTTTTGGCAGAGCGTTTCACATCGGCCTGTGGCACCACCGTAAACTGAGCATCAGCCTGTAAGTATTCCGATAGCAGCAGGGCATTCGAAGCCATCTTTTCATTGCCCGAAACCCATGTGACCACAGCCTGTTGTGACAGCACGTACACTTCGCCATTCGGATTAAGTTGCACACTACGTGGCTGGGGAATCACGTCGTAACTCACTTGTGCCCATGAGCCCATGACCATCAGGGCTACGCAAATAAAGGTAAATAGTTTTTTCATTGTTATTAGATTTATTGGGTTATTCAATGCAAAGATACGTTTTTTATTCTCAATCGTCCAATTTTTTCACTTCCCTTTTATAGCCTTTCTTCATCGGGCCACCCAAATGCTAGTTTCGTAAAGCACGTAGATAGGAATCGAGACGAGCAAGAGCGTGAAAGCATCGCTTGTGGGGGTAATGATGGCCGCTACTACAACGATGGTCAGCAAGGCCGGACGGCGATAACGGCGCATGGCATCGGCTGTAATCAAACCAAAACGAGAGAGTAGCCATGTGACGACAGGCAGTTCGGATACGATGCCGAGCATCAGCGAGAGCATCAGCAAGGTATCAATGTAACTCTCCAGTGAAATCATGTTTTGCACCTCGCCATTGACTTGATAGTTGCCCAGAAAGTCGATGGTGAAAGGGAAGATGACAAAATAGGAAAACAGTACGCCCAGAGCGAACATGACATAGCCCCAGGACACTAGGCGAACAGCCAAACGGCGTTCTTGCCGGTAGAGTCCTGGGGCTATGAAATGAAACATTTGGTAGAGGATGTAGGGCATGGCACCTATCAGTCCCACATAGAAGGAGACCATCATGTGGATGACAAACTGGCCTGTCACGGTCGTATTGATGAGTTTGATGGCATCGCCCTTGGGCTTAAGAACCACATAGAAGACCTCTTCCCTAAACAAGAAGGCCACAACCATAAGGACTAGCGTGACCATCAGACAACGGATAATCACGCCACGCAGTTCGTCAAGATGGTCCCAGAAGGTCATAAAGACCCATCCTTACCCTCCCCTGAAGAGAGGGAATCCGAACCTTCGCCTGCGGAAGAGGAGGCCTTGGCTGTCGGCTGCTTCTCCTCCCCCTCTACGGGGGAGGCAGGGAGAGGGCTGTTCATACCATCCTTGAAGGCCTTCACGCCCTGGCCGAGGCCACGCATCATTTCGGGAACCTTCTTGCCACCGTAGAAGAGCAAGACGATGAGCAGGATGACGAGAATCTCCTGTAGGCCTATGCCACCGAGGAATAATAGGTGATTCATATACTAATTTTGATTAAGAATTAATAATTAAGAGAGAAGAAGAATCGTTCACAGTTTGTTCTGTTTGAGTTTCTCGACAAAGGAGTCGATGCGTTGCAGCTCTCGCGGAATGTTGATGCGCTGCGGACAGTGCTCCACGCAACGACCGCAACCGATGCAGTGGTTGGCCTGGCGCAGACGGGGCACTGAACGGTCGTAGCCGATGAGGAAGGCACGACGAGCCTGCCAATAGTTCTCGGCCTGCATACTCTCTGGCACGTTGCCGAGGTTCACACACTTGTTGTAGTGGAGCAGGATGGCCGGGATGTCTAGCCCATAGGGACACGGCATACAGTACTTGCAGTCGTTGCAGGGGATGGTGGGGTACGAGACGTAGAGATTGGCCACGTCGGTCTCCAACCATTCCTGCTCCTCGTCGGTCAGGGGCTGCAAGGGGCTGAAGGTGCGCAGGTTGTCCTCCAAATGCTCCATATAGGTCATGCCCGACAGGACAGTCATCACCCCAGGCTTCGAACCAGCATAGCGGAAGGCCCACGAGGCCACGCTGTCCTCGGGTCGTTTCTGCTTCAGGGTGGCCACGATGTGGTTCGGCATATTCACCAGTCGCCCACCCAGGAGGGGCTCCATGATGACGGCAGGTATGCCACGCTTCTCCAGTTCGCCATATAGGTATTCGGCATCAGTGTTACGGGCATTGGTCTCGTCGGCCAGGTGCCAATCGACGTAGTTCAACTGTATCTGCACGAAGTCCCATTGGTAGTCGTCCTGTCGGGAAAGCAGATAGTCGAAGACTTCCACGTCGCCGTGGTACGAGAAACCGAGATTGCGGATGCGTCCGGCCTTGCGCTGTTGCAACAGGTAGTCGAGCAGGCCGTTGTCGATGTAGCGCCCGTTGTAGGCCTCCATGCCCCCCATGCCTATGCCGTGCAGGAGGAGGTAGTCAATGTAGTCGGTCTGGAGGTACCGCAGGGAGTTCTCGAACATCTTCACACCCTCCCGGTATGACCACTGCTCGGGCGAGAAGTTAGAGAGTTTCGTTGCAATATAGTATTTGTCACGTGGATAGCCGCTTGCCTTTAGGGCAATGCCCGTCGCTTCCTCGCTGTGTCCACGACAGTAGGCTGGGCTGGTGTCAAAATAGTTCACGCCGTGGTCGAGGGCAACCTTCACAAGGCGATTTACTTCCTCTTGGTCGATTTGTTCTTCCGCCGGGTTATCTGCATCGCGCGACGAGCCCCCAACCTTGTTGGGTAGGCGCATCATACCGTAGCCAAGCAATGACACACGGTCGCCCGTCGTGGGGTTGTCGCGGTAGGTCATCTGGTCTGTGGGAATCTCGCCAGTATGGTGTCCCAGAGGGTCTGTATCGCCCTCTTTCTTGAGTCCACAGCCAACCAAGGCAGCCGTGGCAGTTCCCGTGCTCAGTATCTTGATAAAGTCTCTTCTTTCCATAATTAATTGCTTATGCTATTCCACGGACATACACAGGGTACGCCCCTACAATTTATATCTCCCTATGGATTTCGTAACCTTCGACATAAATGGCACTGACGGGGCGGGCCGGGCACAGATTTTCGCAAGCGCCGCAACCGATGCAGACAGCCTCGTTCACGGCAGGTATCATGGTCAATTCCTCGGCAGCCTCGTCAAGAGGCACCATCTCGATGGCCCCAACCGGACAGTGACGGGCACAGTTGCCACAATCGACACCGCCGGTCACGGGCAGGCAGTTATCCTTTATCCATACGGCATGGCCTATCTGGTGGGCCGTCTTCTCCTCACGGGTGATGGGGCGGATAGCTCCCGTCGGACATAGTTGCGAACAGCGTGTGCACTCGGGACGGCAATAGCCACGCTCGTACTCCATCATGGGCTGCATCATGTGCTCTAAGTTACTACTGGGACGCAGCACCTGATTGGGGCACTCGGCAATGCAGAGCTGACAGGCGGTGCAGTGCTGGGCAAAATGCTTGGCTGAGAGCGAGCCCGGCGGTGTCAGGGGAGTCTTGCGCTCGGGCAGTGTCTTGTTCTCGATGGCCGCCAGTCCACCATCTACGGTCTTTGCCGCCGCATCGAGGGTAACAGCCGTGGTCACAAGGCCCAGACCCTTCACGAAGTTGCGACGCGACGGGTCGGCAAGAGATTCTTTAGATTCGCCAGAAATGTCAGAAGTGCCAGCAGGGCTAGAATGGCGAGCTGTACTAGCAGAACTAGAATGGCCAGCAGAACTCCCCCCCCCCTTCCAACGGTTACCGAACTGCATGGCCTTCTGTGGGCAGATGTCCATACAGTCACCGCACATCACGCAACGGGTCATATCGACGTGATGATTGGCAACATCAATGCAACTGGCCTTGCAATTGCGCTGGCAGAGTTTACAGCCGTTGCACTTATCGGTTTCGAAAACGGGGCCATGCATCGAGAAATGACTGAGATAGCCCAGTATGGTGCCCACGGGACAAATGGTATTGCAATACGTACGCCCTCCACGCCACGCCAGTACGGCAATAACCAGCAATGTTCCCACGGCCACGAGCAAAGTGGAAAGGCTGCGCATCCACACATCCACTGTATAAAAGGCATACGAGTCGTAATGCTCGGCCAGGGCTGCCAATCCGTTGTTGGCCCAGAGCCACAGGGGCTGCATCAGATTGGCTGCTATGCGCCCGTATGCACTATAGGGGGCTATGAGGATGGCCAAACTGTTCAGGCCAGCAACCATCAGGATGAGGAATAGGAGCAACACCAAAGCCCTCAACACACGTTTCGTCGGCGAATAGCTGTACTTGTTGGCCAACTTGGCCCGTTTGTTCTTACGGAACAACTTACGTTTGCTCACCCAAGCAATAATGTCCTGCATCACACCCAAGGGACAGACCACGGAACAATAGATACGCCCCAGCAAGAGGGTGAGAAGCACTAGACCTACCACGACAAGGATGTTTACCGCCAGCACGGCAGGCAAAAACTGGACTTTGGCCATCCAGCCGATATAGCGGTGTGCCGTCCCTGTGAAGTCGAGGAACAACAGCGTCACCCCCAACCCAAAAACGATGGCCAGCAGTATGCGGATTCTACGGAGCATAAAGTTTTTTCTATTTGACAATTTAATAAATAACTCCTTATTTGAGGAACACTTTTTTTCCATTTATAATATATAGTCCACGATTCGGATTCAGAACCCGACGCCCCAGAAGGTCGTAGATACCCGTCTTCGCTTTCACGTCTTCATCTTCAATTTCAGAGAGTCCCGTTCCGCCCTCGCCCAAGGTGAAATCAGTGACACGATTCACCATCGTATTCAACGCACGCACATCTGTGGCCGAGAGTTCGCGGCTGTGAATCATCAAATCGTCGATGTAGCAGTCGGCCGACCCCCAGTCCGATCCGACTCCCAGATAGAAGTAACGCATAGCCGTCACTTTCTCCAGCAGGTCGGCGTATGGGATGGTCTTTGCAGTCGTAGCCCCAGTACTGGAAGTTACCTTGTGGAGGGTTTTCTTCGTTCCATTTACGTAAAGACTGACGCCATTAGTCTCCCCTACGGTAACTGTCACCCAGGCCCATTGGCCAACAGGGATATCAGTGAAGGCTCCATTGTCGGGATGATTGATGGCAAAAGTTGTACCAGCATTGTCGTTATAGCCAATGGCGGAATTGCCCGTAAGGAAGAAACGAGGGGAAGCAACAGTGGGCAATGTCCCGTTGAAGAATCCCCAAATACCATTCCACTGGTCATCCGCCGTTCGTTTTATCCATAGACTAACGCTGAAGCCATTCAGTTCCGTGCGGTTGAGCAACGGGTTAGGCATACGGGTCTGTGAATTCTTTCCCTTGTCTCCCACCGACTGATGCACCACGCTACCAAAACGGCTGTAGTCCGTGGTCAGAACAGGCTTGGTGCCCGTGGTTCCGAAATAGGTCTTTTCCGTCGTATTATAGGCATTGATGCAGGGCGAGGCATTGAAATCGTAGTAAGCGACCAACGCACTCAGATAGTCGCCAGCCGGTATAACCTCCTTCTGCGCTTTCACATTGTAGGCCTGTTCCCAGTAATAGTTGCCACACTCCAGACGGGCAGTCAGTACAACTGGGGTAACAGTCTCGCGGGGCGAATATTTGCCCGTTTCATCGATAACATCGGGGGCAGATGAAGTCCAACGGAGTATGGCATTGTCCGTCGGGGTATACATCAGTTCCAGATTCGTGGAGTAAGTGCCGCCCTCCTTCACCGGGACGGGATGATTGACAAAATTCGTAGCCACGGCATACTGCGGAGCTAACTTATATCCCCAGACAGGAACGCCGCTGGAGGCCACGGCCGTGAAAGCCACGGCCTCCATCCCAGAGGTTTTGTAGTTTGCAGTTGTAGAACCATTGACGTGCTGGGGAAGGAAGACACCATAATACGTGGTTGTGCCCAACTTCAATGTCAGGTACGACGTTCCTGCCTTCACCGACCACGTGCCGGAGTATGCACCCGTCACTCTGCCTTCAGCTGTCAGTGTCAATTCCGTGGGAGTCACCTCTTCGTAAGCATTGTGGTTAAGTTTGTAGGGATGCAACATAAAGTAATATGTGCCGGCTATTTCGTCAGCCGTATATAGAGAGAGCGAAGCAATGTCGGCATCGGTCAGTGTCTCCCCGCGATAGCAGAAGGGCGCAGCCACGAGCCAATCTTTCTCGTTGAGGAAGAGCTGGTGGGTACGCACCTGATGACCAGCCGTGCCGTCGTTGAATTTCGTGTGATAGACTACGAACGAACGTCCTTGAGCATCCTGGCATGCGGAGTTATGACCCTGGGCACACTCGCCAACGTTCTGCAAGCCCCAGCCGTTGTAAGCGCCCAGGAGCTTCATTCCACGATTTGTAGCAGCATTGGGGCCAAAGTTCAGTTGATATCCCGTGTAGGTGGCTGCAGTTCCCGTAGCATCGACGTAAGGGCCATCGGGTTTCTCCGAACGGAAGATGCGCATCTCATAGCCTCCGTCGGGAGCAAAGCCACCGTAGCTCATGAAGAGATAGTAGTAGTGGCCGATGTGCTGGATATAGGGGCCCTCGCCACTGACATAATATCCGCCAGCTATGCGCTTACCGAAGTAGGGGTCACTGGTAAAGTTGGCCCCTTTCGTGTCAAAATCTGATGTGTAGGTATAGGTGTAATCACGCAGACCAGTCTCCTTGTCCAGTTTCAACATGAAGATGCCACCGCTCCAGGAACCGTATGCCAGCCACAACTCACCCTCCTCGTCAAAAAAGGCACAGGGGTCGATACAGTTGGGCCAGTAGGTGCCCCAACGTCCCTGCTGATTGTAGCGTGCAGGCAGGGAAGACAGAGAACCAAGAGCCACCTCCATGTCGGTATTCTTGTAGCTGGGGGCAGCTATGGCCTTGTCCGTACGGTCATTATGGCTTCCACCTGTGAACCCGCCCATCACCACGGGACCCTGATAAGTGAAAGGCCCTGTAGCCGAAGGAGCCGTAAGCAGGATAACCACACTGGCCCAGTTATCACCGTTCAGGCTCAGGTACATGCACCACTTCTGCATCGTCTCGTTCCAAACGATGTCGGGGGCCCACATGTCGCCGTTCACCCATGTCTCCTTATTCTCGGCATACCACGAACACCAGGCTTCGGCATCCACCTGTGGGAAGTCCACTTGCTGCCCCTGATAGTTCTTCACCTGCTTGACCGCCTGCTCGTTGAAGGCTGTAGCAAAACCGCAACGCGTGCCATTGGGCTTGGCAAAGGTCTGGTTGCCAGCCGAGAGGCCTGTGAACGTCACCAAGTCGCGACTCGATGCCACGCCAAGGTGCGACCCCCAGATGTAATATTGCCCGTTGCGATAGACCACCGAGGGGTCGTGGATGCTCACCCAGGAACCATTTTCCGTGGTCGTCATCGATTTCATATCCGAAGGTGTCAGAGCCGTCTGAGCCTGGACTGCCATGGAGGATATGAGTGCCACTGCCACGGCCATAAGTCTGCCTTTTTTCATCTCTTTATATATATAAATTAAGGTATAGATTGGGCAAAAATACAAAAAAGGAGTCTAATTACAAAGATTTACGCACAGAAATGTAACGATTAATTCACCCTTCCCCTCAACAAAATCCCCACTGTATAATGAAAAACTGACAGCAACACACGGGAAACTGCGTACACCGACCGACGGACGAACATCCGCCGACCGACGGACGCACATCCGTCGTCGATGAACGGCCGTTCATCGAC